>JBFXHR010000044.1:0-22299 GCA_050176815.1 Kiritimatiellia bacterium
ACGGTGTCGGAGTAGACCTCGCCGCAGTTCAGCACGCGGTGGCCGACGCCGTGGACTTCGGAGGCGTCGCGGATGACGCCCTTTTCGGGATCGGTCAGGAGCGCGACGACGCGGGACATGCCCTCGTGGTGGGAGGCGAGGTGTTCTTCCTCGACGAACTTTTGTTCCTGTCCGCCGGAAAATTTCTTGTGGATGACGCGGCCCTTGGGTTCGCCGATTTTTTCGACGAGGCCCGAGGCGAGGAGCGCGCAATGGTGGACGTCTTCGAGGTCCATGAGCTGGTATTTGATGGAGGAACTGCCGGCGTTGATGACGAGGATTTTCATGATGGGGGATCTTATAGCAGGGTTGGGGGCAAAATAAAAGAGCCGGGGTTTTGACGTCCGGCTCCGGGGGTTCTTTTCAGGACCGTGGGTTACAAGGCGGCCTCGCGGGTGGCGCGGCGGGCGTTGATGCGGGCGCGGGCCGCCTTGCGGCGCCGCTTCTCGCTGGGCTTCTCGAAATGCCGTTTGGCGCGGATGTCGCGCATGATGCCTTCTCGGTCCAGTTTCTTTTTCAGGCGGCGCAGGGCCTTTTCGACGGACTCGCCTTTCCTGATCTTCACTTCTGTCATGTGGGGGAACTCACCTGCCTTTATCTCGGTTTCCCGCCGGAGGCGGGCCGCCGGAACGGGTGTCCAAGCGGTAAAATCGCGGGAAACCTAGGCAAACGGGCGGGGGCTGTCAACCCGAATCCGCTTGAAACCGCCTTGAATCAGCGCGGGGGGCGGAGGTTTTTGGGGACGGGGGGGGTGCCGGGGGGGAAGACGACGGCGCGGACTTTTCGGCGGCCCCAATGCATGGCTTCGGAATGGGTGTTGAAGAAGAGGTCGATCCGCAGGGGGCCCTTGATGTCGCCGCCGCGGTCCTCGACGGTGCCGTAGCCGTAGCCGGGGAAGTAGATGACGGTGCCGAAGGGATAGTAGCGGGTGTCGGCGGCGACCATGCCGGGCCGGGCCTTTTTGCCGCTGGCGGTGATGCCGACGGCCTTGGGCTTGCCGCGGTGGGGGCCCGACGCGATGACGGGACGGAACAGCCAGTTGCGCCGCCATCCGCAGCATTTTCCGCAGGGGCAATAGGCCGTGGTTTCGATCAGGATGGCCTGTCCGCGGGACAGTTGGGCGTGGGAATAGTCCTCGACGTATAGAATGCAGCCGCCCAGGAGGATCAAGGCCAGCAGCGCCGCGGCCAGAATGATTCGCTTGGCATGCATGGTTGTGGAAAGGATGGCCCAGAACCGGCGGAATGACAAATAGATTTCTTCCGCGGCGGCGATTTGGCAGGATGGGCGCCCGTGGATTGCAGGCAAGACATTCCGGTGCAGGACTGGGCGCGTCCCGGCGAACCGTTTCGGCTGGCGGCCGTGGCGGTGGGGGCGGTGGATTGGGGCGAGGTGCTGCCGGCGGAGTCCCGGGACCGGGCGGCTCGGTTTGCGGAAGGGCCGGCGCGGGCGCGGGCGGGGGCGTCGGAATGGCTGAAGGTCCGTTGGCTGCCGCGCGAGCTGGGGTTGGAACGCGTGGAGATGGAGATCGGCGCCAATGGGAAGCCGCAGCCGGGGGGCGCGGCGGCGGAGTGGGGCTTCAATCTGTCGCATGCCGGGGAGTATGCGGTGGCGGTGCTGGCGCGCGGCGCGGCGGTCGGCGTGGATTTGGAAGCGACGAACCGCCGGGTCGAGGCGGTTCGCCTGGCGGAGCGGGTTTTTTCGGAGAGCGAACAGGCGCACGTCCGCGCCGGGGGGCGCGGGGCGTTTTTCGCGCTGTGGAGCCAGAAAGAGGCGCTGATGAAGGCGCTGGGCTGCGGATGGGCGGACGGCGCGATCCAGCGGCGGACGCGGCTGGAGACCGCGCCGTTCCAGGCCGAGCCCGCGACGGGCGCCCGGATCTGGTCGCGATTCGTCCTGGACGGCGCCTATGCGCTGGCGGTGGCGGTGCTCGGAGGGATTTTTCCTTCCGGAGAGGATGCGGACGTTGCATTGGGAAACCGCCATCTGGTATAGATAAACAAATATGGCTGGAAAAAAAGACAAGGCGGCCAACGTGCGGCGCGAGGCGACCGGCATTCTGATGCAGGCGGCCTGGGTGCTGCTGCTGCTGGCGCTGGTGTCGTACACGTGGCAGGACATCTCCTGGGAGCATAGTCCGGTCAATTCGCCGACCGCGAACTACATCGGCCCGGTGGGGGCCTGGGCGGCGTGGGGGGTCTTCAACGTGTTCGGCCTGGTGGGATTCCTGTTCCCGCTGCTGGTGGCGGTCTGGGGCTTGCTGATGATCGTGCGGTCGGGGGAGCGGGTCTGGCCGCGGGTGCTGTGGATGGTGGGCATTCTGGCGGGGCTCTGCGTGCTGGTGGACCTCCAGGCGGAATTCTGGGCGGACGCCGTGTCGCCGCGGTACAATTTGAGCGCGCCGGGCGGATACCTCGGGCTGTTTCTGGGGCGGATGCTGCTGACGAAAACCCTCGGGGTGGTGGGCGCGGCGATCATCAGCCTGGGCGTGGCGGTGAGCGGGTTGTTTTTCGTGCTGCAGACGCATCCGGCGATGCTGTGGGGCGCGCTGGTGGACGCGTGGAACCGCTGGCGGGAGCGCCGCGAAGAGCGGGCGGCCCTGCACCGCACGGCGCAGGAGCAGTCGGCGCGCGAGGCGAAGCTGCTGGAAAAGGAGCGGCAGAAGCTCGAGAAGGAACTGGAACGCGAGCGGCGTCTCCAGGAGCGCGAGGACCGCCGCTTGCAGAAGGAACGCGAGCGGCAGGAGCGCGAAGAGGCGCGCCGGCGGGAGGCGGATGGCCGCGTCCGCCGGGAACAGGAAGAGGCCGCGGCGCGCGAGAAAGAAGAGGCGGCCCGCAAGGCGGCGTTCCTGAAGCGCCTGGCGGAGCAGCAGAAGGCCGAGGCGGAAAAGAAAGAGGCCGAAGAGCGGGCGGCGAAGCAGGCGCGCCTCGAGGCGGACCAGGCGGCGAAACGCGCGGCGGAAGAGGTCCGCCAGCCGGCGCCGAAATGGGCGCTGCCGCCGATGACGCTGCTGCAGCCGGTGCCCGAGGGCGCGGGGGTGCGGGCGGGGGCCGACGAGCTGGAGAAAACGATCCACGTCGTGCGCGCCACGCTGGCGGAATTCGGCATCGAGGCGGAAGTGACGCACGTGGAGCAGGGGCCGGTGGTGACGCGCTACGAGCTGTTGCCGGCGGCGGGCGTGAAGGTGGAGCGGATCGGAAACCTGCAGAACAACATCACCCTGGCGCTGAAGGCGGACAGCATCCGCGTGCAGGCGCCGATTCCCGGCAAGGGCGTGGTGGGCATCGAAGTGCCGAACCGCAGCGCGGCGCCGGTGGTGCTGCGCCAGCTGCTGGAAAGCTCGACGTGGGCGACGTCGAAGGCGGCGTTGCCGGTCGCGCTGGGACTGGACGTCGGCGGGCACGTGCTGATGGCCGATCTGGCCGCGCTGCCGCACATGCTGATCGCCGGGGCGACGGGCCAGGGCAAGACCGTGTGCATGAATTCGATTTTGGCGGGGCTGCTGATGACGCGCACGCCGGAGGAACTGCGGCTGATCCTGATCGATCCGAAGATCGTGGAGTTTTCGGGCTACAACGATTTGCCGCACCTGCTGGTGCCGGTGATCACCGACGCCAAGAAGGTGATCGCGGGGCTGCGCTGGGCGATCCTGGAGATGGAAAACCGGTTCAAGATGTTCCACCGGGCGGGGGTGCGCGACATCCGCGCGTTCAACCAGCGGCCCCGGGAGGAACAGGCGGGGCTGTTCGACGAGGCCGCCGCCGGCGCCCCGCCGGAGGAACCCGCGGCGGCGGCTCCGGCCGAAGCGCCGCTGCCGGATCGGCTGCCGTACGTGGTGATCATCATCGACGAACTGGCGGACCTGATGCTGACGGCGCAGCAGGACATCGAGCCGCGGATCCAGAAGCTGACGCAGCTGGCGCGCGCCACCGGCATCCACATGGTCATCGCGACGCAGCGGCCGACGGTGGACATCATCACGGGCACGATCAAGTCGAACGTCCCGGGGCGCGTGGCGTTCAAGGTGGCGCAGAAGAACGACAGCCGCGTGATCCTCGACCAGGAGGGGGCGGACAAGCTGGTGGGCAAGGGCGACATGCTGGTGCTGACGGGGGCGAACAAGCTGGTGCGCGCCCAGGGGGCGTGGACGAAGGACGGGGAAATCCAGTCGATCGTCGACCACTGGAAGCGGCAGGGCAAGCCGCGCTTCGAAAGCGCGCTGCAGGCCAAGATCGACGGCAAGGGCGGCGTGGATCTGCCCGATGCGCCGGAAGAGGACGAGGAACTGCTGCAGCAGGCCATCGAGGTGATCCGCACGACGCGGCGGGCCAGCACGTCGTCCATCCAGCGGCGGCTGCGGATCGGCTACACGCGGGCGGCGCGGCTGATCGACATTCTCGAGGAAAAAGGCATGGTCGGGCCGCCGCGCGGGGCCGAGGCGCGCGAAATCCTCTTCGATCTGGACGGCCCGGCCGCGGCGGACGGCGACGCCGGCGGCGAAGAATCCCCGTCGGTTTAGGATGGAAAACATGAACGGCATCGGCAAGCAGTTGAAGGAAGCGCGGGACCGCATGCGGGTCACCGTGACGGAGGCGGCCGCGTCCACGCACCTGAAAATGCTGGTGATCGACGCCATGGAGCGGGACGATTATCCCAAGCTGATCGCGCCGACCTACGCGAAGGGCTTCTACCGGCTGTATTGCGAATATCTGGGGCTGGACGCGGAACCGTACGTCGAGGCGTACCTGCATTTCGCGGGGATTTCGGACGACAAGACGGAACTGATCCGCGATCCGAAGAAGAAGCCGGGATTCATTTCGGGCATCCAGAAGATCGTGAAGGAACTGCAGGAGAAGAAGGAAATCCAGCGCAAGGCGAAGGAAATCGCCGAAGCGCGGGACCGGGCCCGGCAGATGAAACGGCAGGCGGACGCGGCGGGGGCGCCGGAAACGGAAGGCGCCGGGCCGGGAATCCCGGTCCAGCAGGAATGGGCGTTGCCCATGGGCGGGGACCCGCCGGCGGAGGAAGGGCCGGACCCGGCGCAAGCGGCGGAGGATCCGGCGGCGGAAACCCGCGAAATTCCCGTCGGGGACGCCGTCGTTCCGCCCGAAGAACCCGCCGCGGCGGCGGTGCAGGCGGTGGCCCCGCCGGCGAAGGCCGCGGAAGAGCCCGCGCCCCCCGTCGGACGGTACCGGGGCGGCAAGCGGAAAGCCGCGTCGTCGCCGCGGGAAGAAGCCGAGGAACGCGCCCGGATGGCGGAAGAGAAGCGCCGCCAGCTCGAAGAGGCGATGAAGCAGGCCGAGGAAGAAGTCCGGCGCGCGCACGAGGAAGCCGAACGGCAGGCCCGCGAGGAAGTGGAGCGCAAGGCGCAGGACGCCGAGCAAAACCGCCGCCATCTCGAGAAGGAACTGAAGAAGCGCGAGGAAGCCGAGCGGAAGGCCCGCGAAGAGGCCGAGCGACGCATGCGCGAAGAGGCCGAACGGCGCGCCCAGGAAGAGGCGAAACTGCTCGCCCGCGAGGAGGCCGAGCGCCAGGCCCGCCTCGAGGCGGAACGCCGGATCCGGGAAATCGAGGAAGAGCGGTACCAGCTCGAAGCGGAACTGCAGCGGCGGGAAGAGGCGGCGCGCCTGGAGCGGGAAGCGGTCGAGCGCCTTTGGCAGGAGGAAGAGCAGAAGCGCTCCGAGGCCGAGGCCGAGCAGAAGGCCCGCGAAAAAGCGGAGCGGACGGCGCGCGAAGCCGCCGAGGAAAAGGTCCGCGAGACCGAAGAGCGCCGCCGCCTGCTCGAAGAGGAATTGCGCCAGTTTGAGGAAAACGCCCGCCGCGCGCGCGAAGCGGCCGAACAGCGGGCCCGGGAAGACGCCGACGTCCGCGCCCGGGAGGAAGCCGCGCGCAAGGCCCGCGAGGCCGCCGAACGGACCGCGCGCGAAGCCGCCGAGCAAAAGGTGCGCGAGACGGAGGACAAGCGCAGCCAGCTGGAAGCCGAACTGCGCCGCCGCGAAGAGGAGGCCCGTCTCGCCCGGAAAGAGGCCGAACGGAAAGCCAAGGAAGAGGCGAAGCGCCTCGCCAAGGAAAAAGCGGAGCAGGAAGCGCGGGAGGAAGCCGAGCGCGAGGCCCGCCGGGCGGTCGAACGGCAGGTGAGCGAAACCGAAGAGCGCCGCCGCTTGCTCGAAGAGGAATTGCGCCGCCGCGAGGAAGAAGCGCGGCTGGCCGGGGAAGAGGCGGAACGCCGCGCCCGCGAAGAGGCGGAGCAGCGCGCGCAGGTCGAGGCCGAATGGCAGGCGCGCGAGGAGGCGGAACGCCAGGCCCGCCAAGCCGCCGAGCAAAAAGTCCGCGAGACGGAAGACCGCCGCGCGCAGCTGGAGGCGGAGTTGCGCCTCCGCGAAGAGGAAGCCCGCGCCGCCCAGGAGGAAGCGGAACGGCGGGCCGCGGAAGAAGCGGAACGGCGGGCGCAGCTGGAGGCGGAAGGGCTGGCGCGCGAAGAAGCCGAACGCCAGGCCCGCGAGGAGGCGGAGCGGCAAGCCGCGGAAATCGAAGAGCGCCGCCGCCTGCTCGAAGACGAATTGCGCCGCAAGGAAGAATTGGCCCGGCAGGAACGCGAAAAACTGGAAGCGCTCCTGAAGGAAGAGGAAGCGCGCCGGGCCCGGGAGCAGGCCGAGCACGAGGCGCGCGAGGAGGCCGAACGGAAGGCCCGCGAAGAGGCGCAGGAACAGCAGCGTCGCTTGGAGGAGGAATTCCGGCGCCGCGAGGTGGAAGTGAAGGTCGCGCGCGAAGAGGCCGTGCGCCTGCACGAGGAATCGAACCGGCAGACGCGCGAGGCGGCCGAGCACAAGGTCCGGAAGGCCGAGGACCTGCGCCGCCAGCTGGAAAAGGAATTGCTGGCCCGCGAGGAAGCCGCCCGCGAAGCCGGGGAGGAAGCCGCGCGGCGCATGGCGGAAGAAGTCGCCCGCCGCGCCCAGGTGGAAGCCGAAGGGCTGGCCCGCGCGGAGGCCGAACGGAAGGCCCGCGAAGAAGTGGAACTCCAGGTGCAGGTGGCGGGTTCCCGGCTGAAGGATCTGGAGGAGGAACTCCGCCGGCGCGAAGAAGAGGCCCGCGCGGCCCGCGAGGAGGCGGAACGCAAGGCGCAGGAAGAAGCCGAACGCCGCGAACAGGTGGAGGCCGAGTGGAAGGCCCGCCAGGCGGCGGAACAGCAGGCCCGCGAGGAAGTGGAGCTTCGGGCGCAGACGACCGCCGTCCAGTTGCGCGATCTGGAGGAAGAACTGGTCCGCCGCGCGGAAGCGGCGCGGCAGGCGCGGGAGGAATTGGAGCAGCGGATCCAAGACGAATCGTCCCAGCGCGCCCGGATCGAAGGCGAGCTGCAGGAGCGCGACGAAGCGGCGCGGCAGGCGCGCGCCGAATACGAGGCGGATGCCCGCAAGGCCGCGGACAAGATCCGGGAGATGGAAGACGAGTTGGCCCGCCGCGAAGAGGCGGCGAAGCAGGCGCGCGAAGAGGCCGACCGGCAGATGAAGGCCGAAGCCGAGCGCCGCGCCCAGATGGAAGAGGAAAACCGGCGCCGCGCGGAAACCGAGCGCGAGGCCCGCGAGGCCGTCGAGCGCAAGGTCCAGGCGATCGAAGAGCACCGCCTCCGGCTCGAGGGGGCGTTGCGGGAGAAGGAGCGCGAAGTCGTCGTGGCCCGGGAAGCCGCCGAGGCCAAGGCCGCGGAAGAAGCCGCCCTGCGCGAACGGCAGGAGGCGGAACAGCAGGCGCGCGCCGAGGCGGAGCGGCAGGCGCGCGAAGAAGCGAAGCGGAAGATCGGCGAGGCGGAAAGCCGCATCCAGCAGTTGATCGAGGACCTGCGGCGGCGCGAAGAAGAAGCCCGCCAGGCGGCGGACGAAGTGGCGCTGCGGGTCGCCGCCGAACAGGAGACGCGGGAGCGCGAAACCGCCGATCGGATGGTCCGCGAAAAATCCGAGCGGAAGGAACGCGAGGCCGCCGAGGCCCGTTTCCGCGCGGAGGAGCAGCGCCGCCTGCAATTGGAAGGGGAGTTGGCCGCCCGCGAGCAGGAAGCCCAGCGGATCCGCCAGGAGGCGGAGGGCAAGATCGAGGAAGAAGTCCGCCGCCGCGCGGAGACCGAGGCCGAGTTGAAGGCCCGGATGGCCGCCGAGGCGAAGGTTCGCGAGGAAGCGGAAGGGAAGGTCCAGAAGGCGGAAGAGCGCCGGCGCCAGATGGAGGAAGCGCTGCGGGCGAAGGAACGGGAAGTGGTGCTGGCGCGCGAGGAGGCCGAGCGCCTGTTGCAGGAGGCGGAAGGCCGCCGGGTCCAGGAATCCGCCGTCCGGGATTCCAGCGTGGAGGATTTGCTCCGCCGGCACGCCGCGGAAATCGCCCGGGTCCGCGAAGAAGCCGCGCGCCAAGCCCGCCAGGAGGCGGAAGAACAAATGGCGGCGGAGTACGCCCGGCGCGAGGAAGAACGCGTCGCGACGCACAAGGAGGAAGCGGCGGCCCACGCCAAGGGGTTGGCCCTGGCCGCGGCGGAGAACGATCGCCTCCGTGCGGAACAGGCGCGGCAGCAGGCGGAAGAGCGCCTTCGGCGCGAAGAGGCGCTGAAGAAGGAACGGGCGGAGAAAGCGCAGCGGAGCATCCGCGTGACGCTGCCGCCGAAACCATCCGCGCCGCCGGCGGCGCCGCCGACTTCGGTTCCGGTTGCCGCGCCCGCAAAGCCCAGGCCGCCGCGCATGCCTGCGCGGGCCCGTTTGGCGAAGATGGGGTCGGCTTGCCGGACCGCCGTGGCCCGGGTTCCGTGGCAGGCGTGGCGGACCTTGGCCGGAGTCGTCGTGCTGGCGTTGCTGTGGATCGGGATTTCCAAGGCGTGCGAACGGGGCCGGGCGACCGCGCCCGCGTCCGTCGAGCACCGCCCCCTGGCGGAGGATTGCCGGGCGACGCCCGAGCCGTATCTGGATTGACGCGCGATGAACGTGCCCAACATGTTGACGGTGAGCCGGCTAGTCGCGGCGCTGGTGGTGATGCTGGCGATGGCGCTGCCGATTCCGTTTTCCTCGACGCTGGCGCTCGTGGTTTTCGTGGCCGCGAGCATCACGGACTACTGGGACGGGAAGCTGGCGCGGATGCACTACGGCGTGACGGCGTTCGGCAAGCTGATGGATCCGCTGGCGGACAAGGTGCTGGTGTGCGCGGCGCTGGTGAGTTTCGTGGGCATCCGGCTGGAATACGAGCCGGCCTATTCGCTGGTGCCGGCGTGGGTGGTGGTGGTGATCATCGCGCGGGAATTCGCGGTGACGGGGCTGCGGCTGCTCGTGGCGTCGCGCGGCGAGCGGCGGATCCTCAGCGCCGGCGGCTGGGGCAAGCTGAAGACGGTCTGGCAGATGGTCGCGATCATCGCGACGTTCATCCTGCTGGCTGTGCGCGAGGATTTCATGCCGATCGCGGCCGCGCGCGGCTGGCTGCACCTGTCGGAGGCCGTCTTGCGGCCGTACGACACGGCCTTTGTGATCACCTCGTGGGTGCTGTCCACGCTGGTGGTGGCCGTCACGCTGGTTTCGGGCTGGAAGTATTTTGCCGACCACTGGGATCTGGTGACGGCGGAGATGTAGAAACGGGGCGAAGGCCCGAAGACAGAGAGGAAAACGATGAAAACGACTTGGATGGGAACGGGATGGCTGGCGCTGGCCGGCGCGACGGCCGCCTGGGCCGGAAACGGCGAGGCGGCCCCGGCGGCCGAGATGCTGACCTTGGCCGAACTGATGCGGATGGGCGGCTGGCTGATGTACGGGCTGGCGGCGCTGTCGGTGCTGGGCCTGGCGCTGGTCGTGTACTACGTGCTGGTGCTGCGAGCGCGCGCCGTCGCTCCGGCGGCGCAGGCCCTGCGCCTGCGCGAGCTGCTCAAGGAGCGGCGCGGGCGCGAAGCCCGCGACCTGTGCGCCCAGCAGCCGACGGCCCTGGCCGCCGTGGCCGCGGCCGGGCTGGATTTCCTGAAGGAAAATCCCGCCTCGAAGCCGGGCATGCTGAAGGAAATCATGGAAAGCGAAGGCGCGCGCCAGGCGGGGCGCATGCAGAACATGATCCATTACCTGCTGGACCTCTCGGCGGTGGCGCCCATGGTGGGGTTGCTGGGCACCGTGATCGGCATGCTGAAGGCGTTCAACACGGTGGCGTTCGATCTGGCGAAGGCCCGTCCCATGGAACTG
Organism: Kiritimatiellia bacterium; assembly: GCA_050176815.1. GTDB lineage: Bacteria > Verrucomicrobiota > Kiritimatiellia > CAIQIC01 > Lenti-01 > Lenti-01. The sequence continues at coordinate 10,221 of JBFXHR010000044.1, forward strand.
GCGGGGGGCGTGGCGCAGGCGCTCGTCACCACCATCGCGGGACTGATCGTCGCCATTCCGGCCATGATGGCCTATTCGTGGTTCCGCGGGCGCGTCATCAAGCTGACGGGCCGGCTGGAAGAGGCCTCCACGGATCTGCTCGCGATTCTGGAGAACCAAGGGGACTAGATGAACTTCCAGAAGAAAAAGCTGTTTCCCACGAATCCCGGCGTGCCGCTGACGCCGATGATCGACGTGGTCTTCCTGCTGCTGTGTTTCTTCGTGACCAGCCAGATTTTCGCGCAGTGGGAGACGGAGATCGACGTGGCGCTGCCGACGGCCGCGACGGGCGGCGCGCCGCAGCGGCTGCCGGGCGAGGTGATCATCAACGTGCGGGCGGACGGCGCGACGGTGGTGAACGGCCAGGCGCTGGACGACGCCCAGCTGCGCGCGATGATGGACCGGCTCGTGGAACTGTTCCCCGGGCAGCCGGTCTTGCTGCGCGCGGACAAGGCGACCGCCTACGAGCACGTGGTGCGGGTGCTGGACACGTGCCGGCAGGCCGACATCTGGAACATCTCGTTCGCCACGCTGGCGCCCGGGTCGTGATGAAACGCGCGTGGATCGCCAGCCTGCTGGTCCTGCTTTTCGGCGGCCCGGCCTGGGCGCTGACCGCCGACGAGCAGATGCGCTTCGCCGACGGCATCTACCTGCGCGGATTCCACGAAACGGCGGTCGGCGAGTATCTCGTCCTGCTGCGGGACCACCCCGACAGCCAACACGCGCCGGCGGCCCTCTACCGCACGGGGGAGTGCTACCGGCAGATGGGCAACCAAGCCGGCGCGGAACGGTTCTACAAGCGGGTGGCGACGGAGTTCCCGCAGAGCGGGCAGGCGCCCAAGGCGGAACTGCGGCGGGCGGAAGCGGCCATCGGCGAGGGGCGGCACGAGGATGCCGCCGCGATCCTGAACCGCCTGCTGGTGGAGACTCCCGCGCCGGAGACGGCCGCCGCCGCGTCCTACTACCTGGGCTTCAGCCGCTGGAAGGCCGGCGATCTCCGGGGCGCTTCGGCCGCCCACGAACGGCTGCTGGATGAATTCGCTTCGTCGCCGTATGCGGCCTATGCCGCGCTCGATCTGGCGGCCATGCACGCGGACGACAAAGACAACGAAGCCTCGATGACCGCGTGGTTCGAGAAGGCCGTGGAAACCGCCGGCACGCCTTCGGCCAAGGCCGAGGCGCTGTTCCGCTGGGGCGACTGGGCGTATCGCCAGAAGCGCTACCAGGTCGCCGCCGACACCCTGCAGTCGCTGCTGGTGGAGTGGCCGGAGGAACGCCGCGCGCGGGACGCGATGCTGGCCGCCGCGTGGAGCCTGTACTATCTCGACCGCGCGCCGGAAGCGATGGCCTGGGCGGAAAAACTCGTGGCCGCCGCCGCCGACGCCGAAACGGCGGCTTCCGGGACCTATCTGCGCGCGAACTGCCTGCGCAAGATGAACCGCGACGGCGAAGCGCTGGCGGACTACGAGGCGGTGGCGAAAAACTATCCCGGAACCGCTTTCGCCGGCCGCGCGGCCTACGAAACCATGGTGACCCACTTCAAGCGCGGCGCGCACGAAAAGGCCTTGGCCGCCACGCCGGCCCAGCCCGACGCGGCCCACGCCGTGGACGTGCTCTGGATGCGCGCGGAATCCGAACGGGCCCTGGACCGGACGGATCTCGCCCGGGGGCGCTACGAGGAACTGGTCCGGGACCATCCGAAGTCGCCGCAGGCGCCGGCCGCGCTGCTGCGCCTGGGCGAGATGGCCCGGGAGGCCGGTCGCCTGGAGGAAGCGTCGGAGCTGTTTCGCCGCGTGGCCGCGGACTATCCGAAGAACGAGGCGGTGGCCGAGGCGCTGAAGGCGTCGGCGCTGGCGCGGCTGCGCGCGGGCGACTCGAAAGGCGCGCTGGAAGATTGGGATGCCCTGCTGGCGCGCAAGAACGATGCCGCCGCCGAGGCGGAAGCCCTTCTCCAAAAGGCCTTGGTCTTGATCGAAATGAAAAAAACCGGGCTGGCCATGGAGACGCTGGACGCGCTGCTGAAAGACGACCCGGCCGGGGCGCAGTCGGCGCGCGCGCATTATTGGCGCGGCGTCCTCCTTTCCGGAAAATCCGATTGGGCGGACGCCGAAACGGCGCTGCGCGCGAGCCTGGCGGCCGCGCCGGACGCGCAGACCGCGTCGCTGGCGCGGTTGCGCCTGGCGGTGGCGCTGCAGCGCCAGGACCGCATGGACGAGGCCGCGGACCAGATCGTGCCGCTGCTGGACGAGCCGGACCGCGTCGCCGAAAATCCCGCGCTGGTGGAATGGCTGGCGCGCCGCCGCTTCGAACAGGAGCAATACGACCGGACCTTGCAGGCGGCCACCGTGCTGGCCGAAAATGCCAAGGAACCGTCGTGGCGGCAGATCGGATGGTATTGGGCCGGCGCGAGCCAATCGCGGCTGGGCGACGAAAAGGCCGCCGCCGCCGCCTATGGAAAGGCCGTGGCGGAAAAGGCCGAGACGCGCGAAGGCGCGGAGGCCCAGCTGCTGCTGGCCCGCCTGGATCTGAAAGCCGGCCGCCTCGAAAAGGCCGCGGAGCGGTATGCGGCGGCGGCCGCCGCCGCCACGGGCGAGGACACCCTGGATCTGCGCGTGCGGGCGTATTTCGGCCTGGGCGAGGCGGCCGAAGCCGCCGGGGAGGCCGAAAAGGCGGCCCGCCATTTCATGAGCGTCGCCGTGCTGTTCGACGATCCGGAATGGACGCCGCACGCGCTGTTCCGCGCGGGACGGCTTTTCGCGCAGGCGGGCAAACAAGCCGAGCAGTCGAGCGCGTGGCAGGAATTGAAGGAGCGCTATCCCGATTCGGCCTTCGCCCTCCAGGCCCAGGAGGCGTCCCCGTGAACCCCGAATGGAACATCCGCTCCTGCGCGGACGAGTGCGCGGCCTGCCGCAAGAAATTCGCGGACGCGGAATCCTTGACGTCGCGCCTGCGGTTCTCCGCCGAGGGCTACGTGCGCGAGGATTTCTGCGCGGCGTGCTGGCCGGGCCGGACGGCGGACGGGGAGGTCAGCGCGTGGGCGTCCCGCTGGCGGGCGCCGGCGCCCAAGGCGCCCGAGGCGCTGAAAAAGGAGACGGCCGAATCGCTGCTGCGGGAATTGATGGAGACGGACGATCCCTCGAAGGGCAACGTCATTTTCATTTTGGCGGTCATGCTGGAACGCCGGCGGATTCTCGCCGAGAAGGAAGTGCAACTCCTGCCCGACGGGCGCAAAATCCGCGTCTACGAGCACAAGCAAACGGGCGAAAGCTTCGTCGTGCCCGATCCCCAGCTGCGCCTGAAGGAAATCGAAAGCGTCCAGCGCGAGGTCATGGATCTGCTGGGCATTCCGCCGCCGGCCGGAAAAGGCGCGCCACCGGCGAAAAACGAAGGCGAAACCGCTCCGGAAGCTTCCCCATGCGTTCCCACGGCTCCCATTTCCTGAAAAAACGCCGTTTTTCGGCGTTTTTTGGCCTTTTTTTGTGTTTTTCGGCCTTTTTTTGCGTTTTTTCGCCGGTTTTCGCCGAAAATCCGCCGCCGGGGTTGCCGTGGGACGATCCGCCGCCCGAAATGTGGTTCCCGGTCGGGGAGGAGATCGATTACGAGGTGTTTTGGGGCATTTTCATGGTGGGAGAGGCGACGGCCAAGGCCGAATGGCTCCAGCGGGACGGCCGGCGCCTGGTGTCGCTGACCGTGAAGGCCAAGTCGAACGGAATCGTGGACAAGCTCTATCCGGTCGAGGAATTCCTGCAGACGGTGCTGGATCCGGTTTCGTTTCTCCCCCTGAGTTTCGAGAAAGACAGCCACGAAGGCAAGCGGCACTACCACGAGATCACCACGTTCGACCATGCGGCGAAGAAAGGGCAGTGGAAATCGCTCCTGAAAAAGAAGGAGAAGACCTTCGACATCGAGGCCGACACGCGCGACCTGATGGGGCTGATGTACTGGATCCGCAAGGAGCCCATCCGCGCGGGCGAAACGCGGACTTACTGGATGATGACCGACGAGAAGATGTACGAAATGATCGTCGAGGCGGGGAAAAAGGACGCGGTGGAATTGGACCGCTACGGCGAAATCCCGTGCATCAAGATGGAGCCGAAGGGGAAGTTCAACGGCATGTTCGTCCGGAAGGGGCGGATGTGGGTGTGGGTGTCGGACGATCCGCGCTACACGATTTGCCGCGCGGTGGCCAGCGTGCCTGTGGCCAGCATCAAGATCATGCTGAAGCGGGTGCGCGGGCCGGGCGACGATTTTTGGGTCCGGAATTCCGCGCCGCGGAAAGACGAAGGAGGACGAGATGGGCATTAGCCGGAAAAGGGCCGCGGCCCTGCTGGGGAAATTCGCGCGCCGCCGCGTGCTGGTCGTCGGAGACCTGATGCTGGATCGGTTCGTGTACGGGGCCGTGAGCCGGATTTCGCCGGAAGCGCCGGTGCCGGTGGTGCGGGTGACCAAGGAGACCTGCATGCCGGGCGGGGCCAGCAACGTGGCGTGCAACGTCCGCGCGCTGGGGGGCAAGGCGTCGGTGGCGGGCATGATCGGCAAGGACGCGGCGGGCGTGGAACTGCGCTGGCTGCTGACGCATGCGGACGTGGACGTCGAATGCGCCATGATGTTCGCCGGCGCCGGAACCATCGTGAAGGAGCGCGTGATCGCCGAGCGCCAGCAGGTGGTGCGGGTGGATTTCGAGCGGCCGACGGCCTGGTCGCCGCGCCAGAGCGAGAAATTCCTCGCCCTGCTGGCCCTCGAGCTGAACAAGGCGGACGGCGTGGTCATCGAGGACTACGGCAAGGGCGCCGTGACCCAGGCCGTCGCGGACCTGGTGTTGAAGACGGCGGCGCGCCGAAAAATTCCCGTGGGGCTCGACCCCAAGGAAGGCCACGATCTGAACTTGCGGGGCATTACGGTCGCCACGCCCAACCGCAAGGAGGCGTTCGCCATCGCGGGGATGGTCGATCCCGGCGCGAAGGAAAATCCATTGGCCGACAAGGCGCTCCAGAAAACAGGGGAAATCCTGATGGAGAAATGGGCGGCGGAAAACCTGGCCATTACCCTGGGTCCGCACGGCATGTATCTGGCGTCGCGCGGCCGGGCGCCGCGGCACGTGCCGACGCGGGCGCGGGAAGTGTTCGACGTCAGCGGCGCCGGCGACACGGTCATCGCCGCGTGCGTGGCGGCGCTGGCGGCCGGCGCGGATTTCCTCGAAGCGGCGGAACTGGCGAACGTGGCCGCCGGCGTGGTGGTGGGCAAGCTGGGCACGGCCTCCTGCAGCCCGGAAGAATTGCTGAACCACATGCGGAATCCGCGGCAATGAGCGCGCGCGTCGTCGGCGTCATCCCGTCCCGCTGGGGCTCCACGCGCTTTCCGGGCAAAAGCCTGGCGTCGATCGCCGGCAAGCCGTTGCTGGTCCGGGTGCTGGAGCGGGTGCGCCTGGCGCGGCGGCTCGACGAAATCCTCGTGGCCACGGACGACGAGCGGATCGCTGCGGCGGCCCGCGCCTGCGGGGTTCGAGCCGCGATGACCCGGCCGGACCATCCCTCCGGCACCGACCGCATCGCCGAGGCGGTGCAAGGGATCGAGGCCGACGTGGTGGTGAACGTCCAGGGCGACGAGCCGCTGATCGATCCGGGCCTGATCGACCGCGTCGCGGCCACGCTGGCGGATTCCGAAGGCTGGGACATGGCGACGGCCGCGTCGCCGCTCCGGTCGGCGGAGGAGTTGCGGAATCCCGACGTCGTGAAGGTGGTGCGGGCGGCGGATGGCCGGGCGCTGTATTTTTCCCGCGCGCCGATTCCGTTCATGCGCGGCGCGGCGGCGGATTTCGCGCCGGTGGCCGGAAGCCATTTCCGCCACGTGGGCATTTACGGCTACCGCCGGGCCTTTCTCGAACGGCTGGTGAAAGAGCCGCCTTGCGCGCTGGAAAACCTGGAAAAACTGGAGCAGTTGCGCGCGCTGGCGATGGGGTGCCGCATGCGGGTGCTGGATTGCGATGCGCCGGGCATCGGGGTGGATTCGCCGGCCGACGTGCCCCGGGCCGAAGCCCTGTTGCGGGAGGCGGGCTTGGCGTAAAGCCCCGGGGCGGCGGTCAGGGGCCGCGCCGATGGAGGTAGAAAGCCGCGCAAGCCCCTTCGGGCGACACCATCGGGGCACCGAGGGGATGGTCGGGCGAGCAACGATTCCCAAAGTGCGGACAGTCGGGCGGCTGGAGTTTTCCCAGCAGGACGTCGGCGGCGGGACAGTCGGACGAGAGTGGACTATATTTATACATATGGTCAATAGGGGGCGGGAAGCGTTTGGCGGCGTCGAAAGCGGCGTATTCGGGGCGGAGCGACAGGCCACTTTGGGGGACAACGCCCAATCCGCGCCATTCGCGGTCGCAGGTTTCGAAGACGGCGTCGAGGGTGCGAAGGGCCTCGGGATTGCCGGCGGGATGGACGACGCGCGGATAGGCGTTGACCATCTCGGCCTTGCCCTGTTCGAACAGGCGCAGGACGTCGAGGACGCCGAGGAGGATGTCGGCGGGCTCGAAACCGGTGACGGCGATGGGGCGGTTCAATTCGCGCGCAAGCGGGGCGTAGGGATCGGAGCCGACGATGGCGCAGACGTGGCCGGCGGCCAGGAAGGCGTCGGGGGCGGTCTCGGGATCGGCGCAGATGGCGCGCAGGATGGGCGGAACGAGGAACTGTGAAACGAGGAGGCTGAGGTTGGCGAGTCCGCGTTCCTTGGCCAGATAGGCCAGCATGGCGTTGGCGGGCGCGGTGGTTTCGAAGCCGATGGCGAGATGGACGACCTGCTTGTCCGGATTATCGCGTGCGAAATCGAGGGCCTGCAGGGGGGAGGTCACCATGCGGACGTCGGCGCCGCGCGCCTTGGCGGCGTAGAGATCGCCCGAGGCGTTGGAGGGCACGCGCAGCAAATCCCCGAAGGTGCAAAGGATCGCGTCCGGGTGCGCGGCAATGGCGATGGCGTGGTCGAGGTAGGAGGACGGGGTGACGCAAACGGGACACCCGGGACCGTGCAGAAGCTGGACGTGCGGAGGAAGGAGCGTGTCGAGCGCGTGGCGCAGGATGGCGTGGGTTTGGCCGCCGCAGACTTCCATGATGCGCGCCGGTCGCTTCGAAATCCGCGCGATCTCCGCGACCAGGGCGTGGATGCGGGAGGGATCGCTGTATTCGGTCAGATGCTTCATGGGGCGGATGGCACAGGATTCAGGATTCGGGGTTCAGGTGGGACCGGACAGCAGAAGCGGAAACGCCGGCGAGCAGGACGCGCTTGTGGCGGGAGGTCTGGCCGGAGAGGAGTTGGATGCGGGCGCGGGGGAGGGAGAAGAAATCGGAAAGGAATTCGACGAGGGCGGCGTTGGCGGCGCCGTCGACGGGCGGGGCGCAGAGGCGGATTTTGAGGGCGTCGCCGTGTTCGCCCTGGAGGGCGTTCTTCGAAGCGCGCGGGACGATGCGGAGGTTCAGGACCGCGCCGGCGCGGGTGTCGGTCAGCCAAGGCATGAGGATCTCCGGAAGAATATCCAATAACCAATGTTCAATATCCAATGTCCAAGTCCGGATAACGGATCGTGAACTTGTTCGGTTGGATATTGGTTATTGGATATTGGATATTGAGAATTCAACGTCTCATTTTCCAATTTCGACGAGGGAGGGATCGTAGCCTTCGGGCGATTTGTAGCCCAGGAGGTTGAGGCAGGTGGCCGCAAGCGACGAGATGCCGAGGCCAGACTTTTCCGTCAGCTTGGCCTTGGCCGCGTTGGCCGGGTCGTAGATCGCGGCGGGGACGGGGTTGAGGGAGTGGGCGGTGCGGGCCTTGGGGAGGCCCGTGGCCTTGTCCACCTTGACGGTGCCGGCCTTGTCGTGCTCGTACATGTCGTCGGAGTTGCCGTGGTCGGCGCTGACGACGAGGATGCCGCCGGCCTTTTTCACTGCGGGCATGAGGCGGCCGAGAGCGAGATCGACGGCTTCGACGGCGATTTTCACGGCGGGGAAGATGCCGGTGTGGCCGACCATGTCGCCGTTGGGGTAGTTGACGCGGATGAAGCGATACTTGCCGGAGCCGATGGCGGCGAGGAGCGCGTCGGTGATTTCGGCGGACTTCATCCAGGGGCGCTCCTCGAACGGAACGCGGTCGGAGGGGACTTCGACGTAGTCTTCGAGGGACTCGTTGAATTTCTCGGCGCGGTTGCCGTTGAAGAAGTAGGTGACGTGGCCGAATTTCTGGGTCTCGCTGATGGCGAGCTGGCGCGCGCCGGCATCGGCGAGGTATTCGCCGATGGTGCGGGTGATGCGCGGGGGCTCGACGAGGAAGTTCTTGGGGATATTGGCGTCGCCGTCGTACTGCATCATGCCGGCGAAGAGGACGTCGGGGCGCGCGCCGCGGTCGAAGGGCTTGAAGTCGGCCTGCTCGAAGGCGCGGGTGAGTTCGATGGCGCGGTCGCCGCGGAAGTTGAAGAGGATGACGCTGTCGTGGTCGACGATGGGCCCGAGGGGCTTGCCGTCGCGGCCGACGACGAACGCGGGGAGATCCTGGTCGAGCACGCCGGGGTTCTGGGCGCGCAGGTCTTCGATGGCGGCCTGGGCGGAGGGATAGAGCGCGCCTTCGCCGCGGACGTGGGTTTTCCAGCCGAGCTCGACCATGCGCCAGTCGGCTTCGTAGCGGTCCATGGTGACTTTCATGCGGCCGCCGCCGGAGGCGATGGCGAAGTCGACCGTGCCGTCGGCGTTGAGGTCGGCGAGGAATTTTTCGAAGGGCAAAACATAGTCGAGGGCGGAGGTGGGCGGCACGTCGCGGCCGTCGAGGAGGGGGTGGATGCGGGCGCGCTTGACGCCTTCCTTCTTGGCCTGCGCGAGCATGCCCTTGAGGTGGTCGACGTGCGAGTGGACGTTGCCGTCGGAGAAAAGGCCGATGAAGTGGAGGGTGGACGAGTGGTCTTTGACGTGGGCGACCATCTTTTTCCAGGTGGCGCCCTGGAAGAGGGCGCCGGAGTCGACGGCTTTGGCCACGAGGGACGCGCCCTGGTCGTAGACGCGGCCGCAGCCGATGGCGTTGTGGCCGATTTCGGAGTTGCCCATGTCGTCGTCGGACGGCATGCCGACGGCGGTGCCGTGGGCCTTGAGCATGGTATGGGGACAGTGGGTCAGGAGCCAGTCGAGATGGGGCTTGTTGGCGGAGCGGACGAAATCGCCTTCGACGTATTTGCCGATGCCGACGCCATCCATGATGACGAGGACGACGGGGCCTTTCGGGCCGGAGTAGTTCGGGATTTTTTCGAGTTTCAAGGTCATGGGGGGGGCTCCGGTTGGGTCAAACGTTTCGGGGAATATGCCTCAGGGGGAGGCGTTCTGCAAGAAGAGGGTTCAACGTTCACGGTTCAGCGGTTCACGGTTGAACAGCCAAGGAGCCCCAACCGTTGAACCGTGAACCGCTGAACCTAGAACGTTCTCGAAGCCCGGTGCAGGGTCTGGCGTTCGGCCTTGGTGAGAGATTGGATGCCCTGGGCGGTAATCTTGTCGAGGATGCGGTCGACTTCGGCCTGGTCGGGGGGGGGCGGGGCGGCGCGGGGGGCGTGGGGGCGCTGGGCGACGTAGTCGCGGGCGCGGGCCCAGAGGCGGCGGAGGGTGGTGTTTTCGAAGAGCTGGTCGATGTAGAGGAATCCGGCGAAGGCGCCGGCGAGGTGGGCGGTGTGGGCGATGCCGGAGGAGGCGTTGCCCGCCATCAGGAATTCGATGAGGGCCAGTCCGGCGACGAGTTTCCACGCCATGATGGGGATCGGGGGGAACAGCAGCATGAGTTGCCGGCGGGGATAGAGCGTGGCGAAGGCGGCGAGGATGCCGAAGACGGCGCCCGAGGCGCCGACGCAGGGGATGTCGGCGTGGGGGGAGAGCCAGACCCAGCCGAGGCCGCCGAGAATGCCGCTGAGGAGATACATGGCGGCGAAGTGCTTCGAGCCCATGGCGCGTTCGGTTTCGGGGCCGAGGAAATACACGGTGAACATGTTGAACAGGAGATGGGAAAAGTTGCCGTGCAAAAACATGTAGGTGAGCGGCTGCCAGACGAAGCCGGCGGCAAGGCCGGTGCGGCTCAGCGCGAGCATCGCGTAGAGCCCATCGAGGCGCAGCAGCCAGAGCGCCAGGAACACCCCGACGTTGGCCTTGATCATCCATGCGGCGACGGGCGGCAGATGGGCGAAGAATCCCGGCGATCGGGAAGCAAATGGATTGGAGGGGTAGGATCGGTAGCTCATCGGTGACGGAACATACCGCGCGAAACCGGGAAACGCCAACCGGAAAACGGGCGGCGGCGCCAGCCCGGGGTTGCGCGGATCTATGCTGGCGGGACGAAACGGCCGATGTTTTCGCGGGCGAGCATCTTGCGGTATTGCCGCCATCCGCGGAAGTTGCCGTGCTGGGCGGGGTTTTGCCAGGAATCGGGATCGGCGGGATCGCGCAGGCGGTCGGGGGTGGCCTGGTGTTCCATCGGCGAGGCGTGGAGCGGATGCGGCGGGCCGTTGGGATCGCCCGCCAGTTTGGCGAAGGTGTCGAGATCCTTGGCGACGTTGGGCGTGGTGCCGTCGTGGTTGAGGTAGGACACGCGCGCGCAGCGCGCGGCCGAGCAGCGGCGGGCGGCGTCGAGGCCGAGGGATTGGCCTTCCTCGGCGGAGACGTACGGCAGATGCCACTGGTCGGGTTCGAGGGGTCGCGGCGTGCTGGCCTGCATGGCCAGGAACATCCGGTGGGCGAGCTCTTCGATTTCGGGCTGCGCGTCGGGATGCCAGCGCACGCCGAAGAAGTTGTCGAAGGCCGTGGCGGAAACGAGCACGGAAATGGACGTGAACCATTCGAGCGGGCGGTTGGCCCACTGCTTGTGCAGGCCCAGTTCGGCGAGCTCGGCGACGCCGGCGGCGCAGGCGTCGGCCATGCGGTCCCAGATGGCCTTGGCTTTGGCGGCTTGCTCGTCGGAGAGCGCGACGCCGGCTTGCATGCCGGGGATGTTGGCGTCCCAGCGCAGGGGGTATTCGCGTTCCAGGGCGCTCAGGCGGCGCGAAGGAATGGCGCGCGAGCTGCTGGCGTTGCGCGAAAACAGGCGGTGCGTCATGAATTCGGCGTGGATCCAGCGCGGATACTTGAGGGACAGCGTGGTCAGCCGGATGCCCTGCGGCGAGACGCTGTCGGCGACGATTTTGGCTTCGATGCTCATGGAAGGTGTATTTAGCGCATCGGGCGGCGGTTTGCCAAACTCATTCACCCACGCCGCAAGGGCGTGGGGGTCTCCGATCTCAGACCCCCACGCCCTAGCCCGGGGTGAACCAGTTCCCAGACCCCCACGGGCTTGTCCCGTGGGTGAATCAGTTGCGGGCGGCTTGCCTCGGCGCGGGCAAAAGCCTATTTTTCACCCAATGGAGCATCGCATTCTCCATTCCCGGGTCTGGGCCGCGGCGCTGGGGGCCGGCGCCCTCGCCGCCAACGCGCTGGGGGGCATGGAGTGGGGGCAGTGGAATCTGACTGGAAACCCAGACAATGTTAGATGCCAAGCCACAATCATCAACGACAACAACGGAGCCATCTACGACAGCTGTCTGGTGAAGCTGGCGGATTTGGCGAGCCAGATCTGGTCCAACAATCCGGCGCTGCACGGGACGTATTCGTCGGCGGCCGATCTGGTCGCGAACGGGGTGTTCACCTACGGGATCGATTCCAAGCCGACCAGCGAAGTGGAGTTTGGATGGAGTAAGGCGATCCAGACCAACGGGGATGTGAGGTTGACGCACATTGATGGAGATCCTAATGGTGTTGATTATGGCCACGCAGCAAAACCCCGCCTCCGACATGCAGCGCGGCACGCTGGGGGTGAAGAAGACGTTTCTGGACCTGGACGGGGACGGGTGGACGACGAACGATTTGCGGATCGGCAACGACCCCAACCAGGTCGTCGCGGGGGGAGGGGGCTATAACGGCGCAGGTAGCGGCTATCCGCCCGACACTATCGCGCGGATCGTGGTGATCTTGCCGGAGCGGGAGGTGGCGGTTGCCTCGACGCACGC
>JBFXHR010000045.1:0-22224 GCA_050176815.1 Kiritimatiellia bacterium
CCCCCCCCCCCCCCCCCCCCCCCCCCCCCCCCCCCCCCCCCCCCCCCCCCCCCCCCCCCCCCCCCCCCCCCAATTATTCGTCACCTACCAGGCGCTTTCGCGAGATCTGTAGAAGACACCGCCATTTTCCTGTTTTCCCATTTTGCGCGACATCGGCCCAAGCGGGCGGGTATTGGATGTGCAAGACGGGATCGGATTTCGACCCCTGCGAACGAAAGATTTTTGCGGCGGGGGCTACGGCGCTCAAATCCTGCGGCAGGATCGGGAGGAACGGGGCCTCGGGATCGGCGACGAACGAAAACGATCCATTTTGGGGGGGATTTTCGGGATTCGGGCAGGCCGAGCGTGCGGCAGAGCCGCCGAGAGGCCCGAGGATCGAATCGCCCGCCCCCCCTTCCGAACCGCCCACGGCTTTGCGGCCCGCCTGCGGCGCTCCACTTCCCGACCCCCGGAGCCCGCAACCGGTTCTGGCGGCTCGTGACCTCGCCACGCCACCGCTTGCGGGCGGACAGCAGCCTATAAACCCGCTTCGAAAAACAGATCGCTTATCTTGCAGCGCAAGGCCCGCGCGATCCGCACCAGCGTGTCCACGGTGGGATTCTGTTCGCCGCGTTCGATCCGCCCGACAAAGTTCCGGTGGCAATCTACCTTTTCCGCGAATTCCTCCTGGGACAGCCCCAAGGCGCGGCGGCGGATTCTTACGGCGGCACCGAATTTTCGGCATTCTTTTGGAATCGGTCTTTTCATGCTTGCAAGAACATCAGAATGGTACATATTACTCTACACACGAGAAATGTATATTCTAAGGAGGGGCGGGCCATGAAATATTTCATCTACGCGCGGAAGAGCACGGACGACGAGGAACGGCAAATCCTTTCGATTCAAGCGCAGTTGGACGAATTGCGGATGCTGGCGACGAAGGAAGGGCTTCAAGTCGTCCATGAATACATCGAAGCACAGACCGCGAAGCAGCCGGGGCGACCGGTCTTCAACGAGATGCTGGCGGCGATGGAGCGCGGCGAGGCGCAAGGGATTCTGGCCTGGCATCCTGACCGCTTGGCGCGCAACTCGGTGGACGGCGGGCGAATCGTCTACGCTCTCGACACGGGCAAGGTATCCGCCTTGAAGTTCCCCACCTTCTGGTTCGAGAACACGCCACAAGGCAAGTTCATGCTGAGCATCGCCTTCGGGCAGTCGAAATACTATGTGGACAATCTTTCCGAGAACATCCGGCGCGGACTCCGCAAAAAACTGCGCGAGGGCATCTATCCGAACATGCCGCCGCCGGGATACCGCAACGACAAGCAAACGCGGGCCATCGTGATCGACGAGGCGCGGGCCTTGTTCATCCGCAAGATGTTCGAGGCCTACGCGACGGGGGCCTACACCTACGCGAGCCTTGCCAAGACGGTGACGGGTTGGGGCTTCCTCGGAGTGCGCAATAAACCGATGGCGGCGAGCAAGGTTCGCGACATTCTCACGAATCCCTTTTACATCGGCCTTTTCCGGTTCAGCGGGGAAATCTACGAGGGCAAGCACCCGCCGCTGATTCCGCGCGATTTGTTCGAGCGGGTCCAAAAGGGCCTGAAAAGAAATGGCCGGGGCCGCTATGTGAAGCATAGCCGCTTTCCGTTCCGCGGGTTGATCGTTTGCCATGAATGCGGATGCGCGATCACTTCCGATATCCAGGGCGGGCACCCGTATTATCGCTGCGGAAAGCGGCGCGGTCTCTGCGATTTGAAGACGATCCGCGAGGAGGCGCTGACGCAGTTGCTACGGGCGAGCATCCGGCGGGTCTCGATTTCCGACGAGGCGGCGGCCTTGATGCTGGCGGAGGTGGATCGCTGGATTTTGGCGGATCAAGCGGCGCAGGCTGGCTTGATGGAGCGTCAGAAATCGGACCTCGCACGGATTTCCGCCCGTCTGGATCGGTTGCTGGAAGCGTTCATCGACGGCGACATCGAGCGGGGCGATTTCACCGCGATGAAGGAAAAATTGACCTTGGAGAAATCGGCGCTGGCCGATTCCATCGCCCATTATGGGGAACAAGTGGGCGGTCGGTTCAAATCTCTGGTGGATTTCATAACGGCATCGCGTCAAGCGAAGTACGACGCGCAGACGGAGAATCTGGACGAATTGCGGAATTGGCACAAAAAGGTCGGTTCAAAACTGATTTTTTCCAGCCGAGTACTGGGGTCGGGAAGTGGAGCGCCGCAGGCGGGCCGCAAAGCCGTGGGCGGTTCGGAAGGGGGGGCGGGCGATTCGATCCTCGGGCCTCTCGGCGGCTCTGCCGCACGCTCGGCCTGCCCGAATCCCGAAAATCCCCCCCAAAATGGATCGTTTTCGTTCGTCGCCGATCCCGAGGCCCCGTTCCTCCCGATCCTGCCGCAGGATTTTTCAGCCGTAGCCCCCGCCGCAAAAATCTTTCGTTCGCAGGGGTCGAAATCCGATCCCGTCTTGCACATCCAATACCCGCCCGCTTGGGCCGATGTCGCGCAAAATGGGAAAACAGGAAAATGGCGGAGAGGGAGGGATTCGAACCCTCGGTACCCTTTTGAGGTACACACGCTTTCCAAGCGGGCGCGATCGGCCACTCCGCCACCTCTCCGCGAAATCACATCAACCCGAATCGTAGGCAATTCGATGGGATTTCCTTTTCGGGATATCCCATTTCTCCGTCAAAAAGGCGATCAAGAAAAACGCGGCCCGCGCCCGATTTCAGAAACCGCTCTCGGGCGGCCGCTTCCGATCTCGTTTCGTAGAATTGGCCGTATTTCAACGCCCACGGCATGCCGCGGGACGTAAATGCCGATTTCCCTTGATTATGCTGTTCCAATCGCCGGAAGGGGTCTTTCGCGGAACCCGCATATCGCTTTTTCAACTTTTCACTGAACAAAATATAAGCCGCAAACATCGCTTTCGCCGCCACAGGCGGATCCGCCAGTCCGTCCCAAGGCGGACGGGTGGCGGTCAAGCGGGCGCGATCGGCCACGATGCCTGTCCGCCCGTGGCGGACCACCTCTCCGCGTCATGCGATCAACTCAACTGGTACCGGAGAAGGGACTTGAACCCATACGCCCGTGAAGGCGCCAGATTTTGAGTCTGGTGCGTCTGCCATTCCGCCACTCCGGCCCAAGAATCGCATGCGAAACCTAACCGCTAGGGGGGGAGGGCGCAAGTCAAAAGAAGGGGGGCAGGGTTCAGCGGTTCAACGGTTCAGCGGTTCAGGGGTTGGGAGGAGCGGAGTTCACAGTTCAGCGGTTGGGGATCAGCAGTTGGAGAACACAGGGGGCGATGGGATTTTTTCCGAACGCACATCCATACTCCTGAAATCCGGCTCGATGGTTTCCAAACCCCTGAACCGTTGAACCGTGAACGGTGAACCCTGTTTCTAAGGAACTTCGACCTGGAGGCGGTAGAGCGAACGGGCGGGGAGGGTTCCGGCGTCCTGCATGGAATCGATTCCGCCGGCTCCGCGCCGCGGAACCGTGCCGGGGACGTTGCTCCAGCCGCCGGCGAGCAGGTCTTCCGTGAATTGGAACGTGTAGAGCCGCGCGGCGGATCCGGGGTCGAAGGTCACGACGGCGGGCGGACCGGGATCGATATCGAGAATGCGGAAAAACGACGCGGCGTTGGTCGGATCGGTGTCGGCGGCATATTCGTCCGCATTGGTGAAGGGATCGTCGTCGCCGTGTTCGCCGCCAATGGTTGGGCTGGCGGCGTTCAGGCCGTGGCGGTGGTACCAGGAGTCCGGCACGCCGTCGCCGTTCGAGTCGGCGACGTCGGGATCGTACTCGTAGGCGCCCATGTCCCGGACCGCCGCCAGATCCCAATTTCCGTCGAGCGGCCGCGGCCGGCCGTCCAAATCGCGGTCGGGCGCGCCGGCCTGGTCGGAGCCGGCATCGAGGCAAGGCGAGCCGTAGGCGAGGCGGTAGTTGTCCGCCGCGGCGTCCACGAAACCGGGGGTGGCATCGAGATTGCCGATGCCGGCGACCGGCAACGGCGCGGTGCAGGAATAATGGACGTTGGAGACGTCGATGCAGTTTTCGGGGACGTTGTCCACGACGATGCAATTGAGCAGGGTGGACATGTTGACGCCTCCGCCGCCGCCCTCGGCGGTCTGGTTGGCGACGACGGTGCAGTTGACGAGCGTGCCGCCCTGTGCGCCGCCGGCGCTCAGCGTGGCGCCGTTGTGGAAGAGAAGGCCGTTGATCAGGTCGCAGTTGTTGGCGGCGGCGCCGCCCTGCGCCCCGTTGTCGTAGAGGATGCAGGCGTGCAATTCGGCGTCGACGGCCCCGCCGCCGAACAGCGCGTAGTTGCCGAAAAGAACGCTGTTGTAGACGATGCCGCCCTGGATGCCGCCGCCGACCATCTGCGCGATGCAATCGGCAACGACGCAATTGGTGACGACCGAGCCGATCGCCACCGCGCCGCCGCCCGAACCGTCGTCGCCGCCCACGGCCTGGGTGGCGCCGTTGGTCAGCGTGAAACCGGCCAGGACGGAGCCCGGGGCCAGATGTACGCATCGTACGGCGGACGGGCCGGCTTCGCCGGCGTCCGACGCCCCGACGATGATCGTGTTGCCGGGGCCCTCCATGCTTTCGATCCGGATGGCATTTGCGGCGTAAACGCGGTTGGTCGTGACGCTGCCCGGCGCGGCCCGACCGCCCGTGGCGTAGATGCCGGGGAAGACTTTCACCACGTCGCCCGTGTCGCACGCGTCCACGACGCTCTGGATGTCGTGCCCGGCCGTTTCCAGCGAAAGAAAGGGCGCCGCGGGCGTCGGGCTTTCCGGCCGGACGTAGCGGATGAAAGGTCCCGCGCCGTTGGTGGACACCGCCGAACGAACGAGGAGATTCCCGTTGGCGTCGTAGACGTAGTCGATCTGCTGCCCGCCGCCGTAGTCGGCCTGCAGCAGCCGCCCGGCGTCGTCGTAGGCGTAGCCGGCTTGGTAGGCGGACGCGGCGGGCGGGGCCACGACCAGCGGGACAAGCAGGAGCGCGGGCCGAAGCCGGCGGAGGAGAAGCGACGGACCGGAGGATGCGTGCGGGTTCATGGCGGCTCCTTATTTTTCGCTGAACGGGGAAAAGGGATACAGGCGGCTGTAGTCGGTCAGGTCCCGTTCGGCCTGGTTCAGCGCGTCCATCGCCTCGCGGGCGCCGGCCATGTCGCCGGCCTGCAGATGGGCGGCCACGCGCGAGAAAGCGTCGTTGCGGGCTTTCTGCAGGTCCGGATAGCGGCGGCCCTGGAAGCGGTTGGGCGCGAGGGGCGGCGGGGCGACGGCGGAACGGGCGTAATCGAGCAGGGCTTCGGGGCCGACCATCCAGTCGAGGATATCGCCGGGATTCGGCAGGGGCGCGGCCGGCGGCGCTTCCGCCCGGCGGATCGGTTTGTGCGCGGCCGCGGGGATGGCGTAGCGGCGCACGGGCGGCCGCAACCCGGCCGACCAGAGCGCGCCGGGACTGAAAAGCATTTCGGCGACGAGATCGTCCGCTCCCAGTTCCGTCAAGGATCCGGACAGCGGCGGGGGGGGCGCCGGGTCGGGCTCCGGGAACGGCTCGCGGTTGCCGGGCAAGTTGGCCGGGGCCAGAATGCCATCGTCGATCAGGGCCTTGGCCAACGTCTGGCCGGCGTGGTCTTCGCTGTTCAGGGTCCGGAACGCGATCCCGACCATCTTTTCCGGCGCGGAATCCTGCAAACGGGACAACCCGGAGGCCGGGGACGAGGATTGGGGTTCCAAGGACACGGGCTGGTAGCGGGCCGTCTGCTTGTCCAGCGCCGGCACCCGGCCCAGCTGCGCGGCGATCTCCTGCGCCGGATCGGGCGGGCGCTGCGGCTGGCTGTCGAACGGCTGGCCATGGCAGGGCGCCGGATGCCGCGCCAGATGCTCGGCCTTGCGTCGCTCGAACCGGTCGTGCAATTGGCGCCGGACGTTCTCTTCGGTGACCCCGGCCAGCGCCAGGCCCCAGCTGATCTGATCCATGCTCAAGCCGTCCAGATCGACGTCCTGGAGCAGCAAAGCCATCAGCCCCATCATGCCGCCGGCGAGGTAGGCGTCCAGTTGCGCGTCGGTAAACACCTGGGCGCCCGCCGCCAGATTGACGAACAGCCCGGAGGGGTCTACGAACCGGATCGGGTCGCCGCCGGCGTACTGGTAGGGATTGAGGGCCTTGGGTTCGGCGAGCTGCGGCCAGAGGGGTTCGGGGGAGAGGAAACGGCCGATTGTCGCGTCGTACCAGCGCGCGCGCATCTGGTAGAGGGTGCCGGAAGCGCCGTCCTGCCGCACGCCCCAGGCGCCGGAGTAGGTGAAGGGCTGGGTCACGGTCCCGGTGCTGGCGAGGATGCGGCCGTAGGGATCGTAGGCGTAGGCCGCGACGACGGCGCGGTTGGTGTCGGTCAGGGCCAGGGTATTTCCGGTCGCGTCGAAGTGGTAGAAGTAGACCGCGTTGCCGTCGGCGGCGTCGATCACGTAGAGCAGGCGTCCGCCGGGGGTCCACACGTAGTAGCGCAAGTCCGCGCCGGTGGCTTCGTCGCGTTCGGCGATGAGCGGCGAGCCGGCGAGGGCGGGGTTGTAGAAGAAGCGGTTGGTGCCGGCGGCGTCCGCGCGCGTGCGGAGCTGGCCGAACGCGTCGTAGGAGAGAGTCGATGGTTGGTGGTTGGTGGTGGATGGAACGATGGAAGTCAGCCGCGAGGCGCTGTCCCAGGCGAATGTCCGCGCGGGCGTGGCGGTCACGCGGCCGCGGGCGTCGTGGGCGTAGCCGGGCGAGGAAATCTGCGAAGCGGCGTCGAAGGTGAGCGCCGCGATGGCGGCGGCGACGTGGCCGGAAGCGGCCAGCGGCGCGAAGCCATCGATGTCCACGATGCGGCCGGACAGATCATAGGTCATTTCGAGGTCCACCTGTTCGCCCGACTGCAACCGCGCGAGGCGGTCGAGATCGTCCCAGGTCGTGGTGATGACTTCCCCGTTGGAAAGCGTGGCGGTGCGCAGGCGCAGGTCGTCGTCGTAACCGAATTCGACCTGCGTGCCGGTCAGCGAATCGGACAATCGTTTCAGCCGGCCAGTGCCGCTCGGGCCGTCGTCGTATTCGTAGTGGACGCCGAAGGCGCCGTTGGCATAGGCCGCCCATTCCAGCCGTCCGGCCCAGTCGTAGACGGCGCCGTTGGTCGTGCCGGCGTGGGTCGCGGACGTTGGCCGGCCGGCGGCGTCGTAGGCCAAATCGACGTCCATTCCCGTTCCGCCCAGGCTGGCGTGGACGATGCGTCCGAGCGCGTCGCGCTGGAATCGCAGGTCGGGCCCGGTGGAATGCAGGATGCGGATCGTTTGGCCGTTGGCGTCGCGGGTATAGCCCGTCGAGTCGCCGCCGGGATGAACGAGATAGGCCAGCCGTCCGTTGGCGTCGTAGCCGTACAGGGTGGCGCGGAAGAGCGGATCCATGGCCGACAGCAGCCGGCCCATGGGGGTATAGGCGAAGGTCCATTCGGCGCCGTTGAGGTCGGTCAGGCGCGCCAAATTCCCGAGGGCGTTCCAGGCATAGGCGACGGAATTGGAATCCGGCAGGGTGTGGGCGGCCGGCAGTCCGCGCGGATCGTAGGCGGTGCACGTTGTCCGTCCCGTGGGATCGGCGACGGCCGTTACGCGGCCGCGCGCGTCGTAGGCGCGGGTGGAAGTTTGGCCGAGCGCGTTGGTGACGCGCGCGACGCGGCCCAGCGCGTCCAGGCCGAAGTCCGTGCGCCGGCCCAGGGGCGTCTGCAGGGCCAGCGGCGCGCCGTTGGGATCGCGTTCGATGGTCCAGGCCGACGCACCGACGGCGACGTTGGTCACGCGCCCCAGCTTGTCGCGGCCATAGGCCGTGCGGATGTCGGCGTCGTCGATCGTGGCCGTCAGGCGACCGACCCGGTCGTATTCGTAGCGCGTGCCGATGCCGGTGCGGTCCACGGCGTTGGTCAGGCGGCCGGCCGCGTCGTAGAAGAAGCGGTTGGTATTTCCGAGCGGATCCACGGTGGCCGTCAGCCGTCCATCGGCGTCGTAGGAAAAGCGGTTCGTGCGGCCAAGGGCATCGAGAATGGCGGCGAGTTCGCCGTATTCGTTGTAGGCATACTGTACGCGCGCGCCGTCGGGCCAAACCGTCTCGACGAGGCGCCGGGCGGCGTCGTAGCGGTTCGAGACGAGGCCGACGTCGCTGTCGGCGACGCTGCGCAGGGTGCCGTCGAGGTTATAGGCGTAGGTGGTGACGCCCCCGGCGGGATTGGTGACGGCCACGACGGCGCCTCGGACGTCGTAGGCCGCGCGCCAGGCGTTGGTGGCTTCATCCGTCCAGATGGCCGGCCGGCCCGCCGTGTCGTAAGTCGTTTCCCGGCTTGTTCCGTCGGCGAAGGTCGTCCGAGCCGGCCGGCCGGCGGCGTCGTACGCGAAGCGGGTGGCCTCGCCGAGGGGATTGGTGACGGCGGCCAGGCGGCCCATGCGCGTGTAGCTGAAGGTGGTGGCATGGCCGGCGAAGTCGGTCTGCCGCGTCCGGTTGCCGTCGGCGTCGTACTCGAAATAGGCTTTCTGCAGGGCGGCGTTCGAGAAGACGACGAGGCGGTCGGCCTTGTCCCAGCCGTAGCCGTTGGTTTCGCCCATCTGGTTTTTGACGCGGGTCGGGTTGCCGCGGTAGTCGTAGGCCCACGTCGCGGTCTGGGCATGCGCGGTGCCGTAGAGCGGGTCGTACCAGGTGGACGGCCAGCCGATCCAGTTGTAGGCATACCGGTTCGTGGCGCCGCCGGGCGAGACGAGGTTGGTGACGTTGCCTTCTGGGTCTTGGTTTTGCGTCCAGGTGCGGGCGCCGCGCACGGCGTTCGTGGCCCAGCCGCGCCGGTCGTAGCGATAGGCGTTCGTTCCGGCGGGATCGGCGACCGTCGCGGGCCGCCCCATGCCGTCGTAGGCCGTCGCAGCCAAAACCCCGAGGCTGTCCACGCGGTTGGTGGCGCGGTCCATCCAATCGAACTGCTCGCGGGTTTCGAAGCCCAGCGGATCGACGAGGCGCACGAGGTTGCCGTTGGCGTCGTACTCGCAGACGGTGACGCCGCCGGCGGCGTTGGTGTAGGCCGTCACGCGGTTCAGGGCGTCGAGGCCCCAGCCCTCGGTCGCGCCGTCGGGATGTTGCACGCCGATCCGCCGGCGCAGCGCGTCGTAGAGATAGGTCGTCGCGCCGACGTCGCTGTCCGCCGCGCTGGCGAGCGTGCCGTCGCCGTTGTAGGCGAACGTCTGCGTCCCGCCGCCGGGGCGGACGAGGACCGTCGGCTGGCCGCGGGCGTTAACCTCGACGTTCCAGCGCTGCTCCGCCTTGTCGACGTAGCCGGTGACGTTGCCGCGCGCATCGCGGAAGAACGTCTCGGAAGAGGTGTTGTCGTTGTTGCGGTTGGTGACGATCCACAAATCGTGGAACGTGAACGCTGCCGCGCCTCCGGGAAATTCGCGGTTGGTGAAGACCTGGACGTTGGTGAGGTGCTGGTACTGCGTGCGGGCATACCAGCGGTCCTGGACTTCGTAGATCCGGCGCGTGGCGTAGTCGCGGTAGACGCGGCTGTCGTTGCCCCGCCGGTCGCGCAGCGAGCCCAGCGCGTCGCGCCCGCCGGAAAACCCATACTGGAAATAGTTGGAATAGGCGTCGAAGGCCTTGTAGAGCTTGCCGCCAAGGTATTCGTGCCGGAATGCGGAACCGTCGGGATCGGTCACGACGCCGTAGGTCGTGAAATTGCTGACGCCGTATTCGAACGTCGCCTCGTTTCCGTAGGCGTCCGCCTGCCGCACGACGCGGCCGGCGGCGTCGTAGGTCTGGACCAGCGGGACGTTGCCGCGCGGGAACGCGACGGACGCCAGCAGCGCGCCGTTGCCGTTGGTAAAGGAATTCGTCGGATCGTAGGCGTAGGTTTCGGCCTCGCCCAGCGCGTTGGTCGCCGCCACCAGTTCGCCGGCAGGGCCGTAGCCGAAGCCCACCGCCCGCGTGCCGTCCGTCACCCGCACCAGGTTGCTGGCCGCGTTGTATTCGAAGCGCAACTCGCGCCCGAGGCCGTCGGCCGCGTTGGTCGCCAACCCGTCCGCGCGGCGGCCGATGAGGACGTGATTGCCGTTGCGGTCGGCGATTTCCTTCACCCCGGCACGGTCGGCGTCGTCGAAGCGGTAGAGCAAGCCTTGGTCCGGATCGCAGAACCAGACGTCTTCGCCGTCGGATTTCAGGGCGTAGGGCGTCAGCGGTTCGATCAGGTTCAGCTGACAGGTGCCGTCGTCCAATTCCGTGAAGGGGACGACCTTGCCGCCGGCGAGGATCACGAAGAAACTGCGGTCGGGGGCGGCCGGATCCTGGCGGACGAGCTGGACGTCGAAATTATGCATCCAGCCCGGGCCCAGCGCGCTGCGGACGAGGTCCGTGCCCGGGTCGTCGAGGCGCGAGGCGTAGAGGCGGGCGAACCGCAGCGGCAGGGGTCCGCCCAGATCGAAATCGATAGCCGGGTCGTAGGTGGTTTCGCCCGTGCGCGTGTTGACCGGGTCGCGGCAGGTGCCGACGGACCCGCTGGCCCGCGTGGTGTCGTTGTCCCGCCCGACCCAGACGGTCTGGATGACCGAGGTCATGCCGTTGCTGTCCACGACGCTCGCCTTGTTGGCGATGCGGGTGCCGGGCGGCAGATCGGGTTTCAGGACCGTTGAGAGGTAGGCGTAGGTCGAAGCCCCATTCGGCATGTCCTGGGTCCAGACGATCGTCCGGGCGCCGCTGCCGCCGCCGACGGGCGGGGGATCGGCGTCGGGGCCGTAGCCGTCGGTGACCGCCGGATCGCGCTCGTCCTGGAACGTGACCACCCCGGCATCGGCTCCGGTGCGGGTCAAATCGATGTAGTAGGTCACGCTCGTCGGGGTGACGGACTGGACGGTCTTTTCGATGCGCCAGCCGTTGGCTTCGAAGACTTCGGCGCGGGAGGCGACACCTGATCCGAGCGTCCATCCCAGTGCGATCCACAGCAGAGGCCGTATCGTTTTCATGGCTTTCCTTTCGGAATGGGATGGCCGCATTCACCGTCTCCGTTACGCGGAGCGATGCCGCCGTCGACTGGATTCTTTATTAGCATGCCGCCAACGGCGGGGGAAAAGCTTTCTGCGCGAAAACCGTTAAAATCTCGTTAAGGCCGGCCATGCCGAAAATGGACTGGATTTCCGTCGGGGAAGGGGGAGAATGGACCGCGATTTTCTGAAGAAAGCGGGTTTGCCATGTTGAGTGCGATGTTTTTGGGTTGCTGCGCGTTGTTTTTCGCCGTCTACAAGATTTACGGCGGCTGGATGGAGCGCAAACTGGACGCGATGGACGAGCGACGGACGCCGGCGCACACGATGCGCGACGGGGTGGACTACGAGCCGGCGCCGGACGCGGTGGTCTTCGGGCATCATTTCAGTTCCATCGCGGGGGCGGGGCCGATCGTGGGGCCCATTGCGGCCGCGCTGCTATTTGGGTGGGGGCCGGCGCTGGTCTGGATCGTGCTGGGGGTGATTTTCGTCGGCGGCGTGCAGGACTACACGTCGATGATGGCCAGCGTGCGCAACAAGGGCCAAAGCCTGGCGCAGATCGGGCGCACCACCATGGGCCCGCTGACCTACCGGCTGTTCCTGCTGTTCATCCTGCTGGTGCTGATCTACGTCATCATCGTCTTTCTGGACATGACGGCGGCGACGTTCGCGCCGATGACGGCCGGATGGGGCGCGGAAGATTCGGCGGCCGGGCGCGTCGGCGGCGTCGTGGCGACGGCGTCGGTGTTCTACATCCTGCTGGCGGTGCTGTTCGGACGGATGCTCAACCGCTGGCGGATGTCGCTGCGACGGGCCACGCTGGTGGCGTTGCCGCTGGTGTTTGCCGGGCTGTGGCTGGGCGATCTGCTGCCGCTGTCGCCCGCGGTCGTGCCGGCCTTGCTGGGCTCGGACAAGTATTTCTGGTCGCTCATTCTGCTGGGCTACAGCTTGGCGGCGTCGGTCCTGCCGGTGAACGCGCTGCTGCAGCCGCGCGACTATCTGTCCTCGTTCCTGCTCTATGCCTGCCTGCTGGGCGGGGCGCTGGGCCTGCTGGTGGGCTCCGCGACGGGCGGGGCCGACATCGCGTGGCCGGTCGTCAAGGCCTGGCGCTCGCCCAACGACGGCTTCATCTATCCGGCCTTGTGCGTGATGATCGCTTGCGGCGCCGTCAGCGGCTTCCACGCCGTGCTCGCCAGCGGGACGACGTCGAAACAGCTCAACAAGGAAAGCTCCGCCAAGCGCGTGGGTCTAGGCGCGATGCTGGTGGAAGCGGTTCTGGCGCTGCTGGCGCTGGCGACGGTGATGACGCTCAAAGACGCCCCGTCGGGCGCGCCCCCGGCGATCTTCGCCGAAGGGCTCGAACGGTTCTTCGTACCGCTGGGGCTGGGCCAGGGCTGGATCCGGGCGTTCGCCATGCTGGCGGTGAGCACGTTCGTGCTGACGACGCTGGACACCTGCACGCGCCTGAGCCGCATCATGCTGCAGGAGCTGACCGGCATCGACGCCAAGACGGTTTTCCACCGGGTGATCTCGACGCTGATCGTGCTGGCGCTGCCGGCGTTTGTGGTGTTCCGGGAAATCCCCGGGGCGGGGGGGGCGCTGATGCCGGTGTGGAAGGCGATTTGGCCGGCCTTCGGGGCAACGAACCAGCTCATGGGCGCGCTGGCGCTGCTGATGGTCCACGGCTGGCTGCGCCGCCAGGGCAAATCCGCCTGGTTCGTGTTTTTGCCGATGGCGTTCATGTTCGTCACCACGCTGCTGGCGCTGGGGCAGATCGTCTGGCGCAACTTCACCCAGAACGGGAGTCCCCTGGTGGGCGGCCTGAGCGCGGTGCTGTTTGCGCTGGCCTGTATCGTCTTGGCCGACGTGGCCCGGCAATCCGTCCGGGGCCGTTCCGTCCTGCCGCGTTAGGGGCGCATCTGCGATTCGGTGCTAGGAAACGGCGGACTTTTGGTTTGCATGCGCGTGCGGACAAGGCGTATGCTCGGTTTGTAAAAACGGTTGCCCGAAAGGATGGGCCATGAAAGCGACACAGATTGATTCCCGATGGTGGTACGTGCTGGGGCTGGCGTTGGCTTTGTCGTGCGGAGGGCTCGTTGGGTGCAACGACGACGACGACGGCGAGAATTCCATGACGGAGGCGGCCAACAACGCCAATGCGGGGGCGGATGAAGACGACGGCGACGGCGAAGCCGCCGCCGACGCGGAAGACGGGGCCGCCGACGCCGACGCCAACGTCGCCGACGGAGAAGACGGAGCAGCCGATGGCGCCGCCGCCGACGGAGAAGACGGGGAGGACGAGGACATTGCCAACGTGGGGGACGAGGACGTTGTCGAAGGCGAGGGCGACGTGGCGGCAGCCGCCCTGGACGTGGCCGGAAACTGGAACGGGGTGTTCGAAAGCGACGAAGGCGACGGACATCTGGAACTGGAGCTGGAACAATCCGGTGCCGTGGTCACGGGCCAGTTCAACCTGTCGTACGAAGGCTCCAACCAAAGCGGCAATGCGGCCGGCACGTTGACCGGCGACCATCTCGTCTTGCAGCTGACGGTGACCAACTTCGCCATCGGGAGCGACGCCTCCATCGAACTGGACGGCCATCTGAATGCCGCCGGAACGGAATATATCGGGAGCTGGAGCGGGAGTTTCGGTTCCGACAACTTTGCCCTGCAGAAATAGTCCGCCCGCTTCGCAAGCCCCGTCTGTCCGTGCGGGAGTGCCCCCGTTGAGGTTTCTTGGAAAAGCCGTCCCGCGCGTCGTGGTGGAATTCGCCGAACCGTGGAAATCCGTGGCCGAATTTGGGCCGAAAAAGGAATGGAGCCGGGTAGCGGTCGCTGTCCGAACTCACTTTGACCCCGAGTATGCCAAGCGTACGCAGAAGTAAAAGCCCATAATCATTCCCCCCTTGCCACGGCCTTCCTCCTTTGCGCCCGCCTTCCTCAAGCCCCCCTTGCGCGGCCTTGCCTTCCCCCCTGCGCCGCTTCCCCCCTTGCGCCCGACCTACCTTGCCCCCCCTTGGCCGCGCTTCCCCCCATGCCGCCGCCTTCCCCCCTTGCGCCGCCGCTACGCTGCCCCCCTTTGCGCGGCTTCCCCCCGTACGCGCGGCGCTGCCGCGCCGCTACGCTGACCCTCGCTCCGCTTCGCGTCGCTCGGGGGATGGCCGCCCCCGCTTCGGCCACGGCCCCGCCGCTGGCGCGGCGTGGCGCGGCCTGCGCCGGGGGCTGGCCATTCCTCGCCCCGCCGTCACGCCTTCGGCGTCCACGGCTGGGCTCCGGGTGGAACTCGCTCGCTGGCGCTCGCTCGCCTTGCGCCTCGGGCGTTGCCCTCGGCGTGAAGATCGGCGGGGTTCTTCGCGGCGTTCTGCCGCGCTCTTCCGCCCTGCGGGCTTCGGGTGGGGGCGCGCGCGTCTTCAATTCCTATAAATGTTCTCGGTTTTTCCGCTCGCCAAACGGACAAGAACCCAAGAAACTGTCTAATAACCACTGATCAGGAAAACAATGAATCCTGTTGAATATTTCAAAGATATGTCGCGCGAATTCCGTGCTGTTCAGAACCGAATTCGCAACCTAATAGGCGATGCCCATTGGCCGTCTGATGGCGCCTGGAAGGAAAGTGTCCTCAGAACATGCGTGCGAAGATATCTCCCCCCGTCGTTTGTTGTTGGGTCAGGATTTATTGTAACCCCGGATGGGGTGAGCAATCAGATTGACCTTCTTATCTGTAGTGATGCAGCCCCGATTCTCTTTCGTGATGGAGATTTCATAATTACCACGGCTGATGCAGTGCGAGCCGCAGTTGAAGTAAAGACACACATTTCGGGAGCGGAATTACGCGATGCGCTTATAAAGCTTAACAATGTTTCTCACCTCGTGAGACTGCGATGCGTTCACCCTAAACCGTTTTTGGGTTTGTTTAGTTACGATGCAACGGAAACTCCCGCAGGACAAATACTCGAATGCCTCCAAGAAACACACGCCAGAATTAGCGATTACCCAATTCGTGCCATGTGTTTTGGAGGCGATAGTTTTTATCGATTCTGGGAGTATGATCCTCGCGAACAAGTGCGGCGACAGTACAATTCATGGCATGCCTATGAACTTCCAGAGATGGCGCCGGGCTATTTCGTTCACAACCTTGTAGCCTTTCTATTTCCCAACGCCGTAGAGCGAGCAGAACAGCTCTGGTACCCTGCTGACGGAAAAGAAGGACGCTTGGTTGGAACCAAAGCGCGCGGCGCCCCTAGAGCACCGAAGGGCACGACAACCGAAAGGGAGGGGTAACGGCAACCGATAAATTCGGGCGGTATCCCCAGTCGTCCTCTTTCGCTCTGTGGGCTCGGGAGGGGGCATAGCAGAAGTTATGACCTGAGCCATATCGCTTAAAATTGAGGGCATTCCCCTTCTAGACCTTTGCAAACCTCTCACGCCCTGATACTCTACCCCCGATAAAGAGGCGCGAGTTCTCGCCGGAAGAAAGGAGTCATAATATGACCAAGCTTTTGACGGGGCGCGTCCCGAACGCCATGGAAGCGATGCGACCTAGTTTGTAGGCGAGACTGCAGTATATACGCCGCATTCGCCCCATGACCGGAGGGAGAAATACCATGGACCCGACCTATTGCGTCTCGCCGCAATACGCCGGAAGATGTCATGGCGCGCCTCCTTTTTAGAATTGATTATAATGATCCGAATAAAGCCCGCCGAATGAACTGGATGTCATGAAAAAAACGAAAGTTAAAGAGTCAACGCCCACATATCGCGCAGGTACCGGGCGGCTTGAAATTTCGCGCCGGGCCGATACCATTTGGAGCCCACTTCGCCAGATGTGGCTTGCCTACACCCCCGAGGAAGGCGTCCGCCAAGAATATCTTTGCATGCTGGTCAATGAATACGGGTTCAAGTTGGAGCAAATCGCCGAAGAAATGGGAGTCGTGGGCCGGGGTTCGGCGCAGGCCAGGGCGGATTTCGTCATTTGGAGGACTCCCCAAGACAAGGCAGACGATAAATCCCCCCTCATCATTGTGGAATGCAAGGCAAACAATGTCACCATCGACCACGCCGTATATTGCCAAGGCGAAAATTATGCCCGGCTATCCAATGCCCGATTTTTCGTCACGCATAACTGCCGGGAAACAAAGTTCTGGCGGGTTCTACATGACAAGATGCCAAAGAATATTGAGGAAATCGAAGATATTCCCCACGCCGACGCCAGCGACAAAGAGATCGAAGAACTGATCAAGAAACTGAAGGTGTTCAAGGAAGACGAGTTTGCAGACTTGCTCCATCAATGCCACAACATCATCCGGAATAGCGAGCACCTAGATCCCACCGCCGCTTTCGACGAAATCGCCAAGATTCTTTTCATGAAGGTATGCTTTGAGCGGCGCTTGGCACGCGGGCGTTATCGCCGGAATCTTTTCACGGCCGAATTTCTCGACGAACAAGCCGTCATTCATCAAAACCCCATAGCGGCATTGTTCGATGAAACCAAAAAAGAATACGAAGCGGATTACATTTTCGACAAGAAAGCCAATATCGACCTCCGCTTTCCAACCGTCCGGGAAATTGTCAAGCGATTGGAGCGCTACAACCTCTCCGACACCAGCGAGGATGTGAAGGGTATCGCCTTCGAGCGCTTCCTTGGCAAGACTTTCAGGGATGACAACGGCGAATTCTTCACCCCGCGCACCATTGTCACCTTCATGGTCGAAATGGTGGACCCAAAATTCGAGGATGTAATCTGCGACCCTGCCAGCGGGTCAGGCGGCTTTCTCATCCGCTACTTTTCTCGGGTGCGCGAACAATTGCTTGCGCGGGCCGATGCCGAATATGCCGAGTTAAAGGCGAGTGTTGAAAAGAAAAAGGGCTGGCCCAAGGCGCGCAAGGCAAAAGCGCTGCGCGACAAATACGATTGGTTGCAGCGAGACCTTGACCCCAAGATCGGCAATTCAAGCATGTGGCGGCTGGCCAACCGATGTATTTACGGAACGGATGCCAATGACCGCATGGCCCGGACCAGCAAGATGAATATGATCATGCACGGCGATGGTCACGGCGGCGTCCACCATTGGAACGGCTTCCTGAATGTAAACGGCATATTCGAAGGCCGCTTTGATGTGATTTTGACCAATCCACCTTTCGGCGCCAATGTAGGACCTTCCAACAAGGTCGAGTTGCCGCCTGCGGACGAATGGGAAGAATCAAAGCGCCACTGGAAGCCACAATATGGCCAAGCCTACACTGATGCGGCAAAACGCATGGAGGCCGCCAAGGGCAAGCCGATTGCCAGCCTTTTCGAGTTGCCCAAACGAGGCAATCCTGACAAGTCAGCCGAAAAGTTCGGCAAGATCAAGACCGAGTTGCTTTTCATCGAGCGTTGCCTGAACCTGCTCAAGCCCGGAGGGCAACTTGGCATCGTCTTGCCGGAGGGCGTCTTCAACAACCCATCCCTGGCCTATGTGCGGGAATTCTGCGAAGACCGCGCCTATATTCGCGCCGTGGTCAGCCTGCCCCAAGATGCCTTTTTCTCAACTGGCGCAAGCGTCAAAACATCGCTCCTCTTTATGCAGCGATATACCGAAAAAGAGCAGTCGCGCTTCAACGCGGAACAGAAAAAGACACTTGCGGAAACCCAAGCCCGATATGCCAAGGAAATCAAGGTTGAGACCGAACGCCTGACCGCAGAAATCGAAGCGGCGAAAGTTGCCAAGGATACCGGGAAGAGAAAAGCCACTCAAAAAGCCCTCGCCGACTATAAACGCGCCATGGCCGAGAAAGTCGCTTCTGAATCTCGCGCCCTGTTGAAAGACCGATTGGATTACCCCATATTCATGTATGAAGCGGCGCATGTGGGGATCACGGCGACCGGCGAAGCCGATTCCAACGAGCTTTATCCGAACGCCGCGATGCCCCCCGGCATCGAGGAAAGCTGCTTGGAGCTATATAGACAGTTTCGAAAAGCGCCGGATGCCTTTGCCAAGAAGGTAAACGCGTGAGCGTTTCCGCCCAAAGCGTCATCGTTGTCCGGTTCAAAGATCTGGACAAATGGCAGATTCCGCGGGCTGGACTTGTACCCGCAACGCTTCCGAAAGGCTGGCGAGTAGCCCGCGTCGGAGATTTAGTCCGGCAAGTGACTGATCGCGTGCGGGTCGCATCGGACAAGGCATACAAAATGCTTGGCGTGAGATGGTATGGCGAAGGCGCTTTCCTGCGCGAAACCGTCCAAGGCGATGCTATGAGCGCCGCATGGGTAACACCCGCAATGTCCGGCGCATTTATCTACAATCGTCTCTTTGCCTGGAAGGAATCGTTTGCGGTCGTCCCCCCCGAATTCGATGGATGTTTCGTGTCGGGCGAATTTCCCCAGTTCATTCCCGATCCCGCGCAAGTCAGCGCCGAATACCTCGATCTCCTGTTTCGCCTGCCTTCAATAATCCGCGCGGTCAACGCCGCGTCTGCCGGTTCTGCCGCAGTAAGCCGGAACCGATTCAAGGAAGTAGAATTCTTGAGGATGGAGCTGCCAATCCCGCCGCTCGAAACACAGCGGGCGATCCTGGCCGAGTGGCGAAAGGCAAAAACAAAGATTGCGGCGGCAGAAAATAAGATTCCACAGATTGAGGAAAATACTGAGGAACAGTTTTTCGCCGATCTTGGTTTCACCCCCCCCGCCAAGGTCAAGCCGTTGAAATACTTTGCTGCTCGTTGGCGGGACTTCCCGCGTTGGAGTGTCAGCTACAATCAAGCTGCACTTGCCGGTACGGACATAACAAAAGGCAGATTTCCCGTTGTTTCCCTAGGCTCAATTCTTGGCCTCGTGCAGTATGGCACCAGCGAAAAAGCAAATACCAAAGGGCGAGGTGTACCCGTCCTTCGCATTAACAACATAAAAAAGCGCATGCTGGATCTTTCCGACCTGAAGCAGGTCGACTTACCCGAGAAATCCTATAATAACTTGCTTCTTAAGGATGGAGACATACTGATTGTCCGCACTAGTGGCAGCCGCGACCTCGTTGGCACTTGCGCACCATTCCACGAATCCATTCCATTTGTATTTGCTTCTTACCTTATTCGCCTGCGCGTCGTTCAGACTAAGGCAATGCCTGATTTCGTTTCGTGGTTTATAAACTCAGCGCTTGGGCGTTCTCAAGTCGACGCCATAAGCCGCCAGATAATGCAGAACAATATCAACAGCCAAGAATTAAGGACGCTTCAAATCCCCCTGCCAACGCTGGATGTTCAGCGCCGAATCATGGAAAATGTCGAAGCGGCTCGTGTGCAGATTGCCCGTACTCGCGAAACCGCCATTGAAACCGCTAAACACATAAAGGCCGATCTTGAAGCGTGGCTTCTGGGCAAAAAGGAAATTTAATATATGGCCAATATTTCCAAGTGGAATTGGGTGAAGAGCGCCTTTAATAGGGCGTGGAAGGCGCCGCCAGAAATAGCCAGGGTACAACTGCCCTACGCGACTAACATTGCCTTAACCTTGGATATATTTTTGCACCACGACACGCAGAAAACGCTTTTGTTGAAAGGCAGATGGGGCGTGGGAAAGACATTCTTCTGGAATGAATATATTAAGACGCGCTTGCGCGTTGTCGGGCCGATAAGAGAATCGAAATATGCCTATGTATCGCTCTTCGGATTGAATTCAATTGAGGAAGTGGAGCAATTAATATTTGCCCAATCAACTCTCGTTGGCCCGCAAAAAACATTTTATAGCAAGCGATACAAGCTGCGAGTGCTTTACCCATTTATGGACGGCATACCGTGGTTAAAAGAGATGGCCGGCCCACTAAAACGGCTCGGGACTCTAATGCTAAAGAACACTCTTATCTGTTTTGATGATCTAGAGCGTTTGGGGGCCGGGCTGCCTATCGATCAAATATATGGCCTTGTCTCCACCCTGAAGGAACAGAATAATTGCCGCGTAGTAATCCTTGCGAATGAGGATGCCATCGACGGCGAGGCAAAAGAGATATTCAACCGTTATCACGAGAAAATAATTGATAAGACCGTGCCATTTTCTCCGCCTCCTGCTGAATGCGCGAAGGTAGTTTTCGGGGCCTGCCCTGATCTTGAACGCCTTACAAGCCTACTTGTGCGACTGCCGCTTGCCAATATCCGCATCATTCGGCAAGCCTCTTGGATTATGGAATATTTCAAGCCGTATTTGGAGGGAAGGCTTGAAGAAACCGTTAGAATTGTAAGAGACCACATTCTACTGCTAACCGCTTTTATTCGCGATAAAGAGAATAATATCGATGTAGAAAAGCTTTCAAAATGGTCTCCGATTGCCATGTACCTTGGAGAGAAAAAGGATGACAAGGAATACACGGAGCAATCAAAGAGGTTGATGGAATTAGATTATGAGCATGCGGGGGTGGATCGATTCATTATCGCTATGCTGCGGGATGGGGTATGTGACCGGGATGCTTTGATAGTTGAACTTGATGAAATGGATGATCATTTCAAGCATCGAGAAATGCTGTCAAGGCAGCATGAAATGTGGGCGCTATTCAATGGGAATTTTCAGGCTGAACCCGAAAAGATCCTCGCGGGATTTTGCGAATTCCTCGATCAGTATTCAGGGCAACTGTCTGCCCATGATCTCCAACAATGCTTGTCTTTGGTCGAAAAAATTGGGGGAAATGTAAAGCCAGGCTGGAAAGATGCGTATGTACTTCAGAACCTGCCCAATGCCGACTTAAACAAGGTGGCCGAATTGGAACAACAGGCAAGCGATCCCACGACGATTGAGGCAATCAAAGAGCGTCGTATTACATTGCAACGGGAAATGTCCATATATGGGACAATTAAGGCGGTGGTGGATCGACAAGGTTGGAATCCCGATATGGTTGAGTACCTTGTTCAACAGCCGGTTGATGCCTATAAACAAGAGATTATGAGAGAGGCGGATCAATCACTATTGCACAACCTGTATGCATTCGGAAGAATGTGGAAAACCGCAGGCGAAAAAGAACGAAAGGTTGTTACAAAGATGGCTGATGCTCTCGACATGATCGCATCCACATCAGAAGTAAACCGATTGCGTGTTCAGTGGATTCTGGGAGAGATAAGGCCAGCTACTGCCTCACCCGAAGACAAGGTAAACGGAGCGGTATCGTAAACCGCCTTCTGCGCCCCGCCGAGTTTTCCACAGTATGGAAAACTTTTTCGGGATTTTTCCACGCTATGGAAAAATATTTTCCACACTGTGGAAAAACAGGCCCGTTTTTTCCACGCAATGGAAAAACTTTCAGCGATTTTTCCACGCAATGGAAAAAGTTTGGCCGTTTTTTCCACACAATGGAAAACTTTTTCGGGATTTTTCCACACAATGGAAAAACTTTTTCCACAGTGTGGAAAACTTGGATTTAGGGCTGTTTTCGGGGGTTTCCCGGCTGTTCTCCGGGGCTGTTGAGCGAAGCACGCGGCGCCCCTTGTGAGCCGTAGAGCGCGCCCGACCGAGGGGCCGAGAAAACGGCGACCGCCGCAGGCGGTCAGCGCCCTCAGCCGCAGCCGCTTCGGGTGCGGCGTAGGGCGCGGCCGTTTTCTGGCCGCGAGGTCGGGGGTTCTACGCGCTCTCAGGCGAAACGGGGGCGCTGCGTGTGGAGCGATGTCCTACTCAGGGGGCTGTTAAAAATTCCTAGAGGATTGAGAGGTCATGCCGCGGAGCGCCCAACGGGCGCGACCCCAGTCCCGACGCGCTCCGCGCGGTCGGGACGGTGCCGGGCGCGGTCCAGAGTCCGCGCCTGGCAGGTAGGCCGCCGTTAAGCAAGTGGCCCCGAGTTTCACGCGTAGCGGGACACTCGGGGCGAGTTGCAGGCGGCCTTGCAGCGCCTTTGGAGGCCATTTTTTGGGCAAAATTGGGTCGCGGGGGCCTCCATAGGCCCAAAAGCGACCGATTTTGTCCAAAAAATGGCCTCGGAAGGCGCGGACGGACAAGCGGCGTTGGAAATCCGCCGTCAGGCGGATTTGAACGACGCGCGTAAGCGAGGGCGTAGCCCGAGCGCGGATCGGAGGCGGGGTTGGGCTCGCGGCGGGCTGCCGCGTACCGCATCTCCGCGCGCGCCCCCACCCGAAGCCCGCAGGGCGGAAGAGCGCGGCAGAACGCC
Source organism: Kiritimatiellia bacterium (assembly GCA_050176815.1). Taxonomy (GTDB): domain Bacteria; phylum Verrucomicrobiota; class Kiritimatiellia; order CAIQIC01; family Lenti-01; genus Lenti-01. The sequence goes on from JBFXHR010000045.1 coordinate 22,150, forward strand.
GCGAAGAACCCCGCCGATCTTCACGCCGAGGGCAACGCCCGAGGCGCAAGGCGAGCGAGCGCCAGCGAGCGAGTT
>JBFXHR010000046.1:0-22049 GCA_050176815.1 Kiritimatiellia bacterium
TACTTCACTTGTGCCTCTCCTCTTTGAGTGCGTTGATTCATTAGGACCCGCGCCAGCGGTGAGCCCGTTACATTATGCACCTTCGAGGAGAGGCTCTTCCTTCCCTAAAAGGGGCTTTGAGGAGATTTAAGCGGGTGCAGCGTACGTCGCACTAAGTGCGCCGTCCGCTGAACCGTGACGTTGGAAGCATTATGAACAATTTTCTGAATCAAGAGATTCCACCCAGACTCGGGAAGCGGATCTTTGCCGGCCTGATGTTGTTCCTGATCTGCTTCCTCTTCTGGTGCGCTTTATGGAGCGCGCGAGAGACAATCGGGTTCATATCGACTGCGGATACTGCTCAAGGAACCGTCATTGGTTATGAAACAAGACAGATTTCCCTCCATGATCCCATCATATATTATCCAGTGGTAAGCTTTAAGGCACGCGACGGATCTAAGGTTCAGTTTACCGACGCGGTCGGCTCACATCCACGCCCATTCAGCAAAGACCAGAACGTACCATTGTACTATCAGCCATCCAACCCGTCTGATGCGAGGATCAACCACATTCCTTCTCTTTGGTTCAAACCGCTTCTTTTTGCCGGGCTGTCCGTTGTGCCAATGTTTTTGATATTCTGTCTGTGGCTCCAGCGATTCAACAAAAACAATGAGTCTTTCCAACAATCGGGTCCAGGGAACCCTCCACAAGGTGTCGGGTCCCCTGACCCGTGACCTTAGAGGAGCAAAGAGCGCATGGAATCAACCAAGCATAACTGGGATGCTGAAGAGTACTCTAAGAACTCCTCAGCACAACTACAATGGGCAGAGGAACTGATTGCGAAGCTTGCCCTGAAAGGTTGCGAGTCGGTGATCGATTTAGGCTGCGGAGATGGAAGAATCTCTGCGGCTCTGGCTCACGTTGTTAAAGATGGGTATGTCCTTGGTATTGACTCATCTGAAAGTATGATACAAAGAGCCTTGGAACAGTTTCCAATTGAGACAAACACGAATCTCGCCTTCCGCTGTATGGATGCAACCGAGATTCACGTTTCCGAGAAGTTCGATGTTGCGTTTTCAAACGCCACTCTTCATTGGATAAAGGATCAGGCTGCAGTTCTCGGCAGCGTGCATTCTTGCTTGAAGATGGGCGGCAAAATATTGTTTCAAATGGGCGGGCAAGGCAACGCAGCCGATATTTTCGTTATCGTGCAAGAAATAATAGCAAGTCCCCGGTGGAAACAATATTTTGAAGACTTCAAATCCCCTTACTATTTCTATGGTCCCCAGGAATACCTGACCTGGCTTGAGGAGAATGAGTTTCGCCCCTCACGCGTTGAGCTAATTCCGAAGGATATGCAACATTCAGGGGTAGAGGGTTTAAAAGGTTGGCTGCGAACTACTTGGTTTCCCTATACAGATAGCTTGCCTGTTGAGATGCGGGAAGTCTTTCTTGGGGAAGTTGTTGAAACCTATTTGGCTGGACATCCAATTGACGAACGTGGGAATACTCACGTTGGTATGGTTCGGCTTGAGGTGGAGGCCGATGCCCTCTAACAAGACAATCCAGCGGACGTCTTACAGCCGCCGCTGATTTCGGCGTAAAATGACAAAGAAGCTGAAATCCCTGCGAGGGGTTGGCGTTCTGGTCGTTCTGCTGGGCGTCTATCCGGCGATGGTTCTCATGTACACGTGGAGTTGCGTTCTGCGGTCGGACTTGCGCGGCGGCCGGCATGGCCCGCTCGATGCCTATCGCCACGCCCTCGCAAGCTCGGTGGTTTCGTACACGTTGAACGAGTCGGCGGTCAACCTGATCACCGTTCTGTTTGAATCGAAGGGCAAGGCTTCCAATCGAATGGACAGCCACAACAACCGGATCGGGGCAAGCCTCGGCACCCGAGCCGCTTCATTTCGCGACCTTGAACCCACCGTGCGCCAATCTGTTTTGAATGGCGCCGTCGATGCGGCCGACCTGGATCAAATCACGTGGTTGCCGGAGAACAAGTGGCGCGATGGCTGGATTTGGTGATAGGCCCGCGTGAAAACGGGTTTTCCATAATTTCGCAATGACCATGCTCCGCCTGTACGTAGACCAGATCGCGCGGTTGTTTCCGGACGCCACGAAGGCGGAGTTGCGGCTGTTGCTGGCCGCGCGACGTGCGATCCTGAACGCCGTCCCGGCCTGCCACGAGCGCGTAAAATGGGGCGCCCTCTCCTACCAGAAGCCGGACCCGGACAGGGCGGTCAAAGGCGGCATCTGCCAGCTCTACTATTGGCGCGGCCAAGTTTTGGTGGGCTTTGTCCACGGCGCATTCCTGCCCGATCCCGCGCGGCTCCTGCAAGGCACCGCCAAGGCCAAGCGCACGCTTCCCATCTCCAACGCCGCATTTCTAAAAGACCGGCGCTTCCTTGACCTGCTCCGCGCCTCGGCCCGGTTCGATCCTTGCCGGCCCTGAATCCTGCTCGCACAGAGGCACAGAGACGCAGAGGGGTTCTCGGTCGGGTTCCATACTCCGTGCCCTCCGTGTCTCCGTGCGAGAACAGATTTCCGATACCCGCCCCGCCCTATCCGTTGGACATTGGAAATTGGACATTGGTTATTGAATATTGAGATTTCCCGTGAGGTAGGGCGGGTTGGCTCAACCCGTCGCGTTCTTGAATTCCCCGGGGTCACCGCCCCCGGCTACAACCGAACCGAACAGCCCGGACAGCGCGGCCCGCCGTCTCTACCCTCTGTTCCTCCTGAACATTGAAGATTGATTATTGGATATTGAATATTGAAATAATTGCGTCCGGACGGCTCGGAGAGCCGTCCCTACCTCCGCAGCCATTGGATGTTGGTTATTGGATATTGAGATCCCCCGCCCCCATTCGCGCCATTCGCGAATTTCGCAGTTGAAACGGATTTCAAGCCTTGGCCATCATTGCGCGGAACCGCGCAAAGGCGGGCACGGCATCGTGGGGGCCGGGAGCGGCTTCGGGGTGGTATTGCAGGGAAAACGCGGGATATTTCTTCGCTTCCAGGCCTTCGACGGTGCCGTCGTTCAGGCTGACATGCGTGACGTCCACCGCCGCCGGATCGAGGCTGTCCGCCGCGACCATATAGTTGTGGTTCTGGGAGGTGATTTCGACGGTGCCCGCGCGCAGATCCTTCACCGGATGGTTGCAGCCGTGGTGGCCGAACTTGAGTCGGCAGGTCTTGCCACCCAGCGCGAGACCCAGCAACTGGTGTCCGAGGCAGATGCCCATGATGGGCACTTTCCCCAGCAAGCCGCGGATCGTTTCGGCCGCGTACGGCAAGGCCGCGGGATCGGCGGGCCCGTTGGAAAGCATGACGCCCGCCGGCTTCAGCGCGAGCACCTCAGCGGCGGAGACATGGGCGTTGAGCACCCGCACGCGGAAGCCTTCGCGCTCCAGCAGGCGAAGGGTGTTGCGCTTGACGCCATAGTCGAGCACGGCCACGAGCGGGGCGTTTTCGAGCAACTCGCCCGTCCAGTCGTAGGCCTCCGGCGTGGATACCTTGGAGGCGTAATCCTGACCGTCCAGCCCTTCCCACGCGCGGGCCTTGGCCACGGCTTCCTCCGGCGAAACCGATCCCGTCGCGCACAGATAGGCCTTCTGGGTGCCGCCTTCGCGCAGCTTGAGCGTCAGGGCGCGCGTGTCCACCCCCGCCAGCGCAGGCACGTTCCAGCGGTTCAGCGCCGCTTCGAGGGTTTCCTCCGACCGCCAGTTGGAGGGAGGATTCATTTCGCGGACGATCAATCCGTTCGCGTGGATGGCGGCGGATTCCAAATCCTCGCGGTTGAAGCCCGTATTGCCGATTTCCGGCATGGTCAGCGTGACGAGCTGCCCGGCGTAGGACGGATCGGTCAGGATTTCCTCGTAGCCGGTCATGCCGGTGTTGAACACGACTTCGCCGAGGCGGTCGGCGGCCGCGCCGCACGACCAGCCCCGGATCACGGTGCCGTCCGCCAGCGCCAGGAACGCCTTCTTCTCCCGCCGCGCCGCCCAGTTGTCCGCAAGGCCGCTCACGACTTCGCCCCCTTTCGGGCCGTGGCCCGGTTGTATTCCTGCAGGGAAAGCACTTCGAATTCCTTGTGGCGGCGCAGGGTCTTGAGGCCGTCGAGCGCGGCGCGCAGGCCGCGAATGGTCGTCGTCATCGGGATGCCTCGGCGCACGGCCTCGGTGCGCATCTTGACCTCGTCGAGCTGCGGCTGGCAGCCGGAAGGCACGTTGACGATCCAGCCCACGGCGCCGTCGAGCACCAGATCCAGGACATGCGGCCGGCCTTCGGAAATCGCAAACGCGGCGCGGGCCGCCACGCCCGACTCGCGCAGCAAGGTGGCGGTGCCGCAGGTAGCCCAGATGCCGTAGCCCATCTCGACCAGCTCCTTGGCGCATTTCACCATTTCCACGCGGTCGGAGGACCGCTCGCCGGAGACGCTGATGAAGACGCCGCCGCCGCCGGGCAGCGGGTTGCCGGCGGCCTGCTGGCTTTTCACGAACGCCATGCCGGGATCGGGGTCCATGCCCATGACTTCGCCGGTGGATTTCATTTCGGGCGTCAGGCGCACGTCGCAGCCCGGGAACCGCGCAAACGGCAGGACGGCTTCTTTTACTGCCACATGGCGCAGGACGACTTCCCGGGTGAAGCCGATCTGCTTGAGCGATTCGCCCGCCATCACGCGCGCGGCATAGCCCGCCAGCGGCACGCCCGTCGCCTTGCTCACGAACGGGACCGTCCGCGAGGCGCGCGGATTGACTTCGAGGATATAGACCTCGCCGTCCTGCACGGCGTACTGCACGTTCATCAGGCCGCGCACGTTCAGGCCGCGCGCCAAGGCCCGCGTATGCTCGCGGATGCGGTCGACGATGGCCGAATCAAGTCCCTGCGGCGGGATCGCGCAGGCGCTGTCGCCGCTGTGGATGCCGGCCTTTTCGATGTGCTCCATCACGGCGCCGATCACTTCGATCTCGCCGTCGGCGATGCAGTCCACGTCCACTTCGACGGCGTCCTCGAGGAACTTGTCGATCAGCACGGGGCGGCCTTCCGATACCGCGAAAGCCTCGGCGCAGAATTTCTCGAAGAACGGTTCCGAATAGGCGATCGCCATGGCCCGGCCGCCCAGCACGAACGACGGCCGCACCAACACCGGAAACCCGATGCGCCGCGCAATGGCCAGCGCCCCAGCCACGTCCTTCGCCGTGCCATTCGCCGGCTGCTTCACGCCGACCTGGTCGGCCAGTTGCTTGAAGAATTCGCGGTCCTCGGCCTTTTCGATGTCTTCCGGGCTCGTGCCGACGACGTTCACGCCGGCCGCTTTCAAATCCAGCGCAAGATTGAGCGGCGTCTGCCCGCCGAACTGCACGATGGCGCCGTCGCACCGCTCGCGGCGATAGACTTCCAGCACGTCCTCCAGCGTCACGGGCTCGAAATAGAGCCGGTCGCTGGTGTCGTAATCCGTCGAGACCGTCTCGGGATTGCTGTTCACCATGACGGTCTCGAAGCCCGCCGCGCGCAGGGCCTGGCAGGCATGCACGCAGCAGTAGTCGAATTCGATGCCCTGCCCGATCCGGTTGGGCCCGCCGCCGAGGATCATGATCTTCTTCTTGGTCGCCGGCGGCAGCGGCGCTTCCGGCTCGTCGCCGTAGGCCGAATAGAAGTACGGCGTCGCGGCGGCGAATTCCGCCGCGCAGGTGTCCACGACGCCGTAGGCCGGCCGCAGGCCGAGGCGCTCCCGCGCCGCACGCACGTCGCCCTCCGCCGCGTCCAGCAGCGCCGCGAGCTGCTTGTCCGAAAATCCGAATTCCTTGGCCTGGGCGAAGAGCGCCCGGTCGGATTCCAGCCCGGCCAACGTTTTGGCCCCTTGGATTTCCGGCTCGAAGGCGACGATTTCGGCGATCTGCCGCAGGAACCAGGGATCCACGCCCGACAACTGCGCGGCGCGGCCGATTTCCCAGCCGCGGGCCAGGGCTTCGCGCAGATGGAACAGGCGCTGCGGGCTCGGCCGCGCCACCGCCTTTTCCAGTTCCGCGTCCGACAGCGCGCCTTCGACGTCCGCGCGGCGCACGAGGCCCGCGCGGCCGATTTCCAGCGACCGCAGCGCCTTCTGCAAGGCCTGCTTGAAATTGCGGCCGATGGCCATCGTTTCGCCGACGGATTTCATCTGCGTCGTCAGCGTGTCGTCCGAGCCCGCGAATTTCTCGAAAGCGAAGCGCGGGGCTTTCACGACGATATAATCCAGCGACGGCTCGAAGCAGGCCGGCGTCGAACGCGTGATGTCGTTGGGCAGTTCGTCGAGCGTATAGCCGACCGCGAGCTTGGCCGCGATCTTCGCGATGGGAAATCCGGTGGCCTTCGAGGCCAGCGCGGAGCTGCGGCTCACGCGCGGATTCATTTCGATGACGACGAGGCGCCCGTCGCGCGGATTCACGGCGAACTGCACGTTGGCGCCGCCGGTTTCCACGCCGATGGCGCGCATGACGGCCAGGCTGGCGTCGCGGAGCGCCTGGTATTCGCGGTCCGTCAGCGTCTGCGCCGGCGCGACGGTGATGCTGTCGCCCGTATGCACGCCCATCGGATCGAGATTTTCGATGGAGCACACGATGCACGCGTTGTCCTTGCGGTCGCGCATGACCTCCATCTCGAATTCCTTCCAGCCCAGCACCGATTCCTCGATCAGCACTTCGCTCACCGGGCTCAGCGCGAGCCCGTTGGCGCAGATGGCCTCGAACTCCGCTTCGCTGCGCGCGATGCCCCCGCCCGCGCCGCCCAGCGTGAAGCCGGGCCGGAGGATGACCGGCCACGCGCCGATTTCCGCCCGGACCTGCCGCGCCTCTTCGAGCGTGTGCGCGGAACCCGAGCGCGGGACGGCCAAGCCGATTTCCGCCATGGCCTTCTTGAAGAGCCCGCGGTCTTCCGCGCGGCGGATCACGTCGGCCGTCGCGCCGATGAGTTCCACGTGGTAGCGCTTCAGGATGCCGTTTTCTTCCAGCTTCACGGCCAAATTCAGCGCCGTCTGGCCGCCCATCGTCGGCAGCAGCGCATCCGGCCGTTCCCGCCGGATGATCGCGGTCAAGGCCTCTTCCGTAAGGGGTTCGATATAGGTGCGGTCGGCGAATCCGGGATCGGTCATGATGGTCGCCGGGTTGCTGTTGACCAGCACGACTTCGTAGCCCTCCTCGCGCAGCGCCTTGCAGGCCTGGGCGCCGGAATAGTCGAACTCGCACGCCTGCCCGATGACGATGGGGCCCGCGCCAATCAGCAAAATCTTCGAAATGTCGTCCCTGCGGGGCATTTCCACTCCTTGCTAAAACGCTTTACCCACTGAACCACGTCCCGCCGCCGTTGGCCACAAAAAAAACGTGCCCGCCCTCAGAATCCCCGCACCAGTCCGGCGATGAATTTTCCCGCCTCGTCCAGCAAACCCGGATCCACCCGTTCCCGGGTGTCTTTCGGCGTGTGGGAAATCTTCATCACGCCCTCCCGCAGGTCCGACGAGGTCACCGCCAGGCACGGCACCCCTTGGAATGCGAAAACGGAGTGGTCGCCTTCGACCCATTCCGGTCCGCGCGAGATGCCCGCGTATTTCGCGATCTCGGCATCCAGCCACCCCTGCCGCGCTTCATCCAGATGGTACGCCGACACGTGCGTCGTCGATCCCTTGCTCCCCGCCGCGTCGACGTTCACCGCCAGCCGGATGCGGCCGAACTCGCCGCCGTATTTTTCCAGATAGGCCAGATGGCCCTTCACCGCGCCCGAATCCTCGCCGTTGAACGGCACGAATTCCAGGTCGTACGGCCCCGCGTAACCCTTCAGCCGCTCCATCGCCCCCAGCAGCACCGCCACGCCCGCCGCGTTGTCCAGCGCTCCCGGCGTTCCATACGCCGTATCCATGTGCGCGCACACCACGATCTTCCCCTGCGACTCGCCGGCGGCCTTTTTCGCGGCCACCAGTTGTTCGCCGGGCCGGTCCGTGGTCTTCGATTCAATCCGCAACCCCATCGGTCCATTCGCCGACAGCAACGTGGCCGCCCCCGCCGCAGCCACGTAGGCCGTCGGGATCCGGAATTTCTCGTCCTCGAACATCGGGAACGGATTCAGTCCGCACGAGGGATGCGGTCCCGTCGCCGCCAAAATCCCGGCCGGCTCCATCGCGTCCAACGCCTCGTAGATCGCCTTGTGTTCGTCGGGAAAATAGAACGGAAAATCGCGCGGAGCCAGGGGTTCCTTCGCGATTTCGCCGCGCAGGAACAGGATTTTCCCTGCGCCGTCCGCCGCCTTCAGCGTCTCCGGCGTCGTCGCCACCACCACCTCGCGCGTCGCGTCGAAGCCCGGCGAAAACGGGCCGGCGAAAACGTCGACTTTCGTCCCGCCCCGCTCGGCCGCGGACGGCCCCGGTTCCCAGTATGGACACAGGAACGGCAGGGAACGCACCTCGTATCCCATCCGTTCCGCCTCCGCGCGGATGAACCCCGCCGCCCGCCGGTTCTCCCCGCTCCCGATCGGCCGGGCCCCGAAATCGAAAATGCCGCTGGGAAACGCCATGCCCATGCCGCCGCGCTACTCCAGTTCCGCCAGCGCATTGGCCAGCGCCCCCGGAAACGGCTCGTTTCCCGCCGCCGTTCCCACGCTCACGCTCGCGTGCTCCGGCAGGCCGAATCCCGCCATTGGGCGAACGGATTCGCCAACCGCGCAAACGGGCTCATGGTTCTTCGTCCTCGTCTTCCTCTTCGTCGTCGTCATCCTCGTCGTCGTACTCTTCCTCTTCGTCCTCGCCCCCGACGATTTCCTCTTCCGACAATCCTTCGCGCTCGATCGGCTCTTCTTCGTCCGCCGCGCCGGCGTCCGCCTCCGTCCCGGCTGCCGCCGCTTCTTCGATCGCCGACAGCTTCATTTGGTTGGGATCTTCCGGCGGCAGTTCCGGTTCCGCCGCTTTCGGCGCCCGCGTCCGCGCCTGCTCGGCTTCCAGCCGCCGCAACTCGTCCGTGCCCGGCAGATCGTCGAGGCTTTTCAGCCCGAAATGCTCCATGAACTTCTGCGTGGTGCCGAACATCCACGGACGCCCCGGCAGCTCGCTGCGCCCCACCACGCGGATCAGCTGCATTTCCAGCAGGTTCCGCAGGATCGCGTCCACGGCCACGCCGCGCACCGCTTCGATCTCCGAGCGCACGCACGGCTGCCGGTAGGCGATGATCGCCAGCGTTTCCAGCGCGGGCAGGGACAGCCGCGCCCCGCGCCCCTTTTGCAGCATCGTCCGCAGCCACGGCCCGCAATTCGCGTCGTTCTCCAGCCGGTAGCCCCCCGCCACCTCGATGACGTGGAAGCCGCTCTTGCGCTCGGACAGCTCGCGCCCCAGCGCGTCCACGGCCTCGAGGACCTGCGCCTCGCTCGCCTTCGCGAAATCGCTCGTGATGCCCCCGCGCCGCTCGGCCGTCGCGGCGAGCACCCGGCGGATTTCCGCCGCGGCCAGCGGCTCCTTCCGCACGAACAGCATCGCTCCGATGATCTGTTTGAGCTCCGGCAACGTGAAATCGTTCATCGTCGTTTCCTCATTCGTCCCCGGCGGGCGCCGCCGGGGCCTCGTCCACCAGCGGCGGCACCATTTCGACGATGCCGTCCGCCCGCTCAATGGAAATCTCCCCGTACGTCTCGTTCTGCACCGCCCGCGCCTGGTTCAGCCGGATCAGCTCCAGCAGCGCCAGGAACGTGCAGGCGATCTCGTGCCGCGACCGCATCCCCTCGAACATCCGCGAAATCGAGAATTTCCCTTCCCGGCGCAGCCGTTCGCCCAGCGCCTCGATCTTCTCCGCCACCGTGAAGCGTTCCGCGAAGATCTCCCGCAGCTCCTCGCTCTTGACCTTCTTGAGCGCCTCGCTGAACGCGCTGATCAGGTCGAACAGCCCCACGTCGTGCAGCGCCACTTCGGGCTCCTTGCCCATCACCGCCTCGGCCCCGTCGCGTCCGAAAATGTCTTCCCGGCGCAGCTCCAGCGCCTCCAGGTGCAGCGCCGCGTCCTTGAACTTCTTGTATTCGACCAGCTGCCGCACGAGGTCCCAGCGCGGATCCTCTTCTTCCTCCTCCAGCTCCGGCCGCTCTTCCACCGGCAAGAGCATGCGGCTCTTGATCATCATCAGCGTCGCCGCCATCACCAGGAATTCCCCCGCGACGTTCAGGTCCAGCATCTGCATCAGCTCGATGTACTGCACGTACTGCGCCGTGATCTTCTCCATCGGGATGTCGTGGATTTCGAGCTCTTCCTTCTTGATCAGATAGAGCAGCAGGTCGAGCGGCCCCTCGAACACCTCCAGCTTGACCTTGTATTCTTCTTGGGACATGGGACGGCGAAATTCCTAATTCTTCATTCTTAATTCTTAATTTCGGATTGGAATGGACTCATTCCAATCCAACCGCCCGCCGGGCCTTCCGGACCGTCTCGGCCGCCAGCGCCCGCGCCTTCGCCGCGCCCTTTTGCAGGACGCTTTCGACGTAGTCCGGGTTCGCGGCCAGTTCCGCGCGCTTCGCCCGCATCGGCGCGAAATACGCGTCGAACAGCTCCGCCAGTTCCTTCTTCGCCGTCCCGTAGCCCAGCCCCCCCGCGCGGTACCGCGCCGCCAGGTCGGCCTGCTGTTCCGGCGCGGCGAACAGCCTGTAGAGCTTGAACACGTTGCACGTCTCGGGGTCCTTCGGCGCCTCCAGCGGCTTGCTGTCGGTCACGATCCCCATGATCCGCTTCTTCGCCGCCTTCACGTCTCCGAAGATTTCGATCGTGTTGCCGTAGCTCTTCGACATCTTCTGCCCGTCGAGGCCCGGCACCACCGCCACGTCCTCCGGGATCGACGGCTCGGGAATCGCGAACGTCTCGCCGAAGGCGTGGTTGAACTTGAGGGCGATGTCGCGCGTCACCTCGACGTGCTGCTTCTGGTCCCGGCCCACCGGCACCACGTTCGACTGCACGATCAGGATGTCCGCCGCCATCAGCACCGGATACGCCAGCAAGCCGTGGTTCGGGGCGATGCCCTTCGCCAGCTTGTCCTTGTACGAATGGCACCGCTCCAGCAGCCCCAGCGGCGTCACGTTCGAGAGGATCCACGCCAGCTCGTGCACTTCCGGCAAATCGCTCTGCCGGTAGAACGCCGTCCGTTCCGGATCCAGTCCGCACGCCAGGAAATCCAGCGCCACGTCCCACGTCCCCTGCCGCAGCGCCGCCGCGTCCGCCACCGACGTCAGCGCGTGGTAGTTCGCGATGAACAGGTACGCGTCGCCTTTCTTCTGCAGTTCCAGGGCCGGCCGCATCATCCCGAAATAGTTTCCGACGTGCAGCTTGCCCGACGGCTGGATGCCCGACAAAATTCTCATCTTTCCTTCTCTTTCCGAAAAAACAATCCGCGCATCCTACCCGCCCCCCTCCCCCTCGCAAAGCAAAATTGTCCCCCCCCGGGAAACGGGCGGGGCGCGGCGCCCCGCCCCCGGCGGGCCCGCCGGTTTTACGTGCGACGTACGGAAATTTTACGTACGACGTAAAATCCGCGGAAAAAGTTTACGTGCTACGTAAAACTAGTATTTGCGGATGACCGCGCGGACGATGCCGCCGATCTCGAGGGAGCGCCGGGGGCGGATGAACTTGTACTTGCGGTTCGCGGGCTCGAGGCGCACGCCGGCGACGTCGCGGACGTAGTATTTCAGCGTCCATTCGTCGTCCACGCAGGCGACGACGATGTCGTTCTGGCTGGGCCGCGGGCCTTTTTCGACGAGGACGATGTCGCCCGGCAGGATGCCGGCGTCGATCATGGAATCGCCGCGCACCGTCAGCATGAAGGTGTGGTCCGGGTTCTTCACCAGGTATTCGTCCAGCGTGACGGCCTCCGCCTCCTGCTGCTCCTCCGGCGCCGGGAACCCCGCCGCGATCGACCCCAGCACGCGGACCGTCCCCGTCAGCTTGGGCAGCAGCGCGATGCGCCCGTTGGCGTCCTTGGCCACGTAGCCTTCCTCCTCGAGGCGGCGCAGCAGGCCGAACACCGCGTTCTTGGACTTGTAGCCGAACAGCCCGAGCATCTCGGCGTAGGTGGGCGGACGGCGCTCCTGCCGCCAAAACCGGCGGAGCAGGCGGATCTTCTCGGCAAGATGGATGTCTCGGGGCATGGCGTTCTCCTGGGTTGTCCGCAATATAACTGAACCCGCGTTCATCCTGCAAGCCCCGTTTTGCTTTTTCTTTCTTTCCGGGGCCGGGGCGCGATATACTGCCCGCCGATGGAAAAGGCACCCAACCCCGGAGGATTCCCCGTGAAAAAGACAGTGGCGTTGTTTCTGGCGATGGCGGCGATCGGCGCGGCGGTTCAGGCCGGCGAGGCGCCGCCCGTCCTCGGCATCCTGGAAATCCGGGGCATCGACAACCTGGCCGGCGCCGTTTTCGAACTGACCCAGGCGGCGGGCCAGCCCGTGCCGCGCGAAATGGTGACCATGGGCATCTACGGCGCGCTGGGCACGATGTCCGGCATGGGCATCCAGCCCAACGGCACCTTGCGCGCCCTGTGGCTCGACGACGGCAGCGCGCAAGGCACCGCGACGGTCCTGCTGCCGGTCGAGAACGACGGCGCCGACTATCTGGCCAGCCTCGGCCAGGCCGGCTGGACCAGCGCAAGCGAAACCGCGGACGGCCTCCTGCACTTCGCCCCTCCCGCCTCCGGCCCGTCCTTGCCGTTCGGGGAGGTCTATTTCCTGAAGAACGGCCAGACGCTCATCGCCGGCGACCGCGCGCAAACGGTCCGCCAGACGGCGGACGCGCTGGCAACCCTGCCCCCGATCCTGCCCGTGGAAGGCGTCGTCGCCGTCCAACTCCGCCCGGCGGCGATCGCGGAGGCGTTCGGGCCCCTCGTCCGCGAACAGATGGACAAGGCGTTCCTCGCGAATCCCGAAATCCCCGGCACGACGGCGGCCATGGGCAACCTGTACGCCGACGCCTATTTGGCCGCGGCGCGCCAAGTGCAGGACGCCACCCTGGGCCTGGGCGTCTCCAAGACGCATCTCGGCGTCCATGCCCGCCTGGTCCCCGCCGCGAACACCACGCTGTCCGCCTGGTTCGACACCGTCCGCTCCCCCTCCCCCAAAGCCAACGTCGTGAATCTGCCGGACGCCCTGTTCGTCGAAACCGCCCACATGGGCAACCTGGAATTGCTGGCCGATCCCTATTTCCGCTTCGCCGAAACAACGATGGCGTCCGCCCCGGCGGCCCTGCCCGCCGAACAGATGCGCGCCCTTTTGGGCCGTTCCAAGGCCTCCTGGGCCCAGATGGCCGGCGATTTCGGTTTTGCCCTTCTGCCGCCGACGAAAGAGCGGCCGCTGCGCTTCGCCGAGTACGTCGCGGCCAAGGATTCCGCAGCCATGCGGGCGCTGGCCATCCAGACGGTCCAGAACTCTGCGGACATGTTCCGGGCCGCCCTGGCCGCCGCCGCGGCCGAGACCGGAGCGCCCGCGCCGTTCGAATTCGCCGTGGCCATGGGCGAACCGCGCGAATACCGCGGAATTCCCGTGGATTCCGTCACCTACCGCCTGACCCTGCAGGAACCCATCCTGTCGTTCTGGCCGGAGGGCTTGCCGACCGAAATCGCCGCCGAAATGGCGTGGCTGCCGGACGGGCTGCTGATGGGCAGCGGCGGGCCGGAGCTGACCGACGCCCTCGTGGACCGCGCGCTCGACGGCACGGGCACCCCCGTGGCCGAACGGGAATCGTGGAAGGCCTTCTATCCCGCGCCGGATCCCCAGACGCTGGAAGCGTCGCACGCGGCCTTGTTCGATCTGGTCCGCGCCTACGCCGGGCTGGCCGACGAAATCACCGGCAGCGCCGTCGCCCCGTCCATTCCGGACGGGCCGGGCTGTCTCGCCGCCCACGTCTACCGGGCCGCCGGCGGCGCCATGGGCCGCCTCCGCTTCCGGTTGAGCGACATCTCCGCCATCGCCCAGAAATGGCTCGAGATCAAGCAGAAGGCCATGGCCGACCGCATGGCGGAGTTCGAACAGATGCAGCGGGACCAGGAGATGGAGGATTTCCCCGGCTTCGACGAGCAGGAGGACGAGGATTTCCCCGGCTTCGAGGAAATGGACTCGTCGGATTTCGAGGAGCCCGAGTCGGACGCGGCCGAGCCCGAAGCGGAACCCGCCCCGGTCCCCGCCGAATCGCCGGCGGAATAGGCGCCGGTGCGGGCAAATAAATCCGCGATCTCCTTGGCGATTCGCTGTAGGCCGCGTGCCCCCACGCGGCGTTCCCCCGCCCGGTCAGGGGACCGGGCCTACAACCACAAAACCATCTACGCCGTCCGAACGGCGGCTGGTTCGTTGCCGTTTTTCTTCAGCATGAACCACGGCATGGGCAGGCCGAGCAAGGCCTTGGCCAGCCCTTTGCCCACGAAAAACAGCAGGACGAAACCGATGCTGAGCGAGGCGACCACCAGCTTCTGCGCGCTCCGCGCGCCGAATCCGCTCATGAACCCGGCGCACACCGACGAAACCAGCATGCCGCAGGTCAGCAGGAAATTCGCCAGGGAACCCCCGATCCCGCCGGACAGGAAACCGCCGGAAGCGCCGGCGCCCCCCGCCCAGCCGGTCGCGACGCCGAGCGCCCCGAGAATCGTCGTCGACAGCATCAGGGCCACCATCAGGTAGCCGCCGCAGAAACAGGCCACCGCCGCCTTCGTCCGCTTGCGCGCCAACCGGGAAACCAGCAGCCGGCCGCCGTGCGCCATCAGCGCGCGCATCACGCCGTAGGCCCAGCGCATTTGCTGGCGGAACAAATCCTTCGGCGTATGCGGGGTCTCGCAGGAGCAGGACAAATCTTCCAGGTATTCGATGCGCCGGCCCCGGGCCATGACCCGCAGCGAATAATCCACGTCTTCCGTCAGCGCCCCCACCGTCCATCCGCCCTGCGCGGCAAGCAGATCCTTGCGGACCAGCTCCGCGGATCCGCAGAACATGCCCGTCTTGGCGGTCCGTTTCAGCAGCGGCAAAATCACCGCGTGGATCACGTTGACGATGCCCGCGCCCATCAGCGTGCTGTAGTTCTGCCGGGCGTTGGCCACGCGCCAGGACGCCTGCACCCCCGCCAGCGAAGGATCCCGCGCCGCCGGAACCGCCAGCCGCCGCAGAAAATCCTTTTCCGGCAGGAAATCCGAATCCAGGACCAGCAGGTAATCCCCCGTCGTTTCCTTCAGCATGTGGTTCAAATTGCCCGGCTTGTAGCCCGCGTTGCTCCCCCGCCGGCACACCCGCACCCGCGGATTCGCGCGGGCAAATTCGTCGATTTCCCGGGAGATTTCCGGCCGGTTGCTGTCGTCGCCGATCAGGATTTGCAGTTGCTCCGCGGGATAATCGAAATCCAGGCAGCACCGGGCGCAATTCAACGCCGCCAGCTCGTTGTAGGTCGGGATTTGAACCGTCACCGGCGGAAGGCGGGTCCCCGCCGGCAGCGGTTCGCTCCCGGACTGGCGGCGGCGGAACGCCAGCGCCGCCGCCGTCAGGACGCAATAGATCCACGACAGCGCGAACGTCGCGCCCAGCGCGACGTTGAAGGCGGCTTCGATTCCTTGATGCAAGGGGTTCCACATGGTGGCCGGCACTCCCGCCGACGGAATTTCGACGGTGGCTTTTCCGCCTTCCCCCCCCGAAATGCAATCAAAATCGCTTGACCGGCGCGGGCCGGTGGCGTCGGAGGCCGGCCAAGGTTTTGAAATCCCCGGCGCAAGAGCCGCGCGCAAAAACCGGAAAACCCGCCGCGCGGGAGGCACGCGGCCTACAGCGCGAGCAGCTCCTGGACGTCTTCCCAGGTGAGGTTGTGGACGTCGGTGGCGTCGTCGCCGTCCTCGAGGGTGGCGTTGTACAGCTTCTGCTTCTTGCGCTGGAGGGCGAGCACGCGCTCCTCGACGGAGTCCTGCGCGATGAGCTTCACGCTGTAGACGGTGCGCTTTTGGCCGATGCGGTAGGCGCGGTCGGTGGCCTGGTTTTCCACGGCGGGGTTCCACCACGGATCGTAGTGGACGACCATGTCGGCGCCGGTCAGGTTCAGGCCCGTGCCGCCGGCCTTCAGGCTGATCAGGAACAGCGGAATGGACGGCGTGCGGTTGAATTCCTGCACGATCTTCAGCCGTTCCTGCGTGGCGCCGTCGAGATAGCAGTAGCGCACGCGGCGGCGGTCGAGCTCGCGCCGCAGGATCGTCAGCATCGACACGAACTGGCTGAAGACCAGCACGCGGTGGCCGGCGTCCATCGCCTCGTCCAGCAGCTCGAAGAACAAATCCATCTTGGCGGAAGGCTCCTTCGCTTCGAGGCCTTCGAGCTTGAGCAGGTCGAGATGGCAGCAGGTCTGCCGCAGGCGCAGCAGCGTATTGAGGATTTCGAACTTGGACCGCTGGAAGCCCTGCGCGGCGACCAGCTCGGCGATCTTGCGGCGCGAACGTTCCAGCAGCCCTTCGTAGACCTTCTTCTGGTCGGCGCTCAGGGCGCAGACCGCGATGCGCTCGATCTTGGGCGGCAGCTCCTTGGCGACGTCCCGCTTCATCCGGCGCAGGAGGAACGGACGCAGCTTGCGGCGGATCTTCCACTGCGCCAGCTCCCCTTCCGGCCCGCCCTGCGCGATGGGCTGCTCGATGTTCGACCGGAACGATTCGTGGCTGCCGAGATAGCCCGGCATCAGGAAATCCATGATGCTCCACAGGTCGGACACGCCGTTTTCGATGGGCGTTCCGGTCAGCACGACGCGGTGCTCGGCGCGCAGCCGCTTGGCGGCCTGCGCGTTCTGCGTGGAGTGGTTCTTGATGTGCTGCGCCTCGTCGAGCACGACGGCCATGAAATCCAGCGGCGCGTAGAGATCGACGTCGCGCCGCATCAGGGCGTAGGACGTGACCACGACGTCGAGCGTGGACAAATCCTTCCAGCGCTCGTGGCGGTCCGCGCCGGTCATGGCGCCGATCTTGAGCCACGGCGTGAAGCGCGCCGCCTCGGCGGCCCAGTTCTCCACCAGGCTGGTCGGACAGACGATCAGCGAGGGCTTGCGCGCGGCGCCCGTGCGTTCGGCCGTGGCCATCGACAGCCACACGAGCGCCTGGAGGGTTTTGCCCAGGCCCATTTCGTCGGCCAGAATGCCGCCGAACCGGTTGCGTTCCAGAAAGCGAAGCCACTGGACGCCCTCCTTCTGGTAGGGGCGCAGAATGCGCTCGAGGGCGGGATCCAGCGGCTCGGCATCCATCGCGGCGAGGCGGTTTTTCTGCGCGGCGCCCTGCAGCCACGCCGGCGGGGCTTCGACGTCCACGCCGTCGAGGGCCTGCAAGGCGCTGGCGGCATAGGCGGCGTAGACGGGCGCGAGGCGAAAGCTGCCGGCCTGGCGCCCCTCGCCCGAGGCGCAATCGCTGAACACGCTCTGCAGGGCGCGGATGGCGTCCGCATCCAGCAGAACGGTTTTTCCCTTGTGCTCGAAAAAGGCGTCGCCCTTGAGCAGCGCCCGCTGGACGTCGGCGGAGGACAGGCTGCCGCCGGCGCCGTCGTCGTAGTCGAAGCGCACGTCGAACCAGCCGTTGTCGCCGGTCTCGGGGTCGATGCGCACGACGGGCGTGGCGAACGCGGCGCCGTCCATCGTGGCGCGGATGCGGCCGTCCCAGGCGACCTTCCATCCTTTCCGCCGCAGCGCGGGAATCGCGTGGCCGAGGAAATTGAGCACCTCGCGGGTGCCGACGACGGGATTCAGGTCCGCGCCGGTCCGGCCCGCCAGCCCAAAGCGCCCCAGCGCGGCCAGCGCCTGCCGCTCGGCGGGCAGGTCGCGCACCGTGTAGCGCAGGATGTCGTCCGGATCGGGATGCGCGAACGATCCCCGCGCCGACGCCTGGGCCGCGGCGAGTTCCACGTCGCCGTAGGCCGCGACGAGCCGCACGGCCAAGCTCGCGGGACTGCCGCGCACCTCCAGCCGGAACTCGGGCGTCTCGGGATCGAAGCCGAACACGTCCGGCTCGACTTCGGCCTCCACCCGGATCTGCGCGGCCAGCCGCGGCATTTCCTCGCGCAGGAAGCGCGGCACGTCCGCGCGCGGCACGACGACCTGCCGCCGGTAGATTTCCCACAGCGGCGCCGGCAGGAGTTTTTCCAGCGGCCAGAAATTCCCGCCGCCGAACACCCAGCCCGAGTGGCCGGCCACCAGATAGGTGGGGAATTCGGCGCCGCGCAGGAAGGGCAGTTCGGTATGCGCCACCAGCAGGAGTTCGCCGTTCTCGTGGTCCAGGTCCACCCGCAGCACCGTCGCCACGGGCGTGGCGTTCACGGGCAATTCGCGCCCCCCCTCTTCCCACAGGCACCGGTCCCGCAGCAGCGCGAGCAGGTTGGCGAAATCCTCCAGGCCCGCGGACAGCTCGCCGGGAATTTCCCCGCCGGCGATTTCCTCCAGCACGAACAGGACGGCCTCGTCTTTCTCCGTCAGGCCGAGCACGGCGTCGCGGGGCACCTCGCCGACCGGATGGACGTCCCCGCGGTATTCCAGGAAGACGCGGACAGGCACCGTCCCGGCGGCCGCCGCTTCGCGCCAGCCGCGCGGCAAGCCCAGCCGCAAGGCGCAATTCAGCGCGCCGGGCGTCCCCGGCGCCGCCCGCTTGAAAAACGTCTTTTCCGCGGCCTGCCGCAGATGGCGGGCGCGGCGTTCCTCCTCCTGCAGCTTGCGCTCGCGGTCCGGATCGGCGTTGCGCGACAGCAGGGCCAGCCCCAGCGCGACGACGTGGGCGCAGATGATCCCCCGCTCGACGTTGTCGCGGCAGGGGCACCGGTTTTCGCAGGAATGGTCCGGCAGGATCCGCGCGGCCGTCTTGATCGTGCGGCTGCCCCAGGCAATGGTCCCCTTCATGACCGGCGCTTCGAAGACCGCCTCCCCCACCAGCCCGCGTTCGTGCAAAGCCAGCCCGTCCCGGAAGGTCGCGGCCCCCCCCCAGTCCTGCAGCATTTTATGCGTGAATGGCAACTTCAACGAACCGCTCCCGGCACGATTTCGAATGCAAACAAAAGGAGGAGGATACCGAACCCGGGAGAAAAGACAATCCCGGAATGGCCCGGTCGAGCGTTTTTGCCGGCGAATTTCTCGCTTGCCCGCGCGCCCGGCCCTCCGTATGCTCCCCCGCCATTGTGTTCCGCCGGGGTCCGATCCGTGCGGCGGAACGGATTTCACGCAGAAAGAGAGTCCTCGATGACCATGATGATTTCGAAATTCCACCGCCTGATCCAGTCCCGCCTGCTCTGGGGCGCGTTCCTGATCGTCATCGTCTTTTCCTTCGTGATCTGGGGCATGGTCTGGCCTTCGGACCTCGACCAGGCCGAGCAGGCGAACGCCGCCGGCACCCTCGGCGGCGAGACGGTTTCCCACGGCGAGTTCCGCTCGGCCTATCTCAGCACCTACATGTCCCGCGCCCTGGCCCTCGGCCGCGAAATCGAATCCACCCCCGAAACCGACGCCGCCCTCCGCCGCCTGTCCTGGCAGCGGCTGGCCACCCTGCGCGAAGCCGCCAAGCTCGGCATCGCCGCGACGGACGAAGAACTCGTCGGCGCCATCCGCTCGAACTTCGCCGACACCAACCGGGTCTACAATCCCCAGCAGTACCAGGCGTTCCTGCAGAACGTCATCCGCCCGATGGGCTTCACCCCCGGCCAGTTCGAACAGCACATCCGCGAGGAAATCGCCATCCAGAAGCTCGGCCTCCTGGTCGGACGCCAGGCCCACGTCACCCCGCTCGAAATCCGCCGGACGTTCGATACCCTCCTCGACAAGTTCACCGTGCAATACGCCGTCCTGCGCCCGCAGGACGTCGAGGCCGGCGTGGAAACGACCGAGGCCGACGCCCGCCGGCTCTACGACGGGAATCCGGCCGCGTTCACCGTGCCCGAGCAGTGCGTCGTCTCCTACGCCGCCTTCCCCATCGCCGACTACGCCGACGACCAGGCCGAAATCGCCGACGACGACGTGCTCGACTACTACGAACTGCACATCGACGACTACACCGCGACGGAAACCGACGCGAACGGACAGCCCCGCCAAACCGTCGCCGACCTGGACGACGTCCGCACGAACGTCGTCGCGGCCCTGCGCCGCGAAGCCGCCGCGGAAAAGGCCGACGCCGCCGCCACCGAATTGGCCTTCCGCGCCATCCCCGACCGCGACGGCACCGTCCCCGATTTCGCCGCCGAAGCCCAAAAGACCGGGAAGGAAGCCCAGAAGCTCGACGCCTTCTCCCGCTTCGACCTCCCGCTCGAAGACGCCGGCGCCGCCTTCGTCGCCGCCGCCTTCGCGCTGGAACCCAACGCGTTCGACCGCGTCAGCGCTCCCGTCGCGGGAGAGAAAAACGTCTACGTGATCTACTTGGAAAAGAAACTCGAGGCCCGCATTCCGGAATTCGACGAAGTCAAGGCCCGCGCCCTGGAAGCCGCCCAGCAACAAGCCGTCGCCGACGCCCTGTCGGCCAAGGCCGGCGAAGTCCGGAAAGCCGCCGTCGACGGCCTCGCCGCCGGAAAATCCTTCGCCGAGTCCGTCGCGGCCTTCGGCCTGAAGGCGGAATCCGCCGAACCGTTCAGCGGTCTGACCGGCTCGTCCTCCACCAATGAAATCGTCCAATCCCTCGTGCAGGCCGTGGTCGCCTACAACCAGGGCGAAGTCGCCGATCCCGTTCCCGCCGCCGACGGCTTGATCCTGGCCTACCTGGCCGAACGCACCCCCGGCGAGATCTCCGATTTCGACGCCTACCGCGACGACATCGCCTCCGCCATCCGCAACAAGCGCGCCCAATCCCAATTCGCGGATTGGCAGGCCGCCCTGCTGTCCCCCGAGCGATTCGCCGATCTGCAGCGCGCGGAAGCCACCGGCGACGAGGATGAATACGGCGACGAAGACGAAGACGCGGATGCCGTCCCCGAAGAGCCGGAAACCCTTTAGAACAAACAGGAGACCCCCCATGATCGTTACCACCAAGGAACTATTCGCGCACGCCTACGGCAAGTACGCCATCGGCGCCTACAACATCAACAACCTCGAGCAGACCATGGGCCTGTTCAAGGGCAACGTCGACAGCCAGGCCCCGTTCATCGTGCAGCTCTCCAAGGGCGCGCGGAGCTACACCCACAAGCTCATGCTCGAAGCCATGATGAAGACCGCCAACGAAATCTTCCCCGAAGCCGTCTTCGCCATCCACCTCGACCACGGCGACGAAGCCACCTGCATGGACTGCATCCAATCGGGCTACTCGTCCGTCATGATCGACGCCTCCGCCGAGCCCTTCGAAAAGAACGTCGAAATCACCAAGCGCGTCGTCGACGCCGCCCACGCCAAGGGCGTCGTCGTCGAAGCCGAAATCGGCCAGCTCAAGGGCATCGAGGAAGACGTCGTCGCCGCCGAGCACGTCTATACCCAGCCCGACGAGGCCGACCGGTTCGTCAAGGCCACCGGCTGCGACAGCCTCGCCTGCGCGATCGGAACCTCCCACGGCGCCTTCAAGTTCAAGGGCGACCAGAAGCTGCGCTTCGACATCCTCGAGAAGATCCAGAAGCTCCTCCCCGGCTTCCCGCTCGTCATGCACGGCTCCTCCTCGGTGCCGCAGGACGAAGTCGCCCGCATCAACGCCGCCGGCGGCAACATCCAAGGCGCCTCGGGCGTCGACGCCTCCCAGTTCCTCGGCGCGGCCAAGCTCGGCGTCACGAAGATCAACATCGACACCGACGGCCGCCTGGTCTGGTGCCGCGTGCACCGCGAATTCTTCCGGGACCACCCCGAGAAGTTCGACCTGCGCGATCCCGGCAAAGTGTTCATGCCCGAATACGCGAAGTTCATCGCCGCCAAGAACGTGCTGCTCGGCAGCGCCGGCCAGGTGGACGCCGCCCGCGCCTACATCCAGGCCAACAAGAAGTAAACGGCCACCGCCGCTCGCGGCCGGGAGGAATTCCTCCCGGCCTTTTTCGTGCCCCGATACGATCCGTCTCGCACAAAGCCACAGAGACACAAAGTTTGGCGGCCTTCTTCCCCCTCCGTGCCTCCGTGTCTCTGTGAGAGCACGTTTCCGCCCCGTTGC
>JBFXHR010000047.1:0-20777 GCA_050176815.1 Kiritimatiellia bacterium
TGCCCCCCCCCGCTCCGCGCTATTCTGCCCCCGGTATGAAAATCATCGAATCCGCCGCCGAATTGCAGCAGCTCGCCCTGGCCCTCCGGGCCCAGGGCCGCCGCATCGGCTTCGTCCCCACCATGGGCAATCTCCACGAAGGGCATTTGTCCCTCGTCCGTATCGCGAAAAAGAACGCCGACGCCGTGGTCGTCTCCGTTTTCGTCAACCCCGCGCAATTCGGCCCCCACGAGGATTTCGCGGCCTACCCGCGCACGTTCGCAGCCGACCGCGCCCTTTGCGACAAGGAAGGCGTGGACGTCCTCTTCCACCCGTCCGTCTCCGACATGTATCCGGAAGGCGCCAGCGTCGGCGTCGTGGAAACCGCGCTCTCGCGCACCCTCTGCGGCGCCGCGCGCCCCGGCCATTTCGACGGGGTCTGCACCATCGTCGCCAAGCTCTTCAACGTCGTTCTCCCCCACGTCGCCGTCTTC
This sequence comes from Kiritimatiellia bacterium, assembly GCA_050176815.1. Lineage (GTDB taxonomy): Bacteria > Verrucomicrobiota > Kiritimatiellia > CAIQIC01 > Lenti-01 > Lenti-01. The sequence continues at coordinate 474 of JBFXHR010000047.1, forward strand.
GGCGAAAAAGACGCCCAGCAACTCCGCGTCATCCGCCGCATGGTGCGCGACCTGCGCTTCCCCGTCGAAATCGTCTCCGGCCCCACCGTCCGCGAACCCGACGGACTTGCCCGCTCCTCCCGCAACCAATACCTGTCGCCCGACCAGCGGCCCCAGGCCGTCTGCCTGCGCCGCGCCCTCGACGAATGCGAACGCCTTTTCGCCGCCGGCGAACGCGACCCGAAAAAGCTCGGCGCCGCCATGCGCGCGCTCGTCGCGAAATATCCCGCCGCCAAAATCGACTATCTCGAAGTCGTCGACGACGAAACCCTCCAGCCCCTTTCGAGTCTCATTTCCGCCCCCGCCCTCGTGGCTCTCGCCGTCTGGGTCGGCAAGCCCCGCCTCATCGACAACGCCGTCCTCCGGCCCTAGCGCAGCCGTTCCAGATCGGGTATGGTTTCGAATTGTAGGCCCGGTCCCCTGACCGGGCGGGCTTTCGCCGGGTGGGGACACCCGGCCTATAACGAAAGCGGCGGATGAATGCGCTCTAACCGATCTTCCGGCGCCGGTTCATCCAGCGGTAGCAGCCCACGATGCCGTGGCGCACGCACCAGTGGATCGCGGCTTGCGGCGAGTATTTCCCGGCGTCGGCCGCCGCCGCGCGCCATTCTTCCTCGAACTGCCGTTCGTAGTGGGTGCCGCTGATCGAGCCCGGATGCCACTGGAAGTCCGCCAGCGGTTCGCCGGCGATCCGCACGCCCCCGCCCTGCCGCCACAAGCGCAGCGTCAAGTCGTAGTCCCACGCCGCCTTGAAGTCCGTCCGCAGCCCCCCCCCCGCTTCCAGCGCGGACCGCCGGAACCACGACGCCGGCTGGGAGACGTAGTTGATGCATTGGATCAGGAACCGGCACGAAAACGGAAAACACGCGTTTTTCACGAAGGTCGGAAAGCCGCGGATCTCGTTCCCGTCCTCGTCCACGATGCGGCACTTGCCGAAGAAGAAAGCGGCCTGCGGGTGCGCCTTGGCGGCGGCGATGGCCTTGGCCAGCGCCCCGGGACGGTAGACGTCGTCGGCGTTCAGCCAGCCGACCAGTTCGCCCGTGGCTCGCGCGAAGCCCTTGTTCAGCGCGTCGGCGGGACCGTTGTCTTTCTCGCTGACGAGCGCGGCAAGGCGGCCGCGGCGGGCTTCGGCGATCTTCAGCGAATCGTCGGTGCTGCCGCCGTCGAGAAAGAGGTATTCCAGCTCGTCGCCGGGCGCGAGTTCCTGCGACAGGATCGAATCCATGCCGCGGGCCAGCCAACATCCGCCGTTGTAGTTGGGAGTGAGGATCGAAATCTTCATATCGCCGCCTCCGCCACCGGCACTACCACCGGCGCCTGCGGGATCATTTCGATGGTCTTCCATTTGCCCCGCTGGAAACGCAGCCAGAAGCCGGCGGCGAGCAAGAAGACGAACAGCGTCATCCAGACCCACGCCGCCATCAGGCCGGCATCGAGCCACAGCAGCAGGACGAGTTCGCCGGGCATCCAGATCAGCCAGGTCGCCAGGGCGGAATAAACCAGCACGAAGCGGGTATCGCCCGCGCCCTTCAGGGCGCCGCCCAGGATGAGATTGATGGCGTCCAGCAACCCCCACAGCGCCATCATCCCCAGCAGCCAGCGGCCCTTGCCCAGCACCTCGCCCAGCGACACCATGCCGGGCGCATCGCCCGTGAAGAGCGCGAAGTAGGGCCGGGGAAACAGCAGAAACGACAGCGCAATCACGCCCATGTAGGCCCAACCGATCTTCAGCGCCGTGATTCCGGCCCGTTCCGCCGTGGCAGGCTTGCGCGCGCCTTGGTACTGCCCCACCAGGATCGTCGCGGCCATGCCCATGCCCAGCAGCGGCATGAAGGCGACGTTGTTGATGCTGAACGCGATGTTGCTGGCCGCCATGTCCGCCGCCGGCAACCGCCCCAGCAGCACCACGAAGAACGTAAACGCGCCCACGTCCTGCAGGGAATTGATCGAGGCCGGCACGCCGTAGCGCAGCAGCGGCTTCATCAGGCGCCAGTCCAGGCGTTGGCCGGTCCAGGTGGCGTACTCCTCGCGGAACTCCTTGCGGAAATACAGCGCGAGCAGGACCGCCAGCCCCAGCGCCGAGGAAACCACCGTCGCCACCGCCGCGCCCGCGATGCCCCACGCCGGAAAGCCCCAGTGTCCGAAGATCAGGGCGTAGTCGAGCGCGACGTTGGCCAGATTCGAAACGATGTGCGCCACCATCGGCGTGCGCGTGTCGCCGCGGCCCGAGAAGAATCCCGACGCGGCGTTGCCCATGGACCAGAATCCGCAGCCCAGCATCAGGATGCCGAGATAGGTTTTTTCCGCCGCCAGCACGTCCGCGGGATGGCCGGCCGCGGACAGCAGCCAAAATCCGAACGGCACCAGGGCCAGCCCCAGCGGCCACGTCAGCAGTCCCACCCAGAGCCCCTGCGCCGTGGCGCGGCCGCATTCCGGCTTCTGCCCCGCCCCGTGGTACTGCGCCACGAACGTCCCCGAATAGCCCGCCAGCGCCTGGAAAAACATGGTCAGCGTCAGCGCCAGGATGCCCGCCGGGAACGCCGCGCGCAGCGAGACCGAGCCGTGGTGCGCCAAGAAAATGCGGTCGGCGAACTGCATCATCGTGAACGAGGCCATCGTCACGATGATGGGCGACGCCACGCGCACCATTTCGCGGAAGCCGCCGGGACTCGGCGGGGGCGGTTTCAGGATGGACGCTCTTCGGAAAATGGCGGGTTCCCCGTCAGCGGGAGGCTTCCGGCCCCTGGTCGCCGTGGCTGGAGCGGTAGCGCAGGATCAGCGGCACGCCGGCCAGATCGAACGCCTCGCGCAGGCGGGCCGTCAGGAAGGCCTGGTGCGCGGGCGTGCTCAGCGCGGGATGGTTGACGAACAGCGTCACGCGCGGCGGATTCATCCCGGTCTGCGTGGCGTAGTAGAACTTGAGCTGCTTGCCGCGCGAGAACGGCGGCTGCGATTTCGCGAAGGCGTCGCGGATCACGCGGTTCAGAACGCCCGTGGGCATTTTCGTCTCCAGGCGCGAAGCGACGGCGTCGATCACCTCGAAGCTGCGGCGGATCTGGAATCCGGTCGCGGCCGACGCGAACAAGACGGGGATGTCCCCCAGGAAAAACAGCTCCTTGCGCATGCTTTCCTCGTAGTCGGACGCCTTCACGTCCGTCCCCTTCGCCAGATCCCACTTGTTCACGAGAACGACGCACGCCTTGCGGTGTTCGCGGATCATCGCCGCGACTTTCTTTTCCTGGGAGCCCGGGCCCTCCTCCGCGTCCATCACCAGCACGACGATGTCGGCCTCGGCGATGCACTGCTCGGCGCGGAACAGGCTGAACTTCTCGACCGACTCGTGCACCTTTCCCTGCTTGCGCATGCCGGCGGTATCCACCAGCACGTAGTGCCGCTCGGCGCCATCCGCCGCCTTCAGCGTGAAGGGCACGTCGATCGTATCGCGCGTCGTGCCCGGCACGGCGGAAACGATCACGCGGTTCTTGCCCGCCAGCCGGTTGACGTAGGACGACTTGCCGACGTTCGGCCGCCCCACCACGGCCACCTTCAGCCGCGGGATTTCGGCCTCCCCGGACTCCGGCGGCAGGTGCGGCAGCACCGCCGCCATCAAATCCTCGATGCCGCGGTTGTGCGACGCCGAAACGGGGAACGCGGGAAATCCCAGCGGCGCGAAATCTTCGGCCTTTTCATCCTGCTCCGGCAGGTCCGCCTTGTTGGCGGCCACGGCCACGGGTCGGCCCGAGGTGCGCAGCAAGCGCGCCACTTCCACGTCCAGCGGCTGCAGGCCCGCCGTGAGGTCCACCACGAGGATCACGGCCGCCGAGTCCTCGATGGCGGCCTGCACCTGGTCCGCCGTCGCCCGCAGGATCTCGTCGCCGGATTTGGCGCGGTCCATCAGCGCGAGGCCGCCGGTGTCCACCACGCGGAAGCGCTGGCCCAGCCATTCCGCGCGGGCCATCAGGCGGTCGCGCGTCACGCCTTCCTCGGAGTGGACGATCGCCAGCCGGCGGCGGACGAGGCGGTTGAAGAGCGCGGACTTGCCCACGTTGGGCCGCCCCACGATCGCCACGATCCGCTCCGATTTGGGCTTTTCGTCCATTTGGTCTTTTCCCATTCCGAAAACCCAATATTCAATGATCAACATTCAATATCCAATCTTCAAGGAGGAGCCCCGGGCGGCTGTTCGCTTGAAGATTGAACATTGATTATTGAAAATTGAATATTGAATCTTCCTAATACTGGAAGAAGCTCTTGCCGATGAATTCGCGGATGACGCTCGTCGGGGGCACGCGGTCCGTGGGGATCACCAGGAAGTTCGACAGGAACTGCTGGATGCGAACCGCCTCGACGTATTCCGGCATCGACGGCTTGATTTCCGCCAGCAGGGGTTCCGCGAACGGGCGCAGCACGGCCAGTTCGTAGTCCAGCGCCGAATTGAAGGCCACGTCGGCTTCCTTCTGGAACGGGAAGATCCAGGTCTTCTCGCCGCGGCGCACCTTGGGCCACATCTGCAGCGTCTTGATCGCGCTGTGGCTGCGGAAGTTGTTGTCGCGCACCATGCGGCGGATCAGCCGGTTGTCCGTGGTCGAGATCCGGTTGTTGCTGTCGATGTTCAGCTGCGTCAGCGCGCTGATGTAGATCTTGAACTTGTGCTCGGCGGGCACGCTGGCCGTCAGGCGCTGGTTCAGCCCGTGGATGCCTTCCAGCACGATCACGTCGTCGGGGCCGATGTGCATGAATTCGCCGCGGAATTCCCGCTTGCCGGTGTGGAAGTTGTAGTACGGCAGTTCCACTTTCTTGCCTTCGTCCAGCGCGGTCAGCTGTTCGTCGATCAGCGCCAGGTTCAGGGCTTCCAGGTGTTCGTAGTCCACTTCGCCCTTCTCGTCCAGGGGGGTCAGGCCGCGCTCCACGAAGTAGTTGTCCAGCGAGATCGGCTTGGCGTTCATGCCGCTGGCCTTCAGCTGCAGCGACAGGCGCTTGGAGAACGTCGTCTTGCCCGACGACGACGGCCCGGCGATCAGGATCCACTTCACCTGGCCGCGGCGCTGCACGATCTGCTCGGCCAGCAGCGCGATGCGCTTCTCCTGGTACGCCTCGTTCACGTCGATGAAATCGTCGATCTTCTTCTTGGCGATGCGCTCGTTGAGGTCGCCCACCGTCCGCACGCGGACAATCCGGCCCCAGTTTTTGTGGCCCTTGAACACGTCGTAGATGTAGTGCGCCGGCTCGAACGGCGGAAACGCGTTCAGGTCCATCCGGTCCGGGCCCATCACGACGAAGCCCTCCTGGTAGGCGATCAGCTGGTAGTTGCCCAGCGAAGCCGCGTTGTCCGCCAGCGGCTGGTTCGCCAGATCCATGTATGCGCCGCACTGGTACACGCTCACCTTGGAGCTGTTCTTGTAGCGCAGCAGGTTCAGCTTGTCCTTGGCCCCTGCCGCCTCGAAATGCGCGATGGCCTCGTCGTAGGTGATCTTGATGCGGTCGATCGGCGCTTTCGCGTCGAACAGCTTGCGCAGCGCGCCGTCCAGCTGGGCGAGCTGGTCCTTCGTGACGCCCTGGGCGTCGCCCAGGCGGAAGCTGCAATACAGGCCCTTCGACAGCGAGTGCTCCACCGCGAAATCGCAGCCGGGAAACAGTTCGTGCGCCACCTTCGCCAGCAGGAAGGCGATCGTGTGCCGGTACACCCGCTGCCCGTACGAATCCCGGTAGCCCAAAATGCGCACCGCGCTGTCCGTCTCGATCCGGTATTCCACCGAGACGAACTCGTTGTTCACCAGCGCCCCCAGCGGGGGGTAGTCGATGCCCTGCTTCACGGCCGGATACTTCGCCAGAATCTGGCTCAACGATACCCCGACCTCCACGTCCTGTTCGGGCCCATGCTCGAATTTTACCTTAACCATCCGATTGGTCATGCTCTTCTCCTATTATTTGAATCGTGCACTTTACCCGTGCGGCTCGACGCGAGGCAAGCTATAATGCCCCGCATGAGTGAATCGTTCCAGCCCGCCCACGCCGACTACCTGCGCGACGAGTCCCGCCGCACCGGACGCGCCGACCGCATCGCCTTCCCCCGCGCCGAATCCGAGGTGCTCGACGCCCTCTCCGAAGCCTGCGCCCTGAAGATGCCCGTCACCGCGCAAGGCGCCCGCACCGGCATCGCCGCCGGCGCCGTCCCCGAAGGCGGGCTCGTCCTCAACCTCTCCCACATGGACCGGATCCAAGTCGAAGGAAACCTCCTGCGCGTCCAGCCCGGCGCCACCCTCGCCGCCATCCGCGCCGCCGTCCCGCCGCATCTTTTTTTCGCCCCCGATCCCACCGAAACCTCCGCGTCCATCGGCGGCATGATTTCCTGCAACGCCTCCGGCGCCCTCTCCTTTCTTTACGGGCCCACCCGCCACCACGTCCTCGGCCTCCGCGTCGCCTTGCTCTCCGGCGAAGTCCTCGACCTTCGCCGCGGCCGCGACCAGGCGGACGGCCTGCGTTTCCGGCTCGGTTCCGTTGCCGGCGAACTCCCGCCCCTGCGCCGCCCGGCCGTCAAAAACGCCGCCGGCTACTTCGTCGAGCCCAACATGGATTTGCTCGATCTTTTCATCGGCGCCGAAGGCACCCTCGGCGTCGTGACCGAAGCCACGCTGCGCCTGCTCCCCGCCCCCGGCGCCGTCTGGGGCCTCATGGCCTTCCTGCCCTCCACCGCCGCCGCCGTCGGGTTCGTCGACGCCCTGCGGGAGGGCCAGAGGTCTGGATTGGAAAGTTCAGATGGCTCCGTCCTGCAACCTGCAACCTGCAACCTGCAACCCTCCGCGCCGCGCCTCGCGGCGCTCGAATACTTCGATTCCAATTGCCTCGCCTTCCTCCGCGAACACGCCGACGAACTCGCCACCAAGGGCATCGCCGTTCCGGCCCTCCCCGACGGCTCCGCCTGCGTCTACGCCGAATGGCACGCCCCCGACGCCGCCAAGGCCGAAACCGCGGTGATGGCCGCCGCCGAACGCCTCCCCGGATTCGGCGCCAATCCCGACGCCTGCATCCTCGCGGACGCCCCCCACGACGTCGAAAAGCTCAAGCTTTTCCGCCATTCCGCCCCCGAAATGGTCAATTCCACCATCGACGAACGCCGCAAAATCCATCCCGGCCTCGTCAAGCTCGGCACCGACATGTCCGTGCCCGACACCCGCCTCGCCGACGTCCTCGCGATGTACGAAACCGATCTTGCCGCTTCCGGCCTCGAACACCTGATCTTCGGCCATATCGGCGCCAACCATCTCCACGTGAATATCCTGCCCCGCCATCCTGCCGACTACGACGCCGGCCGCTCCCTCTACCAAAAATGGGCGGCGCAGGTCATCGCCTGGGGCGGCTCCATCTCCGCCGAGCACGGCATCGGCAAGCTCAAGCGCGATCTCTTCCGCCAGATGGCCGGCGAGGCCGCCCTCGCCCGGATGCGCGGCCTCAAAAAGCTCTTCGACCCCGACGGCCTGTTGAATCCCGGCACGTTGCTGTAGTCCGGCCAGCGGGCGCCGCCCCAGAGGGGAAACCCGGCCGACGCGCGCGCCGCGTCAGGGCTGGAAGTACGGGATCTTGATGCGGTAGTTTCGGATGTCGGGCAACGCGTTGGTATCCGTCCACGACGTGTTGGTCGTGGCGGCCACCACGGTGTCCAAGTGGGTCCAATCCAGATTCGTGGCCGTCAGGCACCCGTCGAATCCCTCGATGTGGTAGGTGCGGCCGGGCTGGGACTGGAAGCTCAATTGCACGACGGTGTTGGACACCACCACCTTGTTTTCCCATCCGATATAACTGCCCGGAGCTTCCGGATCCGTGTTGGCGACCCATTCGGAGTAGTTGCTGAATCCGTCGCCGTCGACGTCGCCGTCCGCCGCGTTCGTCAGCACGCCGTCGAACCAGGCGAACTCCCAGTCGTCGGGCATGCCGTTGCCGTTGGCGTCCCACGGCACGACGATGGCCACGGCATTCGTGGCGGCCTGCACGCCGTCGTCCGCGGTGAATTCCACCCAATTCGTCGTCCCGGCGCTGTTCATGTTGGTGATCCACCACGCGAAGGCGCCCGTGTCCGCATGGAACGTCGCCGTGAACGGCAGCGCGCCGGAAGCCAAGGCCACCGGATCGTCGTCCGGATCGGTCGCCGAAACCGTGAAGGCGTTGGTGGAGCCCACGGCGTTGGTGAAAATCGCACCGAGCGCCGGCGACGCGAAGACCGGCGGCTCGTTGGAGGCATCCTCCGAGGCCAGGGCCAAGGTGAAGACGATCGTATTGGTCCCGACGATTTCGACCTGCCGCGTTTGGGCCTGGTTGCGCATGTTGAACGCGTCGAAATCCAGGACGTCGTCGTCTTCGGCCGTGACGTTGACGGCGCCCTGCGCCATCGCGACCGAAACGCTGGACACGCTGCCGGTCGTGGTCAGCGTGACCACGGCGCCCGTCGGCGCCAAGGACTCGGACAGGCCGTTCTGGCCGCGCACCAGCAGCTCGGACAGGTCGGGCGACAAGCCGTTGCGGACGTAGAGCACGCCGCCGTTCAGCGTGGGGCTCACCGCGTAAGACACCGAAAACGCCGTCGCGGTCGGCGCCAGCGTGATGGTCTTGGCGATCAGGGAATTCGTCGAGGTCAGCTTCCAGCCGTTGGCCACGCCGTTGGTCGTGGCCGTATAGAGCATGTTGACGTAGTCCGGGGTGCCCGCCCACCAGTCCTTCAGCGCGGACGTGCGGTAGGACACCACGGCTTCCGTGTTGGTGTCGACGCTCCAGGCCCCCTCTTCTTCGGTTTCGCCGCCGGCGTACGAGGCCAGATTGCCGACCATCTGGCGCACGCGGCCGTCGGACGTGCGCCGCCACGCGGCGATCATGCGCCCGCCGATGCGCTCGAAGACGGCCGCGACGTTCTTGTTGTAGAGCCAGTATTCGACTTCGCCGTCGAGATCCGAGTCGAGGTTGGTGGCGACGGTCGTGGAAAGTCCCGGCGCGGCCGCCGCCCACGCGTCCACGCGGGAATAGAGCGCGGCCATGCGGGTCTGGTTCTGCGCGTTCTTCGCGAAATCCGCCAGGTTCATCCAGTCCGAAGCCGGGTAGATGTAGTCGCCGCTGCTCCAGCGGCTCAGGTTGTTGTTGCTCTCGCTGTGGAACGCCGTCTCGAACACGGAAGCGTGGAGCACTTCGCCGGCGAGGCGCTTCACGTCGGCGTTCGCGATCGCCGCGACCTGCGACCAGGCATTGGAAACCAGCCCGCCGAAATAGAGCATGCCGTAGGCGGTGGCGTTGGTGGCGCCGGGCCGCAGCCGGAATTTCTTTTCTCGCAGCCCTTCGTGGCGGCTGCCGCCGTTGTACCAGTTGTCGTAGTTCTCGTTGTTGGCGTGGTCGATCCAGTCGTGCGACCGCTTGCCGCCGGCGGTGGCGCCGCGGTCGATGGGCTCCCACGTCTGGCCGTCGGGCAACGCCACGGTCCCCGCCGCGATGTCGTTGAGCGCGACCAGCTGCATCCAGGGATGGTTCGCCAGCCAGCGCACGTTTTGGTCGTAGGCGTCGGCCTGCGCAAGCGTTCCGAACTCCTCCCACATGGTGAAAATCGTCGCCACCTGGTTCTGGGTCCCGCTGCGGGCGCGGCGGTTGAACAGCTCGCGCAGGGGCATCGCGAGCCCGCCGTCGTAGTTGGCGAACCGGTAGTCGTTCGCCGCGTTGTTGATCACGAAAAAGTTGACGCCGTCGATCTGGTTGATGCGGTAGCCGTCGTCGCCCAGCGCGACCGTGCGGCCGTACCAGTCCCAGACGTGCGTGTTCTGGTCCACCAGCGAGTAGCGGAAGCCCAGATCCAGGATTTTGCCGCAAACGTCGCCGTCCACCACGCGTTCCGGCGGCCAGAAGACGGAATTGCTGGTGATGTTCGCCCCGTAGATGCGGTTCAGCGTCTCCGTCGCCAGCGCGACGTTGTCGCGGTTGAAGGCCTCCGTGAAGTACGGGAGGACGTGGTCCGAATAGGTGCTGGCCATGATGGACACGACGTTGGTGGCCACCAGCGCGCGGATCTGGGCATTCAGGCCGGGGCCTGAACGCCAGACGTTCGTCTCGGCCTCGGCCCATTCCAGCGCGATGGCCAGCGTGGGCGTGACGTGCAGGTTCAGCGGCGCCTGGTAGATGCCGTGGATCTTGACCGGCCGCTGGTACCCCGCGCCCGCGTTGTCGTCCACGATGCCGTGGACGTAGCTGCCGGGCTGGATGGCCTGGTTGCCGTGCGCCAGCAGCGCGATCTTCGCCGACATGCCCACGTCGTTGTCCGCGCTCCGGCCGACCCACTGCGTCAGCACGGGGTTCGCGACGACGTAGTCCTGGTCGCGCCAGTAGTCGGAGCACAGCCAGGTGTTGCGGATGGTGTCGCAGACGTCGATGCGCCCGCCGATGTCGCCGGCGCCCAGCGGATCGTTGCCGGTGCCGTCCTGGGTGGTGAAGACCTGGAAGTTCAGGGTGTCGGCGACGCCGTTCCATCCGGCGTCCGTCAGCGCGCTGCGGTCGACGGAGAACTCCACCGCGTCCAGTTCGGAATTGAAGTAGGCGCCGTGGAAACCGCCCGCGATTTCCTGCACCCCGTATGGCGCGTCGTAGAGATTGTCCAGCTCCGTCAGGGTGTTGTTGCCGGGGAGGGTATCCACGTAGAGACGGCCGCTTTGGCTGTCGTAGACCGCCACGACGGCCTCCCACTTCATGTCCGTGCGTCCGTCCACCTCGTCGGGCAGCGCCGCCTCGCCGATGCCGGCGCTGTTGAAATCCATCACGACGTAGAAATCCAGCGAACCTTGTTCGGCGTTGGCCTGCAGATCCTGGAAGTCCACGCGGAAATAGACCTTGTCGTCGGCCACGCCGCCATCCCGCATGTAGAAAGCGACCATGTCCCGGGAGGTGTCGTAGCCGTCCCAGCGGCGGTAGATGTCCACGGCCTGGCTGCCGCCGTTGTTGTAGTCGTCCAGCGCGATCAGGTCGTCCAGCGTCCAGTCGGTGAATTCCTGGTAGTTGGTGGCGCCGTTCACCGCGCCTAGCGCGGGCCCCTGGCCCACCGTGATGAGCCCCTCCTCCGGCGGCTGCCCGCCCTCTTCGTCGTAGGCCCGCGGATTCGTGCCGTTCTGCAGTTCGACCAGGTTGGAGAAGGCGTCGCCGTCGGGATTGCCGCCGGCGCCGTGCTCGTTGCCGGCGATCACCGAACCGGTATTCAGATTGGTGTGGCCGGAGACGCCGTCGTCCCACGGATCGAGGTTGTAGCGCGATTCCCACCCGTCCGGCAGGCCGTCGCCGTCGGTGTCGGGATCCAACGGATCGGTCTCGGCCCACAGCTCGCCGGCGTTCCATACGCGGTTGGAGTTGGCATCGCCGTCGATGCGCCCGTTGAAATTCTTGTCCTCGCCGTAGCCGTCGCTGAGGCCGTCGCCGTCGGTGTCGGACTGGGCGGGATCGGTCTCGGTCCAGTTGGCATCCCACTCGCCGGTGGGCCAGTCGCGCTCGAGCCAGGGTTCGTAGGTCGTGGGCAGGCTGGCGCCGTCGCCGTCGATCCACCCGTTGCGGTTGGCGTCCTCGACGCCGTCGGAAATGCCGTCGTAGTCCGTGTCGCGGTTGGCGGGATCGGTGGTGGTGCCCTCGCGCCGGATCGAGCGGTCGCCGCCCGCGCTGGCGCTGGAGACGCCCGGCACCTTGCCGTAGTTGTCCAGCGTGTTGTAGAAGGGCGGATCGAGGTCGGGCAGGAAGTTCTTCCAGCCGTCGCCGTTGGTGTCGGCGTTGGTGTCGGTGTTGGCGTGCGGCCAGCGCCAGCCCATTTCGAGGCCGTCCGGCAGGCCGTCGCCGTCGCCGTCGGGGCTTTCCGGCAGGCTGTAGCCGCATTCGTCGCGGATGACGATGTCGCGGTTGGTCCAGGCGTCCGAATTCGGCTCGTAGCGCTCGTCCGTGTCGTCGAAGCCGTTGGGCAGCGGCATCACCGTGTTTTCTTCGGAGTCGATCACGCCGTCGTCGTCGTGGTCCAGATCGTTGGTGTTGCTCGTGTCCACGATCTGCAGCAGCTTGAGGGTGACGCCGCGGGAGGCGACGTTGGTATTGTTTTCGGCGTCCCGCACCCAGGCGGTGAACCGATAGTAGCCGGCCGTCAGGTTGCTCCACGAGTAGTCCCAGTAGACCGTGCTGCCGACGTTGGTGCTGGTGGCCGCCGACACCGCGCCCGTGTAGCCCGTCGGCGAGGTGAAATAGATCCCCGTCTCGACGCCGTTGGTCCCTGTCGCCAGCTGGATCCGCGTCGTGCGCAGCGACGGATTCGTCGCCAGCACGGAAGCCGGCAGGTCCGCGAGAATGATCTCGTAGGGCTCGCCGTCGCTGGTCAGTTCCGGCGGCTCCGTCACCATGATGGACGGCAGCAGTTCGCCGCGCGTCGTCACCTTGCGCGTCGCGCGGATCGTCGGATACCCGCTGCGGGCGCCGACGATCTCGAAGCCGTGCAGCCAGCCCGCCTCGCCGTTGTAGACGTTCGGCATCGTGAAGGCGATCGTGTTCTCGTCGGGATAGTTCCAGACGTGGGACAGGTCGACGTCGTCGGGCGAAAGCACCGTCCCGTCGGCCGGGTCGCCGCCGTTCTCGGTGCTGTTCAGGCGGATGGTGAACAGATCCAGCGCGTCGTCGCCCGAAATCCCCGCGGCGAACGCCGAGGAATACTTGACGCGGATCTGCCAGCCCGCTTCGACCAGCGTGCCGTCGGCCTCGGGCCAATCGAAATAGAGCTTGTAGATGGGCCCGGCCGGCGTGACGGAGCGCGCCAGCTCGGTGTAGTGCCCGGAATTCGTGGTCATTCCGGCGTTGGTCCACGCCGGGCGTTCCGCGCTCGACCACTCGCGCAGGCGCACCTTGATGGTCGCCGTGCCGCCCGTAGGAAGGTTCGCGTAGGTGAAGCGCCACGCCAGCGGATAGGCCGGGTCCATGTCGCTGGGCGTGGTCGCGTACGCCTGCTGCCACGAGGTCACGCCCGTGGAATCCCAGGTCGAATCGCCGTCCAGATCGGTGAACGTTTCGCCGGCGTCGTAGTCGCCGTCGGCGTTGCCGTCCACGTAGGGCTCGAACCCCGTGCCGTTGCCGTTGGCCTTGCCGATCGCCGCGTCGTCGTTGGCCGCGTCGCCGTCCTCGATGCGGTACCACACCTCGCGCACCGTCGGATCCGTCCGCACCACCACGCCGTATTCCGAACCGGACAGGATGTCGCCGTCGTTCGCCGGCCACTGGACGTAGCCCTTGGGCGTCTCCGCGTCCAGATAGAAGGTCTGCTTGGACGTGTTGTAGACCGATGCCGCCGCGGTCCGGCCCAGGAACGCCCGGGCGGAGATCAGGTGGAAGCCGTCGGGCAGCCCCGTCCGCTCCGCCCCGTAGTCGTTGTGCGGACGATGGACCAAGCTGGCCAGATTGAGGTTCGTGACCTGCCAGACGCCCATCATCTTGGCGCTGGTCGAAATATTGGTCGCGGCGCCGGGCCAGGAAACCCAGTAGGAATTGCCGCCATAGCCCTGTTCGCGCGCGGAGCCGATCTTGTAGCGGAACGACGTCCCGGCCGGCATGCCGGGAATCTGGATCTCCCACCAATCCGAACTGTCGGTTCCGTCGCCGACATAGCTTCCTTCCACCACGCGCGTGGACGAATTGCCCGCCGCGCCGCCGGCGCCCTCGGGCCACGCCGCGCCGTTCGTGGTGTAGTAGATGAAGACCCGGTTGCCCGCCACCTTCGGCGTCTTGACGCCGAGGTAGATCGTGGAGTTGGCCGCATTGGTGATCGGCGGCCAGAATTGCGCGTTGCCCGCGCGGTCCCCGTCCTGCGAGCCGTTCGGGTCGTGCCAGATCCACGCCACCGTGTTCGCGCCGTCCCAGTCGTTGCTTCCCGTGGAGAGATTCGTAGTGAAGGCGGTATTGATGGCGGCGACGTAGGTCTCCGCCCCGGCCGAACCGATCTTGGCGCGCGCCGAATCCACCGCCGCGAATTTTTCGCCCCAGATGCGCTGGACGAAGTCCGCCTGCTCGTAGCCCAGGAAGACGTCGTCGGACAGCGCGGGCGGATTGTCCCGCCAGTCGCCCAGCGCGTTCGTCGCGCTGTTCAGGTTCATGCCGCCGTCCAGCCGCATCAGCACGTTGTCGGCCGATCCGTCCACCCGCGCCACGAAGGCCACGTTCGTTGCGCTCGTGACGCGAGGCAGGTCGATGGAATAGGAAAAATCCGTCGCGTTCGTGTCCGCCAGCCCGTAGGGATTGAAATTCGCGTCGCCGTCGGGCCCGTCCTTGCGCGTCACCCGGACCGTGTCGGCGATCTGTCCGTTCTGGTAGACCGTGACGGCCTGGCCGCCGAAGCCCGTCCACATGGGCGCCGCGTCGGGATTCTTGTAGCCGAAGATGAAATAGCCGCCCGCGGGCACGATCACCGAGTCCAGGGCGGACGCATAGGTATAGAAGCCGCCGCCGTACCAGGAGTAGTTGTAGAGATAGGCGTCGTAGCCGTAGGCGCCGCCCGCCTGGTGCGGGAAGCTCACGTTGTTCGCGATGCTCCGCGACAAACCGCTCGAATAGTTGTCGTTCAGCATCACCAGCATCGTCACCTTGTCGGCGTCGCTGCTTCCCCCCTGCCGCCAGTCGAGGCGCTCCCACGCCACGTAGTCGGCGTCGCTCCAGACGCCGCGCTGGTAGCCGCGGCCGAACTGCTCGTTGCCATACAGCAGGTTGGGCACGCGCCCGTCGCCCCACTGGCCGAGGAACGCGGTGTTGGCCCAGCGCGGGAAAGCGCCGCCGCTTTCGCCCAGCGTCTCGGCGTGGTGGTTGCCGTCCGTGTAGAGCAGGCCCAGACCCGCGCGCAGGAAATAGAACGCGTGCTGCAGCTCCTTGCACGCCGCATAGTCGTTGTCGTGGCTCTGCGCGTGCATCACGCCCGTCTCCGCGGAGAATCCGCCGTAGCCCGATGCGTCGTAGCCGGTCAGCCCGTTCCACATGCTGCCCAGGCGGCTGTTCAGCTCGTTGCGCAGGGGGTTGTCCACCAGGCGCATGCCCGTGGACCAGTATCCATCGAATCCCGGCGGCGAACCGAGGTGCTCGCCGAACAGCACCGCGTCGTCGCGCGGCACCTCCGTGCTGAAACAGCTGTCGCGGTGGTTGCCCCAGTCGCTGTAGCCGCGGCTCATGTTGAACTGCCACTGCACGTGCCCGCAATAGCCGGCGGAACTGGAATCGCTGCCGTAGGCGCCGAAGAAATAGTCCGGCACGTGCTTCACCGCGTCCAGCCGCAGCCCGTCCGCCTTGGTCTTTTCCATGAGCCAGCGCACGCTCCGGCACAGGTAGGCGCCGACGTCCTCGTAGAAGAAGGCCGGATACTGCGCGATGACGTTCGTCGTCAGGCCGTTGTTCGTGCCGAAGCCGACGTAGAGGTTCTTGTTGGTGTCGCCGGTCCAGTCGTTGGGATCCCACAGCGACGGATCCACCGCCAGGTTCGGCATGCGGTCGTAGAATTCGGGATGGTCCGGATGCCGCACGAAACTCGGCTTGGGATGGTCGTCGCCTTCGTTGAGGCCGAAGTTGTCGTTGGGCGTCTCGTGGGCGATGTCGATCAGGTCGGACAGCCCGAGGTTCATGACCTGCCAGGCGCTGTTCCAATCCCGGCAGTTGTCCCACTTGCGGTAAAACCCGTCTTCCGTCACGCGCACGTGGAAATCTTCCGGGAGCATGCCCGGATAGACGTCCACGGGCGTGCTTTCGTTGTAGCCGGGCACGTCGAACGCCCGGTGGTTCATGATGTTGTCCAGATAGATGCGGATGCCGAACCGGTGCGCCGTCTCGATCAGGTTCAGGAGCTCCGCCTCGGTGCCGTAGCGGGTCGTCACGCTGCCGCGATAGCCGGTGCCGCCCAGATCGAACGGATCGCACAAGTCGTAGCCCGTGGACAGCCCCCCGCTCCCCTTCGTCGGCGGCGGCAGCCACAGCGAGGAGTATCCCGCCTCCGCCAGCTCCGGCATCCGTTCGGCGATTTCCTTCCAGGTCGTGTTGAAATACTGGAGCATCGCCTCGCCGAAGGAAACCGACGGCCACAGCAGCGCGGCCGCGCCGACGGCAACCCCCCACGCCTTCATCCCGCGCACGCAAAAGACTGGTCTCATGTTTCGCTCCCGCCGGCGCATTCCCCCGCCCGCACGCACCGGCGCGCGGATGGAAAAACAAGGCCTTGCCGACTCTTACTGGATACCATACGCCCACCCCGGGTTCCCCTCAACGCAAAAACGCTATACCCGGCAAGTTTTTTCCGCCGCTCCGCGCCCCGAAAACGGACCGTTTTCTTTCCGGATTTCCGCCCTTTTGCCCTTGTGCGCGGAAACGCTTTCCCGTATATTCGGTTCGAGCATCCGGAAAGGATGGGTGCGCCATGAAACGAATTCTCTTGCGAAGCCTAGCGTTCTGCCTGGTGGCGGTTCTGGTTGCGGGCGCCTATGTTGGATGGAGGGCCCTTGGGGTCTTTCGAACCGGCTACGGCGGCTTCCAGCACCTGCGCTACCTCCTCGAATCCGGCGAAACCGTCGAGGGGGTCCCCGCCGACGACGTGCTTTCCGACAACTACCTGATGTCCCTCTTCGGCGACAACCCCGAACTGGTCGAACGCCTCAAAACCGTCGTCGATCTCGGCATGGCCACCGACGCCAACCTCAAGCTGGGCTCCGTCTCCGTCATGGTCGTCACCTATCGCAGGGGGGACGCCGATCGGGTGACCGATGCGGCCATCTACGCCATTGGCGGCTTCCCCGATCCCAAGAGCAAGCGCCTCGGCTTCCATTCCTCCGGCTATTTCCGCGAAGAACTGGATTCCGACCTCTGGGTTTCCGGCAACGCCCTGATGAACCTCCTCGGCCGCGACATCATCGTCTTCTGCGAGCAGGACAAGGCCGAAGCCCACATGAATCTGCTCTACGAGGTCCTCAACGGCGGCATCCTCCCCTTGGCCCAGAAGGTCGCCGAGGCCCCCCTCCACTACGCCATCGTGTTTCCCGACCCCAAGGAACTCGCCCCCCCCAACCTGCGCAACCAGTTGCAAACCGTCATCATCAAGGGCCAAATGTCCGGCGACGCCGGCCAGACCGAGATGATGCTCGTCTCCCCCTCCCCCCGCGCCGCCGCCCAGGTCCACACCTTGGCCAAAGACATGCTGACGCTCGTCCGCATCACCTTCCACGAGAAGTTCAGCGGCTACGTCAAGGAGATGACCTTCGGCAAGATGAACGACATGTGGTGGTCCGTCGAATACGTCAAGCTCATCGACGCCCTCAAGCTGCTCCAGGACCAGGTGCTCGTCATCGGGCGCGTCGAATACGACCGGGTCAAGAACAACGCGATCCTCAAGACGATCGAACGCGCGGGACGCGACATGGCCATGCAGAAATCCTTTGCCCTCGTGGGCGACCTCCCGTGGGAATTCGCCTTCCGCGACAAGGACAATCCCACCACCGGCTACTGGAGCGCCCCCCACCGCTGGGGCCCCGAATGGCCGCTGGGAGACGAGGGCATCGCCACGCCGGGATCCCTCGCCGCCGCCGCCGATCGCGAACGCCTCCGCGCCGAACAGGCGGCCGCCAAGCAAGCCGAGAAAGACGCGGCCCGGCGAGAATCCCGCGAATCCCCTGCCCCGCAGGAAACCCCGGCCCCCAACCCCTCGCCCGAGCAAACCATTTGATTCCCGCATGACGTTCCACCGCCGCCCTTCCGCCTGCCGCCAGACAGCCATTGCGCTCGTCTGGCTCTTGCTTGGCGCCCTGGCGGTCTCCGCGCGCGAGTTCTCCGTCCAGGTCCTCTCCGACCCCAAAGGCAATGCCCGCTATCCCGCCATCGGCGATACCGGCCTCGTCGTCTGGCAGGGCTATTCCGTCTATGAAAGCACCGCCCCCTTGCACGTACGGGACGATGCCCTCGAAGCTCCCCGGGGATCCACGCGCATCGACATCTACCTCTGGCGCGACGGAGAGGCCCAAAACATCACCGGCACCGATTCCCGCATCACCGGCCGCAGCGAACGCCCCATGGTTTCCGGCGATTCCGTCGCCTTCCTCGCCTGGTTCAAAAACGACGCGGGCGGCGGATTCCCCTTCGAACTCAGCGTCCCGCCCAAGGACGAATCCATGGAACGGCTGGAAGCCGAAGACTTCAACCTCTTCGACCCGCCCTATCTGCGTTCGGGCACCGAAATCGAACTCGCCGCCGGCGAGACCAATCCGCCCGCCGCCGCCGCCGACACCAACGCCTCCGTCGAAAACCCCCAATCCCAGATGTGGCGCGCGTCCGGCAAAGGCGCCGACATCGCCGTCTACCGCGCCGAAACCGGCATCCAGCGCCTCACCCCCGGCACGCGCCATTTCTGCTCCCCCGCCCTCTCCGCCGCCGGCGCCGCCTTCCAGTGCGCCCGCGGCTGGCCCTACGGCTACGAAATGGTCGCCTGGAAAGCCGGCGCCACCAACCTCCTCCAGCTCACGACCAACTATTTCTACGTCCTCAACCCCAACATCCACGGCAACGAACTCGTCTTCCAGGCCTGGGACGGCAACGATTACGAAATCTTCCGCTACCGCTTCGACGCCGATCAAATGGAACAAGTCACCGACAACCAGTTCGACGACGTCTTTCCCGTCGTCTGGAACGGCGAAATCGCCTGGGTCGCCCACCCCACCGTCACCGCCGAAATCTTCCAGATGCGCGACGGCGTCATCCGCAAAATCAGCGAAGGCACCGAAGACAACGCCGCGCCGTCCATCTGGAACGGAAAAGTCGTCTGGCAGGGCTACGACGACACCGACCTGGAAATCTACTATTTCAACGGCCGGCGCACCATCAAGCTCACCAGCAACACCTGGGACGACCTCTCCCCCCAGATCCGCGACGGCGTCATCGCCTGGGCCAGCTACGTCGACAACTGGGACGCCGAAATCATGGCGTTCGATCTCGGCGACAACATCGCCGTCCAGCTCACCGACAACGAATTCGAAGACTCGTACCCGCAAACCGCCGGCGAAAAAATCGTTTGGCAATCCATCGGCGCGGAAGGCACCACCGTCCAAATGGCTTCGCCCGCCGCCCCCCGCGAAACCCCCGTCGATTGACGGGCGCCCGCCCGAAAGCCGCGCCCCCCTCTTGCGCCTCCCGCCGCCCCCCGCTACAATGCGCGGCCATGAATACCCATCCCTCTTGGCTCTCGTCCGCAATCATCTACCAGGTCAACCTCCGCTCGCTGGCCGCCCGCGAACCGCGCAACGTCGTCGAAGCCGCCGCTGAAAAACCCCTCGCCGAATCGCCCCTCGCCTATCTGACGAAACACCTCCCCCGCCTCCGCCGCCTCGGCTTCAACGTCCTCTATCTCCTCCCGCCCTATCCCATCGGGCACTTCGCGCGCAAGGGCATCGGCTCGCCCTACGCCTCCCGCGACTTCACCGCCGTCGAACCCGAATACGGCTCCAAGGCCGAAATCCTCGACCTCATCCGCCGCGCGCACACCCTCAAGCTCAAGGTCCTCTTCGACATCACCCCCAACCACACCGCGCGCGACCACGTGTGGATGTCCGCGCATCCCGACTACTACGTCCAGGCCGACGACGGCTCCGCGTTCTTCGACTGCGACTGGTCCGACACCGCCAAGCTCGATTATGCCAACCCCGCCCTGCGCCACGCGATGGTCCAGGTCTACGACCACTGGCTCTCCGTCCTCGGCCCCGACGAGCACGGCCACCCCGACGGCATCGACGGCTTCCGCCTCGACATGGCCCACTTCATCAACGACAAGTCCTTCTGGGACGAGGCCCTCCCCGTCCTGCGCGCGCGCCATCCGGACCGCGACCTCCTGTTCATGGCCGAATGCTACGGCTTCGACAACAACCTCGACCTCTTCACCCGCGGCATGGACGCCGCCTACGACGACGATTTCTACAAGCTCTGCCAGTACGCCTACGCCGTCGACGAGGCCGAAAACACCCTCCTCCGCCTCTCCGGCGACGCCCAGCACAACCACGGCTTCCACGCCATCCTCGAAGCCTGGCAGGACGGCGGCCTCGCCGCCGCCGCCGCGCGCGTCCTCATGCAGTACGAAGAGGCCGCGCCGCGCTTCGCCGGGGCGCGCTTCACCGCGCGCTACACCGACAACCACGACGAAGGCCGCGGCCTCTACCGCTTCGGCCCCGGCGGCTTCCGCGCCATGAACGCCCTCGCCTTCCTCGCCCCCCGCACCCTCCCCTTCCTCCT
>JBFXHR010000048.1:0-19546 GCA_050176815.1 Kiritimatiellia bacterium
GCACGCCGAGATTGAAAAAACCGGTATTGGGGGCCGCTCCCGGTGGCGCGGGGCTCCTGTCCCGCGCAGCGCCGCGAATCCGCTCGCGACGGGAGCCGCGTGCCACCCTTGCACGCCTTTCCCGCCCAAACGCCGATAGAGCATCCGCACGCTAAAGCGTGGACCGCACAACCGGTCCCGTTCGTCGTTCAGCCTTCAAGCTGGATTCTTGCCCCACATCGCAAATTCGCTACCCGGCGCCCCGTGAAATACTCCGAATTGACTCCGCCCCGTTCCCGTCCTACCAATCGGAACCGTTCGGCGGGCTCTCTCCCCGCATGAAGACAATTTGAAGTTGGGTGAATTACTACTGTTGGCTTCAAAAGGAATAGCACAATGATGGACTGGGTCGGACCAAATATGGACATCGTAGTCATTCTCGCAGTTGTGCTGATTATCAGCTCATATCGCTGGTATAAAACACGGCAAGCGCTCTATCGCATGACCGACGCGATTCACGAGATATTACGTGCGGAAGGCGCTGGCGAGATTGACATTATCCGCACGCCTAAAATCAGGCGATTGCTTTCGCTGACCCAGATTTCAAAACGGCTAGAGGAAAAGATATGCCGGCTTAAGACGCACTTGGCGAAGAGGCGTCGGGGCCACTGAATCGTGATGTTCTCGCGCCGGCGCTCGGGAGTGAGTCAGGCCGGCGGCAAGAAACGGGCGGCGAAGGCGGGGAAATCGGGGAAGGAGAGATCGGGTTTTTCGGCGCCGGGGTGGCCGATGCCGCTTTCGAGATAAATGGATTTGATGCCGGCGCGGCGGGCGGCTTCGAGGTCGACGTGGTGGTCGCCGACCATCCAGGAATTTTCGGGGGCGTGGCCGGTGCGGCGCATGGCTTCCTGCAGGGGGAGGGGCGAGGGTTTGAGTTCGGGGGTATCGCCGCCGCCGAGGATCGCGGCGAAGAGCGGCGTCCAGCCGAAGTGGTCCATGAGGCGCCGGGCGTGGAGGGCGGGCTTGTTGGTGACGAGGGCCAAGGCGTGGCCGGCGGCGAAAAGCGCGCGGAGCCCGGCGTCGACGCCGGAATAGGCCGTGGTGCGGTCGGTCAAGTGCTCGGCGTAGACGGCGGAGATTTCGCGCGCGGCGAGATCGGGATCCACACCCGCGCCTTCGAGCGCGCGCTGGGCCAGGACGCGGATGCCGTCGCCGACGTAGGAGGCGACTTTTTCCAGCGGGAGCGGCGGCAAGCCGTGGAGCGCGCGCATGGCGTTGGTGGCGGCGGCGAGATCGGCGCGCGAGTCGATGAGCGTGCCGTCGAGGTCGAACAGGAAAAGCTGGGGGGATTCCATGGGCGGGAATTTTACGTAGTACGTAAAATATTTTCGCCGGTTTTACGTAGAACGTAAAAAAAGTTTACGTACTACGTAAAACTTTCGGGCGCGGCCTCCGGTTCGCGGGGCCAGAAGGGGTCGAAGATGAACCATTGGCAGGGGTCGCGCGCGATGGTGGCCTCCATGATGGCGACGATTTTCTCCTGGATCTCGTCCTCGGTCTGGACGGCGGCGGGATCGATGGGGGGGTGCATGCGGAGGATGAAGGAATCGTCGGGGGCGCGGGTGGCGAAGCCCATGTAGATGGGGACGCCGGTCCGGTGGGCGAACCAGGCCGCGCCGCGGGGCAGGGAGACGTCGCGGCCGAAAAAGGCGTGGGGCCGGCCGTTGCCGGTGAAATCGCGGTCGCCGACGAGGGCGACGGCTTCGCCATGCTTGAGGGCCTTGAGGATGCCGGTGCCGGCGTGGGCGAGGGGGATGACCTTCAGGCCGCGCTGTTCGCGGAAGAAACTGAAGACGCGCTCGAGGGCGGGGGAGGGAACGGGGCGGACGACGGCGTTTACGGGAATGCCCATGGAGGCGATGAAGGCGCCGCCGAGCTCCCAGTTGCCGTAGTGGGCGGTCAGCATGATCGCGCCGCGCTTCGAGTCGCGGATGGCTTCGAGATGCTCGAGGCCCTGGATGCTGACGTTTTCCAGGACGCCTTCGGCGGTGAGCTTGCGGAAGCGGATGAAATCGGCGAGGTATTTGCCGAAATACTGGAAGGTCTTGCGGGCGCAGCCGTCGAGGACGTGCCGCGAGGGGCGGATGCCCTGTCCTTCGAACACGATCCGGAGGTTCTCGCGGACGGCGGCGCGTCCGCGGCGGTTGAGGAAGAACATCAGGTCGCAGATGCGCAGGCCGAGCCAATAGGCGCCCTTGAGGGGCAGAAGGCGCACGAGGAAGGCGACGAGGCGATAGAACCCATAGATCATTCGGCGGCCTCTTTTGGGGGGAGGTTGGCGAGCACGGCGGCGGCGACGTCGCGCGCGGCGTCGGGCTTGCCCAGGGCGCGCGCGCGGGCGGCCATCATGTCGAGCAGCGAGGCGTTGGAGAGCAGGGAGGCGACGACGGCGGGGAGATCGCGGTCGCGGTCGAGATGGATGGCCGCGCCGTGGCGGACGAGCATTTCGGTGTTGCCGCGCTCCTGGCCGGGCAGCGGCCGGATGATCAGCAGGGGGGTTCCCGAAGCCATGGCCTCGGCGGAGGTCAGGCCGCCGGGCTTGCCGATGAGCAGGCTGGCGCGGCGCATGATGGCCATGGCGTCCTTGGCGTAGCCGCGGATGCGGATGGGATGCCTGAACTTGTGCCGCGCGGCAAGGAGCTGCTTGCGGAGGCGGCGGTTCGTGCCGGTGACGACGTCGATGGTGAAGTCGCCGGCGGCGCGGTCGAGCTGCCGGATGGTGGCGAAGCGCGCGCCGAGGCCGCGCGAGCCACCCATGACGAGGATGCGGCGGCCGTTGGTGCGCGTAACGGTTTTTCCGCGCGCGGCGAGCACGTCGGCCTGGATGGGAATGCCAAAGACGTGGATGCGGTCGGCGGGCGTGCCGAGGATCATCAGGCGCTGCACGGCGGTCTCGGTGGGGACGACGTAGCGGATGTGCTCGTCGGGCGGGACGTGCCAGAAGCGGTGGGGGAGGAAATCGGTGATGACGCCCCAGAGGGGGATGGGCTTGCCCTGCCGCCGGGCGTAGGCGGAGAGGACGGCGAAGGGATGGGCCTGCGTGCAGACGATGGCGTCGGGCTGGAAGGCGTCCATCAGGATGCGGAGCTTGAGGCTGCTGCCGCGCTGGACGAGGGGGCGGATCCATTTCGTGAGCCAGTCGAACCAGAAGTTGTCGTAGAGCGCTTCCCAAAGTTCGGGGGTGCGGCGGATCGTGGACATGTAGGCGTACTGGACGATGGCGCTCCAGGTGGGATGCGTCGTTTCCAGCAAATCGAGGCAGCGGGTTTCGGCGAGGGGGTTCAGCTTCTTGATCTGGGCTTCGATGGCGCGTGCGGCGGCGTGGTGGCCGCTGTTGCGGACGAGGTAGCAGATCAAAATGCGGGGCGGCGGGCGGGTCATGGGGAAACGGGGATTGGAACGATGGAAGAATGGGAGGATGGAACGGCGGGAAAAGCCGCGAGTTCTTCGGCGTGGTAGGAGGAGCGGACGTGGGGGGCGGAGGAGACGGAGGCGAAACCGAGCGCAAGGGCTTCGTCGCGCCAGCGGTCGAATTCGGCCGGCGGCACGAAGCGCTCAACGGGCCAATGAGCCGCGGACGGCGCGAGATACTGGCCGAGGGTCAGGAGTGAAACGCCTGCGTCGCGCAGATCGCGCAGGGAGGCGGACAGTTCGGCGGCCGTTTCGCCCAGGCCAAGCATGAGGCCGGATTTCGTTCGCGCGCCGGCTTGGGACGCATGGCGCAGGACGGCGAGGGAGCGGCGGTAGTCCGCCTGCGGGCGGACGGACGGCTGGAGGCGCTCCACCGTTTCGAGGTTGTGGTTGAAGATATCGGGCCGGGCTGCGAGCACGAGTTCGAGCGCGTCGAAGTCGCCCTGGAAATCGGGAACGAGCACTTCGACGGTCGCCCCGGGCAGTCGCGCGCGGATTTCGCGGATGGTGGCGGCGAAGTGCGCGGCGCCGCCGTCGGGCAGGTCGTCGCGCGTGACGGAGGTCACGACGACGTGGCGCAGGCCCATGGCGGCGGCCGCCTCGGCGAGACGCGCGGGCTCGCCGGGGTCGGGCGGCGCCGGATGCGCGTCGTGGGGGATGGCGCAGAAGCGGCAATCGCGCGTGCAGGCGTCGCCGAGGATCAGGAACGCGGCGGCGGAATCGTGCCAGCAGGCGGAGCGGTTGGGGCATTTCGCCTCTTCGCAGACGGTATGCAGATCGAGGTGCCCGAGCAACCGCTTTACGCGGCCCCCTTCCGCGCCGGGCGGAAGCGGGCGGCGGAACCAGCTGGGCAACCGCGGCCGCATGAGGATCCTAGTCGAGCTCGTGCGAGAGCAGCCCGGTGCGGAGCTTGGGCTCGAACCAGGTGCTCTTGGGCGGCATGATCTGGCCGGCGTCGGCGATGGCCATGAGCTGGTCGATCGTGGTCGGGTACATCGAGAACGCGACGGCGAAGCCCTTCTGGTCCACGAGGCGAACGAGCTCCTGCGGCCCGCGGATGCCGCCGATGAACTTGATGCGGTCGTTGGTGCGCGGATCGTCGATGCCCAGCAGCGGGTGGAGCACGCCGTTCTGGAGGGTGCTGACGTCGAGCTTGTCCACGGGGTTGGACGATTTCACTTCGGGCCAGCTCAGGCCGTACCATTTTTTGCCGAGATACATGCTGACGTTGCGCGGCGATTTCGGGCTCGGGTCGGCGTTTTCCGCGACCGTGAAGATCGCCCGGATTTCCTTGAGGAATTCCTCTTCGGACAGGCCGTTGAGGTCCTTGACGGCGCGGTTGTAGGGAAGGATTTTGAGTTCGGAGGCCGGGAAGATCACGGAGAGGAACCAGTTGTATTCCTCGTTGCCGTGGTGGTTCGGGTTGGCGGCGCGGCGCTCGGAGCCGACGCGCACGGCGGAGGCGCTGCGATGGTGGCCGTCGGCGATGTAGCTGACGGGAACCTTCTCGGCAAAGAGTTTTTCGATTTCGGCGGCGTTTTCGACGGGCCACACCTGGTGGCGCACCTGCAGCTCGTCGATGAAGTCGTAGATCGGCGCGGACTGCTTTGGAATGGGGGCGAGGGCCGCGCGGATTTCGGGGACGTCGCGGTAGGCGATGAAGACGGGGCCGACGTTGGCATTGATGGTGGCCGTGTGCTTCGTGCGGTCGTCTTCCTTGTCCTTGCGGGTGAATTCGTGTTTTTTGATGGCGTCCTTGATGTAGTCGTCGATGTGCGCGCAGCAGACGAGGCCGGTCTGGGTGTGGGCGCCCATGGTCTGCGCGTAGAGATACATCAGGGGGCGGTCTTCGCGGACGAGCCACCCGTTTTTCTTGAAATTCCGTAGATTTTCGGCGGCCTGGGCGTAGACGGCGTCGGCGTAGAGGTTCGTGCCCTCGGGCAGGTCGATTTCCGAGTGGTTGATGTGCAGGAACGACATGGGATTGCCTTCGGCGAGCTGGGCGGCTTCGGCGGTGTCCACGGTGTCGTAGGGGGGGGCCGCGACCTGGGCGACGACGTCGGCGCGGGGGCGAAGGGCGTTGTAGGCATGGATGCGCATGGGGGTACCTCTTTTCCTGTTTGACCTATTCAAACCATAGACCCACAATCTTATGAATATGGAACAGGCAAAGCAAGTTGAAGAGGGCGGTTCCGAGGCGAAAATCCAGATCCGGCTGAAAACCGGGCGCGAAAAGCAGATTCTGCGCGGGAGCGCCTGGGTCTTTTCGGGGGCGATCGAGGAAGTGGACGGCGCGGGCCCCGCCGGGGAGCCCGCCGACGTGTTCGACGTCGAAGGCGAATGGATCGGGCGCGGCCTGTGGCATCCCGAGGCGGACATGGCCGTGCGGATGTTGACGCAGGATCCGAAAGAGACCTTGAACGAGGCGTTTTTCCGCGGGCGCGTCCGGCGGGCGGTGGAGATGCGGCACCGCCTGTTCGGAACGTCGTCCGATTGGACGTCCACGACCGCCTACCGCATGGTGTTTTCGGAGGCCGACGGGCTGTCGGGGCTGATTGCCGACCAGTACGCCGACGTGGTTTCGCTGCACGTGGGCGGCAAGGTCTGGGAGAAGTGGCTGCCCGCCGTGGTTGCCGAACTGAAGGCGGCGACCGACGCGAGCTGCGTGTCCGTGCGCGCGGAAGGCGAGGCCGTGAAACGCGAGGGGCTGGCGGAACAGCTCGGCGGCGACGTCGCGCCGGACGCGGTGACCATCCGCGAGAACGGCTTCCTGTTCGAGGCGGGGCTGGCGGCCGGGCAGAAGACGGGGTTCTATCTCGATCAGCGCGAGAACCGCCGCAAGGTGGCGGCCTACGCGAAGGGGCGCGACGTGCTGAGCGCCTACTGCTACACGGGCGCCTTCGAGGTGTGCGCGGCGCATGCGGGCGCCAAGAGCGCGACGGGGTGGGATTCGTCCGAATCGGCCTTGGCGCAGGCGCGGCGGCACCACGAGCTGAATCCGTCCGGCGTGCCGGCGGAATACGAGTCCGCCGACGTGCCGCACCGCCTGCGCCTGGCGCGCGACCGCCGCGAAAGCTGGGACCTGATCATCCTCGATCCGCCGCGCATGGTCACGCGCCGCGAAGGGCTGGAGCGGGGGCTGCGCGCCTACAAGGACGTGAATCTGCTCGCGATCAAGCTGCTGAGGCCCGGCGGGATTCTTGCGACCTTTTCCTGCTCGGGGCTGGTGGACATGGCGGAATTCCGCAAGATGGTCGGCTGGGCCTCGCACGATGCGGAACGGCGCGTGCGCATTCTCGAAACGCTGGGCCAGCCGGCGGACCATCCCATCCCCGTCGAGGCGCCCGAATGCGAATATCTCAAGGGACTGGTGTGCGTCGTGGATTGATCGGCCTCGCCGTCGCCGCCGCGTTGCTGGCTGGCTGCGGCGGAAAAAACGGTCGCGAGGCCGGATCTGCCGGAAAACGCGTGGTTTGCGCATCGCCCGCCGTGGCGGAAATCGTCTTTGCGCTGGGCGCGGGCGACCGCGTCTTGGGCGTCAGCGAATTCACCGACTGGCCGCCGGAAGCGGCGAGCCAGCCGGGCATCGGCGGGGCGCTTTCTCCCAACCGCGAACGGATCCTGGCGCTGGAACCGGATTTGATCTTGTCGCAGGGAAAGTCCGAGGCGCTGGGCGCTTTCGCGAAAGCGCGGGGCATTGGCTTCCGGTCGTTTCCGCTGGATACGCTGGCGGATTTGCGCGGCGCGGTTTCCGGGGTGGCCGAGATTCTCGGCGTCGCAGAGCGCGGCCGGGAATTGCTGGAAAAAATGGACGCGGATTTAGCCGCGATTCCGTCTCGCGACCCGTTGCCGGTTTTCATCGCGCTGGGGCACGCGCCGGGGGATCTGTCGGGGCTGATGACGTCGGGGCCAGGCACGTTTCTGTCTGAAATCGTGGCGAAAGCGGGCGGGAGCAACATATTTGCCGACCTGCAGATTCTGTGGCCGAAGATTTCGCAGGAAACGTTGATCTGGCGGAAGCCGGCGATCCTTCTGGATTTCCAGTCTGCCGCGGCGGACAAACCCCGCCGCGCCGCCTTGGCCGCCGATTGGGAGAAACTGGGATTTCGGGCCGACCAGGTGCGGATCCTGGATGAGGATTACCTGCTCAAGCCCGGCCCCCGCGCCGCGCAATCCGCCGCGCGCATCGCCGCGGCGATTTGCGAATAAAAACGGAACGCGCTCTCTTTGGGGTCAGCCCTTAAGAATTAAGACTAGACAAAGGGCTCGGGTCATGCTGCGATAAGGAGTATGGCAAGAAAACCCCGTGCATTGTTCGAGGGCGGCATCTACCACGTGACGAGTCGGGGGAACGATCGGCAGACGATTTTTCGAGATACCCAAGACCGGGAACGGTTTCTGGATCGGTTGGCCGAAAGTGCGCAGGACTATCAGATCCGCATCTATTTGTTCTGTTTGATGCCCAACCACTTTCACTTGTTGCTGGAAACGCCGCTGGGCAATTTAGATCGGTTCATGGGGAGTTTGCTAACCGGTTACAGCGTCTACTTCAACCGCCGCCACCAGCGGGTTGGGCATCTCGTGCAGGGGCGCTACGGGGCACAGGTAGTCGAGAGGAACGACTACCTGTTGAAATTGAGCCGCTACATCCATCTCAACCCGGTGCAAACGCAGGAGGCAAGGCAGCTGCCCTTGAAGGAGAGGATAGTGCGACTGCGAGGATATCGCTGGAGCAGTTTCGTTGAATATGCGGGCAGAGCGAAGCCATGCGGATGGCTGACGACCGGACCGATACTGGCTATGTTGAGCGGTGCTTGCAACAAAGGAAAATTCAAGGCTTATGCTCGTTATGTCGAAGCAGGGTTGGCGAGAACCGATGAAGAGTTCGACCGCCTGATGAAAGAAAAGGGCATTGCCGTCGGTTCCGAGAGTTTCATGGCACAGATGAAAAACCTGCACGAACGGACCGCGGTCAAATCATTGAATCGCGAAGATATTTCGTTCCGTCAACTTCGCACATTGAAGGATTCAAAAACAATCGAGGTTGCCGTCCGGGAAATTGTTGGCGACGGCTGGAAACAATTTCAGGCGCGCAAAGCGGGCGGAACAGTGCGCGCATTTACCGCATGGGCCTTGCGGAAATACGCCGGCCAGACCCAGCGCGAGATTGCACCTCGAGTTGGCGTAAAAACGGGCGCCGGAGTCAGCGTAATGATCCGTGTCGCAGAGAAAGCCCCTGAAACGGCAAAATGGCGGCAGGCACTTGACTTGATCCTTAAGGGCTGACCCCCAGCCATTCGTCGGGGATCGGCCAGAGGAACTGGCCGTTCTTTTGGAAGTGCAGGAGGGTGCGGATGGATTGCTCGGACTTGCGTTCGACGGCTTCGAGGGTGTTGAAGGCGTTGTGGGGGGTGAGCAGGACGTTGGGATGGTTGCGGAGACGCAGCAGGGCCTGGTTGTCGGGGGTGAGGGAGGCGGGGTTGCCGGTCCGCAGCGCGGGGGCGAGGGTGGATTCTTCGTTGTAGACGTCGAGGGCGACGCCGGAGAGCAGGCCTTCGTTCAGGGCCGTTTCCAGAACGGCGGCCGGGGTGAATTCGCCGCGGGCGATGTTGACGAGGATGGGCTTTCGCTGGGCCTGGGCGAGGCGGTCGCGGGTGAAGTAGCCGCGGTTTGTCTCCGTGAGATTCATCGCGCACACGACGATGTCCGCCTCGGCGAGGGCTTGTTCGGGCGGGACGTAGTCGACGTCGGCGTGGCGTCGGACGGGATCCACGCCGCGCACGAGCAGCCCCAAGGCCGTCGCGATTTTCCAGATTTCGTGGCCGATGTGGCCGACGCCGAAGAGCGCTAGGGTTTGGCCTGGGTTTTCGCGGCCGGACAGGTGGTCGCGCCGGAAGCGGTCGAATTCGGCCAGTTGCCGCGGCAGGCGGCGCAGCAAGGCGGTCCAGAGCAGCATGGCTTGTTCGGCGACGGCGCGGACGCAGTAAAGCGGCAGATAGCCGAGGGGGGGGCAGGCGGAGCCGACGGAGTTGCGATAGGCGGTCAAATGGTCGTAGCCGGTGGAGCGCGACAAGATGCCGCGCAGTTGCGGCGCCCAGGCCGGCGGCAACGTGGATTGCGTGCGGAGGCTGACCACGGGCGCGGGCGGATCGGAATGGCCAGTTTCCTGGATGGTCAGGGGGGAGTGGCCCACGCGCAGGCCGGTTTCGGCGGAGTAGTGCAGGAGCCGTTCGGCTTCTTCGGCGAACGCCTCGTAGAAAAAAGCGTCGAAGGGTTTCGCCGGGGCGTTCGGCATGGCTTAGGGAACCGAGACCGGTTGGGGGGCTCCCGCCGGATCGATGGCGTCGCCGACGATTTGCTTGATCTGGTCGAGCGCGAGATCGGGCTGGCCGATCGCCGGTTCTTCGGCGACGGGGGTGGCCGCCGGAGGCAAGGAAGATTCCGCCGGGACGGGAGGGGATTCCGTTTTTACCTCGGGCTTGGGTTCCGGCTTGGCCTTGGATTTCTTCTTGGATTTTTCCTTTTTGGCCGGAGCGGGCGTTTCTTCCGTTTTCTTTTCTTCTTTTGCGGGATCCGCGGGAACAAGGAATTCCGCTTTTCCGGCGGCGGGTTCGTCGGCCTTTATTTCGGCGACGGCAGGTTTTTCATCGGCCGCTTTTTGAACGGCCGCTGCGGGTTGGAGGGCGGGGGCGGGTTCCGCAGGCGCGGCGCGGCCGGCGCCGCGCACGAAATAGAAGCCGAGGGCGACGACGGCCAGGAAGAAGAAAACGACCAGGGCGGTCATGCGGCGTTCGGAGCGGCGCATCACTTCGCGCAGGAGCTGTTCGGATTCGCGCGAGCGGTGGATCAGGTCCGTGACGGTGCGCGAGGAGGCCTTTTGCGACTCGTCCATCGAGGCGAGGGTGTGGTTGAGGTTGCCCATGCTGTCGGTGAGGCGCCGGTTGTTTTCCATGCCGTTTTCGAGCTGCTGCTTGAACAGGGTCATGACCTCGTGCTGGCGGTCCATGGCGTCGGGCACTTTTTCGAGCATGGTCAAGACGCGGGTCTGGACGTTTTCCTGCCGGTCGAGGTGGGAGCGGATGGCGCGGATGAGATCGACCATTTCGAGATAGCCGTTCTGCATGGCGACGGCTTGCTGTTTCTTGCGCGAGGTGAACAGGCGGCGGAGGAAGCCGGGTTTTTTCTGCGGAACGGGCGGGGGGATGGAGAGGGCGCCGCCGGGCTCGGGCGGGAGGACGTCGGATTCCGGGTGGGAGGGGGCGGGATCGGTCATGGCTGGATTCCTCCGGTAAGGTGTTTCATGGCGTCCATGGTATGCCGGCCTCCCACCGCCCGCAACCGAAAAGCGCCGTCTTTCGGGCCGGGGGAGAAGATTTTTTGGGGCGGGGCGGATTTGCTATTGCGTTGGGGGGTGGATTGTCGCAATTTCACGCCGTGACGGTGGTGCGTGGATGCGCGCGTGCGGGTTCAGGCGCCTCTTTTTTGCCTGAGGAGAGAACGGAAAGATGTCGCGCGGATTGACGGAAGCGTTGGAAGGCTGGGACAGCGTGCGCAGCGCCGAACTGTACGGCGTGGAGGCGTGGGGCAACGGGTTTTTCCACGTCGCGGAGGATGGGTACGCGGCGGTGCGGCTGAAGAACGCCACGGGGCCCGTGAGCGTGAAATTCAACGACATCGTGCAGGGACTGTACCAGCGCGGATTCAGCCTGCCGATCCTGCTGCGTTTCGGCGACTTGCTGGCGGCGCGGATCGAGGCGATCCACCAGGCGTTCGGCAAGGCCATGGCCGAATCCGGCTATTTGGGCGCGTACCGCGGGGTCTATCCCATCAAGGTGAACCAGCAGCAGCAGACCGTGGCGGACGTGGTGAAGTTCGGCCGGCCCTTCCACCACGGGCTCGAGGCCGGTTCGAAGGCCGAGTTGATCGCCGCGCTGGCCTACATGCACGACCCCGAGGCCTACATCGTCTGCAACGGCTACAAGGACGCCGAATTCATCGATCTGGCGCTGTCTTCGCTCAAGATGGGGTTGCAGACGATCCTGGTGCTGGAGATGCCCGGCGAGCTGGAACTGCTGCTGGACCGCGCAACGAAGATGAACGTTCGCCCGCGCATCGGCATTCGCATCAAGCTGGCCAGCTCGGTGGGCGGCAAGTGGGCGGAATCCGGCGGCGAGAGCAGCGTGTTCGGGCTGACGCCGCCGCAGGTGATCGCGGTGATCGACCGGCTGCGCGAGCTCGGCATGCTGGATTGCCTCGAGCTGCTGCATTACCACCTTGGCTCGCAGGTGCCCAACATCCGCGAAATCCGCGAGGCGATCCACGAGGCCGCGCGCTACTACGCCAGCCTCGTCCAGGAAGGCGCGAAGATGGGGATTCTCGACATCGGCGGGGGGCTGGCCATCGACTACGACGGGTCGCGCTGCAACTGTCCCAGCAGCGCCAACTACGACGTCGCGGAATACGCCGCCGACGTCGTGGAAGGCGTGCTGGCCATCTGCAACCACGCCGGCGTGCCGCATCCGACGCTCGTCAGCGAATCCGGCCGCGCGCTGGTGGGCTATTATTCCGTCCTGCTGCTCAACGTGCTGAGCACCCGGTCGTTCGAGGAGCCCGCGGCGCCGAAGCCGATGTCCAAGCCGATTCCCGAGCCCATCCGCAACCTGATGGAAGTCGCCGCCAACCTGCGCACGCGCAACCTCGGCGAGTTCTACAACGACGCCATCTATTACCGCGAGGAGATCCAGAAGGCGTTCAAGCACGGCGACGTCACCCTCCGGCAGAACGCGGAAGCCGACCGGTTGTTCTGGCACATTCTGACGAAGATCCGCGCGGAGATCCCGAAGCTGCGGACCGTTCCCGAGGACATGCGGGGCCTCGAAGACCTGATGGCCGACGTCTACTACTGCAATTTCAGCGTGTTCCAGTCGCTGCCCGACAGCTGGGCCATCGACCAGCTTTTCCCGATCATGCCCATCCAGCGCCTGAACGAAAAGCCCGCGCGGCTCGCCGTGTTGTCCGACATTACGTGCGACTGCGACGGCAAGATCGACCATTTCGTCAGCATGCCCGACAACCGCCGCGCGCTGCCCGTCCACGCCGTGGGCAAGGACGAGGACTACGTCCTGGCCGTTTTCCTCGTCGGCGCCTACCAGGAAACCCTTGGCGACCTGCACAACCTGTTCGGCGACACGAACGTCGCCAGCATCCACGTGGACGACGCCGGGGAAATCTCCTACGAGCAGGAACTCGACGGCGACTCCGTCGGCGACGTCCTGAGCTACGTGGAATACAACCCGCAAGGCCTGCTGGCGCGGTTCCGCGAGCTGGCCGAGGAGGCCGTGCGCCAGAAGCGCATTTCCCCGACCGAGCGGAGAGAGATTCTCGACGCCTATGAAAACGGCCTGCGCGGCTACACCTATTTCGAGACGTGAGGAGGAACCCATGAAGAACATCTCCTTCCTCGACGTCTTCCACGCGAACGCGCCCGCCGGAAAAGCGCATTTCCACGTCGTGCCCGCGCCGATGGAGACCACGGTCTGCTACGGCGGCGGCACGGCCAACGGCCCGCGGGCGATCCTGGAAGCCTCGCGGCAGCTCGACGACTTCGACCGCCGCGGCTGGCCGACCGATCTCGCGATCCACACCCAGCCCGCCGTTCGGCCCGCCGCCGGGAAGAAAAGCGTGAACGAGCGCTGGATCGACGCCATCGAGAAGGCCGTGGCCAAGGCCCTGCGCTGCGGCGCGGTGCCCGCCGTGCTCGGCGGCGAGCACACCGCCACGCTCGGTTCGGCGCGCGCGTTCAAGGCCGCCGGGGAAGACGTCGGCTTCATCCACTTCGACGCCCACGCCGACCTGCGCGACGTCTACAAAGGCACGAAATACTCGCACGCCTGCGTCCTGCGCCGCGTGCACGAACTCGGTTTCCCGCTCATCCAGCTCGGCACGCGCGCCTACTGCCGCGAGGAAGCGGACTATCGCGCCGCGAATCCGAAGACGATCGCCGCCTACGACGCGCGCGACCTTGCCGCGGGCCAGTTGCCGAAAAAGTGGATTCCCCGGAATTTCCCGAAGAAGGTCTTCATCACGTTCGACCTGGACGGCTTCGATCCGGCGGTGATTCCCGCCACCGGCACGCCCGTGCCGGGGGGATTCGGCTGGCGCGACGCGCTGAAGTGGATCGACGACGTCGCCAGCGCGCGGCAGATCGTCGGGTTCGACGTGCTCGAGCTTGCGCCGATCCCAAGTCTGCACCACCCCGACTACACGGCGGCGCTGCTGGTCTACGCCCTGATGGCCGCCGCGGCGCGCTCTTAGAACGGATTACGATATTCCGTATCCTTTCGCCAGCGCGATGGGAATTCGGTTTGTAGGCCCGGGCCCCTGACCGGGCGGGATTTCGCCGGGTGAGGGCACCCGGCCTACATCGGGATCCTGCGGCTACAGGAAAAGTGAAAATGCTCTAGTCGGGCGCGATGGCCACGGTGCGGGGCTGGCCATCCCAGCGGACGGGTACGGTCAAGAGGCCGGTGGATTCGTCCCAAGCGGTGTCGGGGGATTCCAGTCCATCCACGCGGACGGATTTCGGTTTGGAACCGAGGTGGTGGACGATGAAGCGAATGGAGCGCGCATCGGGCCGGCCGGGATACGCGTGGCGTTCGCCGTCGAGATGGAGCACCAGTTGATCGGCGTTGCGATCGGAGCGGAACCGCAGGAGTTCGAACCGTTTCCCGTCCACCGCGCCGGGCGTTATTCCGTCGTCGTCGTAGCATTGGCCGGTGGAGTTGGAAACGGACGGGTCCGCGTAGAAATGGACTTGCAGATTCGCGGGGTCGTACTGCTCCGTGTTTTGGATCGCATCGATCATGGGAACGAAGGCGCCGGCTTTCGCGAAAACGGGGATGGTGTCCGGCGCGAGCGGGACGGCGATGGTCTGGCCGCCTTCGTGGCGCGCTCCGGTCCGGAAATCGAACCAGACCGAATTTCGGGGCAGCGGGACGCGGCGTACGGTCGCGCCTTTTTCGGCGACGGGCGCGACGAGAAACGCATCGCCCCAAAGGTAGGCGTCCAGGCAGTCTTCCATTTCGGGGCGGTCGTCGAGGAACGCCAGCGGGCGCATGAGCGGCATGCCGGCGGTCGCGTTTTCGTACATCAGCGTGTAGTTGTAGGGCAGCAGCCGATAACGCAGCTGGATGGACCGGCGG
Source organism: Kiritimatiellia bacterium (assembly GCA_050176815.1). Classification (GTDB taxonomy): domain Bacteria; phylum Verrucomicrobiota; class Kiritimatiellia; order CAIQIC01; family Lenti-01; genus Lenti-01. The sequence goes on from JBFXHR010000048.1 coordinate 14,652, forward strand.
ACGAGGTCCTTGGTGGCGTCGTCCCAGAAGATGGGCTCGGGCGGCACGGTTTCGTGGGCATGCGGACGGTAGATGGGCTGGAAAACGCCGTACTGGAGCCAGCGGACGTAGAGTTCGGGATCGCGGAAATCGCCGGCGAAACCGCCGAGGTCGGAATGCATCCAGGCGACGCCTTGCAGACCCATCTGCAGGGCCAGTTCGACTTGCGGCTGGAAGCCGCCCCAGGAGCGGTTGACGTCGCCGCTCCACGGCAGGATGCCGTAGCGCTGCGTGCCGACGAAACCGGAGCGCATGAGATTGAACGGCCGCCGGTCCGGAAAGTCTCTTTGAAATCCTTCGTGGACCAACCGGGCCCACTCGTGGCCGTAGGCATTGTGCAGTTCTTCGCCCCGGCCCTCCGCGTGGCGGATATCGTCGGGATGCGTCTCGGGTTCGCCGAGATCGCCCCACCAGCCCGCCACGCCGGAGTCCGTGTGCTTCTTGTAGAAGTTCCAGAACCAGTCGCGCGCGGCGGGCTTGAACACGTCGACCAGCCCCGCTTCGCCGAAGTACGAGCCGAAGGTTTGCGGCCCGCCCTCCGCGTCCGTGGCCAGGATTTGGTTGGATACGGCGTTGTCCCAGTTTGCCGACTCCTTGAGAATGAGCGGTTCCGCGATCAAGACGGTTTTGACGCCTTGGCGGCGGATTTTCTCCATCATCCGCGCGGGTTGAGGGAAGGCCTTTCGATCCCAATCCAGATTGCCCATGGAGCCGAAGATGCCGGGGCCGAACCAGAACAGATCCAGGACGATCGCATCGAGCGGAATGCCGTCGCGGCGATATCCGTCCACGACGGTTTCCACCTCGGACTGGCTGTGGTAGCCCATGCGCGAAGCGATGTTGCCGAGGGCCCAGCGCGGGAGCATGGGCTGGCGGCCCGTCGTTTTCGCAATCTGCCCACACAGGTCGGGCCAGGAATCGCCGGCGATCAGCAGGTAGGCCATGCGGCCGCCGACGGCGTCGAACTGCAAGATGCCGTCGCCGGCGGAATCCAGATCCATGCGGCCGCGGGCCGCGTTGTCGAACACCAGCATGTATTTTTTCGACGAGACGACGGCGGGCATCGAGTAATACATCAGGCGCGCGGTTTCCTCGTAGGCGTAGCAGGCGCTGTTGTAAAGGTCGAGCCGTTCGCCGCGGCGGTCCATCTTGCCGAGCGCGCGGGAGCCGCCGCCGAACAGCTTTTCGCCGGGCGCGAGCCGGAACCGGAAGCCGCGGCGTTTGTCCCGCTCGAAAAATCCGCGTTCTTCTTCGAGCAGGGGCCGGTCCCGGAAGCGATAGGCCAACCGGAACGGCCGCCGTCGCACGTCGATTTCCAGTCCGGCGGTACGCAGGACGAAGCCGTCCGGCGTTTCCGCGAACACGGAGTCCACGGGAAGCGGATCGCCGGCGAGGGCATAGCTGGGCGCCTGCGCCGTTTCGTCCGCGGGGACGAAGAGCGCTTCCAGCGCGTTTTCCGAATGCGGCGTCAGGGCGAGGGTGCCGTCGGTCAATTCCAGCGTCAGTTTTCCGTTTTCATAAGCGTGGTTCAACAGTTCGCGCATGGGTTCCTCGGCAGTGGCGGTGCGGAGCAAAAGCAGCGACAGGGCCAGCGTACGCAGTTTCATTGCAGGTCTTCGGGAGCGGGGTGAGCGGGATCCAGGACGACGAGATTCCAGAACGCCAGGCGCGGGACGGCCAGTTCGACGAACTCGCCGTTTGCATCCGCGCCGGCTTGGAACGGCAGGGGCTGCGGCCGGCCGAAGCCGTCGTCGGGCGTGGCGAGGAACGCTCGTCGAATCTTCCGGTCCGCGCGGATTTTCAAGGCGACGTTCTGTTGCGGCGCGGGATTTGCGCAGGGTTTGCGCCATGGGTCGTCCACGCCGACCCGATTGATCAGGTTCAGCGCCAGCGCGCCGTCGGCGCATTCGCGGGTCACGGTCCAGATCGCGCCGGATTCGGCGTCGGGGCTCAGAGCATGGGTGGCACTGGAAACCCGGCCGGCGGCGGACACGTCGCGCAGGTCGGCGAAGAGGAATTCCTCGTAGCGCACGGCGAAGTCGTAGAGATCGCGCATGGCGCGCCGGAGTCCCGCGTGCATGCGCGGCGCGCGCGCGGGGAAGTATTCGTTCACCAGCATTTGGCCGTCGTCGCCCATTTCGATATGGAAGGCGCCGTTGGCGAAGAGGGCCGCGTCCAGCAGCCGCGCCGAGGCGTCGTTGATGAAGGTGGGCAGGGGCGGCAGCGCCGGATCGCCCATGTCGTCCCACGGCTTGCGGTTGACATAGGCCGCGAAGACGGCGGCCTTGTTGGGGGCGGCGGCCCGGACCTCGCGGACGTTGTCGCGCAGGTCGCGGTAGGTGGGCCGGCTCCAGACTTCGCTGTAGTAGACGTCGGCGTCCGAACGGGCGATTTCGGGCAGGTAGTTGCCCATGACGTCGTTGTGGGTCACGATCGCGCGCGGATGGACGCGGCGCAGGAAAGTGCGGGCCTCGCGGATGAATTTCGGAAATTCCCCGCGCTCGGGAATGCCGACGTCGGAATTGTATTTGTAGCACCACGCTCCGCCGAGGTTGTCGAGGTGGATGCCGTCGAAGCCGGCCCGGTCCAGCGCGTCGGCGAACTGGCCGAAGATGTGTTTTTTCCAATCCGGGTTGGAGACGTCCATGACCCAGATCTTGTAGGAGCCGGCGTCGTGCTGGCGGATGTCGAAGAGGTTGGTGGAGTTCGGCACCATGAAGGCCGCCCATTCGGCGTGTTCGGGTTCGCCGTTGCCGCTGTCGCCGTACATGAGCGTGTAGGACAGCGCGGCCATGCCGCGGGCCTGGACGGCGGCGATCTTGTCTTTCACCGTCTGGAACGACTGCACGCGCCCGCCGACCTGGGTAAAGACGTTGAGCGGTTGGCCGTCGTCATCGTAGGGGACAAGGCGGTCATGGGTCCACTTCCAGTCGTAGAACTGGATGGCGTTCAGGTGGAACTTGGCCAGGCCGGCGGCGAGGGCGTCCGCATCGGCGCCTTCGGGATATTCCGAAAAGAACCCCATGCGCGGGAAGCGCGTCCAGTCGCTGGAGACGTCGATTGCGGTGGAGCGCGAATCGCGGATTTTCCCGTCTACGATCAGGTCCACGTCCACGCCGTAGCCGCGGAAATCGTTGGTGGGGGTTTTCCAGGGGAAAACGAACGCGTTGGTGTCCTCCGGCCCGCCGGATACTCTCCGGAGGATGCGGTGGAGATCTTTTTCCAGATGCTTGAAGCGCACGGAGAGGAAGGCGTTGGTTTCGGGGCCGAACGGGTACAGGTCGATCTGGAAGCGGGCGGTATCGCCGGGCGCGTAGCGGCCCTTGTCTGGATAGACGTCGCGGATGGGGGAGTTGACGCGCAGGCGGTAGTCGGCGCCGCCGTTGCTGTCCCAGAACGAATCGCCGGCGCCGTTCTGGGCGCGGACGTAGAGGCGCAGCGCGGCGCCTGCGGGAAAGGCGCCGAGATTCGCGCTCCAGGTCTCGCGGCCGTCGGCGGATCCGCCGCGCGCCATGGGGACGGTTTGCCACGCTGAGCCGTCGTTGGTGGAGAGGCCGACTTCGGCGGCGACGGCGACGCCGGGCGGCTGCATGTCGGAGAAGACGCGCAGCTCGTTGCCGGGATTCAGTTCACCGGGCGCGGGTTCGGTTTGCAGGTGGCCGATCCAGCGGATGGGAGCGGCGGCGTTGCGGATCGTGGCCTGGTCTTGGAATTGGAACGCTTGGTTGGGCCCCGCCACTTCCATTCGATATGAAACGGTCGCGCCTTCGGGGAATTTCCCGAGATTCGCCGTCCAGCGGTCGTGGACGTCGTAGTTGGCGAAGCCGTGGTGCTCCAGGCCGCGCGACTGTTTTGCGCCGCCATCGACGGCGAAATGAACCCGGGCGTTCGTGGCCGCGCCCAGCGGCTTGGAATCCACGACGACGATCAAATCCTGCGAAGGCGCGAGCAAGCCGTTGTCCGCCGTGTTTTTCGCCCATCCGGCCCATTCGAGGTCCGCGGCAAAGGCGGTCGAAGCGCAAAACCACAAGCAATGCGCCGTCCAGCGGAACGCGGAAAGATTTTTTCCGTTCATGGAAAACCGCCGCCGAGGATATGAGGCCCGGCTAGGAAACGACGGGGGCGTCTTTCCAGAGCTGTTCGAGGGCGTAGTAGGCGCGCATCTGGGGGGTGAAGAGATGGACGACGAAGTCGACGTAGTCGAGGACGTACCATTCGCTTTCGGCGGAGCCGGCGCGGCGATAGGGGGCGACGGGGGGCGATTCGAGTCGGAGCTGCTTGGCGACTTCGTCGGCGAGGGCGCGGAGATGGGGGACGTTGAGGCCGCTGCAGAGGACCAGGTAGTCGGCGACGCTGGAGACGTTCGCCACGTGCAGGACGACGACGTTTTCGCCTTTCTTGGCGTCGAGGATGGCGCGGACGTTTTCGACGCGGGCGCGGAGGGGATTGGGCGGGGTTTTGGCGCGCGGGGATTTTCGGGGCGCGGCCTTTTTCGGGGCGGATTTCCTGGCGGCGGACTTCTGGACGGGCGTTTTGGTTTTCTTCATCGGTATAGTTGGTGCTCCTGAATGTAGCGTAGGACGGATTCGGGGACAAGGGAAACGGGCTGGCCGGCGGCGATTTTCGCGCGGACGTCCCGGGAGGAGACGTCGAGGGGGTTGCCGGCGCGGAGGTCGGCGAGGAGTTTTTCGGGCCAGGGGGGCGGGAGGCGGAGGTCGGCGGGGTCCGGAGCGCAGCCGGGGCGGGCGAGGGAGACGATGCGGACGAGGGAAAGCAGTTCGAGGGGTTTGTGCCAGGTGGAGAGTTCGGGGAGGGTGTCGGCGCCGACGATGAAGACGAAGCCGGCGCCGGGATGG
>JBFXHR010000049.1:0-18455 GCA_050176815.1 Kiritimatiellia bacterium
CACTTGGCGCAAATCATCGGCGCGGGATAGAAGATCGCCCCGCAGCCGTCGCACTTGTAGGCGGCGATTTTGGGCGTCTGGACGTCGTACATGCTGAAATCGATCCTGGCGTTCTCCTATTCCTTGGCGCAGATGACGGCGACGACGTTGTTTCCGAAGCCGCCGAAGTTGACGGACAGGCCGACCTTCGGATCCTTCACCTGCCGGCCGGGCTCGGCCTCGCCCCGCAGCTGGCGGACGAGTTCCACCACCTGCGACACGCCCGTGCCGCCGACCGGATGGCCCTTGGATTTCAGACCGCCGGAGGGGTTGATGGGAATGCGCCCGTCGATCCGGGTTTCGCCCTTGCGCATCGCCAGATACGATTTGCCGCGCTCGAACAGGCCGACTTCCTCGCTGATCGCCAGCTCCAGGATGACGAACGCGTCGTGGAGCTCGGCGAAGGAAATGTCCTGGGGTCCCATGCCGGCCATCTGGTAGGCCTTTTCGCCCGCGATGCGCACGGCTTCGAGCCTGAGCGGATCCTTGCGGTTGTGCACGCAATGGGTATCCGTCGCGCTCGCCACGCCGGCGATGCGGATGGGCTTCTTCTTGAATTCCTTCGCGATGGGCGCGTCCATGTTGACCAGCAGCACCGCCGCCGCCCCGTCGGTGACCGGACAGGTCGAGTACATGCGCAGGGGCTCGGCGATGTAGTTGTTCACCACATCGGCCTCGGGCCCGTCGGCGATGGCCTCGATCGTGCAGGGAATCTGCACGTGGGCGTACTTGTTCTTCGCGCCGTTTTCATGGTCCTTCACGGCGACCAGCGCGAGGTCGCGCTCGGTCAGGCCGTATTTTTCCATGTACAGGCGGGTGAACATGCCGCCGAAGCCCGGCAGCGTGAGGCCCATGTTGTACTCGGCTTCCGTGTGCAGCATGGTCGCGACGATGTCCGTCGCGTTCCAGCCCGTGACCTTGCGCATCAGTTCGCCGCCGACGACGAGCACGACGTCCGCCAGGCCCGACGCCACGGCCATGTAGCCGACCTTGATGGCGCTGGCGCCCGACGCCGGGCCGTTTTCGATCAGCTCGGCCGGCACGGGTTCCATGTCCATCTTGCTGATCATCGCCGACGCGACGGCCGTCTGGTGGCAGAACATGCCCGAGGCCATGTTGGCGACGAAGACCTGGTCGATCTCCTTGCGGCGCTCCAAAAAGCCCGCGTCCTTGAGACAGTCCGTCGCCGCATAGGCCAGGACGTCCCCCAAGTCGTATTCCGACGAATTCCCGAACCGGGTATGCCCGATTCCTACGATTCCAACCTTGGCCATGATCGGGTTACCTCTTGAATCCGGGAAGCTGCGAGTATTCCTTCGGCATGATCAGCTTGTCGGCCGTCTGGAGATCGGCGTCCGCGATGGGCCGGCTGCCGGTGCACTTGATGGGGCGGACCGCGTCCCAGAGCGGGCGGGTCAGCACGAACGTCGGCACGCCGCCGAGCTCGTGGCGAACCTCGGGGTACAGCGCCGAGCGGTCTTCGAGCTGGTACTCGATCATCCAGCGCTTGAAGCCGTTGGGGCTTTCCGCGACGATGTAGACTTCTTCCTCGCCGAGGACGTCGAGGTGGTGCTCCATCTTGGCGGCGAAGAGCTGGGCACCGACGCGCAGGCCGCGCTTGATGGTCAGCGTGTGCAGGCTCATGCCGAGCTTGGGGCTCACGTGCCGGCTCGTGACGATGCCGGCGATCACGCCGTCGATCGCGCCGACGAGCACGAACTCGTTCGCCACGCGGTAGCGGTACCAGCCGAGGATTTCGGCATACATGCGCACCGCGACGATATCGTAGAAATCGGTGGGCACGCCGATCAGCGGATAGATCGTGCCGAGGAGCGCGCCGACTTCCTCGCGCTTCGCTTCGCGCACGACCATCTTCTCGCCCGAGGCGAGCGTGATCAGCTTGGGGGGATAGGGCTTGAGTTCCGCTTCGGGCGGCCGCAGTTTCATTTCCATTGCGTCGATTGCCATGATGATTCTCCTTTTGAATTCACTTGTGCGCATTGTGGAATCTGGCAACGCCGGATTCAAGCCGTTAAACCGCGTTTGATTCAACCGTTTCGACGCGGGCGCCGCCGGCGCTTCTTCCCCTGAATTCCGCGTTTCCCGATTGAATCCCCTTCCCGATGCCCGTAGTATCTCTCCACTCGCAAAGGAAACCGCCATGAGCCCCATGCCTTCATTTTTCCGCCGCCGATCGGACTCCGTCCGCCGCGTGGTCGTCGCGGGCGCGCAGTTCGCGGTGGTGCCCAACGAAATTCCGACCAACCTGTACCGCTGCGTCTATTTTCTGCGCCGGGCGGTGGAGGACACGGGCGCCAAGCTGCTGGTGTTTCCCGAATCGATCACCACGGGCTTCAACCCGGCCATGCCGGTTCGCGATCTCTACGACATGCTCCCGCGCACCGAAACGATGCTGACCCCCGTCCAGCAAATCTGCAAGGAGTTGAAGATCCATTGCGTCCTGCCGACCTACGAGCGCGGCTCCAAGCCCGGCGTCGTCTACAATTCCGCGTTCCTGATCGACTCGCGCGGCCAAAACCTCGGCGCCTACCGCAAGACGCATTTGTTCCCGACCGAACGCACGGAGAACAAGGGCTGGACCACCCCGGGCGACCGCTATCCCGTCTTTCCCACCGAAATCGGCACCATCGGCATCCACATCTGCTACGACGGCGATTTCCCGGAAATTTCCCGCATCCTCGCCGTGAAGGGCGCCCGCATCCTTTGCCGGCCGTCCGCCCTGCTGCGGAATTTCGAGATCTGGGAGGCCACCAACAAGATGCGGGCCTACGAGAACCACGTGCACCACGTCGCCGTCAACGCCATCGGGTCCGACGCCGCCCACACGACCTATTTCGGACACTCCATGATCGTCTCGCCCGTCGCGCAAACCCTCGCGCTGGCGCGCGCCGTGGACGACCTGATCTACGCGGAGCTCGACAACGACCCCTTCCATCGCGTCAGCTACGGCTCCGACGCGCCCATGCTGTTCGACCACCTCGAAGACCGCAACCTCGACAGCTATACCCAGGACCTGTTTGCCCCGGCGCGGATCGCCTACGATCCGCCGAAGCGGAGTTCCGCGCGCAAAAGAAAATAAAGCGTGTCTTTTTTCCGGCGCTTGCCTATGATTTGCGACCCATGATGCGAAGGGCTCGATTTCGGATGGCGATCCTGACGGCGGCCGCGTGCGCGGCGGCGATGCTGGCCGCGCCGGCCGGAGCCCAGGAAACGGAAGCCCCCGACGATTCCCCCGAAGCCCTCTACCAAAGCGGCATGAGCCGGTTCGTCGCCGGCGACTACGAGAACTCCGTCCCGTTCCTCGAACAGCTCGTCAAGGTGTTCGGCAAGGAACCCGAACTGCGCACGCAGATCGATCTGGCCATGTACGCCCGCGCCTGCGCGCTCTACAACCTCGGCCGGCAGGCGGACGCGATCAAGGCGTTCGAGGAATACATCGCGCAGTTCCCCGAATCGAAATTCGCCGACGAGGCCATGTTCCGCATCGGCTCCGCCCAGCAGCAGCTCGAGGAGTACGAACCCGCCGTCGCCGCCTACCAGAAGCTGCGCGGCGCGTATCCGCGCTCGGCCTATTCCGAAGACGCCATGTTCCAGGTCGGCATCTGCCGCCTCATCCAGGAGCAGAGCGCGCTCGCGTCCGCCGCATTCAAGGATTTCATGCGGCTGTATCCCGAAAGCCCCCTCTGGGGCCAGGCCGGCGCCTTCTGCGCGCGCGCCCTCTTCGACGAAGGCGGCAAGGAGAAGGTGGTCGAATCCATCGCCATGCTCGAGGCCATCGAGAAGCGCCCCCGCACCTGGTCCGTCATCAGCTACTGCAATTTCCTCGCCTTCGAGATCGGCGACTTCATGTTCGACGACACCGAATACGAGCTGGCCCTCAAGGCCTACCGCCGCGTCAAGACCCGCAAGGCCCTCCTCGGCCACCAGCAAAGCTACCTGCGCGCGCTCGAAGCCCGCCTCGCCTCCCTGCAATCCACCCGGTCCAGTCCCCGCGACGTCCGCTCCCGCTTCCAGGAAGAGCGCCGCCTCTCGAGCGACCTCGCCCAGGCCAGGGAAATGGCCGCCAAGCTCGAAGCCCTCCCCGACTACGACGCCAACCTCTACCACCGCATCGGCCGCTGCTTCTTCAACGTCGACCGCTACTGGGAGGCCCGCACCGCCTTCACCCGCGTCGTCGCCATCGCCGCCGACGAAACCGTCCGCGAGGCCGGCCACTTCGACCTCATCCTCGCCATCTCCCGCCTCCGCCGCTTCGACGACCTCGTCATCGAGGCCGACCACTACCTCTCCACCTACGATCCCACGGGGAAATGGGAATGAGCGGGCAGAGCAGAGGTCAGCGGGCAGAGGCCGGAGGACGGAAATCCTCAATGGTCCATTTTCAATATTCAATAATCAACCGATCAAGTCGAAGCCGGCAGCCGCTGGGCTCTTCACTTGATCAGTGGATATTGAATATTGGATATTGGATATTCGGCTTTGTTCTTCTCTCCGCCCCCCTCCCCGCCCAGGCCATCTCCGGCAAATGGGAAAAACTGGAAAACGCCGTCCTCGCCGACGGCTACATGGACGGCGACAGCTTCCACGTCCGCGCCAACAACAAGGACGTCATCATCCGCCTCTACTTCGTCGACACGCCGGAAAGCGACAAGACCCACGAGGAGCGCAACGAGGACCAGGCGGGCTACTTCGGCATCTCCGAAACCCAGGTGGTGCCCCTGGGCGTCAAGGGCAAGAAATTCACGCAACGGACGCTCGCCGGCCAGAAGTTCACCGTCTGGACGCGCTGGGAAGACGCCATGGGCAGCAGCGACCAGCAGCGGTTCTTCGGCATCGTCCAGGTCGGCAAGGAGGATCTGGGCGAACTGCTGGTGGCCAACGGCCTCGCCCGCGTCTACGGCGGCTCCACCGTCCTGCCCGACGGCACGTCCATCGATTCGCAGTTCGCCAAGCTCCGCCAGCTCGAGCGCCGCGCCAAGGCCAAGCGCCTCGGCGGCTGGGCCAAGAAGAAAAAGATGAAGGACGGCGTCGAGATCGCCGGCGCCGAAGGCATGTTCGACCTCGGCGAGGAAGAAGAACCCGCCGAACCCGGCGCGAAACCCGCCTGGGTGCTCGACGAAGAGGACATCGGCGTCTACGGGGACAAGTGGCCCAACGTCCCCACCGTCGCCTTTCTGCGCGCGGAATCCTTCGTCAACCGCGAGCTGTTCGAGGACGCCGAAATCGAAATGCGCAAGCTGACGCGGCGCTTCCCCGAGCATCCCCAGAAAGCCCGCATCGAGTTCTATCTGGCGCTCTCCATCGCCATGCAGGAGCGCTTCGAGGAAGCCGTCGCCCTCTTCAAGACCTGGCTGCAGGCCCACCCCGACCACGTCCTCGCCCCCGACGTCCAATACTGGATGCCCATCTCCCTCTACTACGACGGCAAGTACGAGGAGGCCCTGCCCTACTTCGACGCCTACGCCAAGAACAACCCCATGAACGTCTACGCGCCCGAAGCGACCTACCGCGCCGCCTGCTGCCGCTATGCCCTCGAAGACTACGGGCGCTGCGCCGCCGATACCGCGGCCTGGCTCGAGCAGAATCCCGACCACTACTTCCGCCGCGAGGCCGCCATCATGCGCGGCGACGCCCTCGCCGTCCTCGGCGAATTCGACGCGGCCAAGGAATCCTACCGCCTTTCCATGAATCCCGCCGCGGGGCCGTTCTACTACATGGCCCTCACCCAGATCGCCCGCATCCACAAGGCCCTCGCCGAAACCAACGACTTCCTCCAGATGTCCCAGGACTACGTCCAGTACATCAAGGACATGCCCAACGACGGCAACATCATCGACGCCGCCTACAACGCCGGCTGGGCGCTCAAGCAGATCCAGCGCCCCGACCAGGCCCGCATCCTCTATTGGCAGATGATCGAACGCCACGGCAACACCCCCGCCTGGGAAGGCTTCGACCTCATGCTCACCGACCTCGCCGGCATGTATCCGCGCGGCACCGACGAATACGCGGTCGAATTGCGCGCCCGCTACGAAAAGGCCCTCGCCTCCCAGCGCCTCACCCTCGCCGCGCGCCTCGCCTGGGCCGAGGCCCAGCTCCTCCCCGCCGACCAGCAGGCCCGCCAGCTCGCCATCTTCACCGGCCGCTTCAAGTCCGACTATCTCGGCGCGGAAACCCTCGTCTGGCTCGGCAGAGCCTGGATCGACAACGGCATGCCCAGCTCCGGCATCCCCAACCTCGAACTCCTCCTCGAGAAATATCCCGAATCCCGCCACGTGCCCCAGGCGCAAATGCTCCTCTCCCAGCAGGCCCTCGCCAACAAGGAATACGACACGGCCCTCCTCTTCGCCAACTCGGTCCTCAACAACGCCGCCGAAATCGAGTTCGTCCTCGAAGCCACCTTCTGCCGCGCCGAAGCCCTGCTCGGCATCAAGCGCTACGGCGAGGCCATCAGCGACTACAACGCCATCCTCGCCAACCGCGCCGCCCCGCGCCGCCTCAAGCCCGAAGCCCTCCTCGGCATCGCCGCCTGCATGGCCGCCCAGCAGGAATACGCCCAGGCCATCGCCTACTACCAGCGCATCTACGTCCTCTACGGCGCCTACAAGAAAGCCGTCGTCACCGCCTATCTCCGCAGCGGCGACTGCTTCGAGAAGCTCAACGACAAGGCCGCCGCCCTCAAGACCTACCAGGAATTCCTCGCCAGCGACTTCGCCCCCGGCACCGCCGCCGCTTCCTACGCCCGCCAGCGCATCGCCGCCCTTTCCGGAGGCGCGTCATGATGAAAATCTCAATGTCCAATATCCAACGCCCAATATCCAACCGAACAAGTCCGGGCCACTCTCTTTCCCGGCTGATTCCTTGGACATTGGTAATTGGACATTGGAAATTGGATATTGCCTTCCTCCTCCTCGCCGTCTTCGCCCCGCTCGCGGCCTCCGCCCAGCTCGGTCCCTATCCCATCCAGACCAAGCAGGCGGCCTTCGAGGCCTCCCTCGTCAAGCGCGACAAGGACATCCTCTGGGTCGAGCGCAAGTCCTCCGACGGCTCGCGCTCGCCGCAGGTCGGCATCGCCGTTTCCGACGTCCTCCAGATCCAGATGCCCCGCCCCGCCCTCTTTGCCGCCGTCGAGAAGATCCGCACCTCCCCCGCCGCGACCGACGCCCAATTCGCCGCCGCCCACTCCGCGCTCGACAAATTCGTCCTCCAGACCAAGGCCCTCCGCGACCTCCCCGGCATCCCCGCCGACGAAGCCATCCTCCTCAAAGGCCGCCTCTTCTCCCAAAAAGGCCTCTGGCGCGAAGCCCTCCGCCAATACGAAGACGTCGTCTCCAAATCCAAGCTGCCCGCCCTCGCCACCAACGCCCAGATCCTCGCCGGCATCGCCTATTCCAAGAGCGGCGAACACCAGTTCGCCGTCGAATATCTCGGCGGCATCCCCCTGCCCGAAGAGGACGAGGAACTCCTCTCCCAGCTCCTTTTCGCCCTCGGCGATTCCTACTTCGCCCTCGGCAACTACGACAACGCCCTCCTGTCCTACCTGCCCCTCGTCGTCTTCTACCCCTACGTCTACGACAACGAGCCCCGCGGCCTCGCCGCCGCCCTCGGCTGCTACGCCGCGCTCCAGGAGTGGGAACCGCTCTACCGCTCCATCCAGGAAATCCAGAAGAACTACCCCTCGTCCCCCGCAGCCGAAACCGCCGCCGAGTTTCTCGAAAAGCACCAGAAGGAACTGATCGACGCCGGCCAATTCGTCGATGCCGCCAAAGTGACCTCCGCCGACGCCCCCATCGCCCCCGCCGGCGTCGCGGCCGCGCCGGCTACAACGGCTTCGGAAGAAAAGTCGCCGGAATGAAATCTTCAATGTCCAATATCCAATGTCCAATGTCCAATATCCAAGTGAGCAGCCAAAAGGCCGCTGGATCTGACTTGGTCGGTTGGATATTGGATGTTGGACATTGGACATTCGGATTTGCAGTTCGTTTTCAAGCGCCCCATCCATAAGGAATCCACCATGAAAAAAACACTCGCCCTCCTCGCCCTCGCCGCCCTGCTGATGCCTCTGGGCATCGCCCTCGCCCAGGATCCCCCGCCGCCCGCGCCGCCCGCGGACGCCGCGGCCCCCGCCGCCCCCACCAAAATCACCCTCTGGGGCATGATCAAGACCGGCGGCTGGGCCATGTGGCCCTTGGGCCTCTGCTCCGTCGGCGTCGTCACCATGATCGTCCTCAACGTCCGCATGGTCAGCCGCAAGGCCCTCCTGCCGCCCGGCGTGGTCGTGCCCCTGCGCGCCGCCGCCGAACAGCGCGACGTCGGCCAGATGTACTCCCTCTGCCGCGCCGCCCCCAATCTCTTCACCAACGGCCTCCTCCCCGGCCTGCGCAAAATCAATCCCGAGGATCCCGCCGCCTCCAAGCCCGACATGGAGGGCGCCATTTCCGAAGCCGTCGGCCGCGAAGAAGCCCAAGTCAGCTTTTGGATCAACTTCCTGTCCCTCTTTGCCAGCATCTCCCCCATGATCGGACTGCTCGGCACCGTCTCCGGCATGATCGGCGCCTTCCAGAAAATCGGCACCGGCGGCATGGGCAAGCCCGAACTCCTCGCCGGCAACATCGGCGAAGCCCTCATCACCACCGCCACCGGCCTGATCATCGCCGTCCCTGCCATCTTCGCGTTCTTCATCTTCCGCAACAACCTCTCGCGCATCGTCCGCGACGCCGAAAGCGAGTACTCCGCCCTCATCGACGCCCTCACCGGCACCACCAACCTCTTCGCCGAGTCCGAAAAGGTCTCCGCCCCCATCGAAAACGAAACCTGAGCATTCTGAACCACAGAGCGCACAGAGTTCCACAGAGGTGAAATGAGCGACAACGTCCAGGAAAGCCGCGATCCGCTGACTGAAAAAGTCATCGGCTGCGCCATCGAGGTCCATCGGATCCTCGGCCCCGGCTTGCTGGAGTCCGCCTATCAGCGCTGCTTGGCGCTCGAATTGCGCAAGCAAGGCTTGACCTCCGAGACCGAGGTGCCTATGCCCGTGAATTACAAGGGCGAAGTCCTCGATTGCAGCTATCGGGCAGATCTGCTGGTTGAAAACGTTCTGATCGTGGAACTGAAGGCGGTCGAAACCGTCCTGCCCATTCATACAGCCCAACTGCTCACCTACATGAAGTTGTCCGGCCTCCACATCGGCTTGTTGGTCAACTTCCACCAGACCCGCCTCGTAGACGGCCTGAAAAGGTTCATCCTATGACTTCCCTCTGTGAAACTCTGTGGCCCTCTGTGGCGAAATGGATTTAGGATTCCGGCCATGAAACTCAAAAAGCAAGAAGAGCCCGAAGCCAGCGTCGACATGACCCCCATGATCGACTGCGTCTTCCTCCTGCTCATCTTCTTCATGGTCTGCGCCACGATGAGCAAGGTGGACCAGACCCCCGAGGTCGTCCTCCCCATCGCCCCCAAGGCCGCCATCCCCGACGACCTGCGCGGCCGCGGCGTCGTCAACGTCGTGCCGCTGGGCACCCCCGTCGGCGGCGGCGCCACCTCGGAAGAAACGCCCTTCATCATCTACGGCCAGGTCACCGACGAACCCGGCCTCCTCAAGGCCATCAGCGAGCGCCGCGCCACCGAACCCGAACTGCGCATCTACATGCGCGTGGACAAGAACGCCGAGTTCAAGATCGTCAAGCGCGCCATCCGCGCCTGCGCCAACGCCGGCATCTTCGACATCATCTTCGGCACCTTCCAGAGCGCCAGCGCCGGGGGAGGCTCCTGATGAAGCTCAAGCACAAGGACGACGTCAAGGCCGCCGTCGACATGACCCCCATGATCGACTGCGTGTTCCTGTTGCTCGTTTTCTTCATGGTCTCCACCACCTTCAACAAGCAGGAGGCCGACATCTCCTTCGCCCTGCCCGGCACCGCCGAGCAGTCCGATGCCGTCGAAATCCCCGACGAGCAGATCATCCAGATCACCGAAGCCGGCAACGTCTTCCTCAACGACCTCGAATACGACGCGCCCACCGATCCCGACATGCCCGAGCTCGTCAAGACCCTCGAGCTCTTCCGCCAGACGGCCGACGCCAACAAGGTGCCCGCCATGATCACCATCGCCCCCGAGGACAACGTCAAGCAGCAGCGCGTCGTCGACGTCCTCAACGCCTGCACCGCCGCCAAGATCGCCAACGTGACCTTCGCCGTCGGCTCCGAGGATGAGGAGATTTGATGCCGCGGAAGAAAACATCCGAATGTCCAATGTCCAATGTCCAAGGACGGACAAGGACCGCTGGTCAAGGAGAGCGGATACGACTTGGAAGACCGTCTGATCGATTTCGCCGTGCGGATCATCCGGTTGACGGAAGCCTTGCCGAATACGAAGGCCGGCACCCACGTCGCCGGCCAGATCTTGCGCAGCGGCACCTCGCCGGCTCCCAATTATGGAGAAGCCCAGTCCGCCGAATCGGCCGCCGATTTCATCCACAAACTCAAAATCGCACTCAAGGAACTGCGCGAAACCCTCATCTGGCTCAAAATCATTGCCCGGGCCAACATGATTAAGTCGGCTTCCTTGCTGGCCCCGCTCAGGCAGGAAACCGACGAACTCGTCGCCATTCTCTTCGCCAGCGTCAAAACCGCCGGGAAAGGCAAGGCCTGATCATGTTCCCCATTTGGACATTGGTTATTGGACATTGGACATTGGATATTGAGATCGGGAGATCCCGATGAAAATCTTCGCCGTCTGGACCTCGCTTTCGAAGACCAAGACCGAGGACGCCGCGCAGCGCAAGCGCGCCCTCAACGCCATCCTCGTTTCCCTGGGCATCCACGTCCTCCTGCTCATCGGCGCCGTGTCCCTCACCATCATGATCATCTCGCCCAAGTCGAAGATGATGTTCGAAGGCAAGAAATCCCCCTCGCTCCCCGCGCGCAAGCTCGAACACGCCATCCGCGTCAAGCAGATGCAGAAGCAGACCCGCAAGCCCCAGATCCTCCAGCGCCTCGTCACCGAGGCCCCCTCCAAGGTCGCCCTGCCCGAAATGCCCGAAATGACGACCCCCGACGTCAAGAACCTCCGCGACACCCCCCTCATGAACTCCCGCGCCGGCTCCATCGGCGGCATCGGCGGCGGCGGCGGCGGCGCCGGCCGCGGCCTCACCGGCGGCATGGGCTACTCCGACACCAAGTTCTTCGGCGAAAACGTCCGCACCCGCGCCATCGTCATCTGCATGGACATTTCCCCCTCCATGATCGCCAAGGGCGTCACCGTCGACGTCCTCAACGAGACCATCAAGATGCTCGAGAACATGAACGTCGGCACCAAGTTCAACGTCGTCGTCTACGTCGACGGCGGCCTCGCCTTCGCCCCCCAGATGGTCTACGCCACGGCGGAAAACAAGGAAGCCGGCCTGACATGGCTCAAGCAGCCCTTCGACGGCCGCCGCCAGGGCAATCTCCAGGGCTATTCCGGTTCCACCCCCCACCAGGCCATCAAGATGGCCGTCGAAATGGGCGCCGACACCGTCTTCGTCCTCTCCGACGATCCGCCCTACCTCAAGCAAGGCAACGTCGAGACCGGCGTGGAAATCCCCACCCACATGGAAGACATCGAGAAATACGTCCGCGGCATCGAAACCACCACCGGCAAGTCCGTCCGCTTCTATCCCATCCTCTACAAGCCCCACGAAAACGAGCGCGGCAAGCAGGCCATCGAATACTACAAGGGCATCGCCCGCGCCACCGGCGGCAAGTGCCGCGTCATCCCCCGCACCGAGTAGGCCCGCCGGACGGAGCCCTGCGCCCTCCTTCGCGCTTGACGTCGCGCGCGCCTTCCTGTATCTACGCACAGAAACAGTGCCCAACCCCAAGGAGTTCCCATGAACGTGCCCGACTATTCCAACTACTTCAACCTCCACCCCGACAAGGACGGCCGCTACGGCAAGTACGGCGGCGCCTATCTCCCGCCCAACCTCGAAACCATCATGGCCGAGATCCGCGACGCCTACGACACCATCTCCCGCTCCGCCAAGTTCATCGCCGAGCTCCGCTCCATCCGCAAGCACTACCAGGGCCGCCCCACCCCCGTCTACCACTGCGAACGCCTCTCCAAGAAACTCGGCTCCGCCCAGATCTACATGAAGCGCGAAGACCTCAACCACACCGGCGCCCACAAGCTCAACCACTGCATGGGCGAAGGCCTCCTCGCCGTCTACCTCGGCAAGAAAAAGCTCATCGCCGAGACCGGCGCCGGCCAGCACGGCGTCGCCCTCGCCACCGCCGCCGCCTACTTCGGCCTCGAGTGCGACATCCACATGGGCGAAGTCGACATCGCCAAGCAGGCCCCCAACGTCGCCCGCATGAAACTCCTCGGCGCCAAGGTCATCCCCGTCTCCTTCGGCCTCAAGACCCTCAAGGAAGCCGTCGATTCCTGCTTCGCCGCCTACATGGCCGACCCCGTCACCCAGCTCTACTGCATCGGCTCCGTCGTCGGCCCCCACCCCTTCCCGATGATGGTCCGCGATTTCCAGCGCGTCGTCGGCATCGAAGCCCGCGAGCAGTTCTTCGACATGACCGGCGACATCCCCGACGTCGTCACCGCCTGCGTCGGCGGCGGCTCCAACGCCATGGGCATCTTCTCCGGCTTCCTCGCCGACCCCTGCGAGATCCACGGCGTCGAACCCCTCGGCAAGGGCACCAAGGTCGGCGAACACGCCGCCACGATGACCTACGGCAAGGAAGGCGTCATGCACGGCTTCAACTCCTACATGCTCCAGGACGACAAAGGCCAGCCCTCGCCCGTCTACTCCATCGCCTCCGGCTTGGATTATCCCTCCGTCGGCCCCGAACACGCCTTCCTCAAGGACTCCGGCCGCGTCAAGTACGTCACCGCCACCGACCGCGAAGCCGTCGAAGCCTTCTTCATGCTCTCCCGCGTCGAAGGCCTCATCCCGGCCCTCGAGAGCTGCCACGCCGTCGCCCACGCCATCCGCCTCAGCCGCAACGAGCCCAAGCACTGCCGCAGCATCCTCGTCAACCTCTCCGGCCGCGGCGACAAGGACATGGACTACGTCATCGAACACTTCGGCTTCGGCGAAGGTTTCCATCTGTAAGCGCTCCTCGCGCCACAAAAGGGACCGGTCATCCGACCGGTCCTTTTTTTTTGTGGCGCGGGGGTTCGCGATTCGCCGTTCAACGGTTCAGCGGGTTCTTTGCCGGAACGCGGGCCTCCGGCCCGCTTGGGCTCGAAATGGAGACCCGACGACCTCGTCGGGCGGCGGAAGATCTACGGCCGCGTCACGTTCAGCCGCAGGAAACGGTTGGTCTCCAACGCGACGGGGTCCGTGACCGTGCAGACCACCGGATTCCCCGTCCCGCTCTCGCTCACGTTCGCCGCTCCCAGCCACGAGCCGCCGACGTTCGTCGCCAGCCCCCGCCACGTCGCGCCGTTTTCCATCCGATCCGCGCCTTCCACGACGAACCGCACATCCGTCGCATTCGGATTTCGGTTGAACGTCAGCGTGGGCACGCCGCCGTTCAACACCCATCCCAGCCGCATCAGATCGTCGGATATCCTCGGGCTGCCGCCCGTCGCGTACTTCAACAAGTTCGGCACCCCATCGCCCGCCACGCAGTCGAGATCGCCCGTCAGCCCGTTCGTGATGGCCCCGAACCACGTCCCTGCCCCAGCCAGTTGCGCCTCGTAGGCCCCCATGTCCACCGCGCCATAGACGATGCGTTGATTCCCATCCAGGTCTTCGTCCCACGAAACCACGCCGTTGTTGCCCGCATCAATGCACGGCGAGATGGCCAGAAGCCGATAATTCCCCGCCGCCGCGTCCACAAACTGCGGATCGTTCGTGACGTTCCCCTCGCCGGACAGTCCGGGACTGCAGCTATAAACCACGACGGGATTGCCTTCGATTTCAAAGTGGTTCGTATCCACGTTGTTTGAAAACACAATGCAGTTATGAATCGTCGAGGTGGGGGCAACGACGCCCGGGCCTCCGAAGCTGGAATTGCCGCTGACCGTGCAGTTGTTCAGTTCCACGACGTTGGCCCAGACTCCCGGTCCCCCTTCCGCGTAATTCCCGGCCATCAGGCAGTTGTCGAGCCGGCCGCCCCCGCTGCTATACGCTCCGCCCCCTACTCCTGTATCGCCCGCCGAGTTGCCGATCATTCGACAGCCATATAGTCTGCCGCCCGAATCCAGATATGCCCCGGCCCCGAATTTTGCGAAGTTGCCGCTGATCAGGCAGTGTTCCACCAGGCCTCCGGCGGCGAGGAAAACGCCGCCGCCACTGCGATCTATGTTGTCAGCCCCATAATCAGGTGTTGCCATGCCATTCGTCAGCGTGAACCCCGACAACACGGCATTCGTTTCGACATAGGCGCAGCGCACCGATGCATTGCCGCTGGGCCCCGCGCCTTGGATCACCGTCGCTTCCGGACCGTTGATGCTCCGCACCGCGATGGGACGGTCGATCGCGACCCGGTTGGTCAAGGCCCCGGGACCGACCGCCCGGCCGCCGCTCGCATAGACGCCGTTGGTCACTAGCACGATGCACCCGTTCGTCGTCGCATCCACCGCCGCCTGGATGGTCTGCTTGGCCGTTGCCCAAGACATTCCGTTGGCGGCATCGCTGCCTCCCGGCGCCACGTGCTGGTAAAGGAACTCGTAGGCCCCCATGTCCACGGTTCCGAAAATGATGCGCTCTGCGCCGTCCAAGTCCGTCGCGCCCTCCACCAAAGCATTGTCGCCCGCGTTGATGCAGGGCGAACCCGCCGCCAGCCGGTAATTTCCCGATCCCGCGTCCACAAACAAGGGGGCGTTCGTGACATTGCCAGATCCTGGCGGCAGGGGCGTGGTGCAACTGTTGGTGAAGGCGCCGTCATGCCAGTTTGGACTGTTGGTGGCGGTGTTCCCGTATACGATGCAATTGATCATGGTGCCGCCCCGCACCCCGCCACCACGGAAGGCCGTGTTGCCCGCCACCGTGCAGTTGACCAGCGTGGAATCCTTCGCGCCGCCGCCGGACGGTTCGTCCCACCCCGATACCGCCCGGTTCCCGCTCAGCAGGCAGTCGTACAACGTGCACAAATTGGCGCCGCCGCCGCCATCCACGATGCTCCGGTTGCCGATCACCCGGCATCTGGACAATGTGCTTTGGAGCGCCCCGCCGCCCATGGACCCGCCGTAATTGTCTTCCAGCAGGCAGCAGTCGAGCGTGCTCGCATACGCCCCCCCGCCTGCGCTGGCGAGGTTTCCAACCAGTTCGCAATCGGCGAGCTGGCTGCGCCAGGCGCCGCCGCCATTTTGGTCGGATTGGTTGTCCTGCAACCGGCAGCGGTTGAGAATGCCGTCGCTCGCGCCGCCGCCCAGCATGCTGCAGCCATTGGCGATCAACTCGCAGTCGTTCAAGATACCCCCGTTGGCGCCGCCCCCCGCATAGCACGCCCAGTTCCCCGTCAGCACGCAATTGGTCAATACCGCGTTAGTCTCGCAGTACGCCCCGCCCCCGCGGTTGTTGACGCCATCCGTATACGAACAACCGTCCGCACTTGCGGTGGTCCCGTTGGTCACCGTGAAGCCCGAAAGCGTCGCCCCGTTCGTCACGTACGCGCCCCGCATGCCGCCGCCGACGATGATCGTCTCTTCCGGGCCGTTGACGCCGATCACGGCGACGGGTTTGTCGATGGACACGCGGTTGGCCCGCGTCCCGACGACCGCACGGCCACCGCCGGTCGCATACACCCCGTTGCTGACCCAAACCGTGTCGCCGTCGGACGCCGCGTCCACTCCCGCCTGGATCGTCAGTTTGGCCGTCGCCCAATTGGTACCCGCTGCCGCATCGTTTCCGTTCGTCGCCACATGCCAGTTCATCGTAAACGCAGGGTTTTTGACCTGCACCACCGTGCAGGTGCGCGCCAGGCCTCCGCCCGCCACCACGATCGTCCCCGTCCGCGCCGCGCCCGCGTTGGCCGCCACGCCGAAAACCACCGTCCCGTTCGTCGTCCCCGACTCTCCGGACGAAATCGCCAGCCACGGTGCGTTCGTCGCCGCCGTCCACGCCACGTTCGCCGTCACGCCCAGCGCCAGCCCGCTCGCCGCCCCGCTCCCCACGTTCGTGGCCGCCGGTGACACCGCCAGCGCCGGCACGAACGCCGCCTGCACCACCGCGCAGGTACGCGCCAGGCCCCCGCCCGCCACCACGATCGTCCCCGTCCGCGCCGCACCCGCGTTGGCCGCCACGCCGAAGATCACCGTCCCGTTTGTCGTCCCCGACTCTCCGGACGTGATCGCCAGCCACGGTGCGTTCGTCGCCGCCGTCCACGCCACGTTCGCCGTCACGCCCAGCGCCAGCCCGCTCGCCGCCCCGCTCCCCACGTTCGTGGCCGCCGGTGACACCGCCAGCGCCGGCACGAACGCCGCCTGCACCACCGCGCAGGTACGCGCCAGGCCCCCGCCCGCCACCACGATCGTCCCCGTCCGCGCCGCACCCGCGTTGGCCGCCACGCCGAAAACCACCGTCCCGTTCGTCGTCCCCGACTCTCCGGACGAAATCGCCAGCCACGGCGCGTTCGTCGCCGCCGTCCACGCCACGTTCGCCGCCACGCCCAGCGCCAGCTCGCTCGCCGCGCCGCTCCCCACGTTTGTGCTCGCCGGCGACACCGCCAGCGCCGGCACGAACGCCGCCTGCACCACCGCGCAGGTGCGCGACAAGCCGCCGCCCGCCACGATGACCGCCCCCGTCCGCGCCGCGCCCGCGTTGGCCGCCACGCCGAAGACCACCGTCCCGTTCGTCGTTCCCGACGCTCCGGACGTGATCGCCAGCCACGGCGCGTTCGTCGCCGCCGTCCACACCACGTTCGCCGTCACGCCCAGCTCCAGCCCGCCCGCCGCCCCACACTCCACGTTCGTGCTCGCCGGAAGCGTGATGAGAATAATTCCGCCCGCCGCCTGGTATTCGTAGGCCCCCATGTCCACCGTTGCATTCACGATGCGAGGATAGCCGTCCAGATCCTCCGCGTCGGACACGGCCGAGTTGTCGCCTGCGCCGATGCAGGGCGATCCCGCCGCCAATCGGTAATTCCCCGCACCCGCATCCACAAACAGGGGGGCGTTCGTGACGTTGCCTGCGCCCGGCGGCAGCGGCGTCGTGCAACAGTTGGTAAAAGATCCCTCGTGCCAGTTAGGATCACCGGTTGCCGAAGTATTGTCATAGATAATGCAATTTTCATGGCGACAAAGGTACGTTCCGCCGGCCCCATAGCAGAATTCATCCGACGTCGTGTTGCCCACAATGGTGCAATTGCGCATTTCACTATCATACCCCCCCCCTCCAGAACATGATCCGGTGTTGCTCATCAACAGGCAATTGTCACATGAACCGCCAGCTATACCGCCACCCCACGCCGCATGGTTGCCCCTGAAAATGCAATACTGACTGTCTCCGCCCAGTGTTCCGCCCCCACTACTTCCGCTGGAATTATGACTCAGCAGGCAGTGTTTCAAATTGCACTCCCATGCTCCGCCGCCGCCCGTCAAATCTGCAACGTTATTGGTCAGGATACAGGATTCCAATATTCCGCCGCTTGCCCCTCCCCCCGCATTGGCACAGTAATTGTTATCCAACAGGCTGTTAAACAGCAATCCGCCGTGGACGCCGCCGCCGGACCAGCAAGCCCAGTTGCCCGTCAGCACGCAGTTGGTCAGCATGCCGCCGTCCGCGCACAACGCGCCGCCGCCTTTGTGATCCACCGTGTCGGTCTCGGGCATCCCGCACAGGCCGCCTGCGGTGCTTCCATTGGTCACCGTGAAGCCCGACAGCGTCGCCCCGTTCGTTACGTACACACCCCGCATGCCGCCGCCAACGATGATCGTCTCTTCCGGGCCGTTGACGCCGATCACGGCGACGGGTTTGTCGATGGACACGCGATTGGGCCGCGTCCCGACGACCGCGCGACCCCCGCCCGTGGCGTACACTCCGTTGCTCACCCAGACCGTGTCGCCGTCGGACGCTGCGTCCACCCCCTCCTGGATGGTCAGTTTGGCCGTCGGCCAACTCGCGCCATCCGCCGCGTCGTTGCCGTTGGTCGCCACATACCAATCCGCCGCTCCCGCCCAACCGGCGCTGACCCAGAGCAACATCCAACCCGTCGCCCAAACGCGCGTTTTCATGACAGTGCCCACTCCGGATCGGAGTCAACGCCTCCTGCGCCGGCTTGGCAAGCCAGAACTTGGGCCGCGCGGCCCCGGGTTTTACGTACTACGTACAACTTTTTTACGTACTGGTGGTGTCTAGGGTGAAGTGCACGAAAGTTCCAAGGCCGAGCCTCGGTTCGATACAATCGAACCTACGCAACCAAAAGGAGGCTGGCCTTGGAATACCGACATCTTACCCTAGA
>JBFXHR010000050.1:0-18275 GCA_050176815.1 Kiritimatiellia bacterium
CCCGTCGCCGTCCGTGTCCGCGGCTTGCGGATCCGTTCCCGCGCCGTATTCCTGCAAATTCGTCCGTCCGTCTCCGTCCGGATCGCCGGCCGCGTCGTTCGCCAGCGGATTCAAGCCATGGGCATCTTCCCACCCGTCCGGCATCCCGTCGCCATCCGAGTCCGGCAGGTTCGGATGCGTCCCCAACCCGTATTCCTGCGCATTCGTCAACCCGTCCCCGTCCGGATCGGAAGCCGCGTCGCCGGAGAGCGGATTGGTGCCGTTCGCCGCCTCCCACGCGTCCGGCAAAGTGTCGGCGTCCGAATCCGCATCCAGCGGATTCGTCCCATAGGTGATTGCCTCCGCGTAGTCGTCCAGCCCGTCGTCGTCCGAATCCGCGTCCGCCGGATCGGTTCCGTAGGTCACCGTTTCCGCGTAGTCGTTCAATCCGTCGCCGTCGGGATCGGCGTTCTGCGGATTCGTTCCATGGCCCAGCTCCTGCACATTCGTCAGCCCGTCGCCGTCCGCGTCGCCGCCGGCATCGTCCAAGAGCGGATCCAGCCCGTTCGCCAGCTCCCACGGATCGGACATCCCGTCGCCGTCCGTATCGGAGAGCAGCGGATCCGTGCCGTGCGTTGCCACCTCCGCATCGTCGCCCAACCCGTCGCCATCGGTATCCGCGTCCCGCGGATCCGTCCCCAGTTCCCATTCGCGGCCGTTGTTCAGCCCATCCGCGTCCGGATCGCCGATCCATTCGTTGACCTCGGCCAGTTCGTCCGTCCCCAGCGCCTCCCGATAAATCCGCACGTCGTCGATCGCGCCCCTCCAAAGCGAAACGTCCGCGTTCACGTGCCCCCGGCCGATCCACAGCTCCGGCTGCCGCCAGGCCTCGAACCCGTTCGTCGCCGCCGCCGCCTCGCGCCCGTCCACGTACAGCCGCGCGGTCGTCCCGTCGTGCGCCAGCGCCACGTCCACCCAGCGGCCCGCACAAGCCGGACCCCAGTTCGTCGCCGCGAGCCCCCCTATCGCCGCGTTCGTATCGCCTGCATAGCCCGCCAGGGCGTTCGGGGTCTTTTCATAGCGCAGGACAAAGCCCGGCCAGCGGCCGCCCGACAACAGCGTCCCGTCCGAAACCACCGCCGGATACAGCCCCGTCCAACCTCCGTCCTGCCACACCACCGCCGCCACCGTGAACGGCGCGCCCGTCACCACCGCCACCGCTTGGCTGGCCGCCGCGTAATTCGCCCCGCCGAACCACAATGCGCCCCCCGCGCGCCCGGCAATCCAGTTGGTCGCCGCCATGTTGCGCAACGTCCCCGGCCAGTTCGTTGAGACCCGGTTCGAGGCGATGCTCCCCTCCCCCTCGTCGAACGCCCACCACGCCGCCAGTCCATGCGCCAGCCCTCCGTCCGACAACGGCTCGAAGCCGTTGTCCAATTCCCACCCGTCCGGCAGTCCATCGCGATCCGTGTCCGCCGAAAGCGGATCTGTCCCATGCGCATCCACCTCCGCCCCATCCGCCAGCCCATCGGCGTCCGTGTCGGCGACCTGTGGATTTGTGCCGTAGCCCAACTCCTCCAAATTCGTCAGCCCGTCGCCATCATTGTCTATCAACGACGTGTTTCTCAACGGATTGAGACCATTGGCGGCCTCCCACCCGTCCGGCATGCCGTCGCCGTCCGTGTCGTCGTCGAGCGGATCGGTGCCGGTCCCCATTTCCTGCAAATTGGTCAATCCATCCCCGTCTGGATCGGAAGCGGCGTCGGCCAAGAGCGGATCCGTGCCATTCGCCACTTCCCACCCGTCCGGCAACCCGTCGCCGTCCGTGTCCGGCAGGTTCGGGTGCGTGCCCACGCCGGACTCCTGAAGGTTCGTCAGCTTGTCCCCGTCCGGATCGAAAGCGGCGTCGTTCAAGAGCGGGTCCGTGCCGTTCGCCGTCTCCCATCCATCCGGCAGCCCATCGTCGTCCGAATCCGCATCCGCCGGATCGGTCCCGTACGTCACGGCTTCCTGATAGTCGTTCAGCCCGTCGCCGTCCGGATCGGCGTTCTGCGGATTCGTCCCATGGCCCAACTCCTCCAGATTCGTCAGCCCGTCGCCGTCCGCATCCCCCGCCGCATCGTCCAAAAGCGGATCCAACCCGTTCGCCAGCTCCCACGGATCGGACATGCCGTCGCCGTCCGAATCGGCACGTAGGGGATCGGTCCCGTAGGCATACTCCTGCTGGTTGCTCAATCCGTCGGCATCGGCATCGCCGGAGGCATCCGCCGGATCCAGCGGATCGAGAAGGTCCGGGCGGCGCAATTCGTAGACGTCGTCGATTCCGTCCCCGTCCGAATCCAGCGGCTGGGTCACGTCCCTCGAAAACACCCGGTAGAACAGCATCCGTTTCTGCGCCAGCACGTCCACGTCCCGCCAGGTCTGCGTTCCCTCCACGCCCAGAACCAACCCCGTCAACCCCCAGTTGCTCATGGCGTCCGCCGTCCGAACCAGATGGTAGTCCGTGGTGAACGAAGGAATGTCGATCAGGAGATTCTGGTTGCTTTCCCAACGCGCGGAAATCCAAAAATCCTCGGCTTCCGAAATCGTTCCCGGCAACGCAAAAACCGCCAAGGAAATCAGCGTGCGCCACCACGGGATGCGTTTGGACCCGCTTCTGGCCTCTGGGGTTGGTCTCCGCATGGGATTGGGCCGGCTTTGTTATGAAACGATTCGGCGACGTGCCATCATTTGTATAAAGCCTACGCCATCCCCATAGGCACTTCAAACCGGAAGATTTCCGGCCTTTTTCCCCGCGCGGTCAGAGCCAGGCGTACTGCAAGGCCGAAAGGATGAAAAGCGCGGCGGTCTCGACCCGGAACACGACGGGGCCGAACGTAACGGGTTGCACCCCTGCGGCCAACAGCGCGGCGACTTCCGCGGCGCTGAAATCGCCTTCGGGACCGATGAACGACGCGACCTGCGGGCAGTTTTCCCTCCGCAGGCGGCCGAAAAATTCCGGCAGCGGAACGGCGCCGGCCTGCAGCGCGCCGAAACAGGCCGCACCCGGGGCGTCCTTCAGCGCGGCCAGCGCCTCGGACAGTTTCCGCACCGGCGCGATCTTCGGCATCCAGGGATTCCCGCTCTGCTTGCAGGCCGCCAGCGCAATGCTCTGCCAGCGCACCGCTTTTTTCCCCGCCTCTTCGGGGCGGATGCGCACCACGGCCTGCTCGGTCTGCAGCGGCCAGATTTCGCGCGCGCCCAATTCGACCGCTTTCTGGATCAGCCAGTCCATGGACTGCTCGCGCACGACCGCCTGCGCCAAAATCCGCCGCGGCGCGATCGGAGCGGCTTCCGTCTTCGACAGGATGCGGATCGCGGTGCGCTTCTTGTGCGGCGCGACCACTTCCGCTTCGCCCCCATGCCCCTCCCCGTCCAGGATCCCGACGCGGTCCCCCGCCTGCGCGCGCATCACCCCGGCCAAGTGCTTCGATTCGGCCTCGTCCAGCTCGGCCTGTTCGCCGGCCCAGCGGTCGGAAGGCAGATAACAGCGGATCATGATCGGACTTTCCTTCTTAAAAGCAAAGGCACGTTCGCGGCCGCGAACGTGCCCTGGCCAACCGGCCTGCCGCAGCCTAGAACAGGAACTTCGCGCCAAGCCGGGCATAGCCGCCGGCGAAAGACGCGTCGCGGACCCCGCGGCCGGCGTACTCCGTGTCGCCCTTCATCACGTCGAGCTGGTAGCCGGCGCCGCCCAGCACGTAGAGGTTCTCCGCCACCATGTACTCGTACTCGGCCCCGATATTCCACAGGATGGCGTTGTCGATTCCCACGTCCTGGGTGCCCTTGACGGATTCATCGACGGCGACCTCGCTGTTGTAGAGGGTCACGTTGGCATCCACGAACACGTACTGCAGCCCCGTTTCGAGGATCAGGTTCCAGTTGTCCCAGTCGATCAGGTTGAAATACAGCGAAGCGCCGATGGGAATCAGGAGCGCGTCGCCGTCGTAGTCGGTCAGCTGGTTGTATTTGAAGGCGTCGGAATCGCTGTCCACCTGCCACTGGGAAACGCCGAGGCTGAGGCCCGCCCCCCACGGAAAGCTGAACCACTCGCGGTACGAAACCAAGGCGCCGTAGCCGTCCTTGAACAGATCGCAATCGGCGGAATCGGGGAAGAAGACTTGGCCCGCCACCGTCAGTTCGCCGGGATCTTCGCTGAACATGCCGCCAAACGCCGCGCCAACGCCCAACAGGGCCGCGCAAGCAAACAAAACCGCCTTTTTCATCATTTTCTCGCCTCTTCGTTGTGGATTTGGAACGCGGGAAATCTACCCCAATCCCGCCGGGTTTGTAAAGCGCGCGAAACCCGCCGCGCAAAATCGGCCGCCCGTCAGCGCCGTTCGATCCGGTAGGTGATCGGCACGTCCACCTGGAATCCCGACGGCAGCGCGTTCGTCCCCAGCGGCGTTTCCGCGGCGCGGCGCAAAATGCCCCGCGCCCCTTGCGCCAGCAAGGCCGAGCCCGTGTTCTCCAAAATGCGCGCCGAACCGATCTCCCCCGCCGGACCGATTTCCACCCGCAGCAAAACGGTTCCGGTTTCGCGGGAATAGCGCGCCGCGCCGGGATAAAACTTGCTTTTCTCGATGCGCCGCCGCAATTCCGCCAACCATTCGGCGCGAAGGGCATCCTCTTTTCCGGAATCGCCTTCCTCTGCAACGGGTTGCGCGGCGACGGCCGGCGCCGGCTCGATTTCCGGCGGCGGGACCAGGTCCGGCTTCGGCTCCGGTTCGGGTGGCCGCACCGGCTCCGCGACGGGTTCCACCGCCGGCTCCGGCTCAGGAGCGATTTCAGGAGGCGGCTCAGCCACGGGTTCCGGCGGCGGCTCGACGGCCGGCATCGGAACCGGCGCGATCGCCAAAACCATTTCCGGATAGATCCGCACGGTGCCGGGAACTCCTCCGCCGAAGCGGCCACCGAAATGGGCGATCCCCGCCCCCAGCGCCAGCATCAGCGCCCAGCCGGCGGCCGTGGAAATCCGATCCGCCACGTCGCGCGCGGCGTCAGTCGGATTGGGCGCCGATAAGGACATTGCTTCTCCCGCAGGCGCGCAACTGGTCCATCGCGCCGATGAATGCGTCGAACGGCGCGGCGCGGTCCACGCGCAATTCCACCGCCCCCTCCGCGCCGGCGGCCAGCAAACCGGGAATGGACTCTACGGAAACCGGCGCCTTCAGATGGTAGAGCGTCCCGCCGGCATCGATGGACAGCACCAGCCGCGACGAATCGGCCTCCGCCCGCTCCGCCGTGCCGGCCGCGGGCAGCGCCACCTTCAACACCGGCGAACTGAACGTCGAGGCCAGGATGAAGAACAGCAGCAGCATGAACACCACGTCGATCAACGGCGTCAGGTCGACGTCCGCGCCGAAATCGTCGTCCAGGAATTTGGGTTCTTCCATGGCCCCGGCCTAGCGGTTGGTTTTCCCCGGAGCATATCGCCCGGCGTACTCCATCAGTTCCACCTGGAACCCGGTGATCTGCATCCGGAAAAAATAGTAGAGGCACAGCACGGGAACGGTGATCGTCAGCCCGATGATCGTGGTCGTCAGCGCCTCCCAGATCCCGTTCGCCAACAAGGCCGGATCGACCAAGGTCTGCGAGGCCACCACCCGGAACACCTTGGAAATGCCCAGCACCGTGCCCAGCAGCCCCAGCAGGGGCGAAATGACGGAAATCAGCCGCAGCAGCGTCATCGCCCGGTTGACCTTCCGGAAATGCTTGTGGAACTGGAACGCCAGCTCCGCGCGCCGGTCGTCGGGCCCCGCGCACGCCGCTCGAACCGCTTCGGACAAGATGCGGATCAGCGGATTGCCCGAACCCGCGCCCGCCTCCGCGTCGCCGCGCGCCGGATCGCGTCCCCGCGCCGCGACGTGGCGGTGGAAAACCCAGCCGATCCAGCCCAGGTAGACGGCGTTTTTCGCGCACAGATACGCCGCGATCGCGGCGACCCCCACCAGCGCCACGCCGGAGGCGCCGATGGAATCATACATCCGTTGGTAGTCCATGGATGGAATCTCCTTTTCCCGTTGAATCGCCGGCCAGCGCCAAAACGATCAGTTCCACCAAAAATATTTTCCACCGCCGAAATCGTCCGGCGTCGCCGCTCCGCCGCCAGGCGACCGCCGCCGCCTGCCGCAGCGCGGGAAATTGCTCCAGCGTCCGCGACACTTCCGCGCCGTACACGCCCTGCTCCCGGCGGCGAAACCGCCGGAACAGCGCCTGCCCCAGTGGACGAACCGCCAGCATCCAGAGGATCAGCACGATCGACGCACGGGCGAATACGCGCAACCCCCGCACCCATCCTTCCTGCCCCGGATGCAGCAGCATCAGAAGGACCAGCAACGCCACGAGGGCCATGCCCGCCTTGAACGGCGTGCGCCGCCACCAGCGTTTGCGCGAAGGGACAACCGCATCCATGGGCTCCGATCCCCCCGGAAGGGAACTTCCGGCCGGGCGCGGGTTTTTCAAGGCCCTCGCGATTTCATTTGGCACCGCCCCCGCCAGCCAACCCGTGACGAGCCCGGCCAGCGTGTAGTAGCCCAGATAGAAGACCAGGAACCACCCCGTCGGCGAGAGATCGCC
This sequence comes from Kiritimatiellia bacterium, assembly GCA_050176815.1. Taxonomy (GTDB): domain Bacteria; phylum Verrucomicrobiota; class Kiritimatiellia; order CAIQIC01; family Lenti-01; genus Lenti-01. Next base: position 6,598 of record JBFXHR010000050.1, read on the forward strand.
CGGATGTTGCCCCATTTTCCCCAGAATCCAGTGCCCGACCGAATCCACGGCCTCCCACAGCGATTTTCCGTACAGGATCGTCATCACCAGCAGCTTCTGCACCGCGCCCTGCCACAAGGCCAGCAGTCCCAACCCCAGCGCACCCAGGCGAACCGACGGCAGAAAACCAAACAGCAGTGCGCCCGCCAGCCCCTGGAACGCCACCGCCACGTAGGCCGGCAACGGCGTGTGCGGGCTCGCCGCCGCCTTGACCAGCAGCACGATCACCGTGGCCTTCAGGATCGCCTTCGCCCTGCGCTCGGCGAAAAACGCGATCAGCGCGATCAGCACCACCGCCGTCGAACCCACCACGATTCCCGTAAACGGCACGCGCATCGCGTGGATCAGCCCGCCCAGACCCGCCTCGTTCAAGGCCCAAAGCGCCGTCAGCCGCTCCACGGCCCGCGGCCGGTCCAGGCCGCCCAGATCGGCGGAATTCATCGCGGCCCCTTTTCCCACGACAGCATCGCCCACTCGAAATCGTGCCGATAGCGGCTGTTCCCATCCGGCTCGCGCGGCAGCGCGCGGAAGAATTTCCGCAGGCGCGCTTCTTCCTTCCTCGCGAGCTCCCCCACCCGCCAGCGGACGGCGCCGATGAATTCTTCCGCCGAGGCATAGCCCATTCCGCCCCGCGACCGCAGGAAATCCACCTTCGCCCGCACGCCCATCTGGTAGAGGATATTCACGGCATAGACGTAGTCCGGCCGCGGCTCCATCTTGCGGTCGAGCAGGGCCAGGACGTCCGGCCCCAGATAGCTCCCGCCGGCGTGCAGCGTCAGGTAGCAGCGCAATCTGGCTTTTCGATGCATCTTCTCCAGCGCGCCGCGCAAATCCTCCACGCTCATGGCGCGGGAACAGACCGCGACGTCCGCCGCCGGCACGCCCTTCCAGGAATCGGTCCAGGAGAGCCGATGCGCACGGATGTTCTCGACGCCCGCGCGTTTCCGGTTGATGTCGAGAAAGCGCAGCATTTCCGGCGAGAAATCCAGCGCGTGGACCTTCCGGAGACGCTTCGCCAGCGGGATGGCCAGATTGCCCGTGCCGCACCCGATGTCCAGCGCCGTCTTCGCGTCCGTCAAATCCACCCGCTCCAGAAAGGCCCGGCTGTAGTCGCGGTCGCCTTCGCCCTGGCTCCGCCGCTCCGCGCGCCGGTCCCAATCCGCGCTCGTCCGCGCACCGAACGACGACCGCCGGCACTGCTCCCGGTAGAGCGCGCCGAAATCGATGCTTTGAATCACGTCCTTGCCGAGCATGCCGGAATTCCGCCTTAGAATTGGTATTGGACGCTCGCGTAGAAGCTGCGCCCTTCTTCCGGATAACCTTCGTTCAGTTCGTAGTTCTCGTCAAAGATATTCCGGATGCCCGCGTTCAGGCCAAACCCGCGCGGCAGCGCAACCTGCGCATCGAGATTGCAAAGCCAAAATCCGTCCGCCTTCGTTCCGGTCGACGAAGAATAGCGGGAAGAGTTGACTTCCACGTTCGGCGCCAGCGTCAGGCGGGAGCCGGCCTTCCACTCGACGTACGCCTTCAGATGGTGCTCCGGCGCATCCGTCAGCTTGATTTCGGGGTTCTCGAGATTCCGACGATGCAGATACAAGTAGTCGAATCCCGTCTTCAGATCCGAAACGACGGTCCACGCCAGCCCGGCCTCCGCGCCGCCGCTCTCCGATTCGCCGACGTTCCGGAGCTGGTAGAGCCACGCGCCGTCCGCGTCCTGCTCCACCCGGTCCACTTGCTGGATGGTATCGTCCAATCGGCTGTAGAATCCGCTCAGGCGGCCGTCCAGATTGTCCAGGATCCGGCCTTCGTAGCCGATTTCATAATGGAGCGCGATTTCGGGATCCAGGTCAGGATTGGCCAGAGCCTTCCCCAGCCGATACGAGTAGCGGTCCTTCAGCGTCGGGAACCGCGTCTTGCGCGCGACCGTCGCGCGGAACGTGCCGCCGGTCGCGGCGTAGAACAAGCCCGCCTGCGGATTGACCGCCTGATTGTCGTTGTCGTCGAAGGCCTCGTCGGTATTCGGATCGTTCGCCTCCAGGCTGTTGCGCGCCGCGTAATCGGCGCCGACGGCCAGCGCCAGCTTCTCCGCCAGCGAGATGCGGTCCTCCGCCCCGACGGCCATGGTCTCGTCCTTATAGATGGACGTCGGGCCGCCCGCGTTGTGCTCGCGATGCACGTCCTGCTTGTAGTGCGCCGCGCCGCGCAACTGCTGCCGCTCGCCCACCGCCGCGCCGCCCTCGACCGACCCGCCGAACGCGTAGTCGTCGTAGATGCTCGTCCACGAGGATTTCTTGTTCTGCGTCGCATAGGTCGCATCGTCGAACGCCTTCAGGGTGTTTTCGTAGGTGTCGTAGTAGAACCGAGGCTTCACGTAGCCCGTCTGGCCGATCGTCTTGTTCCCAACGGCATACACGCTGTTCTTGATCCATTCCGCATAGCGCCAGTAGCGCGGCAGGGTATTGGTGTCCGTCCCCGCGTAGACCGGCACGCCCTTCTCGCTGTCCTGCCGCACGAATCCCACGGCGAATTCGTCGCCCTGGCCGCCCGGCGTCCATCCCATCTTCGCGCCGACCTGCAGGTCCCGCGTGTCCGAGTTTCCGCGCCGGCTGCCGTCTTCCGTGGCCGTCGGCTCGAAATCGTCCGACGTGCGGAAATGGTCCCGCTCGCGGTACGAAACCCCCGCTTGCGCATATCCCTCGTCCCGCAGCCATCCGCCGCGCAGCGCGCCTTCGTAGCCCTCGCCGCTGAACGCCCCCGCCCGCGCCGTGAACTCCTCCGGTTTCGTCGGCCGCCGGCTCACCACGTTGATCGCGCCGCCCAGTGTGTTCGGCCCGTAGATCACCGGGCTGTAGCCTTTGGAGATGGACAGCTCCGCCATGTCGAACGTGTCGAACCGTCCCATGTCCACGTTGCCGTCGTACGGCACGTAGACCGGTATGCCGTCGATGAACAGCGGCACCTGCCGCGTGTCGAACCCGCGCACGGTTGCCGCCGCCTCGTTGCGCCCGCCGATCCGCGCCAGCGTCACGCCCGGCGCCAGCGCCGCGGCATCCGCCACGTTGGCGCGCCCCCGCTGCGCGGCCTGCGCACCCGTCACGGTCGCCTCCGCCCCCTCGCCCGCCGCGTTCTCCGCCCCCACCACCAGCACCTCGCCCAACGCAAACGCCGGCGAACCCGGCTCTTCCGCCCCGGCAAACGGCAAACCCCATGCCAACGCAGTCGCCATCCACCAACCCAATCGCTTCATGTTCATTTCCTTCCGTATTTCTTTTGAAATCCCTTGAATGCCGCGTCGGCCGATTGCCGGACCTGCCGGCGCAACCCCGCGAAATCGCGGATGAACCGCCGGGCGAACGGCGTCAGTTCCGTGCTGCCGCGCGAGGCGCCGCCCTTGTGGCGCACCAGCAGCGTCTCGCCCAGCTCCCGCTCCAGCCGGTTCAGGATTTTCAGCGCCTTCACGTACGACAAATCCATGTCCCGCGCCGCCTGCTGGATCGATCCGTGCGCCCCGATGCCCTCCAGCAGCTGCAGCAGCCCGAAGCCGCAGAACTCTTCGCCCTCTTCGCTCGCCAACGCGACCTTCACGTGCAGTTTCATGCCGATATATATATGTGTGTATATCGGAAAGCGCAAGGGAAAATTTCCCTTGCGGCGCGTAAACGAGCAATCCCGGTATTTTCCCCGTGCCATGGAAACCGGGTATTGTTTTATAAAACATTACCCGATTTCGACAGGTCGTGAAATCCCTTTGGATTCGCAAAACCGACGGGCCGCGGGGCCGCGCAGGTGAACGCCGAGTCGTCAGGCGCGGAAAAGCGCGGCGATTTGGCCAGGCAGCGCGTCGCGCGTCGCGGCATCCGCCCGCAGGACAAGCGCCGCGTTCTTCGGACCCATGGCGCCGAGCCATCGGTCCAGCGCTCGGCGCTGGACCACCGCCAGCACCGGCGCGGGACCGCGAAAGAGCTTTGCGACGGCCGCGACGAATTCAGCCGATTCCCATTCGATCAGGCCCAGTTCGTCGAGGACGACCGGAGCGGCGGCCAACGCGGCCGCCGCAAACGGCGCGAAGCCTCCATCCAGTTCGTAGGCGAGTCCGCTCGGCGCGGCGGGCGGGGCGATGCGCCGGGCCATGGGACGCTTTTCGCCGGCCCACGTCTCGACGCAGAGAACGTCCGCGCCGCGCCCCTGGCCATCCCAATGCGTGAAAAATCCGCCGGGTTTCTCCCACCCCAATCGCGTCATCGCCGCGCGGACCGCCGTGCTTTTTCCCACGCCAATGTCCCCGCAGACCATGACTTTCGCGCCGGCCACGCCTGCCTCACGGATGTTCCGGCGAGCCTGCGGACGGGAAGCGGCATCGGACGCGCACCCCGCCTTGCGGCCCGGTTTCGACGACCAGCTCGCCGCCGAACACCTCCGCGCGGTGGCGCATGATGCGCAGTCCGTTGCCGCCCTCGCGGTCGGGCTGGCGGCTGGCGGACAATCCCCGCCCGTTGTCTTCGACCGTCAGGATTCCGCCGCGGTCGTCGTAGTCCAGCGCCAACACGATCCGCTCGGCTTCGCCGTGCTTCGCCGCGTTGTTCACCGCCTCCTGCGCGATCAAGTACAGATGCTCCGCCGTACCGGCGTCCTTCGGCTTGCCCTCTCGCTCCGCATAGAATTCCACGGTTTTTCGGAAAAGGGCGCTCGACTCCTCCGCCAGCCGCCGCAACGCGTCCGGCAACCCATCCTCCGTCAGGGCCACGGGCGCAAGCCCCCGCGCAATGCGCCGCACCTGGCTCACCGAGTCTTTCAGCGTCGACGCGATCTGCGCGGCATCCGCGTCGGCGGCCGCGTCGGCTTTTCCGATCCGCTGCCGATACGCCCCGAACAGGTACATCGCCCCCGTCAGCTTCTGCCCGAGCGAGTCGTGCAAGTCGCGCCCGATCCGCGCCTTTTCGTGCCCGCCGATCCGCAGCACCTCGTCCTCCAGTTCGCGCCGATCCTCCATGGCCGCTTCCAGCTTCCGGTTCGCCTCGGCCAGCTCCGCCGTCCGCTTGCCCACCAGCGCCTCGATGCGCCGCGCCCGCCCGGCCATCCACAGCAGCGCGCCGGCCAACGCCAGCGAAATCGCCGCGCCCGCCGCCGCCATCGCCTCCGGAGCGCGCGATCGCGCCGCCGCCCAGAATGCCGGATCCGCCTCCGCCACGAACCGCCATTCCTGATTGGCCAAGCTGAAGTCCCTCTCGAAATGGAATATTCCGTCCGGACTTGCGCCGCCCGCCGCCGCTTCCAACCGGGCCACAAGGCCCAGGGGCCGGTCGCCCATCGCCGTCGCCAGCACGCGCCGCGGATGGAAAAGTCCCACCGCGAAACCCACCAGTTCCTGCCCCACGACGCCAGTCGAATACAGAATCGGCGCAAACATGTAGATTTCCCCGTGGCCGTCTCCGCCGGCCGCCATCCCCGCCGGCGAACCGCCCAGCGCAAATACCCCCATCTGCCGCATGGCCGCAATGGCCGCCCGGTCCTCGCTCCGCGCCCCGAAATCGTAGCCCTCCGGCACGCCCAGGCCGCCGGGCGGCGTCTGGTAGGTCAGCGGGAAATATTCCGCCCGGTGGGGCGCCGGATCGAATCCGCCTTTCCCGTCGGCCTTCGCGATGCTGCGGGGTTTGCCGGCCTGCCCCTCGTAGTCCGCGCGCAGGTCGTGGGGAATCCGCTGCGCGAATCCGTACGCCCCCAGAATCCTCCGCTGGTAGATCATTCCCTTGCGCACGATCTCGTCGAACGCCTCCGCCGACACCTGGTCCGACAGCGAGTGCAGTTGCCGGATCGAATCGAGCACCTCCATGAACAGCTGGATTTCCCGCAGCGTCCGCGCGAACAATTTGTCCGCCGCCTGCTGGAATTCCCGTTCCGCGCGCAGGGTTTCCTGCCGCGCCTGCGAGCGCGCGACCCACGCCGTCGTCCCCAGACCCAGCGCCAGGACCACCACGGCCAGCGCGGCCTGTCCCCCCGCCGTGCGGAGGGTTTTCGCCGCTTCCGGCGCGTTCTTCTGGATGGAATCGACCTGCATCGGAACCGGAGCCTACACCCGCGCCCCTTCCCGGCGCGACACGAAAAACGGCCCGCGAAACGGGATTGCCGTTCCGCCGGCCCCGTGCCACAGTGGGACGCAGTCAAACCATGAAACCAGGATTTCAGGCCGCCGGCCGCGCCGGCTTCACGCTCATCGAAGTGCTCGTCTCGCTCGGACTCTGCGCCGTGCTGGCCTCCGCCACCGCCTCCGCCGTGGCCTTTGCCGCCCGCGCCGAACGCATCGCCGACCGCCAGGGCGAAGCCTCCCTCCTCCTGCCCTCCCTCTACGCCGCCCAGCGACTCCGCCCCGACGACCTCCCCGCCGCTCCCCGCGGCTGGGAAGTCGCGCGCACCCCCGACCCCGTCGTCCTTCCCGACGGAACCCTCCACCCATGGAATCTGCTCGCCGTCGCGCAACGCAGCCACGACGTCCCCCCCTTCACCCTCCGCATTCTGGACGCCGCGCCATGAGCGAATCCAGGCCCCAAACCCTCGTCGTCCTCGCCGCCGCCCTGGGCTGGAACCTGGTCGAAACGCACAAGCCCGCCACCCCAATCCCCTTCCGCCCCGTCGCCCCCGGCCCGCTATCCCTCACCTGCCCCGCGCAGGCCACGCTGCGCACCGCGCTGCCGCCCTCGCGGCACGGCGTCGTCGCGTCCGGCTGGTTCCACCGCGATCTCGCGCGCCCGCTCTTCTGGGAGCAATCCGCCGCGCTCGTGCACGGCCGCCGCATTTGGGAAGGCGCCCGCGCCGCCGGCCAGACCGTCGGCATGGCGTTCTGGCAACAAAGCCTCGGCGAGCGCCTCGACCTGGTGATTTCGCCCAAGCCCATCCATCGGCACCACGGCGGAATCGCGATGGACTGCTACACCCGCCCCGAACCCCTCTACGCCGAACTCTGCGCCGCCCTCGGCCGCCGCTTCGACCTCTTCCACTACTGGGGCCCCATCGCCCGCTCCCGCGTCGGCCGCTGGATTTCCGAAGCCGCGCTCCGCATCCTCGCCCGCCCCGACGCCCCCGACCACCTCTTCGTCTATCTCCCCTCCCTCGACTACGACCTCCAGCGCCACGGACCCGATTCCCCCCAGGCCGCCGCGGCCCTCGCCGAAACCCTTGCCCAGATCGAGCCCCTTCTCGCCGCCGCCGAAGCCCGGGGCCGCGAATGGCTCCTGGCCGGCGACTACGCCATCGAACCCGTCGTCCCCGGCGACGGCGCGGTCTTCCCGAACCGGATCCTCCGCGCCGCCGGGCTCTTCCACACCCGCGAAACCGCGCGCATGCTCTACCCCGACTTCTTCACCGCCCGCGCCTTCGCCATCGTGGACCACCAGATCGCGCACGTCCACGTCCCCGATCCCGCCAATCTCCCGCGCGTCCGCGAACTCCTCGCGCAGGAACCCGGCATCGGCGAAATCCTCGGCCGCACCGCGCAAGTCGACCGCGACGTCTATTTTCCCGAGCGATCCGGCGACCTCCTGCTCGTCGCCGCGCCCGGCCGCTGGTTCGCGTACCCGTGGTGGACCGATCCCCGCCAGGCCCCCGACTACGCGCGCCAGATGGACATCCACAACAAGCCCGGCTTCGACCCCTGCGAACTCTTCTTCGGCTTCCCGCCGCCGCACACGTCCCCAAAAACGGAAAAAATCCGCGGCACCCACGGCCGTTCCGGCCCCGGACGCGAAATCGCCGCCGCCGGCCTCTTCCCCGAAGCGAAGACTTTCCTCGATCTCGCCGCCGCCCTCCGCGCCCGCCTGGATTTTACGTAGTACGTAAACTTTTTTTACGTAGTACGTAAAATCGCGGAAAAAGTTTTACGTGCTACGTAAAACGTCCCGGCCACAGCCTCCAGAAATGGTGCACCGGTCCGTGGCCGTGGCCGATGCGGTACTCCGCCCCCGCGCGGATCGCCCCCGCGACGTATTCCTTCGCCTTCCGCACCGCGTCTTCCATCCCCTCCCCCTGCGCGAGGAACGCCGCGATGGCCGACGACAGCGTGCAGCCCGTCCCGTGGTTGTTGCGCGTCTCGATCCGCGCCCCCTTCAGCCGCACGAGGCGCTGGTCCCCGCCCAGGTACAGGCAGTCGTCGCTGGCTTCGCCTTCGAGATGCCCGCCTTTCACCAGCACGTTCCGGCAGCCGAACCGCATCAACTCTTCCGCCGCGTCCGCGGCTTCGGCCGGCGTTCCGATTTTCGCCCCCAGCAGCACTTCGGCTTCCGGAACGTTCGGCGTCAGGATTTCCGCCAGCGGGATCAAATGGGCTTTCAGCGCTTCGACGGCGTCGTCCCGCAAGAGCTTGTCGCCGCTCTGCGCCACCATCACCGGATCCAGCACGATCCGCGCCGCGCCGTATTCCCGGAGCTTGCGCGCCACCGTTTCGATCAGCTCCGCCGAAAACAGCATGCCGATCTTCACCGCGTCCGCGCCGAGGTCGGAAAGCACCGCGTCGAGCTGTTGCGCCACGAAGCCGACCGGCGCCGCATGGATGCCCGACACGCCCTGCGTGTTCTGCGCCGTCAGCGCCGTGACCACGCTCATCCCGTAGCAGCCATTGGCCGCGAACGTCTTCAGGTCCGCCTGGATGCCCGCCCCGCCGCCGCTGTCCGAGCCCGCGATCGTCAAGGTCCGCCGATAGGTTTTCATTGCAACCTCCATGTGCTCCCCGTTCCGTTTAGTCTAGTAGTTGCAACTTGTATAGTATAGGAATTGCAAATACTAGACTTGCCGCGCCGCATCGATTTCCCGCCGCAGGACGACGGCGGCTTCCCGGGGCGAGTCCGCCGCCACGATGGCCGACACGACCGCCAGCCCGTCCGCCCCGGCGCGAATCACCTCCCGGGCATTGCCCGCGTGGAGGCCGCCGATCGCCACGAGCGGAATCTTCACGGCCGCGCGGATCGCGCGCAGCCCATCCAATCCCAGCGGCGGCGCGTGGTCGGTCTTCGTCGGCGTGGCGAACACCGGGCTCGCGCCGACGTAATCCGCGCCCTCCTTCTCGGCGCGAACCGCGTCCGCCACCGATTCCGCCGAAACGCCGATGATCCACCCCGGCGGGCCCAGGCGCCGCGCGTCGGCGACCGGCAGGTCCCGCTGCCCCAGATGCACGCCGTCGGCGCCGACCGCCAGCGCAACGTCCACGCGGTCGTTGACGATCAGCGGCACGCCCGTGCCCCGCAACGCCGCCCGCACCGCGCGCGCTTCCTCCAGGAATTCCCGCGTGCCGCCATTCTTCTCGCGCACCTGCACGCAAGTCGCGCCGCCGGCGACCGCCTCCCGGACCACGTCGGCGGTCGCGCGCCCGCGCGACCGCGACCGATCGGTCACCAAATAGAGGGCATAGTCGATGGGACTCGGCATTGCCTCAGTCCCCGGAAATCCGGCTGCCATGGAAGACTTCCTCCGGCGTCAGCGCGTCCAGCGCGTCCAGAAAACGCACGGCAAAGGAACCCGGCCCGGCCGCCCCGTCCGCCGCATGCTCGCCCGCCAACCCGTAATACGCCAGCGCCGTCGCGGCCGCCGACACCGGATCGGCATCCACGCCCGCGAACGCGCCGATGATGGCCGTCGCGCCGCATCCCGTGCCCGTCACGCGCCCCATCCATGGGTGCCCGTTGGCCACGCGCACCACGCGTTGCCCGTCCGTAATCCAATCCACCGCGCCGGTGATCGCCACCGGCACGCCCAGTTCCCGCGCCAGCGCCCCGGCGCGCTCCGCCGCCGCCTCCACGGAATCGGCCGCATCCACGCCCTTCGTCTTCGCCGCCGCCCCCCCCAGCGCAAGGATCTCCGAGGCGTTGCCGCGCACGAGCGTCACCTTCGTCTCGGCCAAAATGCGCTTGGCCGAGTCCGTGCGCAGCTTCGTCGCCCCGGCGCCCACCGGATCCAGGATGATCGGCACGCCCAGCGCCGACGCCTTTTTTCCGGCTTTGAGCATCGACGCGATCCAGGCGTCGTCCAGCGTCCCGATGTTCAGCACCAGCGCCTTGGCCAGCGCCGCCATTTCCTCGACTTCGTTCTCCGCGTGCGCCATCACGGGCGAAGCGCCCGCCGCCAGCAGGACGTTCGCGGTGAAATTCATCACCACGAAATTGGTGACGTTGTGCACCAGCGGGCGGGTCTCGCGGACCCGGGCCAGATTGTCGGCCGCGCGGGCCGCCAGCGGATTTTCGGATTTCATGTCGGTTCCTTTCTTCCAATCGAAATCGCCAGGTAGATCGCGGCGGCCCCGAGCAGGGACGGGATCGAGGATCCACCCGCGAACCCCGTCTTCGCGCAAAGCTGGTAGAGGCCGAATCCGGCGGCCCAGGCGGCCATCGCCCGCCCGTTGACGCCGCCGGCGTACCAGTAGCGCCCGCGGCGGTACAGGTCTTCCGCGACGTAGCGCCCCCGCTTCAGGACGAAATAATCGGCCAGCACCACGCCGAACAGCGGGCAAAACGCGGACCCGATCAGCAGCAGGAAGCCTTCGTATTTCGCGGCGTCGAAAAACAGCGCGATCCCCGTGCCCGCGAGTCCGGACAGCAGCACCAGCGGCCGCGTGCCGAGTTTCGGAAACAGGCTCTGGGCCGACACGGCGTTGGAAAAGATGTCGAGGAACGTCGTCGTCAGCGTGGACAGCAGCACGATCGCCACGGCCGGAATCCAGAGCCGATGCTCGCCCATGAGCTGCATCAGCGCCGTTTCCGGCGCGCCCGAACCCGTGGCGAGCGACGCCACGAGGCCGGCCGCGAACATCCAGGAACCGACGAGAAAATAGCCCCACCACGTGCCGCGGATGCCGCGGCCCGGGACGGCCGCATAGCGCGTGTAGTCGGACACCAGCGGCATCCAGGAGATCGGCATGGCGATCACGAGGTCGAGCCCCAGCATGAACGGCATCGACGGCGCGGACGGCGACGCTCCCAGTTCGCGCCAGCCGTAGGTGTTCAGCGCCAGCGCCGTCATCGCCACGGACAGCAACAGCAGCAGAACTACGCCGATCTTCTGCAACGTCCGCCAGAACCGGTTGCCCGCCAGGGCCCACCCCGTCGTCAGCAGGCCCAGCGCGACGATCCACCCCCGGGCGCTGCCTTCTCCGCCCGCGAGCCCCGCCGCCGCCTGCCCGCCGATCCACAGCATGACCGCCGTCCAGCCCACGAGCTGCACGACGTTCAGGACCGCCGGCAGGATCGAGCCGCGGTTGCCCAGCGCGCCGCGCGTGCCGACGATCGCCGGCACGCCGTGCCGGCTGCCGATCAGCCCGCCCAGGGCCATCGGCGTATTTCCCAGCAGATGCCCCAGCAGGATGATCCCGAGTCCCGCCAGCAGGCCAAACGAAACCAGCAGGCCGCCCGCCCAGATTTCCGACAGCGAAATCGCCGCTCCCGCCCACAACAGGAAATAATCCCATTCCTTCAGATTCCGCTCGCGGCTTTCCACCGGTCCGTTCGTCGACATGGCGCGCTCCTTGGTTCCGGACGCCGGGGAGCCTGCCGCGGAAAACGAAAACCGCGGTTCCATCGGAGAAACCACGGTTCTGATCCAATCGATCCGCTGTCCCTGCGTTGGAATGATCCAACAGGTTCCAAGGGTTATCCCGGTTACGG
>JBFXHR010000051.1:0-18151 GCA_050176815.1 Kiritimatiellia bacterium
CGGATTCCATTAGGGAAAATAATGAAATTTTAACGTGGATCGGCATGGCAAAAGACTTGATTTTGGCAATAGCTAGCCCATACTTTTCGGAAATACAACGAGAGGCCGGCGATGGCCGGCAAGGAGCAACGGATGAATAACCTATCGAAGATGTTGGCAACGGCTTGCGCGGCGGGAATGCTCTGGATGCCGGGGGCTCGGGCCGAGGGCAATTTGCGTTATTCGATCACAGTCAGCAAATTCCCGAATGAATCGGGTTGGTCGGGGCAATGGGAAGTGGGCGATGGGTTTGCGACGATCCTGACGGACGCCTTGCAGCAAAACGGAAAATTCATCGTGCTGGGCGACTCGGATATGCGCCAGGAAGCGATGGCGGAGCAGGATTTGGCGGCCAGCGGCCGGATGGCCGGCGGCAAGAAGGCGCCGCAGATCGGCCGGATGACGCCGGCGCAATTGCTGGTGCGCGGCTCGGTCACGCACGTGCAAAACGATACGACGGGCGGCGGCGGCGGGATCAGTTTCCGGGGATTCCGGGTCGGAGGGTCGGGCGGCAAGGCCGAGGTGAACATCACGATCTACTTGGTGGACAGCGAGACGGGCCAGGTCAAGGCTTCCCAGAAGGTTGTGGGACAGGCCGGGCGCCGCAGCCTGGGCGTGGGATATTATGGCGGCGCGCTGGGCGGCCTGGGCGGCGATATGGAAGGATTCAAGAAGGACAACGTCGGCAAAGCGTGCGAAGACGCCGTGGTGCAGTGCGTGGAATTCCTGGAGCAGCAACTCGAGAGCATTCCGTGGGAGGGATCGGTTTTGCTGGCGAACGAGAGCAAGGTGGTCATCAATCGCGGCACGCGGGAGGGCGTCGAGGACGGCATGAAGTTCCAGATCGGGTCCGCCGAGGAACTGGTGGACGAAGACACCGGCGAAGTGCTCGACGTGGAAATGACGACGGTCGGCACCGTCGAAGTGACCGAGGCCAAGGAAAAGATCGCCAATTGCACTCCGCTGAAGGGCGCGGAAAAGGGCATGACGGTCCTGGCCGCCCCATGACGTTTCGCGCGGACGGCCGATGCGGATGCATGCGGCCGGCGTTCCGCGTGAAATGGCCCCCTGTAAGCCTGATAAGCGCTTGTCCGGCGCAAAAAATGCATTATACCGACGCGAAACGGATTGGATGGGAAGAGGGAGCGACACATAGATGAAAAATATTTCGATTGGTGCTTGGGCTTTTGTTGCCGCCGCCATCGCCGTGGCGATGTCGGCGTTCAGCCTCCATGCGGGCCGGAGACCGGCCGGGGCCTTGCCGGCTGGAAAAGGCGGAAATCCGGCCCAGTTGGAGATGCGGCTGGACACGTTGGCGTCCCAATTGGCCGACCTCCAGCGCAATGTGAAAAAAATCCAAAGCCTGGCGCCGCCCGGACGATCGTTCGGGCAAGGCGATTCCGCGGGGGGCGAGGCTCCGGGAAGCCTGGAGGCGCGGCTAAGCCAGTTGGAGCAAATCGTGGAGGCTTCGGGGCTGGCCCGGCTGATGACGGACGGGCATTGGAACGCGGACGTGCTCAAGCGCGTCAACGATCAATACCGGACGGCGGACAAGGTCAAGGTGCGGCAGAAGAGCCTGATGACGAAAAACAGCGATTACCATCGGTTCGATGCGGATCGCTACGGAAAGACGCTGGAAGACTTGTACGAAACGGCCCTGCTCGGGAAAAGCCGGGAGGCCAGCGCGGCGGAGATCGCGGCGGCGAACCAGGCCTTGGAAACCATGATGCGGGACTATCCCGAATCCTACGCCACCGGCATGCTGATTGCGGAGGAAGCCTTGAGCGCGGCGATGGAAATGAACGCCGGCGAAGCGGAGGAATATTACCGGGATCTTCGGGGCAGCGGCAAATTCAAGGACATCGTGACCGACAGCGGGATCGAGGCGGTTCCGGCCATCCAGTCGTATTTGGTCCGGGAATACATCCAGGCCGGACGCACCGACGAGGCGAATGCCCTCATCCAGGACATGGAGGAAAACTTCGCCGACAGCATTGTGCCCGAGCGCACGCAGCCCGGCAGCGAACCCACCTTCAAGACCGCGGCGGAGACCGCAAGCAATTTGCGCCAAATGCTCAAATCCTTCGAATCGGGAATGATGGGGCCGCGGGGGCCCGGACCTTAGCGGCGGTTGGCCATGGACGAACGGATCATCGGAATCGCGGCGGCTCTGCTCGTCTCCGCCTCGTGGGCGGCGGGCACCGTCCTCCTGAAAAAGGTGGGCGACGAGCTGTCCTCTTTCGCCATGACGCTTTTCAAGGGACTGGTGAGCCTGGTTCTGCTGGCCTTGCCGCTGCTCGTTCTCGGTCTCGGCCCGGTGAGCGCGTCGTCCCTGTGGCTTCTCGGTCTCAGCGGCATGCTGGGAATCGCGGTCGGCGACACCTTGTTTTTCGAAGCCCTGAAGGATTTGGGGCCGCTCTCCCTGGTGCTTTTGATGATGATCGGACAGGTGTCCACGGTCGTGTTCGCCGTGGTGTTTCTGGGGGAAGATCCGACCTGGATCAAGTGGGTCGGCATCGCGCTGGTCATGGCCGGCATGCTGGTGGTCTTGTCGGCCAACCTGGGCGGGGACAAATTCGCAATGGGGGTCCGCGGCGTCGCGTTCGGATTGGCATCGGTGCTGTGCATGTCGGCCGGGTCCATCCTGATGAAGCAGGCGCTGAACGACGGCATGGGAACGCTGCAGGCGACGTTTGTCCGGATGCTGGCCGGCACGGCGGGCCTTTTCGTCTTCGGACTGTTCGCGCGGAAAATCGGCGCCTGGATGAATCCGTTCCGGGAAGCCCGCGTGGCGCTGCCGTTCATCTCGGCCATCGCGATCGTGACGTTCGGGGCGTTTTGGCTGACGGCGGTGGCGTTCAAATACATGCCGCTGCACGTCGCGACGCCGCTGATTTCGCTGGAGCCCTTGTTCGTGTTGCCGTTGGCCGCCGTGTTTCTGAAGGAGCGGATCACGTGGCGGGCGGCAAGCGGAACGGCGGTCTCGGTGGCCGGCGTGGTCATGCTTTGTCAATAATCGAGGTGAACGATGCAACGTGTTCCGGAATTCATGAAGGAAATGGAAAAAGGGAATTTCGCGCGGGAGATTCTCGTGGAGGCCCTTGGATGCAGAGGCGAAGCGCAGGAAGCTTTGTTCGCGATGGCCCGCCGCCGCCGCGACGAATGCTTTCCGCAGCGGAAGGTCGAGGTCCGCAGCGTCATCGAGGTATCCAACGTCTGCCAGCAGGCTTGCAACTACTGCAACATGGGTCTTCTGTCTGGCCAGGAACGCTACACGATGGACCGGGAGGAACTGGTTCACCTCGCGGAGCATCTGCACGAGAAAGGCCGTCGGGTCCTGTTGCTGCAGTCCGGTGAATGCATCCAGCAGCCGTTCGTGGACATGGTGGCGGGGGCGGTGGCGGATCTGACCCAACGGCATCCGGACCTGACGCTGATCCTGTGCATGGGCAACATGTCGGAGGACCAGTTCCGCCAGCTCCACGACGCCGGGGCCCGGCGCTACATCTTGAAATTCGAGGCATCCGATCCCGAATTGTACCACGCCTTGAAACCCCGCGACACGCTGCCCCAGCGCCTGGCCTGTCTGGAAAGCCTGCTTCGGCTGGGATTCCAGGTCGGCACCGGCGACATTGTCGGCGTTCCGGGGCAAACGACGGAGCACCTGCTGGGCGACCTCGACCTGCTGGGGCGCTACGCCCTTTCCATGCAGAGCTGCACCGTGTTCATTCCCGGCGAGAATTCCGTCTACCGCGACCAGCCGATGGGCGACGTGGACACGACGCTCAACATGATGGCCATCGCCCGCATCCGCTATCCCGGCCGGCTGATGCCGACGACGAGTTCCCTCGAGAAGGGCCGGGAAGGGGGGCAGTTCCTGGGTCTGATGGCGGGGGCCAACACCGTCACCATCCACGACGGCACGCCGGAAAACCTCAAGCATTTGTTCCCGATCTATTCGACCAAGCGATTCACGCCCAAGAATGCGCACTTGACGGACATCGTGGCGAAGGCCGGATTGCGGCTTTCGCAGGAGGCCTTGACATGAACGAACCCCGGAAGAAGGAATTGCTGGCCAGAGCGGCGGCGCGGGTGGACGACTATCGCCGGATGCGCGAGCTTGGACTGGCCCACAAAGACGGCGACTTCTACGCCTCCGTCCATTATCCGCCGATCACGATGTATCCGCCGATTACGCAGGAAGAGATGTTCAAGGGCTACACGCTGCCGGCGACGGGGCTGTTCGATGTGTATGCGCACATTCCCTTCTGCCGCGGGCGCTGCCTGTTTTGCCACTATCCGTCGCAGTACGGGGATCGCCAGCACGAGAAGGACAAGTATCTCGACTATCTCGAGAAGGAAATGGATCTCTACATGCGGCAGCTTGGGATCGACAAGATCCAGATCCGCTCGATCCTCGTGGGCGGGGGGACGCCGACGTTCCTGACACCGGTCCAGCTCGAGCATTTCCTGAAGTATTTCACCCGCCGGATGGATCTCTCCAAGCTGCTGCAGTTCAACTACGACGTGGATCCCGGTTCGCTGATCGGCCCGGAAGGGCACGAGCGGCTCAAGATCATGCGGGACTACGGCGTGGACCGCCTGACGATCGGCACGCAGTCGCTCGACGAATCGATCCTGCGCCTGATGAATCGTCCCCACAACCTCGCCGAAACGCTGGAGTCGGTCGAAAACTCCCTGAAATACGGCTTTATCACCAACATCGAATTCATTTTCGGCCATCCGGGCCAAACCCTCGACAACTGGATCGCCGTCGCCGAAAAGGCCTGCACGCTGGGCGTCGAGGAGATCCAGTTCTACCGCCTGAAGGTGGAAGCCTACGGCGATGCCCAGGGTGCCATCAAGGGGTACAAGAACGTCCGGCCCGAGGACGTGCCGACGCCGGACGAATCCATCATGATGAAGCAGTTGGCCATCGACATCCTCGCCGACCACGGGTACCACGAGAACCTGCGGCGCGTCTTTTCCCGCAAGCGGAACGTTTTTTCCCTGTACGCCCATTACCAGTGCTGCAGCCTGTACGACCAGATCGGCCTGGGCCTGACGGCGTTCAGCAGCATGCGCGACCGGTTCGTGCTGAACACCCAGCACTTCGATGAATACTACAAGCGGATCGAAGAGGGCCGGTTGCCGTTGAATCGCGGCCTGGTCCGCAGCCGCGAAGACCAGATCCGGTGGGCGATCATCCTGCCGCTGAAAAACCGCTTTGTCAAGAAAGGCCAGTTCCGGATGGTCACGGGCGTGCCGTTCGACCAGGTGTTCCGGAAGAAGAAGGCCCTGCTCAAGGAATACGGCTTGGCGACGGAAGACGAACAAACCTTCCGGCTGACCGCACTCGGCGGCTTTTTCGCCGACGAATGCGCCGAGCAGTTCAACGCGCCCCAGTACATGCCGTTTCCGCGGGAAGCCTATAGCGACGGTCCGCTGAATCCCTACAAGAACGCGGAAGTTTTTGAGTGAAAGACGGAGAAGGAGGCATCCTCATGAAACGAACGCTTCTCAAAAGTTGCGGGTGGATTCTGATGGCCGCGTGGCTGCTGACGATGGTCGGATGCATTGGATTCCCGTTCGGTCCCGGGCCATTCCCCGGGGGCGGCCCCGGTGGGCCCGGCGGGCCCGCGCCCCATGGCCCCGGACCCCATCGTTGACCTCCGATGTCGAATGAATCGGCGCGGTTGGCCGGGGCGAATCCTTCCGAACGGAGCCTTTGGCTGAATCCCCGGCGCTGGGCGGTCTTCGTGGCCGTGATGGCCCTGTTCTGCCTGGTGTTTTCCCAGCTTTCCGGATCGGAGCCGGCGGCCCTTCAGGGGAAGCCGTTGGGACACTGGACTTCGGTTTTGCCGCCGTTGATGGCGGTCGTCGTCGCCCTGTGTTTCCACTCCCTGGTCTGGGCGCTGTCGAGCGCCTTCGTCCTGGGAGCTTTGCTGGCGTTTTGGCCCCATGCGGCGATGGCCCTGCCCTGGGGATTCCGCGACTTCATCTGGGTGAACTTCCAGGAGCAGTTCAACCTCTATATCTTCGCGTTTCTGTTCGCCTTGGTGGGCATGGTGCACGTGATCCACCGGAGCGGCGGCCTCCATGGATTGATCGGCGCGCTCAGCAAAGTCGCCCGGGGGCCCCGTTCGACGAAATTCGCCACCATGTTGGCGGGAGGGGCCATTTTCTTCGACGACTATTCGAATACCGTCGTGGTCGGATCGACGATGCGGAACCTGTGCGACCGCTGGAAGGTGTCGCGGGAAAAGCTTTCGTATTTGGTGGATGCCACCTCGGCGCCCGTGGCCGGCGTGGCTCCGCTGTCGACCTGGATCGCCTTCGAGGTGTTTTTGCTGGGCGAGGCCGCGCTGGCCATGGGCATGAAGGAGGGCGGCTACGAGATCTTCCTGAACATGCTGCCTTTCCGGTTTTATTGCTGGGGAACGATCCTTTTTTGTCTGCTGACCTCCGTGATGGGGAGGGATTTCGGGCCCATGTTTCGCGCGGAACGGCGGGCGGCGATCGAAGGAAAAGTCCTGCGCGACGGGGCGAAGTTGCTGACCCGCGAAACGGGAGTGGGATCGGAGCCCATTCCCGGGAAGCCGCAGCGGTGGATCAACGCGGTGCTTCCGTTGGCCGTCGTCATTTTGGGGACCTTGGGCGGCATCGTCCTGTTGGGCCGCCATAAAATTCTCGCGGGGGGGGCGGCTTTTTCGTTCCAAAGCGCGGCCGATTGGCGAAATGCCTTTGGCATGGTCACCAATCCGGCGATCACGCCCGGCGGGGCCATGAAGGTGCTGTTCATCGCCTCGGTTTGCAGCGGCGTTTTGGCCGTTGGACTGGCAACGTCGCAGCGGATCCTGACCTTCCGCCAATCCATGTCCGCCTATGCGCGCGCGGTGCCGACGATGTGGATGGCGCTGTTCATACTGGTCATGGCGTGGGGCATGAGCAAAATCTGCACGCGGGGTCTCCACACGGACACCTATCTGGTTTCCCTGCTGGGGGAAAGGTTGCCGCTGCCATTTCTCCCGCTGGCCATATTTTTGCTGGGCGCCGGGATTTCCTTTGCCACGGGAACGAGTTTCGGCACCATGGCCATTCTGATTCCCACCATGTTCCCGCTGGCCCACGCCATGGGCGCCTACCAGCCGGAAAACCAAACGATTTTCTGGCTGGCGTCCGCGGCCATCCTGGACGGGGCGATTTTCGGGGACCACTGCAGTCCGATCAGCGATACGACCGTGCTCTCGTCGATCTCGTCCCAATGCGATCTGGTCGACCACGTGAAAACGCAGCTGCCCTATGCAATGTTCACCATGCTGGTGGCATCGGCCGCCTACGTGGCCGTGGCGTTTGGAATGCCCGCGTGGGGCTTTTGCCTGGCGTCGCCGCTGGCGTCGCTCGCCGTGCTGATGCTGGTGGGCCGCCGGGTCCCCGCGCCGGCGGCCGCGTCGTAGGCCGATTTAGGGGGCCGTTTCGGCGGGGGCTTGCGCCTCGATCGGTGCGGGGGCATCCGCTTCCCGGAACACGAGCATGTAGCGCTGGGGGATGAACTGCTCGGTCCGGACGAGGTCGAACCCGTAGTACTTCATTTGGGCGACAATCAACTCCTTGGACATGTAGGGGCCGTGGTAGGGCTGGACGTCGCCTTCGACCACGGCATTGTCGACGATGATCAGCCGGCCGTCCTTGCGGAGAGCCCGGTGGAGGCTGGCGACGAAGTCGTCCTTCACCTTCTCGATGGAGGCGGTATAGATCACCGTGTACAGGGAGCAGAGAAACGCCACGTCGATGGAATCCTCCTGGAGGCAGCAATCGTCGAAGCGCGATTCCAGCGTTTCGATGTTTCCGATGCCGCGGTTCTTGACCACGCCTTGGATGTATTCGAGGTGCTTGCGGTTGGTGTCGACGGCGTAGACCTGGCCGTTGGTCCCCACTTTTCCGGAAAACATGTAGCTGTAGTAGCCGGGGCCGCATCCGATGTCGGCGACGGAATCGCCGGGCTTCAGTCCTACGGCTTCCAGCATCAGGCCGCTCTTTTCCCATTTGGCGCGGTTGGGATTGTTGAAGAGGACGAAGTCCCGCAGGAAGACGACCTGTTCCGCCTGGAGATCGCCGGGGAGTTCGGGCTGCGCCTGGCCGTCGCGGGGAGGCCGCTCGGGCTTGGAGTCGCCTTCCTGCGCGCCGGGGGGGGGCGGTTGCCGTTTGGCCCGATCCGGGCCTTCGCCGTCGGGATTCTCCCGGTCCGGAGGCGGTTTTTGCCCGCCGGCCCGTGGCGGGGCCTGGCGTTCATCTTGGCCTTCGCCCGCGGATTTCACGGATGCGAGGCCTTGGGCCTCGTCGGTCGGGAAGAAGCGCTTTTTGATCTGGTCGAAACCCGATTTGCGGATCTTCGCGAGTTCTTCCTTGCCCAAGCCGTAGTGGGCCTGGATATAGAGTTTCAGCATCTTGAAATCGTCGTCGTCGAGAAAATCCAGGTATTCGGCGTTGAAGCCCTCGTCGCGCATGGCCTTCTGCCCGGCCTCGTCGGCCAGGAGATATTCGCAGAACCAGGCGAAGGCGGACTGCTCGTCGCCGACCTTTTCCTTTTCGATGATCGTCTGGAACTGTTCGAGGGCGAGTTGGAGGGCGTCGCGATCCTTGGTTTCCAGCGCGAGGTGGAAGACTTTGGCGGCCTCGCGGGCGCCGATCGTGATGCTCGGTTCGTCGTCGTTGGGCAGATGGACGAGCGAGAGCCGCGATCCGATGCGCGCCAAGTCGGTCCGGCCATCGGCAAAAGAGATCGCGGGTCCGGCGGGAGGGGGATCCGCTTTCCGGAAGAGCAAGAGATAGCGCTGCGGGATGATCTGCAGGCTTTTTTCCAGGGCGAATCCATAATGCTCGATTTGCGCAACCAGCAGGTCCCGGGAGATGTAGGGGCCGTGGTAAGGCAAGGTGGCATCGTCCACGAGGCCGTTGTCGACGATGGCCAGCCGGCCGTCGGGCTTCAGCATGCGCTTGATGCTTTCGACGAGCGAATCCTTGGCGGGCTCGGTCGAGGTGGTGTAGATGACGTGGTAGAGGGAGCAGAGAAACGCCATGTCCACGGAATTGGTGATGATGGCGTTTTCCACGTCCGAGAGGACGGTTTGGACGTTGCCGAGTTGCGTCTTCGCGACGAAATTGGACAGGTAGGCGACGTGCAGGTCGTTGATGTCCAGGGCGAAGACCTGGCCCTCGGGGCCAACCAACCGGGAGAATTTGAAGGTGTAGTAGCCGGGGCCGGAGCCGATGTCGGCGATGCTCTGGCCCGGCCGGACGTCGAGCGCTTCCATGATCCGGCTGGTTTTCTCCCAGGTTTCGCGCCGCGGATTGTTGAAGAGGATGAAATCGTCCAGATAGCCGAGGCGGGTATTCCCCTCGCGCGTGCCGCTGTCCTTGAAATCCACGAGGCGGTATTTCCGTTTGAGGTATTCCTTGAGCACCGCGTAGTCGTTTTCGCCGAAGAAACGGTGGAAATCCTGCGTCAGGGGATCGGTGAAGAACGCCGGCCGTTCGGCTTCCGGAGCCAGCAGGACGTCGCAGAACCACTGCAAAGCGCTGTATTCGCCCCCGAAGTTCTCCAGCGGGATGATTTCCCCGTACGTCTTGCGGGCCGACTGGATTTTGGCGGGATCTCCCTGTTCGATGCCTTCGAGCAATTCCCGCGCGGCGGCCTTGCCCCGCTCGGTGATGTCGAAGGAATCGATGCTGCCCAGGTGGAGCATGGAGACTTTCGACCGGATGGCCACTTCCCGGTTCTTCGCGCCTTCGTCGGCGGAAGCGCTCCCGGCGAACAGGAACACGAGACTCAGGAACGCAAACGACTTTTTCATGGGGCCTCTGGGGTTCGTTGGGTTGGCCGACAAGGGACCATGTGGAAAAGTCTTGCAAATAAAGAAGGTCAATACAAGCGCCGACCGGCGAATAATCGGCGAAGCCATGGCCATGGCGCCGCATTCGGCACCGTGCGGCCTTGCCCTGGGCGCCGGGGGTCAGGGCGGCGTTGCGGTGGCGTTTTGCTCCGCGGCCGGCGTCGCGCCGGCCGTTTCCCGGAAAAAGAGCACGTAGCGCTGGGGGGTGAACTGCTCGGTCCGGACAAGGTCGAACCCGTAGTATTTCATCTGGGCGATGATCAATTCCTTGGACATGTAGGGCCCGTGGTAGGGCAGGACGTCGCCATCGACCACGGCGTTGTCCGCGATGACCAGTCGGCCGCCCTTTCGGAGGGCCCGGTGGAGGCTGGCGACGAAGTCGTCCTTCACCTTCTCGATGGAAGCGGCGTAGATCACCGTGTACAGGGAGCAGAGGAAAATCGCGTCGGCGGAATCCGGCTGCAGGCCGCAATCGTCGAAACGGGACTCCACGGTTTCGACGTTTGCGATGCCGCGTTTTTTGACCACGCCTTGGATGTATTCGAGATGCTTGCGGTTGGTGTCGACGGCGTACACGTGGCCGTTGGTCCCCACTTTTTCGGAGAACATATAGCTGAAATATCCGGGGCCGCAGCCGATGTCGGCGACGGTTTCCCCAGGTTTCAACTCCAGCGCGGCCAGCATCAGGCTGCTCTTTTCCCACTGTTCGCGGTGCGGATTGTTGAACAGGATGAAGTCCCGGAGGAAAACGATCTGTTCTTCGGTGAGATCCGTCGGTTTTTTACGTTCGGGGCGGCTTTCGCGGGTCGGCTTTTCGACGTCGGGGCTGGCCCCGTGCCCGGCGGAGGGGGGGGGGGGGGCCGAATCGTCCGCCGGCTGGCCGCCAGCGCCCGCGGGCTTCACGGAAGCGATGCCCGTGTCTTCGTCGGGCGGGAAAAACCGCTTCTTGATATGGTCGAAACCCGATTTGCGGATGGTTTCGAGCTCGTCGGCCTGGAGCCCATAGCGGTCTTGGACGTAGAGTTTCAGCATTTTGAAGTCGTCCGCGCCCAGAATCTCGAAATATTCGGCGTTGTAGCCTTCGGCCAACAAGGCCTTCTGTCCGTTCTCGTCGGCCAGCAGGTACTCGCAGAACCATGCGAACGCGGAATGCTCGTCGCCGATCCGTTCCTTCCCGATGATCGACCGGAACTGCCGGAGCGCGGTTTCCAGCACCTCGCGGTTTTGGGTTTCGAGGCCGAGATGGAAGACTTTGGCGGCTTCCCGGCTGCCGGGCGTGATGCTGGGGGCGTCGTCGTTGGGCAGATGCACGAGGGAGGCCTTGGAGCCGACGGCAATCCGGTCGGCGCGGCCCTGCGCAAACGCGGCCGCCGGGCCCGCCGCCGGTGGCTCCGCCTGGCGGAACACGAGGAGGTAGCGCTGGGGAATGATCTGGACGGATTTCTCCAGTTCGAACCCATAGAAGGCCATTTGCGCGGCCAGCAGCTCCTTTGAAATATAGGGCCCGTGGTAGGGCAAGGTGGCGTCGTCCACGAGTCCGTTGTCCACGACGACGAGGCGGCCATCCGGCTTCAGCATGCGTTTGATGCTGGCCAGCAGCTGGTCCTTGTCGGTCTCGTTCGAGGTGGTGTAGATCACGTGGTACAGCGAACACAGGAAAGCCACGTCGACGGAGTTGGTGACGGCGACGTCGTTGACGTCCGACAGGAGGACGCGGACGTTGCCGAGCGGCGCGTTCGCGACGAAGTTGGAGAGGTAGGCGATGTGGAGGTCGTTGATGTCTACCGCGTAGACCAGGCCTTCGGGGCCCACTTGCCCGGAGAATCGATAGGTGTAGTAGCCGGGTCCGCAGCCGATATCGATGACGTGTTCGCCCGGCTGGATGGAGAGTTCGTCCATGATCCGGCTGGTCTTCTCCCAGGTTTCGCGCCGGGGATTGTTGAACAGGATGAAGTCGTCCAGATAGCCCAGGCGGCGGTTGGATTCAGGCGTGCCGAAATCGTCCGGCTTCTCCAGGCGGTATTTCCGTTTGAGGTATTCCTTGAGCACCGCGCAGTCGTTTTCGCCGAAGAAACGGTGGAAATCCTGCGTCAGGGGATCGGTGAAGAACGCCGGCCGTTCGGCTTCCGGAGCCAGCAGGACGTCGCAGAACCACTGCAGCGCGCTGTATTCGCCTCCAAAGTTTTCCAGGGGGATGATTTCCCCGTAGGTCTTGCGGGCCGACTGGATTTTGGCGGGATCTCCCTGTTCGATGCCTTCGAGCAATTCCCGCGCGGCGGCCTTGCCGCGTTCGGTGATGTCGAACGAATCAATGCTGCCCAGGTGGAGGATGGAGGCTTTCGAGCGGATGGCCACCTCCGGACGCGGAGCCGTCTCGCCGGCGCAGGCGATACCGGCGGACAGGAAGGCGAGACTCAGGATGGCAAACGGCGTTTTCATTTGGATTGAATTGGGTTATGGGTTTTTGAATGGCATCGATTCTGGAAGAGTTGTAGCATAGTCTCAAAAAGGGGCCGGTCGTTCAAGCGCCGATCGGTCGATTTGCAGGCAAACCATGGTCCAAGCCGTCATTCTCGATTTCGACGGGGTCGTCGTCGAATCCCTCGACGTGAAACTGCAGGCGTTTTTGCGGTTGGCGGAGCCGTACGGCGAGGAAATTCTGGCTGCGGCGCGCCGGAGGAATCCCTTCGGCAAGGGCGTCACGCGGTCCATCGCCATCCGGCGGTTTTTTGCCGAGGAACTTCGCCGCGAGTTGGCCCCGGAGGAGGAGGCCGGCATGGTCCGGCGCTTCGGCGAGTGGGTCGAGGAGGCCGTCGTGCGCGCGCCCTTTGTCCCGGGCGCGCGGGAATTCATCGCGGCGCAATCGAAACGATGCGCGCTTTTTGTCGTGTCCAGCACGCCCGAGGACGAGTTGCGGCGCATCGTGGCCGCCCGCGGACTGTCCCCGTTTTTCAAGGAAGTCCGTGGTTTTCCGCCGGCCAAGCCGGAAAACGTCGCCGCGCTGCTGTCCAAATGGGGAATCGCGCCGGCCACGGCCGTTTTGATCGGGGATACCGCCGAGGACGAGCGGGCCGCGGCCGCGGCCGGAGTCCGCTTTGTCGGGCGAACGATTTCCGGCCGCCTGTCGCCATTCGGGCCAGACACGGCGACGATTGGGGATTTGACCGGTACGGAAGCGTTTTCGCGCATATTCGGATGAGCGGCTGCTGGACAGGGGTGTTTTCGGGGGCTATGTTTCCCATGGTTTCGGGTTGCTTGGCAACGGCGAGGTGTTCAATGAAGACGCTGAGGCGATGGATTCTTCTGGCCTGCGGTTGCGGGGGCGTTCTTTGTTCGGCCGTTCCCGCGCAAGCGCAGCATAGCCTGGTGCTGACGAACGGCTACGGGGATTGCTACCGCATGAACCTGCTGCGGAACCGGGAAAACTACCAGGCCTACCGGGGCATCTGCAGCTACCGCGGGTTCTCGCTGTCGGGTTGTTCGACGACAGGAGAGGTGGTAATGCTGCGGATCAAGGCGACCCCGAGCGTGCCCGAGTATTGTTCCATCGTGTCCACGTCGCTGCGCTGGGGCACGACGATGTATTTCCTGAACGACGTGTTCCGGCCACTGAGTTCCACGGTCATGGCCGGCTACGAGAACTGGTTTCCCTTCGACATGAGCTGCAGCGTGGCGATGTACGTTTATTCGGGTGGATTCAGCGATGCGGGGATTGCGAAGCGCTTGGAGGAGGAGTTTGCGCCGGAGCCGGTTCTGGACGAACAGCGGATTCTGCGGGACCTTTTGGCCGAACCTCCCGAGCCGCAAGCCGAACCCAAAGCCTACAGCCTGGTCATGACGAACGGCTATGGCGACTGGTACCGCATGAACCTGCTGCGGAACCGGGACAACTACCAGGCGTACCGCGGCATCTGCAGCTACCGGGGCTTTTCGCTCTCGGGCTGCTCGACGACGGGCGAGGTGGTGATGTTGCGGATCCGGGAGACGTCCGCCATGCCCGAGCACTTTTCCATCCTGTCCACTTCGTTGCGCTGGGGCACGACCATGTACGTGCTGAACGACGTGTTCCGGCCGCTGAGCCCCACGGTCATGGCCGGCTACGAAAACTGGTATCCGTTCGACATGAGCTGCAGCGTGGCGATGTACATCAACTCGGGCGGGTTCGGCGCCGCCGGGACGGAGCTGGCCCGGCCCAAGGCTTGGCCGGCGGTTCCCGCGGCGCGCTTGCCGACCGCAGCGAAAGCGGACGGCACGATCCGCATCGGGGCCCTGGTGCCGCTGACCGGCGATCTGGAAGACATCGGCGCTTCCTACACGTCGGCCTACGGCAAGGCGCTGGCGGATCTGGCGGCGGCGCCGGGCATGCCGGCCATCGAGCTGCTGGTGGAGAACACCGATGCGGACCCGTTGCTGGCCGCGATGAAGCTGGAGGCGCTGTATACGAACGGCGTGCAGGTCGTGCTGGGGCCGGAGAGCAGCGCTGAGTGCGACGCCCTGCGGCGCCTGGCCACCAACGGCGTCGGAATGCTGTTGCTGTCCAGTTCCGCCACGGCGGTCCCGCTGGCGATTCCGGACGACAACCTGATGCGGTTGACGATGGATGACGCCCACCAGGCCCGCGAACTGGCGCGGCGCATCGCGGGCGACGGCATCGTCCGCCTGGCCGTGCTGAAGCGGTCGGACATGTACGGCGACGGCATGCGGGACGCCTTCTGGGACGAATACGCGAATCTGGGCGGGACGGTGTTCTACAGCGAATACTATCCCCGGGCAACGGAGCTTTTCGGCGAAGTGATGTCGAACTTCAACGAAACCGTGGCCGCCGAGATCGCCGCGTCGGGCGCGGAAAGCCTGGGCGTGCTGATCGTGGCCTTCGACGAAGGCGTGCGCTTGCTGGAAGCGGCCGGGGCGTTTCCGGCGCTGACGTCCGTGCGCTGGTACGGGACGGAAGGCATGGCCGGCAACGCGGCGCTGCTGGCCAATCCCGCCGCGCGGGAGACGGCCCGCCTGACCCGGTTCGTCTGTTCCCAGCCGGCGGCCTACACGAACGCGAAATACGCGGAGGTGGCCGACTGGATCCAGGCCCAGGTCGGCCATCCGCCCCGCACCTTCGCCGTGCTGGCCTACGACGCGCTGCGGCTGGCGGCCCTGGCGCTGCAACAGACGGGCGGCACCGGGACGGTCGCCGAGGTCCGGCAGGCCATCCGCGACCAGGCGGCGGCCACCGCAGGGGCCAGCGGGCCCATCGTCTTCAACGCGGCGGACGACCGCGACGGCGGGGAATACGAATTCCTCAAGGTGTCGGACGCCGAGGGATGGGTGGAAATCGATTCATCCGTTCCGAATGCGCCCATCGTCCGGGCGGCGGCCCACGTCACGAGCAACCGGTTCGACGCACGCTGGAACGCGTCCGTCGGCGCGACGAACCATTTGCTTTTCGTGGCCCAGGACCCGGAACTCGCGGTTTGCCTGCCGGGATACGGCGGAAAATTCCTTGGCTCCGCCACGACCGCCGTTTTGACGAACCTGACGCCGGGCGCAACCTATTATTACGCCGTGCGCGCGGCCAATGCCTGGGGCGTCAGCGCGTATTCATCCATGGCGACGGTCCACGTATGGGCGGCGTCTTACGCGACCAACGGGGTGCCGTTGTGGTGGCTGGGGCAGTATTACGAGATCGACGGAAACGAGGACGAACTGGCGCTGAGCGACACCGACGGCGACGGCCAAAAAGCGTGGGAGGAGCGCGTGGCCGGGACATCGCCCGTCGATCCCGGCAGCCGCCTCGCCGTAGGCGGCATCGCGCCGGACAGCGGAAGCAACTTGGTTTTCCAATGGGAAGGCGTGGCCGATCGCCTCTACACCTTGGTTCGCGCGACCCATCTGGTTCCCGCAACCTGGAGCGGACCCTTGTTTGTGCCCGTGGAGGGAACAGGCGGGACCATGTTCCGAACAAGCCCGGTGGACTTCGCCATTACCGGAGCCTTCTTCCGGCTGCAGGTCGAACTGGCCCCGGAATAGGGCTTTTTCGCAGCGGGACGCAAGGGACGTCCGATCCGCATGTTTCGTCGTGCAAAGGAAGGCGTTTTGGGTCAAGATGCCGCCCAAAGTAGGAATGGGGCCGTTCCTCCCCGGTTTCAAGGGGTGCGCAATCGGCCCCCCATGGAAAGGCATGTCATGAGAATCGGTTGGGCCATTCTTGGCGTCACCTTGGGCTTGTCGGCCGCGGCGCGGGCCGAGGACATGAAGACGTTGGCGGGTCAGACCTACAGCAACGTCGTGGTCCAGCGGTTCGATGGGCAAGGGTACTATATCCGGCACGACGGGGGCACCAATGCGGTTCCCTTCGCGGATATTTCGCCCGAGCTGCGCGGGCACTACAAGGCGCTGTCGTTGTCGCCGATTTCGGCCAGCCGTTTGTCCGGGGAAAAGGAGGCGCCGGCGGGACCGAACGATCTCGTGACGGTGTCCGGCCAGATCTACCGGAACGTGGTGCTGAAAAAAATCGAGGCCGACTCCATCCTCATCGCCCACGACACCGGCATGGATACGGTCAGTTTTTCGGCGATTCCCCGGTCCTTGCACGAAACGTACCGGACGGGAACGCGGGTGGTCCCGGATCCCGCACCCGGCGACGCCGATCTGGTCTCCGCCTACGGGCAAATCTTTCGCAACGTTGAAATCATCCGCGAGGAGCCGGACGGTTTGACCTTCCGCCACGACGGGGGGGTGACCAAACTGGGCTTTCCCGCGCTGAAGGAGGAGCTGCGGCAGCGGTACGATTACGATCCCATCGCGGGCTGGCAATACCGGCGGGACCAGGCCGCGCAAAAGTTGCAGTCGCAGCAGGCGGCGGAGCCCGAAAGCCAGGGCCCCGCGCTGGTCGAAATCAGCAACCTCCAGACCGAAGCGCTGCCGGACGATTTGTTTAAGATTTCCTTCGCGCTCAAAAACCTGACGGACCAGGCGCATTCCGCCGCGGCCACCCTGCGGGACAAGGACCGGACCGCGCTGATCAGCCGGACGCTGGAATTGGCGCCCCATGCGGCGACCAAGCTCTTGCAGATCGAGGTGCCCGGAATCCGGCCTCACAACCTCCTGATCGTCAGCGGGACCTATCGGACCAACTGCGTGCTGAATTGGTGAGGAGGAAGGGGGTCAATCCACGACGAGGGTGTCGGCGTAGCGGTCGGGATTGGCGTTGAGGAACTCGTCGGAGAGGGCGAGGCAGCTCTTGGGGCAGGCTTCGGTGCACTGGCCGCACTGGATGCACTGGGAGACGAAAATCCGGATTTTCTTGGTGGCGGGGATGGCGTCGATGGCGTGGGCGGGGCAGACCTTGATGCAGAGGTTGCAGCCGATGCAGGTGTCGCGGTTGTAGGTCATCTTGCCGCGCAATTTGGGGGGGACGAGGACGGGGGGATTCAGGGTGGCCTCGCCCTTGCCGACTTTTTCCAGCAGGCCGGTGACCGTGGGGGGCAGCTGGGCGGCGGGGAAGGGATTGGTGTTCGGCTTCTTGAAGAGCTGGCCGAGCAATTCTTGGACCATTGGGAAGGGCATGGCGGGTCTCCTTAGCGGATATGGGCATCGACCATGACGAGAACCAGGCCGACGAGGGAGAGGGCGCCCAGGATTTTCCAGTAGACGTCGACGACCTGCGTGATCCGGAAACGGGCGACGGAAATCCGGACGAGCGTGACGGAGAAGAAGAGCACGACGAGGAGCTTGACGAGGAAGAAGGCGGCGTCGGCGCCGGCGGCCAGATAGGGGCAGCAGGAGATCGCAACGAAGTCGGTGAGGTTCCAGGGGAAGAAGAGGGCGACGATGAGGGAGGTGACGACGATGGTTTTGACGGCGAGGGAGAGGGAGAAGAGGGCGAGGTTGCGGCCGGAATATTCGACGAGGAGACCGCCGGCGATTTCGGTTTCGGCCTCGGGGGCGTCGAAGGGGATGCGGCCGAGTTCGCCGGGCACGACGAGGAGCATGGTGGCGAGGAGGAGGACGAGGCCCACGAAGCCGATGGGGCCGACGAGGGTCCAGACGGGGATGGAGGCGAGGGTGGCGAGGGAGAAGGGAGTGTCGATGCCGAGGCTGGAGAGCTTCCAGGCAAAGGCGATGACGGTGGAGGCGAGAGGCAGCTCGTAGGCGATCATGGTGACCATTTCGCGCTGGGCGCCGATGGTGGCGTAGGGGGAGCCGGAGGCGAGACCGCCGGCCAC
>JBFXHR010000052.1:0-17549 GCA_050176815.1 Kiritimatiellia bacterium
CGCCAGGATCGAAGGGCACACGGACAAGACGCGGAGATCCGCGGAAAGCTACAGCAAGCAGCTCACCGCAAGACGCGCGCAGGCGGTTCTGGATTATCTTGTGAATTCCGGAGGGATAGAAGCCAATCGCCTGGCGGCCGTTGGCGTTGGTTTTGCCTCTCCCAAGGTCCCCAATGATCCCATTTCCGGCAATCCGGCGAATAAACGAATCGTCGTGCACATCCAGAAATATTGACAAAAAAAGGGGTCAAAAAAGAAAAGGGGTCAGAAAAGGGGTCAGTTTCATATTTTAGAAAAGGGGTCAGTTTCAAGAAAAGGGGTCAAGAAAAGGGGTCAAAAAGGGGTCAAAAAGGGGTCAGTTTCATATTTTAATAATCAGTTGACGGGGGGCTGAATTCTTGATGGGATGAGGACATGGCAAGGAAGCCGAGGCTGGAATACGCAGGGGCGGTTTATCACGTGATGAACCGGGGAAATCGCCGGCAGGCGATTTTCCGGGCGGATGGGGACCGGGAATGCTTTTTGGAGGCGTTGGGCGAGGTTTGCGGGCGGACGGGATGGAAGGTGCATGCATATGTCCTGATGGGAAACCACTATCATTTGCTGCTGGAAACGCCGGAGCCCAACCTGACGGCGGGGATGCAATGGTTGCAAGGCACCTATACCAAGCGCTTCAATGCCGCCCACCGGGAATGGGGGCATCTATTCCAGGGGCGGTACAAAGCCATACCGGTGGAATCGGGAGGCGAATATTTCCTGGCGGTGGCCACTTATATCCATCTGAATCCGGTGCGGATGAAGGGGTATGACTTTGATAAGGCCCGGCTGGAGGACTATGCGTGGAGCAGCTATCCCGGCTACGTCCAAAAACGGAAGCGTGGATCGTGGCTTTGCGTGGATCGGGTTCTTGCGGCGCTCCATCTGAGCGACACGTCCGCCGGAAGGACCCACTTTGGAGCGTATATGATGAAGCGGGCGTTGGAAATTCGGCATGCGGAAAAGCCGTGGGAAGCGGATGAACAGTGGAAGCGGATTCGGCGGGGCTGGTATTTCGGCGGAGATGGTTTTCGGGATCGAATGATGGAGGGGATTGAAAACATCGTCATCCACGATAAGGGGACGGCTTTCGGCGGCGGGTGTATTCAAGAACACAATGAGCGGCAAGCCAATCGGCTGCTGATCAAGGGGCTGGAAGCTCTGCGTCTACGGGAGGCCGATTTGCCGCCGATGAGGAAAAGCAGTCCGGAGAAGCGCGCGTTGGCGTGGCTGATCCGAAAAAGAACGAGCGTAAAAACGGGCTGGATCAAACGCCGTTTGCACATGGGCACGGCCACGAACTTTTCGGAGCTACTTAATAAATTGGAGGACGGCCGCCCGGGAACGCCGGGGCATGAAGAATTGAGAAAGCTGCGAAGTATTAAAATATGAAACTGACCCCTTTCCGACCCCTTTCCCGGCGTTGCCATCACGGGCGCTCAGAATGTTAATGTCACAACCGAGCCGTGGGGACACGACCTTGGTCACACGACGATAGACAGTGATCCCCACGTAATTGACGCAGTTAGGGATCACCTGATCCAAGTTCAACCATAGATTGAAGAAAGCCATTCATGAAAGCTATAGTTGTTGTTGGTATTTTGGTCATGTGTACAGCTGCGCGAGTGTCTGCGGAATCCGCAGACGGCCTTCCGCCGCCTGATCCGGTTCTTCAGATGGCTATCGACAACGCGGCCCGCGAGTCGATCAATGCAAAGACAGCTGAAGAAGCCGACAGAATCGCGCAAGCCTTGAAGCCGGGTTCGTTAAGCCAGACCCAGTTGCTGGAACAGTTCGTGTACTATCTTAGGCATAGCGCTACGAACGAGGAACAGGGCTACGGTGCCCTACTCCTTGTTAACAGACTTCAGTTTAATCGCGAAGAAACAGCGAAGACTATTCTTTCGCATCTCGATACGCCGGACCCGGGGACGAGAAAAATACTTGAGGGCTTTCTTGGTCTGGTCGACAGTTTGCCGGATAAGACGTGCGATTTTTCCATCTACGCGGCGCTGCTTCGCGAGAAGAAACCGGAAATCCCAGCTCGTCTTGTCCAGTACATGTACGAACGCGATCCGCAAGCTGCCGTACTGGCAATAGCGCAAGTGTACGCCCTTCGTCCTGTAGAACCCGAACTGGAATCCAAGATTCACGGTGACGCGAAAGAAGCCCTGAAGTACCTCGGTAGCCGGTCTGAGTGGTGGGCGCATCTGTATGTGGCGGAAATGATGAAGAGGGACCGTTGGCTGCGTGATCCGGCGATCGTCAAGAAGTTGGAGGCGGACAGCAATCCGCTGGTCCAGGAGAAAGTCGCCGAGATCATGTCCGTCGAGAAGTGACGCCCGAAAAAGGTGTCAGTTTCATAATTTAACAATCAGTTTGCGGGGGGCTGGTATTTTGATGGGATGGGGGCATGGCAAGGAAGCCTAGTCTGGAATACGCAGGGGCGGTTTATTCCGAGATGGACCGGGGAAATCGCCGGCAGTCGATTTTCCTGGGGTAGTGTCCATGTTCAGCATCGCCCTGGATCCGCTGGCAGACGAACAGCTGCATTCCGGCTTTCCAATCGGCGGCGGGTTGCGGATACTGGGGGCATGAAGAAGTTCGTCGTTCTCGGGTTGGCGTTGGCATGGGCGGGGGCGGCGCGCGCGGAAGAGATTTTTCCGCGCGAGGGCTGGCGGGAGGCGCCGAATCCGCTGGCGTCGGAGTTCGCGGAGAAGGGCGGGATGCTGGTGGCCTACATGGGGCCCTATCCCAAGAGCTTCAACTACTATCTCGACCAGAACGTGATGTCGGCCGAGCTGTTCGGGCAGTTCTACGAGACGCTCCTGGCGCAGCACCCCGTCACGCTGGAGATGGAGCCGATGCTGGCCGACCGGTGCGTGCTGGGCGACGACCGCAAGACTTTCACCTTCCATATGGACCCGCGGGCGAAGTGGAGCGACGGGAAGGCCGTGACGGCCGAGGACGTGCGCTGGACGTTCGAGGCCATCCTGGATCCGAAGAACCTCACGGGCCCGCACAAGATCGGGCTGGAGCGGTTCGCGCCGCCGGAGGTGCTCGACGAATCCACGATTCGCTTTGTCGCGAAGGAAATCCACTGGGAGAACCTGCTGACGCTGGCGGGCCTGCAGGTGCTGCCGAAACACGCGCTGGCGGGAAAGGATTTCAACCTGCAGAATTTCGAGTTTCCCGTGGTGTCGGGACCGTACCGCCTCGGCGAGATCAAGGAAGGCATCCAGGTCTCGCTGGAACGCCGGACGAATTGGTGGGCGGGCGATTTGCCGCGCTTCCGGAACCTGGCCAATTTCGACGTGCTGAAGTTTCGGTTTTTCGAGGAAAGCGAAAACGCCTTCGAGGCGTTCAAAAAGGGCGAGATCGATCTCTTTCCCGTCTATACGGCGCACGTCTGGGCCAACCAGACGAGCGGCGAGAAATACGACCGGAACTGGATCGCGAAGCAAATGGTCGAGAACCAGAACCCGGTCGGGTTCCAGGGCCTCGCGCTGAATCTGCGGCGGCCGCCGCTGGACGATCCGCGCGTGCGGCGGGCGCTGGCGCACCTCTACCACCGCGAAAAAATGAACGAGACGCTGATGTACAACGCGTATTTCCTGCATCGCTCCTATTTCGAGGATCTCTACGACGCCGCGCATCCGTGCGGAAACGAGCTGGTCTCCTTCGATCCGTCGAAGGCCCGCGCGCTGCTGGCCGAGGCCGGCTGGGCCGCCGATCCCGCGACGGGCCTGCTGGCGAAGGATGGCCGGCCTTTGCGCCTCCGCTATCTTTCGCGCGGGTCCACCGACGACAAGTTCACCGCGATCTTCCAGGAGGACCTGAAGGACGTCGGCATCGAGCTGGTCGTGGACAAGAAGGACTGGGCGGCCTGGACGAAGGACATGGACGAGTACAACTTCGACGTGACCTGGGCCTCGTGGAGCGCCGGTCTTTTCAAGAATCCCGAAAGCATGTGGGCCTCGAAGGAGGCCGACCGCCCCTCGGGGCAGAACATCGCGGGCTACCGGAACGCCGAAGTGGACGCGCTGATCGACGCGCAGCGCACGGAGTTCGACGTGCAGAAACGCCACGAGATCGTCCGGAAGATCGACGCGATCCTGGCGCAGGACGTCCCGTACGTCCTGCTGTGGAACAAGCTCGGCACGCGCCTGCTGTGGTGGAACAAATTCGGCGCGCCGGACGCCCCGCTCGGCAAGTACGGCGACGAACGGGCGGCGCACGCCTACTGGTGGTACGATCCCGATGCGGCCGCCGATCTCGCCCACGCCATGGAGACCGGCCGGGCGTTGCCGGCGCGCCCCGCCCGCGCCGCCTACCCGGACGCGCCGCCGTGAGCCATCGGGGGCGTTGACAGGGTCGGGCGGGGGTGGAATAGTTCGCGGAGCAATCGGAGGCAGACGGATGGACAGGAAAAGGATCGGTATTTTCGGTTTGGCGGCGTTGCTGGCGCTGGGCGCGGGATGCTTCCGCAACACGACGTCGGAAATCGAATTGAACGTTCCCGCGATGAAAACCGAAGGCGCGGCGCAACGGGTGCAGGCGGCGGTGGGCAAGCTGGGCGAAGGGGCGATTCTCGACGTCCGTCTCGACGTGCCGGCGCGGAAGGCGTGGGTGACCTACGACAACGTGCGGCTGGGGCGGCGCAACATCGAAGTGGCGGTGAGGAACGCGGGATTCGCCGTGAACGACCTGCCCGCCGACGAGGGGGCGCGCGCCCAGCTGCCGCCGGAGTTCCGCGGCGATGAATAAGGCGATTCGGTTCCAGTGGGCGCCGCGTCCGTCGCGTCCGGACGCGCGGGTGGCGCTGGTGCAGGAGGGCAAGCTGCTGGCGCCGGCATCGCTGCCGGCGGCGGACCGGAAGGCGCTGGAGGCGTGGATCGGGGCGGCGAAGTTCAAGGGCAAGGTGGCGGCCACGGCCTGGCCGCAGGGGCTGGCGTCGCCGGTCCTGGCGGTGGGTCTCGGCAAGAAAAAGGATTTCCACGCCGCGCGCTGGCTGCGGGCGTGGGCGGCGGCGGGGCGCGCGCTGGAAAAGGCGGCGGTCGTGCGGCGGGCCTCGTTCGAATGGCCGGCGGCCGCGGCGTTCCCGCTGGAGGTGCCGGAGCTGGCGGGACTGGCGGCGGCGGGGCTGCTGTCGGGCGAATATGCGTTTGAAGCGTTTCGGGCGCGCAAGAAGGAGCATGCCTTCGCGGTCGAATTCGCGGGCGCGGCGCTGGGAACGAAGGCGGCGCGCGCCGCGGTGCGCCGCGCGGAGGCGGAAGGCGAAATCCTGCGCGAGGTGCGGGACGTCGCCAACTGGCCGGCGAACGCGCTGGGGCCGATGGAGCTGGCGGCGCACGCGCGGAAGCTCGCGCGGCGGGCGGGGCTGTCGTGCAAGGTCTGGGACGCGGCCGCG
Source organism: Kiritimatiellia bacterium (assembly GCA_050176815.1). Taxonomy (GTDB): domain Bacteria; phylum Verrucomicrobiota; class Kiritimatiellia; order CAIQIC01; family Lenti-01; genus Lenti-01. The sequence continues at coordinate 5,447 of JBFXHR010000052.1, forward strand.
CTGGAAAAGGAAAAGTGCGGGGCGTTGCTGGCGGTGGCGAAGGGGAGCCGCCGGCCCGGCTGCCTGATCCGCCTGGCGCATGCCGGGAAGCGCGGATGGAAGCCGCTCGTCGTGGTGGGCAAGGCGGTCACGTTCGACTCGGGCGGCATCAGCCTGAAACCCGGCAAGAGCATGGAATGGATGAAGTACGACAAGAGCGGCGGCATGGTCGCGCTGGCGGCGGTGCTGCTGGCCGCCCGCCTGGACCTGCCGCGGCCCGTGGTCGCCTATATTCCGGCGGTCGAGAACATGCCCGGCGGGGGCGCGACGCGTCCGGGCGACATCGTGGCGGCGCGCAACGGGAAGACCATCGAGATTTTGAACACCGACGCGGAGGGGCGGCTGATTTTGGCCGACGCGCTGTCGTTCGCGGCGGAGGAGAAGCCGGCGGCGATCGTGGACGTCGCGACGCTGACGGGGGCGGCGGTCGTCGCGCTGGGGCACGAGGCGACGGCCGTGATGGGCAACGACGACCGGCTGGTGCTGGAGCTGATGCTGTCCGGCGAGGCCACGGGCGAACGGCTCTGGCCCCTGCCCCTGTGGCCCGAGTACGACGAGATGGTCAAGGGGCAATTCGCGGATCTGAAAAACGTGGGCGACGGGTCGGCGGGCACGATCGCCGGCGGCGCCTTCCTGAAGCATTTCGTGCCCGACGGCATTCCGTGGGCGCATCTGGACGTCGCGGGAACGGCCTATCTGGAATCGCCCCAGCCCTACGGCGCCGCCGGCGCGACGCTGGCCGGCGCGCGCCTGCTCGCGGACTGGGCCGCGCGGCCGCGCCGGAAGGCCTGATTTTTCCGCCCGCGATGCGCTTCCTGCTCGACCAGTTCATGGACCACCTGGCGCTGGAGCGCGGGCTGAGCGAAAACACGCGCCTGGCCTACGGGCACGATTTGACGGAATTCCTGGCGTTTCTGGCGCGGAAGGGGCGGACGGGCATCCAGGAAACGTCGCGGCGCGACATCCTGGATTTCCTGATGGAGGGCAAGCAGAAGGGGCTGGCGGCTCCGAGCCTGGCGCGGCGGCTGGTGGCCATCAAGGTCTTCTTCCGGCACTTGTCGCGGGAAGGGCTGCTGGCGACGAACGCGGCGGACGCGATGGATTCGCCGCGGCTGTGGAAGATTCTGCCGGAGACGCTGAGCGTGGCGGAGGTGGACCGGCTGCTGGCGGCGCCGGATCCGTCCACCGTGCGCGGGTTGCGCGACCGGGCGATTCTCGAGACGTTCTACGCAACGGGGCTGCGGGTGAGCGAACTGGCGGCGCTGGCGCTGGAGTCGCTGCATTTCGACGCGGAATACGTCCGGTGCGTGGGCAAGGGCGACAAGGAGCGCGTGGTGCCGATCGGGGGGCGGGCGATGGCGGCGGTGCAGGCGTGGCTGGAGCGGGGGCGGCCCGCCTATGCGGCGAAAGGCGGCGGCGCGGGCCGGGCGGTGTTCCTGTCGCGGCTGGGCAAGCCGCTGTCGCGCGTGACGCTGTGGCGGCACATCCGGGCCTATGCGCGGAAGGCGGGCATCCGCAAGGAGATTTCGCCGCACGTGCTGCGGCATTCCTTCGCGTCGCACCTGCTGGCCAACGGGGCTTCGCTGCGCGTGATCCAGGAAATGCTGGGGCACGCGGACATTTCGACGACGCAGATCTACACGCACGTGGACCAGGGGCGCCTGCAGTCGGTCCACCGCCAATACCACCCGAGGGCCTGACGATGGAAACGCGCGGAACCGTGCCGGATCAAACGGAATTGGAAAAGCGGCTGGGCCGCTCGTTCGCGCGGCCGGAGCGGTTGGCCGCGGCGCTGACGCACCGGTCCTATGCGGTCGAGGCGGGCGAACCGGAACCGACGGAGAGCCAGCGGCTGGAATTCCTGGGCGACGCGGCGCTGGGCGCGGTCTGCGCCGAGTGGCTGGTGGAGCGCTGTCCGGATTGGCGGGAGGGCACGCTGACGAAGGTGCGCAGCCGGCTGACGAACGAAGAAGCGCTGGAGCGCGTGGCGCGGCGGCTGGGCGTGGGGGAGTTTTTGCGGCTGGGGCGGGGGGAGGAGCAGAGCGGCGGGCGCGGGCGGAGATCCGTGCTGGCCGATGCGCTCGAGGCGGTGATGGGCGCGTTGTGGCTCGACGGAGGGCCGGCGGCGGTGCGGCGGGCGTTCGAGGAATGGTTCGCCGACGAAATCGCGGCGGCCGTGGACGCCGGGGGCGACGACAATCCCAAGGGCGAGTTGCAGGAGCGCATGCAGCGGGACGGGAAGGACAGTCCCCGCTACCAGATCGTCGACGAGAGCGGTCCATCGCATGCGCGGCATTTCCGGGCCACGGTCTTCCGGGGGGAGGAGCCGCTGGGCGAGGGGGAGGGCGCAAGCAAGCGCGAGGCGGAGATGAATGCGGCTCGGCAGGCGCTGAAGCGCCTTGATCCCCGTTAAAACGTCAACAACCGGCCCTTGGAGGGAAAATTGTCAAAGCCGATTTATGGCCAAATTTGTACTTATGCATGGAGAATGCCGCTATTGTGCGAAAAATATTTAGGGTAAAACGATTTATCTTTCGAAAATTCCTATCTGCTTGTCCGTTCGCGGGATGCGCGCAATCAACTGTTTCCAAAGGGGTTCCTTCCATTTAAAAGCATGGAAATAGGGCTTGCATTCGGAATGAAGTGAATTAGAGTCCGCGCAGATTTGCACCCCGCTGTGGGGAGCATGAAAAAGTGGAAACAGGTTCCGGAAGCGCCCCGGAACGAGGAGATATGAAGATGAAGGAAGCCAAAAAGCCTGCCGTTGCCAAGAAAGCAGCGGCCCCCAAAGCCGCCGCGGCCAAAAAGCCGGCGGCCAAAGTCGCGGCCCCCAAGGCCGTCTCGAAGAAACCCGCCGTTTCGCCGGAAGCCCGGTACAAAATGATCGAGGAAGCGGCGTATTACATCGCCGAGCGCCACGGATTCAACGGCGACAGCACCTATTTCTGGTCGCTGGCCGAGGCCGAGATCAACGCGCGCCTGACGTAATCCACCCCCCTCTCCAGAGGGAGGCCGCGGCCGCAGGGAATCCCTGCGGCTTTTTTGCGCCCGGCTCCCGCCGGGGGCCGGCGGCGGGTTCGGCTTGTGGTCGGCGTGCGTTGTCCCTATATTGACTGGCGTTTTCAAATCCCACGCCCCGGAGCCGAACGTCCATGAACAAACCCATCCACATCATGCCCTGCCTGGATATGCGCGGGGGACGCGTCGTCAAGGGCATCCATTTCGTGGATTTGATCGATGCGGGCGATCCGGTCGCCTGCGCGACGGCCTATGAGGAGTCGGGGGCGGACGAACTGGGGTTTCTGGACATCACCGCCACGGTGGACCGGCGCCGGACGATGTTCGACGTGCTGAAGAAGGTGACGGCGGCGGTGAAGATTCCGGTGACGGTGGGCGGGGGAATCCGGTGCCTGGCCGACGTGGAGTCGGCGCTGGAAGCGGGCGCGAAGAAGGTCAGCATTTCTTCGGCGGCGTTTCGCGATCCGGGTTTCGTGGCGGAAGCGGTCAAGCAATTCGGCGGCGCGTCCATCGTCGCGGCGATCGACGCGGACCGCAACGCCAAGCTGCCTTCGAAGCGGGAAGTCTATATCGACGGCGGGCGCACGCCGACGGGCGAGGACGCGGTTGAATTCGCGAAGAAAATGGCGGGGCTGGGGGTGGGCGAAATGCTGCCGACCAGCAAAATGGGGGATGGCGCGGGCCGCGGCTACGACCTGGATCTGATCCGGAGCATTGCGGACGCGACCCGGTTGCCGACGGTGGCCAGCGGCGGCGCGGGCAAGCTGGTCCACTTTCTCCAGGCGGTGAAGGAAGGCCGCGCCAGCACGCTGCTGGCGGCCAGCGTGTTCCATTTCGGCACCTTCACCGTCCGGCAGGTCAAATCCTATTTGGCCGGCCAAGGGATCGCCGTCCGCAATCCGCCGCATCCGCAGATGTGAGGCGGGGCATCAGCCCTTTCCGATCGATTCGCGCACTTTTTTCGCGAGCGATTTCCGGGAAAACGGCTTTTGGATGAAGTTGACGCTGTCGTCCCGGACGCCTTGTTCCGCGATGAGGTTGGCGGTGTAGCCGGACATGTAGAGGTGCCGGAGCGCGGGGAATCGTTCCTTCAGGCGCTGGACCAGTTCGGGGCCGTTCATTTCGGGCATGATGACGTCGGTCAGCAGCAGGGCGATGCGGTCTTGGTGTTGTTCGGCCAGCCGCAGGGCTTCCTCCGGCGACGAGGTGGCCAAGACCTCGTAGCCCAGCGATTCCAGCATGCGGGTGGCGGTCTGCAGCAGGGTGGCTTCGTCTTCGACGAGGAGAATGGTTTCTCCGCCGGCCGGGATGCGGGGGGCGTCCGGCTCGGGGGCGGGCATTTCGGGCGCGGAGCCTTTGGCGTGGCAGGGCAGGTAAACCTGGAAGACGGTGCCTTTTCCGGGTTTGCTTTCGACCCGGATGCCGCCGTGGTTCTGCCGGATGATGCCGTAGACGGTGGCCAGGCCGAGGCCGGTGCCTTTGCCCATTTGCTTGGTGGTGAAGAAGGGTTCGAAGATGTGGGCGAGCACGTCGGCCGGCATGCCCGATCCGTTGTCGGACACGCTCAGGAGGATGTAGGACCCGGGTTCGACGTTGCCGTAGGGGGAGGGAAGGGCGCGGGGGACGGTCGCGTTTCGGGTTTCGAGGACGATTTCGCCGGCGGGGGCGCCGGCGATAGCGTCGCGGGCGTTGATGCACAGGTTGGTGACGAGCTGGTCGATCTGGCCCGGATCCATGTAGATCTGCGCCAGCTTGCGGTCCGGTTTCCAGGCCAGCCGGACGTCTTCGCCGATCAGGCGCCGGAGCATGTCGAACATGCCTTCGACGGCGGCGTTGATGTCCATGGGGCGGGGTTCGACGGTTTGCTTGCGGGCAAAGGCCTGGAGCTGGCGGGTCAAAGCGGCCGAGCGCTGGGCCGCCTTTTGGATTTCCAGGATGTCGGTATGGAGGGGCTGGCCGGGCGGGGCCTGTTCGAGGGCCATTTCGGCGTAGCCGAGGATGGCCTGGAGCATGTTGTTGAAATCGTGGGCGACGCCGCCGGCGAGGCGGCCGATGGATTCCATTTTCTGGGCCTGGAGGAGCTGGGACTGCAGGTGTTCTTTTTCCGCCTGGTCGAGGAGCTGCTGGGAGATGTCTCGTCCGACGGAGACGTAGTTGACGATGCGTCCGCCGGCGTCGCGCACGGGGGAGATGGTGGCCATTTCGGTGTAGAGGCGTCCGTCTTTCCGGCGGTTGACGAACTTGCCCTCCCACGGCTTGCCGCTGCCGAGGCGCGCCCACATCTGCCGGTAGAACTCGGGGTCTTGGCGGCCGCTTTTCAGGATTTTCGGGTTTTGGCCGACGGCTTCTTCGCGGGAGTAGCCGGTGATTTTGGCGAAGGCCTCGTTGACGTACAGGATGGTGCCGGCGGCGTCGGCGATGAGGACGGCGTCGCCGGACTGCTCGATGGCGGCCGTGAGGCGTTCGCGTTCGGCTCCGGCGCGCTTGCGGTCGGTGACGTCGGCGATGAATCCTTCGACGGCCACGAGCCGGTTTTCCTCGTCGTAGACGCCTTCTCCCTGTTCCCAGACCCATTTGGTTTCGCCGGACCGGGTGCGGATTTCGTATTCGGCTTCGGCCTTGAGGCGCCGGGACAAGGCGTTCCGCCATTGTTTCGCCATTTTGTCGCGGTATTCGGGGCCGACAAGGTCGTTGAAGGAGGCCGTGGCGTTGCCGACGAGGTCTTCCGGGGCGTAGCCCGTCAGTTCCCGGCAGCCTTCGCTGACGAAATCCATGGCCTGGAAGCGGTCGTTCGGGCAGCGATAGGCCATGCCGGGCAGATGGGCCAGCAGTCCGGCGTAGCGGCGGCGGCTTTCGCGCAGCTCGTCCTCGGCGCGCTTGCGGTCGGTGACGTCGCGCGTGGTGCCGTGCAGTTCGAGGCGGCCGGTCTGCTCGTTGCGCCAGAAACGGCAGATGGCTTCGGTCACGATGGGCGGCGCGTTCTTGCGGGGCTGGCGCAGTTCGAGGGTGAAGAAGGCGTCGGACGTGATCTCGCCGCGCCGGAACTTATCGGCGTTCTCGCGGAGCACGGGGCCGAACTTCTCCATCTGGCCCGGCTCCAGGGAATCGGCCACGGTCCCGGCCAGAACCTCCTCGGGCGAGAAGCCGCGCAGCTTTTCGACCGACGGGCTGACGTAGAGGAACTTCAGCGTCTCGGCGTCCAGGATCCAGACCACGTCCTTCATGCTTTCCGTCAGCGTGCGGTATTTCCGCTCGCTGTCGCGCAGGGCCTCTTGGATTTGATGGGCCGCGGTGACGTCCTGGACCGTGCCGACGCTCCGGAGGGGGTGGCCTTCGGCGTCGTAGGAGGTTTCGCCCTGTTCCTGGACGACCTTGACGGCGCCGTTGCGCATCTGCAGGCGGTGGACGATCGCGTAGGGCGTCCGGTTCCGGAGCGATTCGGAAAACGCCCGGTCCACGGCGGCCCGGTCGTCCGGATGGATGGCCTCGAGGAAGCTCTCGTAGGTGGGGACGAAAGACCGGGGTTCGAGCCCGAAAATGCGGTAGATTTCCTCCGACCATTCCAGGCGGCGGGTGGAGTGGTCGAGTTCCCAGTGGCCGAGATGCGCCAGGGCTTGGGCCTCGAGCAGCCGCGCCCGGCTCTTGCGGACTTCCTCCTCGGCGCGCACGCGGTCGGTGATGTCGAGGGTGTAGCCGGCCAGCAGGGTCTTTTCCCGCTGGACGATCGGGAACTTGATCGAGACGTAGTCCCGGCCGTTCAGACGTTCGTCCAGTTTCAGGGTTTGGCCCCGGGAAACGACGTTCCAGTCGTCGGCGGCGATTTTCGCCGCGAATTCGGGGGGGAAGAGCTCCGCCATGGTCTTGCCGGCCATTTTCGAGCCGGGGATGCCGATCATCTCCTGGAAATTCTCGCTGGCGACCAGGACGCGGCTTTCGGTGGCCGTGACCTCTTTGATGTAGGTATAGACGGGGGAGTGGTGCATGAAGAGCGAGAACAGCGCGTGGCTTTCCCGCAGCGCCTCCTCGGCGCGGATCCGTTCGGTGACGTCCGCGCTCGTTCCCCAGTAGCCCCGCACGCGGCCCTCGGCGTCCCGCATGGGGATGCCGCTGGTGGAGGCCCATACGATGGCGCCCGATGCGGAGACGACGGGATGCACCACGTTCGAGAAGGATTCGCCCGCGCGAACCTTCCGGGCGAACCAATCCCGGATTTCCTTGCGGCCCTTTTCGGGATGCAGGTCGTAGAAACGCTTCTTTCCGACCAGTTCGTCGGGCCGGTAGCCGAGGATGGTTTCGGCCATGCGGCTCAGTTCGGTATACCGGCCGGCGGCGTCGATCTCCCAGGTGGCCACGCGGTTTTCCTCGGAGAGCAGGTCGTAGCGGCGCAGGGCGACGGCCAGATCGTGGCTTTGTTCGTCCACCAGCCGTTCCATGTCCTCGCGGCGGTGGGCGATGACGCCGATGACGAGCGAGCCGGCGGCGGTGATGGACAGGCCGGCCAGGAGCGCCATCCAGCCGAGATAGACCGAGTGGCCGGCGATGAAATCCTTCGAGGGGCGCACGGCGACGGCGTAGGTTTTCCCGAAGGCGATGACGGGCCGGGTCAGGGTCCACGGGTCGGACAGGCGTTCCGGCGGTGCGCCGGAAGAGTCCGGCGCGGCGATCGAGGCGATCCGTTCGGGCGCCGCGCCGGCCTTCAGGACCAGGAGGTCCATGGCCACCTGCCGGTTTTCCTCCGGGTTTTCGCCGAGGAAACTCCGCAGGAAGGCTTGCGGATCCACGGCCGCCATGGCCCAGCCGTTCGGCATGGCCGGGTGCGGGATTTTCCGGACCGGGCGGAACATCAACACCAGGGTTCGTTGGCTGGTGGCTCCCGGCAAGGGGGGAAGGACGTCGGTGGCGCCGATCAGTCCGGTTCGCTCGCTCGCTTCCAGCGCCGCGCGGACGGCGTCGATGGCCGCCCAGTCGCGGCCCGGGGCGATGCCGTATTTCGAGAGGGCTTCCGCGGATTCCGCGTAGTAGATGGGATAGTGGAAGGGGCGGTCGGCGGCGGGGAGGATTTGGCCGGCGGCGTCGGTCTCCCAGATCCGGTACTCGGGCCCCTGCCAGCCCGCGTCGCGGACGAACTGCTCGAATTCCGTTTTCTTCGCCCCCTCCACGGCAGGGACCCAGGTCCAGGCCACCACTTCCGGGACGCGGACCAAATGCCGGGCGTAGCGCCGGAATTCCCTGGAGGTGACGTTTTCGCTGCCCTCGAGGAAACGGGCCAGGCCTTCGAGCTCCGATTGGCGGAGGCTCGTAAAAGCGTCCAGGATGCGTTCGGACTTGATTTCGGCCAGCGAAACGAAGGCTTCTTCCAGGTGGTTGGCTTCGATCGAATGGGCGAGCCAGGCGGCCGTCGCGGTCAGGACGAGGCCGGCGGAGAGGGACGCGGCGGCTTCCAGATGCCGCCAGGGCCGGCGCGCCTTGCCGGCGAGTTTTTTCCGTTGCCGTTCCAGCCGGTAGCCGGTGAGGAGGATGGCCAGCAGCGCGGCGGTGGCCAGCGCCGGCACGATGCCGGCCCGGAGCGTTTTCCAGCGCCAGGTGGAGGCCTCGACGTCGATGCCCACCACGGTGACCAACCGGTCGGTTTTCGGGTCGACCAGCGGCACGAAGGCGCTGACCCAGACGCCCCACCGGTCCGGGATGGGTCCCTCGGTGGCGCCGATGCGCTTGTCGAATACCGCGTGGAGAACGGGAGAGGCTTCCGAGTAGATTTGGCCGGGGGGGGAGGGATCCGGGGCGTCGTAGGCCTCGGAGTCCATCTGGAAGTAGACGGCCCCGCCGCTTCTCCGGCCCATCAGGTAGATCCATTCCCAGTCGGGGTCGATCTGCTGCGCCGCCATGAGCTGTTCCTTCAGGCGGCGGTACTCCGGTCTTTGCTCGTCGCTGCGGTTGCCGTGCAGGACCCTCAGCTGGTCGAGCGGAAGGGTCTGGGCCACGCGGCGGGCTTGCTGGAGCAGGTCGGCGCGCATGGACCGGTCTTCGCGGCGGATGGCCCAGCCGGCGAGCGCGGCGCCGGCCGCCAGCAGAACCAGGACGGCGGCCGCCAATCCCAATCGGTGGCGGACGTCCGGCGAAAACGGGGCCGGGCGGTTCCTCGCGGCAGGCTCCGGAGAGGGGGAACGCATACCCGACAATCTGCCATCAATGCCCCGGCTCCGCAATCGCGCATTTTCGGGAATCGCCGTCCGGTTTGAAATTCCGCCGCCGGTGCGCTATCCTTGGCGGCCGGAAAGGAATCGTTTGGCCATGAGCACCGACCAATGGACCACGAAAGCCCAGGAAGCCCTGCGGGACGCGCAGCGCCTTGCGGAGGAACATCGCCACGGCGAAGTGGATACGCTGCATCTCGCGCGGGCCCTCGTCCGGCAGGAGGGCGGCGTCGTGCCGTCCCTCCTGGAGAAAATCGGCGTGAAGGCCGACCTGTTCGGCGACGTGCTCGACCGCCAGCTCCGCAGCCGCCCGCAGGTGGAAGGCGAAGGCCTCCAGCGCGGCGTCTCGCGCGACCTGCAAACCACGATCGAGGCGGCCGCCAAGCTCGCCGCCCAGATGAAGGACGAATACGTCAGCGCGGAGCACCTGTTCCTGGCCGCGCTCGGCCGCAAGAACGGCGAGGTCGCCAAAATCGCCGGCGGCCTCGGCGTCACCGTCGAATCCGTGCTCCAGGCCCTGCAGAGCGTGCGCGGCAGCCGGCGCGTCACGGACGAGGCGCCGGAGGACAAGTACGAGGCGCTCAAGAAGTACGGCCGCGACCTGACGGACGACGCCCGCAAGGGCAAGCTCGATCCGGTGATCGGGCGCGACGCGGAAATCCGCCGCGTGGTGCAGGTGCTGTCGCGCCGCACGAAGAACAATCCCGTGCTGATCGGCGAGCCCGGCGTCGGCAAGACCGCCATCGCCGAGGGCCTCGCGCGGCGCATCGTCGCCGGCGACGTGCCCGAGGGGCTCAAGAACAAGCGCGTGGTCTCGCTCGATCTCGGCGCGATGCTCGCGGGCGCGAAATACCGCGGCGAGTTCGAGGACCGCTTCAAGGCGTTCATCAAGGAAGTGATTGATTCCGCCGGGGCGATCGTCCTGTTCATCGACGAGCTGCACACGCTGGTCGGCGCGGGCAAGGCGGAGGGCGCGGTGGACGCGTCCAACATGATCAAGCCCGCGCTCGCGCGCGGCGAACTGCGCTGCGTCGGCGCCACCACGCTGGACGAGTATAGGAAGTACATCGAAAAAGACGCCGCCCTCGCGCGGCGCTTCCAGCCCGTCCTCGTGGAGGAGCCGAGCGTCGAGGACACGGTCGCCATTTTGCGCGGCCTCAAGGAGCGCTACGAGGCGCACCACGGCGTGCGCATCCAGGACGGCGCGCTGGTCGAGGCCGCCAAGCTCTCCCACCGCTACATCTCCGACCGCTTCCTGCCCGACAAGGCCATCGACCTCGTCGACGAGGCCGCCAGCCGCCTGCGCATGGAGATCGACAGCATGCCCGTCGAGATCGACGAGCTCGAACGCCGCGTCATGCAGCTCGAAATCGAGCGCGAAGCGCTGAAGAAGGAAAAGGACGCCGCCTCCAAGGACCGGCTGAAAGCGCTGGAACGGGAGCTGGCCGAGCTGCGCGAGGAAAGCGCCGCGCTCAAGGCCCACTGGTCGCGCGAAAAGGACCTGATCGGCGCGATCCGCGCCGCCACCGCCGAGCTCGACGCCCTGCGCACCGAGGAAGAGCAGGCCCAGCGGAACGGCGCCCTCGAAAAGGCCGCCGAAATCAAGTATGCCCGCCTGCCCGCCGCCGAAAAGAAGATCCAGCAGGCGCAGGACGCCCTTGCCAAGCTCCAGAAGAACCAGCGCATGCTGCAGGAGGAAGTCACCGCGGAGAACATCGCCGAGGTCGTCGCCGCCTGGACCCACATTCCCGTCAGCCGCCTGCTCGAAGGCGAAAAGGAAAAGCTGCTCCACATGGAAGACCGCCTGCGCCGGCGCGTGGTGGGGCAGGACGAAGCCGTCGAGGCCGTCTCCCGCGCCGTGCGCCGCTCGCGCGCCGGCCTTCAGGATCCCAACCGCCCCATCGGCTCGTTCATTTTCCTCGGGCCGACCGGCGTCGGCAAGACCGAGCTTGCGCGCGCGCTGGCCGAATTCCTGTTCGACGACGAGCAGGCCATGGACCGCATCGACATGAGCGAATACATGGAGAAGCATTCCGTCAGCCGCCTGATCGGCGCGCCGCCCGGCTACGTCGGCTACGAGGAGGGCGGGGCCCTCACCGAGCACGTCCGCCGCAAGCCGTATTCCATCGTGCTCTTCGACGAGATTGAAAAGGCGCATCCCGACGTGTTCAACGTCATGCTCCAGATCCTCGACGACGGGCGCCTGACCGACGGCCAGGGCCGCACCGTGGATTTCAAGAACACGGTGCTCATCATGACCTCGAACCTCGGCAGTTCCGTCATCCAGGAGGCCCTCGAAAAGCATCCGAAGATGAAGCGCGGCCAGGCCGCCTACGACGAGATGGAAAAGGCCGTGCTGGCCGCCCTGCGCCTGAGCTTCCGGCCCGAATTCCTGAACCGCGTGGACGAAGTGATCCTGTTCCGGAGCCTCGGCATCGAGCAGCTGCGGAAGATCGTCGAGATCCAGATCCGGCGCGTGCGCGGCTTCCTCGCCGAGAAGAACGTCGCGCTCGACGTCACGGAGGCCGCCGCCGAGAAGCTGGCGGGCGAAGGCTACGATCCGGCGTTCGGCGCGCGCCCCCTCAAGCGCGTCATCCAGCGCCTGGTCCTCGACGAACTCGCCGCGAAAGTCCTCGCCGGCGACATCCCCGACGGCGCCCGCGTCGAGGCGGATTTCGACCCCGACCATCCGGACCGGATCGCGTTCGCGGTGAAGAAATGAACCCGGTTTTACGTAGTGGCGGTGTCAAACATCAAGTGCACGAAAGTTCGGCATGCAAGGCTTCGGCGGGGGTCCGATAGCCCAGGCACCTCCTGGGCCGGTTGTTCAATAGCTCCTCGACGCGGCGGAC
>JBFXHR010000053.1:0-17161 GCA_050176815.1 Kiritimatiellia bacterium
CAGATTGCCTTCCGCCTGCGCCGCCGCAGCGCCCAGCACCGCCGCCACGCAAAACGCCGCCGCCCATTTCATCTTCTTGCTCATCGTGTTCCTCCTTGACCGGTGCGACCGGCCGCATGCTTTTCGTTGCCGCGAAAAGTACTGGCACCCGGCCCCGGTTGGCAAGTCCATTGGCGCGGGCCATCCCGTTAAATTCGCATTAAGGGATTGACGTGCCCGCCGCAAACAGGCTAAACACGCCCTTCCATTTATCCAGAGAAAGGTTTTCCATGCAACCGACCTATCATCCGTCCAAGATCAAGCGCGCCCGCAAGCACGGCTTCCGCGCCAAGATGGCCACGGCCAACGGCCGCAAGACCCTCAGCCGCCGCCGCGCCAAGGGCCGCAAGTCCTTGACCGTCAGCGACAGGAAGTAACTTCTTTCCCGCCCCGCGCCGGGGCAGCCACTTCATGCAACCCGGCAGCGATCGCCCGGCCGTCCCCTCTGCGCAGGAACCCGGCCGGGCGTTTTGCGTCCGCGAAACCTTCGGCCGCAAGCAGCGCCTGCTGCACACGGCGCAGTTCCAGCAAGCCTACGACCAGGACCGCCGCTGGCACGGGCGTTTCATGGTCCTCTTCCTGCGCGCCGCGCCCGACGCCTCCCGGCGCCTCGGCGTGGTGGCCAGCAAGAAAGTCGGCAACGCCCCCGAACGCGCCCGCGCCAAGCGCCGCCTGCGCGAAGCCTACCGCCGCCACCGCGCCGCATTCACGGCCGGCACCGACGACGTCGTGCTCGTCGCCCGCCGCGCCATCCTGGCCGCGCCGTGGGCCGCCGTCGTCGCGGAACTGCTCAAGTTGGCCGCGCAAGCCGGCCTGACGCCCCCCGCCGCGAAATGAATCCCGTCGCCGCGACGCTCTGCTGCCTGATCCGCGTTTACCAGAAAACGCTCAAGCACGCGTTCGGCCCCTGCTGCCGCTTCGAACCGTCCTGTTCGAATTATATGCTGGAAGCCATCCGCGTCCATGGGGTAGGGTACGGCGTTTTTCTTGGGCTCCGGCGCATCGCCCGGTGCCATCCGTGGAACCCCGGCGGGGTCGATCCAGTCCCGCCCAAGCGACCGAAATTTAAGTGAGCAACCAAAGATGAAGAAACAAGACCTGATTCCGATCGTCATCATTTTCGCCCTCTTCCTGGCGTATCCGACCCTCGACCGGAAATTCATTTCCAAGATTTTCCCGCCCAAGGCCAAGCCGGTCCCGGCCGCGGTCGAGACAGCCCGGGCCCCGAGCCTCCCCGCCGATACCGCTTTGGCCGCGCCCGACGCCGCCCCCGCGGCCGCCGAGGAAACGGAAGCCCCCGCCGCGCCCGAAGCCCAGGCCTCCGTCGAGGAAGAGAATCCATCCCTCGAAGTCCTCACGACCCTCGGCAACGAACGCCTCGAAATCACGACGTCCACCCGCGGCGCCGGCATCATCCGCGCGGCGATCCTCGGCTATCCGTCCGTCAAGGGCTCCGCCGTGCCCGTCACGTTCGATTTCTCCGACCGCCCGGCGGCCGCGCCGATCGGCTATCCCGGCCTCGCTCCGCGCGCCGGGTTCGAGATCGCCGCCTCCACGGACGATTCCATCGTCTACCGCAAAGTCCTGGCCGGCGGCCTGATCCTGACCCGCACGCTCGTCCTCGGCGACGGCTACCAGGTGCGCCTCGCCGACCGCGTCGAAAATCCCACCGGCGCGCCCGTCGCCCTCAGCGGCTACGGCCTGCAGTCCGGCTTCATGGAAAACCTGCCCGGCGAAGACGGCAAGCAGCAGGTCCCCCTCCTCGGCGTGGACACCCTCACCGGCAGCGACAAAGTTCAATACTGGGGCACCCAATTCGAAAGCTGGTTCCCAAAAACGGAAGAGGCAGGTCCGCGAACGGTTTTGGAGAGCGACATCCCGGTCAATTTTTTCGTGCGGCTTTTCAGCTTCGGCAGCCGCAATGGCAAGCAGACTCCGCTCCACGTCGACTGGGCCGCGGTCAAGAACAAGTACTTCGTCCAAATCCTTACTCCCATCGACGGGTCCGCCGACCAATGCCGGATCGAGACCGCCCGCGGCGCGGCCGTCCGCTCGACGTTCATGTTCCTCTTCCCGCGCACGAGCTATCCCTTCGCCCGCGTCGCCGCCGATCTGCGCCTGCCCGCCTACGAGCTCGCCCCCGGCCAGACGCTCGAGCAGGCCGCCACGTTCTACGTCGGCCCCAAGGTCTACGTCGAACTCAAGGCCAACGGCCCGCACCAGGAAGACGTCCTCCAGCTCGGCTTCTGGCGCGTCGTCGGCATCTGGATCCTCAAGGTCATGGTCTGGATCCAGGCCCACGTCTGGCCCTACAGCTACGGCGTCGCCATCATCCTGCTGACCTTCCTCATCCGCATCATCTTCTGGCCCTTGAACCACAAGTCCATGGTCAGCACCCGCCACATGCAGGAAATCCAGCCCCTCATCACGGCGATGAAGGAAAAGTACAAGAGCGATCCCCAGAAGCAGCAGCAGGAGATGATGGCGCTCTACAAGGAGCACAAGATCAACCCCATGGGCGGCTGCCTGCCCATGCTGATCCAGATCCCCGTCTTCTTCGCCCTCTTCGTCGTGCTGCGCGGCGCCATCGAACTGCGCTTCTCGTCGTTCCTGTGGATCTCCGACCTCTCCACCCCGGAAAACCTGTTCGCGGACGTCCTGCCCATCGGGCTCAACATCCTGCCGCTCTTCATGGGCGTGACCATGTGGCTGCAGCAGAAGATGACCCCCACCAGCGATCCCCAGCAGCAGAAGATGATGATGATGATGCCCGTGCTCTTCACCTTCATGTTCTACTCCTTCCCCTCCGGCCTCTCGCTCTACTGGTCCGTCAACCAGGTCATGATGATCGTCCAGCTCGCGTGGATGAAGAAGTTCCACCACGCCCCCCTCGTGAAGAAATAGGCCGCCCCCCCCTGCGGGGGCTTGCGCCCGATCGGTTTTCCATGCCGTGGAAAAATCGGCCAAAGTTTTTACGTTCCGTGGAAAACCCGCCGAAAGTTTTTACGTTCTACGTAATTTTCGGATCCGATTTTTACGTACGACGTAAAACTCTCCAGGCAGCCGCGTTCTCAACGTCTTTGGAGCCCCCGACGACCTCGTCGGGGGTTGCCAGCGATCTCGGACTTCGGACCATTTTCACCGGGGTCACCGCCCCCGGCTACAACAGAACCGAACAGCCCGGATGGCTCATAGAGCCGTCCCTGCCCGCGATCCTATTCGCGTCATTCGCGCATTTCGCAGTTTACCTCTCCCGCCCAGATGAAGTCGGTTGTTTTCCGCCTCCTTTCCGCTATCATCCCCTCCGATGTCCCCGCTCGACCACATCCGGATCGTCCTCGTCAACCCCGTCTACGGCGGGAACGTCGGCTCCGCCTGCCGCGCCATGATGAACATGGGGCTCTCGCAGCTCGTCCTCGTGGATCCGCGCCCCGGCATGAACATGGAAGACGCCCAGCAAATGGCCTGCCACGCCGGTGAGATCCTCGCCAACCGCCGGGTCTTCGACACCACCGCCGAGGCCGTCGCCGACTGCGGCCTCGTCGCCGGCACGTCCAACCGCGGCGGGCTCTACCGCGACCACTCCAAGACCCCGCGCGAGTGGGCCCCCCGCCTGCTGGAAGCCGCGCTCGACACCCCCGTCGCCATCCTGTTCGGCTCGGAAGACAACGGCCTCTCCCTCGAAGACCTCGCCCTGTGCACCCAGTTCATCCGGATCCCGTCTTCGGACGCCTATAAATCCCTCAACGTCGCCATGTCCGTGATGGTCTGCGCTTATGAGCTCTTCGTCGCCTCCGGCACCTTCGAGCCGCCGCAGGAGCGCTCGGCCGAATGCCCTTCCGCCATGCGCGAGGCCATGTTCGCCAAGTGGCGGAAGGCGCTGCTCGACATCGGCTTCATGACGAACGACACGGCCGACCACATGATGCTCGGCATCCGCCGCATCCTGTCCCGCGGCACCTTGACCGAAAAGGACGTCCAGATTCTCCTCGGCATGGCCTCGCAGACCCAGTGGGCCGCCAACCAGCTTCCGCAAAAGAAGCCGTCATGATCCCCAAGCCCCAGCATATCTTGTCCGTCATGGTCGTCGCCCTCAACGAGGCCAAGCACGTGGCCGGCCTGAAGGATGCGCTGGACCATCTGCATTTGCCCGAAGGCTGGAGCCTCGAAACCATCTTGATCGACGGCGGCAGCCGCGACGGCACCGTCGAAGCCGCCCGCGAAGCCGGCTTCGACGAATGCCAGGTCCATTCCGGCGCCTCGATCCCCGTCTGCCGCAACCACGCGCTCCGGGCCGCCCGCGGCAACGCCCTTGCGTTCCTCGACGGCGACTGCGTGCCCGACAAGGATTGGCTGGTCCACGCCGCGCCGTGGTTGCTCAAGCCGCGCCCCGTCCTGATCGGCTACCCCGTCGCGCCGCCCGCCACCGGCAACTGGATCCACCGCGCCTGGCAGGCCCACTGGCACCACAAGAATCCGGCCGCGGCGGCCGGCGGCGGCGAACCCGTGACGACCGAGGCCTTCCGCCTCATCACCACGCGCAACCTGCTCTTCAACCGCGCGCTGCTCGGCGTCGTGCCGGCCTTCGACGAAACCCTGACCACCGGCGAGGACACCGATTTCGCCTTCCGCGCCGCGCAGGCCGGCTGCGAAGTCGCCGCGCTGCCGGCCCTGCGCGTCGCGCACCTCGGCGAACCCGCCACCCTGCGCGAGTACTACCGCCAGCAGCTCTGGCACGCCAACCGCAAGGCCTACGCCACCATCCTGAAAAGCTCGGGCGGCAAATCCGGCGCCAACGCCATCTTCTTCTCCCTCGCCTTCCTCGCGGCCCTGTGCCTCGCTTTCCTCGGCGCCGTGCTGGCCGGCCTGTTCTCCCCCTGGTACCTCTTCCTGGCCACCCCCCTCGTCCTCGTCACCGCCGGGCCCGCGGCCCTCATCGCCGACCGCGCCAACTCGCCCATCCTCTTCCTGCGCCTCACCGTCCTCTACTTCCTCTACGGCCTCGCCCGCTCCGTCGATCTCGTCGGCCTCTCTCCCCGCAAGAAATCCTGGAAGTCATGAAGAAGGCTCACGGTTCAACGGTTGCACTTGATGATTGGATATTGGACATTGGATATTGAATATTGAGATCCCGAAAATGCCTTCTCTCCCCCAACTCGTCACCAGCCTCCAGAACGCCGGCATCAAGGAAGTCGTCAAGCTGCGCCAGCGCTCGCACCGCGACGAAAACGCCCTGCTGATCGTCGAAGGCTACCGCGAGGTCAAGCGCGCGCTCGACAACCAGGTGCCCGTGCTCAAGCTGTTCTATTGCCCTGCGCTCTACCAGGGGAAGAACGAACCCGCGCTCGTCGCCCGCTGCGCGGAACTGAACGTGCCCCACTTCGAATGCACCGAGCCCGTTTTCATGAAGATCGCCTACCGCGACCGCCCCGAAGGCCTGCTGGCCCTCTGCCCGCAGATCCGCCGCACCCTCGCCGACCTGAAGCTCCCCGCCAACCCCTTCGTCGTCATCGGCGAGCACATCGAAAAGCCCGGCAACCTCGGCACCATGCTGCGCACCGCCGACGCCGCCGGCGCCCATGCCCTCGTCGTCTGCGACCGCTGCACCGACGTCAACAACCCCAACGTCGTCCGCGCCTCCATCGGCACCCTCTTCACCGTCCCCGTCGCCGAAGCCAGCACCGCCGAAACCCTCGCCTGGCTCAAGAAAAACGGCATCCGCTCCCTCGCCGCTTCCCCCCACGCCACGAAAAACTACACCGACGTGGACATGACGCAGCCCATCGCCGTCGTCGTCGGCGCCGAGCAATTCGGCCTGAGCGACGCCTGGATGACGCAGGCCGACGAGCTGGTGCGCATCCCCATGCTCGGCCAGGCCGACTCCCTCAACGTCGCCGCCGCCGCCACCATCCTCCTCTACGAAGTCGTCCGCCAGCGCGGCGGACGATAAGATGGTCGGGGCGGCGGGATTCGAACCCGCGACATCTAGCTCCCAAAGCTAGCGCTCTACCAGGCTGAGCCACGCCCCGTTACACAATTTTCAAGACCTCGGGCGCTCTTCCCTCCCGACACCCGCCCCAGGCGGCGTGGTCGGGAACGCCCCATCCAACATGCCGAACCCTGCGCGAATGAAGGTTCCGCGTCAAAGAAAAACCTCCGATCACTCGGAGGTTCCCGTTTTTTTAAGTGGCGGGGTCGACGGGACTTGAACCCGCAACCTTCGGCGTGACAAGCCGACGCTCTAACCAAATTGAGCTACGACCCCTTGGCTTAAAAAATCACGCAGAAGATAGCGGAACTGGATGGGCATGCAAGTCCAAAATCGCATCCTTTTCCCGACTCCCGGAAAAGGCGCGCGGCGCCGCCCGAAACCCGCGCTCCGAACTCGACAGACCGGGACCTTCCCGCTACTCTTTGCGGCGTGAAAATGAACGATCCGGCTTCCGACGCGGCGAACGCCTCCCCCGGCGAAAAGATCGCCGAACGCTATGAAATCCGGCGCGCCATCGGGTCGGGCGGATCCGGTTCGGTCTTCCAGGCCTGGGACCTCCAGCTGCAGCGGTTCGTCGCCGTCAAGCGCTGGAACCCGCCGGAACCCCTGCTCGACGATCCGGAGGGCACCGAACGCCTCTGGCGCGAGGCCATGACCCTCGCCGCGATCCAACATCCCAACATCCTCACGATCCACGATTTCGGCGTGGACGGCAAAGGGCCCTACGTCATCACCGAATTCGTCGACGGCGAGACGCTCGACGTCGTCGTCAAGCGCGCGCCGTTCGGCGTGGACGAGTTCGCCGACGCGGCGCAGCAGACGCTGGAAGCCCTGATCGCCGCGCACCAGGCCGGCCTGATCCACCGCGACCTGAAGCCCCAGAACATCATGCGCACGCGCCTCGCCAGCGGGGCGTGGCAATACAAGATCCTCGATTTCGGCCTGGCGCGCTTCGTGTCCCAGCCGACCGTGCAAAGCATGGAAAACAACAAATCCATCTACGGCTCGATCCTCTACATCGCCCCCGAGCAGCTCCGCCACCAGCCGCTCGACGCCCGGACCGACATCTACGCCATCGGCTGCGTCTTCTACTACATGCTGTCCGGCCACAGCGCCGTCGAAGGCGAATCGATCCCCGACCTCATCACCAGCCATCTCCAGCACAACGTCAAACCGCTGGCCGAACTGCGGCCCGAACTGCCGGCCACCTTGAGCGACTGGGTCATGAAGGCGCTGTCCTACGCCCCCGACGACCGCTATCCCTCCGCCGCCGCCGCCCTCGCCGCGCTGCGCAAGGTCCTGCCCGGGGCCATCCGGCAAACCTCTTTCCGCGTCGGCGCCGCGGCGCCTACGATCCGGCTCATGCCGACGCCGACGCATCCGCCGATCCAAAAGACCGCCGCCCTGCCCGTCGCCCCGCCCCCGGCCGCGCCGCGCGCCGCGCCGCCGCGCTGGGCGGTGGCGCTCGCGGCCGTCGTCTTGCTGGGCGTCGCCGCGACCGCCTTCCTGCTGCCCCGCCCGGCCGCCGCGCCGGAGGCGGCGACCGCGCCGGCGCCGGCCGCCCAAACGCTCGCGGCCTCTTGGCGCGACGAAGCCCTGCCCGTCGAGGACGTCATCACCGTCTGGCCGGCCTCCATCGCCGAAGCGCGCCGCCCGCTGATCCAGAAATATTTCGAGATGCTGCGCGATCTCGACGACCCCAAGTGGGGCAGCATCGGCACCATCCTCGAAACGCTGGCCACCCTGCAGCACAACTCCCGCAACGACCCCAAGAAATCGCGCGCCTACTGCAACCTGACCTACCACGACGCCACCAACCGCACGCTGGGCGAAATCGACGTCATGATCTGGAACGTGCCCGAGCAACGCGCCGAAATCGTCTACGAAGCCGTCGTGTCCGACCAGCTCAATCGCAAGGCCGTCTCCAGCCGCAACCAGATCCAGCGGTTCGCGGACTGCATCCAGTCGGGCGTGGCCGTCAAGATCCTGGATCCGCACGACGCCGCCCGGAAATTCGAGCCCGCGCAATTCGCGAACGCCAAGGTCGCCATCATGGGCAACCAAGGCGCGTTGGCCGCCGGCTTCGACGCCGAGATCGACATCACCCGCTTCGAAAACGACTACCTCCAGCGCCGGCTCATCGACTGGCGCAAGGCCAAGCAGGCTCAAACCGGCAAGAAAAAGAAACCACGCGGGGAAGTTCCCGGCGCCGCGGAAGCATCCGTCGCCACGCCCGCGCCGTAGCGGCCGCCGGCTCGCCGGCGATAGGCCGGATCAACCCTTGGGCGCGCGCATTGCCTGCAGGACGGCGAAGATTTCGCGCAGTTTCGGCGTGGACGGGGCTTTGTCGGCGGACTCAAAGAACACGCCCAGTTCGGCCAGGCCTTCGTGCTCGTAGACGCTGGGCGATACAGCGCCTTCGATTCCGATGGAGCCGTGTCCCGGCGCAAAACCGCCGGACGCGCTCCGGAAGCCGCTGCCCGAACAACCAGGGGATCGCCACCTGCCCGGCCTTCGTTCAGAGCCCCGTTGTTTCCGCTAGGGAAAAATCCTGTTTTCCACGATATCTTGGTTTTGAAATGCGTGCTATTTTGTTGCCCGACAATTGGAAAACGCAATTTTAATCATTAAATATATACTGAATATGATGTATCCTCTTTTTCTTCCGGGCGGCTGGAGGACAGCGCTTATTGCAACCGAGGTTGACGGCCGGGAAAATCCATCATGCTGACGACACAAATCGAAAACTGCGACGGCATCCATCTGGTGCACGTCTTGGGCGCTTTGGATTCCTTGGCGTTCGAGCAGTTCAAGGAAATGATGGACCCCATGGTCAACCATGCCCACGTCCGCATCGTGCTGGATTGCGAAAAATTAACCTACGTGAACAGCACGGGACTCGCGCTGCTGGGCCGCTATCAACGGATCAGCAGCCAAAACCTGTCGTTCCTGGGAATCGCGGGACTCAACAAGCGGCTCGTCAAGACCATCGAAATGCTTGGCATGGGCAACGTGGTGAAGTTGTATCCCTCCGTCGAGGAGGCCTTGAAAGCGGCGGCGGCGTGATGCCCGCGGCAAGAGCCCCTGCTCTGCACCGGCCTTGCCGGAGTCGTTGACAATCGAGCGCACGCGCCCCGATTTCCCGAAAACGCATCCAGACGCGGCCCAAAGCGAACCGAGCGCAAAGTTGCCGTTGCCGCCCTTTTTCCGGCCACGGCATCCGAAATGGACCGGGGAATCCCCGACGCGGATTACGGGGCGGGTTCTGCGGCGGCGGGGGCTTCCGCCGCAGGCGCGGCGGCGGCCGGCGGGGCCATGAGGCGGCCGCCGGGCGTCCGGCGTCCGGTCTGGGCGCAGGCGTCCAGAATGCCGCCGACTTGTTCGTTGACCCAATCGAGCGCTTCCGACGAGATGGTTTCGAGTCCGCTCCGCGCCTTGAGCTCGTCTTTGACGACGGAAGCGATGATGAATTTCTTGTCCATGGGCATCTCCTGATGGGTTTCGGTTGACGGCGTAAGAGTAGCAAAACGCCGGTCCATGGCCATCCCAATATCGCCGGCCCCCGCCCCGAGCCAATCCGCCCCCGTCAGGGGGCCGCGGCGCGCAGCTTCCGGAGCGCGGCGAAGATTTCGCGCAGCTTCGGCGTGGAAAGCGCTTTGTCGGCGGATTCGAAGAACACGCCCAGTTCGGCCAAGCCTTCTTGCTCGTAGACGCTGGCCTGGAGCGCCATTTCCAGCCGATCGATTTCTTTCATGAAACGCGCCTCGGGCGTCCGGCTCTCCTCGAATTCCTGCCAGACGGCCAGATAGTCCCGGCCTTTCGCCAGCCGCAGGAACACGCGCTCGACGGACGCCCGTTCCAGTTCGTGCTTCGCCTCCAGGGACATCTTGCCGGGCACGATGTCGCCGGCGTAGATCTCGCCGAAGTCGTGCAGCAACCCCATCAGGATCAGCTTGCCCTTGTCCAGTTCCGGAAAACATTCGTCCGCGAGGAACAGCGCCAGCAGCGCCACGCCCAGCGAGTGCTCCGCCACCGTCTCGCAATCCGCCTTGGCAATGCCGTGCCGCAGCCAGCCCTGGCGATAGAGCGCCTTCAGGTGGTTGAATTCGAAAAACACTTCGATGATCGGCAGCGTTTCTTTCCCCGCCAGATGCCGGATGGCTTGCGCGCGTTTGAGTTCCATGGGCTTGATCCTTTGCCCCTTTATGCCACGCGCCGCCCCGGTTGGCGAGCGGGCAATTGCCGCCCGGGCTTGCATCCTTCCCGCGCCCCCCGTATCTTCCCCGCATGTCGCTGGTCTGGCCATTCCTGCTCATCGTCGTCGCGCGCATCGCCGACGTCAGCATGGGGACGCTGCGCGTCGCCTTCATCGCCCGCGGGCGCAAGTATCTCGCCGCCGCCTGCGGTTTCGTGGAAGTCCTCATCTGGATCAGCGTCGTGTCCCGCGTCCTCTCCGGCGACCAGCGCTTGCTGACCTACGTCGCCTACGCCACGGGATTTTCCTGCGGCACGCTCGCCGGCATGTTCATCGAGGAACGCCTCGCCGTCGGCTGGTCCCTCGTCCGCGTCATCACGTCCAAGCCCGTCGGCGATTTCATGCAGCAACTGTCCGGCGCGGGCTTCGGGGTGACCCGCCAGAACGCCGACGGCGCGCGCGGGCCCGTCCAGGTCCTCGTGATTCTCATGCCCCGCCGGCGCCTCGTCGATTTCCAGCCGCTGCTGCGCGAGTTCGACCCCGCCGCTTTCTACACCATCGAGGACGTCCGCCACGCCCGCGACATCCCCCTCGCCTACGCCACCGCCGCCACCGGCGCCGGCAAGGCGCGGATGCCCGTCTGAAAAGGGTTCAGCGGTTCACGGTTCAGGGTTCAACCGTTCATTTGGAAATTGGATATTGGTCATTGGACATTGGATATTCCGTCCGGCTGTCCGACTTCGATTGTCCCCTGTTACCCGTCCCCTGATCCCTACTCCCCCCGCCTCGTCCACATGTTCAGGTGGCGGAATTCCGGAAACTTCACGTAGTCCAGCAGGCCCGCCAGCGAGCGGTTTTCGCTGGCGATGCCCGCTTCTTCCAGCGCGGCCGCGGGATTGAGCCCGCCCAGCACGACCAGCCCCGTGCGCCCTTCGCCCACGGGAATGCCGTAGAGCGGCTGGTTCGGCACGCCCACCGCGAGAATCCCGTCGAGGCCCAGCAGGCGCAGCTGGTCGCGGATTTTCAGGACCGCCGGCAGCGCCACCGACGGGAACTCGCGGAAGCTCGCCCCGACCCGCCCGTTGCCCGTTTGTTCGCATTTCCGCACGCTCGTCATCTTCGCCCGGATGAACAGTTCCAGCGGATCCTGCGTCGTGCCGCCGTACGCCAGCAGCTCCGTGAACCGCGCCGGCAGCCGGTTCCGGAATTCCAGCAGCCCGCCGTAGCGCGACGTCACCGGAATCCCTTCCTTTAGGAAGATCCCGTTCAGCGACACGCTGCAGACCGTCACGAGCGCGATCTTGCCGCGCGGCACGACCGCCGCGCGCGCCGCGTCGTAGGTCGCCCCCGCCCGCAGCACGAGCAGGCGCGAGCCCATGCCGAGGCGCGCCGCGAACACCGGCCGCACGACGTCCAGCGCCGCCAGCTCGTCCTTGGCCGGCAGCAGCGTCGTGTTCACCACCAGCGTGCCCATTCCCGCCCGCAGGCTGAAGCCCATGCGGTAGTTCAGCTCGTCGATCTGCCCCGAAATGAATCCCACCCGCTCGATCGCGGCGCCCGCCTCCACCTCCGCGCGCCCTTTGGCCGTCAGCGCGCGTCCCGCGCGGCGGCTGATCAGCTCCGTCAACCCCTCCGCGTCGAGCTGCAGCAGATAGAGCCGGATGCTCCGTTCGCTCAAGTCCACGCCCCAGCCGCGCAGCAGCTCGGCGATCTGCGACGAGCCCGCCGGCCGGTCGATCCGGAGCAGGACTTTCAGAATCCGCTGCTGGACTTCGCTCGTCGTCAGTTTCATGTCAGGGGACCGGGGTCAGGGGACAGGAAACAGGGGGGTAAAGGTCGAGGACGGAGGCTCTGTCATCCCGAGCTTGTCGAGGGATCTGGGCCTCGTGCCGCCGGCAGGCCGCAGAGACTAGGCCGAGATGTTTCGACTGCGGCGCTCCGCGCCTTCGCTCCACATGACCGCGATGGTTCATCCTGTTTTCCTGCTCAACGGCGGTTTCCCGCTACCGTCCAACTGCCGTATATCCGATCCTTCATCATCCTGCAAACGGCATTTTTGCCGTATTGCAGAATATCGATCCACATTTTTGTTTTGTTTTTAAGCCCATGGCCCCATTTTTGCGGCAAGAAATTACCGGGTAGAAGGCTTGACCTTCCCTGCCCGACCGAACCCAAGGAAAGGCCCTCCATGAGCTACGTCCAAGAAGTCCTGACCCAGTTGCAGGCCCGCAATCCCGGCGAGCCGGAATTCCTCCAGGCCGCCCGCGAAGTCCTCGAGACCCTCGACCCCGTCGTCGCCCGCCACAAGAAATACGAGGCCGGCCGCATCCTCGAACGCCTCGTCGAACCCGAACGGCAGATCATCTTCCGCGTGCCGTGGCTCGACGACGCCGGCCACGTCCGCGTCAACCGCGGCTTCCGCATCGAATTCAACAGCGCCATCGGCCCCTACAAGGGCGGCCTGCGCTTCCATCCCTCCGTCAACCTCAGCATCCTGAAGTTCCTCGGCTTCGAGCAGATCTTCAAGAACTCGCTGACCACCCTCCCCATGGGCGGCGGCAAGGGCGGTTCCGACTTCGATCCCAAGGGCAAGAGCGACAACGAAGTCATGCGCTTCTGCCAGTCGTTCATGACGGAACTGTGCAAGCACATCGGTCCGCACACCGACGTGCCCGCGGGCGACATCGGCGTCGGCGGCCGCGAGATCGGCTACCTGTTCGGCCAGTACAAGCGCATCCGCAACGAATTCACCGGCGTGCTGACCGGCAAGGGCCTCAAGTGGGGCGGCTCGCTGATCCGGCCCGAGGCCACCGGCTACGGCTGCGTGTTCTTCGCCGAAGAAATGCTCAAGACCCGCAGCGAAACGTTCCAGGGCAAGACCTGCACGGTCTCCGGCTCGGGCAACGTCGCGCAGTACACCGTCGAGAAGCTCAACCAGCTCGGCGCGAAGGTCGTCTCGCTCTCCGACTCCGCCGGCAGCATCTACGACAAGGACGGCATCGACGCCGAGAAGCTCGCGTTCGTGATGGAGCTGAAGAACGTCAAGCGCGGCCGCATTTCGGATTACGCCAAGAAGTTCGGCGCCCAGTATCTGGAAGGCCAGAACCCCTGGTCGATCCCCTGCGATTGCGCCTTCCCCAGCGCCACCCAGAACGAAATCAACGGCGCCGACGCCGCCGCGCTCGTCAAGAACGGCTGCAAGCTCGTTTCCGAAGGCGCGAACATGCCCTCCACCCCCGAGGCGGTCGACGTGTTCATCAACAACCAGGTGCTCTACGGTCCCGGCAAGGCCGCCAACGCCGGCGGCGTGGCCACCTCCGGCCTCGAAATGGCCCAGAACGCCATGCACCTGAACTGGACCCGCGCGGAAGTCGAAGCCCGCCTGCACCAGATCATGGTCGCCATCCACCACAGCGCCTGCGAAACCGCCAAGGAATACGGCCAACCCGGCAACTACGTCGTCGGCGCCAACATCGCCGGCTTCGTCAAAGTCGCCGACTCCATGCTCGACCAGGGCCTGGTGTAAGCCAAGGGACAGGAGCCAGGGGACAGGAAACCCGGAACCCGCAAACCCGAAACCACCGCCCCGGCCGCCCTGCGGCCGGGGCTTTTTGCGGCTCCATGCGGCGGGGAATCGCGGCTCGGGATTTTTCCACGCCGTGGAAAACCGTGCTGCATTACCGAGTCCGGCCCCCTGCACCCTGATTTCCGGTCTCTACGGCCCCGTTACCTTCAGGCGCAGGAAGCGGTTGGTTTGCAGCGAAAAGGTGTCCGCGATCGTGCAGACGACGGGATTCCCCTGTCCGATCTCGCTCATGTTCGCCGCGCCGCCCCACGAGCCGTAGCGGTTCGTCGCCAGCCCCCGCCAGATGGCTTCATCGGACATCTCGTCTGCGGCCTGGATCACCACCACGACATCCCAGGCATCTGGATTGCGGTTGAATACCAAGGTTGGCATCCCATTGCTGAACGCCTGATCCAGGCGGGCCAAATCGTCCGACGTCATGGGATCCGGACTGCCCGCCGCATAGCGCACCAGGTTGGGCATGCCGTCGCCGGCCGCGCAATCGGCGTAATTCGTCCGACCATTCGTGATGTTGGCGGCCCAGGCCCAATAGCCGACGGGGAATTGCGCCTCGTACGCGCCCATGTCCACCGTGCCATGGGCGATGCGCGGTTTTCCATCCAGATCGGTCTCCCCTTGGACAAAGCCGTTGTCGCCGCGATTGATGCACGGGGAATTCGTCCTCAGCCGATAATTGCCCGCGGCGGCATCCGCGAACTGCGGATCGTTGGTGACGTTGCCTGCGCCGCCGGGGGCCGGCATCGTGCAACTGGCGCTGAAAAGCGTGCCCTGATAATTCTGCCCGGAAGACGAGGTGTTGTGATAGACGATGCAGTTGGTCATCGAACCGAAATAAGAACCACCGCCGGAACCGGCCGTGTTGCTCGAAACCGTACAGATGTTCAATTTACTGTAGCTGGAGCCGCCGCCATTCGTGGCGGCCGAGTTTCCCGTCACCAGACAGCTATACAGCGTGCAGGATCGTATTCCGCCACCTTGATCTCTTGCCGAATTGCCCGCCAACACGCAGTTGCGCAATTCGCAGGAAGTAGCGCCGCCACCAGAAGAGGCCACGTTGCCTTGCAACGTGCAGTCGTTCAGCTCGGCATCACACGCGCCGCCGCCAAAACCCGCCGAGTTGCTGGCAAGGAGACAGCGGTTCAGAACCGCAAACTGGACGCCGCCGCCCATGGAGGCCGAATTGCCGGTCAAGGCGCAGTCGTTCAAAACGCCGACATACGCGCCGCCGCCGAAGGATTCGCTTGAATTGGCCATGAACTGGCAATGGGTCAGCCGCCCGCCATACGCGCCCCCGCCGCCGCCCCACTCTCCGGCCGAATTGCCGGTCAACACGCAATTGCTCAAGACCCCCGACATTTCGCACCAAGCGCCGCCGCCGCCGTTCTCATATTGATACCCGTTCGTCCGGGTTGCTCCGTTCGTCAGCATGAAGCCCGCCAGCATCGCATCTGCGCCCAGATACACGCACCGCATCGCCAACGTGCCCGCGCCGTTGCTGATGCCCGGATGCCATGCGCCTTGAATTCGCGTCGCCTCGGGTCCGTTGACGCTCCGCACGATGACGGGCTTGTCGAGCGCCACCCGATTGGTGATCGTGCCCCAAACGGCCCGGCCGCCCGTGGCATATACGCCGTTGCTCACCCAGATCAGCGCCCCCGCTTGAGCAGTCGCATCGACGGCGTCTTGGATGTTCGCGGCCGCCGTTCCCCACGACAAATACGGCCATTCGGAGGCTGCCGGATCGACGCTCACGTGATGGACCATCTGTTCGGACACCTGCACCGTGGCCGTGGCCGACACGCCCGCGGGAAAGTCCTCATTGTATGCGATCAGTTCGACTCCGTAGATTCCCGCCGGAAAGACATGCACGGCTTGGAACTCGTTGCTGGCCCGGGTGCCATCGCCCCAGCGCCATTCGCTGCCCGTGATCCGTCCGGAAACGTCCGCCTGGAACCGCACGGGATAGCCCACCGCCACGTTGGTGTAGGACACCCGAATGGCCACGGCCAATGCTCCGGTGACCGCGCCCGCCCGCACTTCGTCGCAACCCATCGAAGGTGGATCGGACCACGCCTCGCCATCGATGTCGGTCTCCAGCGTGCCTGGCCCGCTGCCCGCGCCGATGCAGGGCGACCCCGCCAGCAGGCGGGCCGTGCCTGCCAGCAGGGGATCGTCGGCGATGTTGCCGGTACCCTCCGGCATGGGTGTCGTGCAACTGTAGCGGAACGTGGACTCCCCGTAATTGGGCCGGATGGGGGCCTCGTTGCCATACACGATGCAATGGTCCAGCGCATCTTGGTTTGAACCGCCGTTTTCAAGCCCCGCCGAATTGCCGATCAAGGTGCAGTGGTTCAGTGCGCCGTGGCTCGATCCGCCTCCGGCGCGCCGCGCCGAATTGCCGATCAAGGCGCTGCTGCTGGTCATGCCGTCCCATACCCCCCCGCCCAATTGTTCGGACGTGTTGCCGAACAACAGGCAGCGTTCCAGCCGGGCTTGACAAGCGCCGCCGCCATAACTGGCCGCCGCATTGCCGATCAAGGTGCATTGGCGAAGATCCCCCCAATGGGCACCGCCGCCATGGGAGGCGAAATTGCCGATCAACGTGCAACGGGTCAAAACGCTGGTATGGGAGCCGCCGCCATAACCGGCGACGTTGCCGACCAAGGTGCAGTCGTCCAGAACGCCGCGATACGCTCCGCCCCCGGAGTGGGCGACGTTGTTTGAAAGCGTGCAGTTCCGCAAAATGCCTTGATAGACGCCCCCGCCATAGGTGGAAGCCGAATTGCCGGTCAGGGTGCAGTTGGTCAACGTTCCGAGGAGCTCGCCATACGCGCCGCCGCCGTAGCCGCTGACCGCAACCGTCGCGCCGTTCGTGAGCGTGAATCCCGACAAGGTTGCATTCGTGCCGACGTAGGCGCAACGCACCGCCATGGGGCCATTGGTCGTCAGGGGATGCCACGACCCCAAAATGATGGTCGCGTCGGGCCCGTTGACGCTTTGAACGACGATGGGCTTGTCGAGCGCCACGCGGTTGTTCCCCTTGCGAGCCCGAACGCCCGTGGCATACACCCCGTTGCTGACCCACACGGTGTCGTTGGACGCCGCCACGTCGACCGCAGCTTGGATCGTGAGTTTGGGGGCCGCCCAATTCGTGCCGTCAAAAGAATCGTTCCCGTTCGTCGCGACAAACCAATCCGCCGCGCGCGCGGCGCAGGCGAAAAGAGCCAAAACGCACGCCACAACGTATTTGCCCTGCCGCTTTCTCATGACACCATTGTCCGGGGCAGATGCGACCCGCATAGCCCGTCATTAATAAGCGCTTATTAACTGCTGCTCGCAAGCCGAATCC
>JBFXHR010000054.1:0-16798 GCA_050176815.1 Kiritimatiellia bacterium
CGGAAATGTCGACGAAAACGGCGTCGCGCAGGCAGGAGAGATAGAAGGTGATGAAGTCGTCGGATCCGCGGAGATGGACGAGGTTGGTTTTTTCGGCGCGGGCGACGCGGGCGTCGGCGTAGGCGCCGTCTTTCATCTTGCGCTCGGCGGTGGCCTGGAGATCGGCGACGAGCCGGTCGGCGTCGAGTCCGGGCGCGCCGACGGAGAGGATGGGGGTTTCGCTCATGGACGGAAGTTAAATCGCAGGCGGGGGGCGGTGTCAAGGCGGGTTCTCGGCGCCGGCGCGCGGGCGTGGCTTTTGGGAACGGGGGAACGGAAGGGGGGCCGCCGCGACCGGTGTTTGCGGAGAACCTTATTCCCGATTTTTTCCGCGGCGCGGCGTTTTAGGGCTTCCGTCGGGGAGGGCGCCGGTATATCGTGGCGCGCATGGCATCCGAACGTCCATCCGACCAACGCACGCTGGCGGAAGGCGCGCATCTGCGCCTGGTGGTTTCCAACGGCTGGGAATTCGTCCGGCGCCCGAAGATTAGCGGCATCGTGGTGATCGTGGGCACGACGAACCACGGCTGCCTGGTGCTGGTGACGCAGTGGCGCGAGCCGGTGGGGGCGCACGTCGTGGAATGGCCGGCCGGGCTGGCCGGCGACGTCCCCGGCCGCGAGACCGAAGCGCTGGAAGCCGCCGCGCGGCGCGAGCTGTTCGAGGAAACCGGGTTTGAGGCCCGCACGATGGAAGCCATCCTGACCGGGCCGCCCAGCCCGGGTATTTCGGATGAAATGGTGACGTTCTACCGCGCGCGCGGCATGGTGCGCAAAGCCTACGGCGGCGGCCGGGGCGCGGAGCGGATCCGGACCCACGTGGTGCCGATTTCGTGGCTGTCCGTCTGGCTGGAGAAGATGCAGGCCCAGGGGTATCTGGTGGACCCGAAGGTGTATGCCGGGGCGTATTGGCTGCGCCAGGAAATGGATATGGAAATGCATGACTGACGCGCGCGAAACCCAAACGGGACCGGAAACCGTCGTTTACGCGGTGCCGGAGAACAAGCGGATCTCCGTGGGGGCTCCGAGCCTGCTGGCGCTGCCGAACGGCAAGTTGCTGGCGGCGTTCGACCAGACGGGGCCCGACGTGAAGTCCCTGTCCGGAAAGCACGGGCACGACGCGAAGCGCAACCGCTGGATGCAGGGGCGCGTCATGTGTTCGGGCGACGGCGGCGCGACGTGGCAGTTGGCGGCGACGTATCCCTTCCGGCGGGCGAGTTTGTTCCGCGACGGCGGCGACGTGTATCTGCTGGGCGAAGCGTCCGGCGGCCTGTGCCTGATGCGTTCGCCCGACGGGGGCGCGAGCTGGTCGGCGCCGATGGACCTGACCGGCGACCTCGATTTGTGGCTGGCGCCCACCTCGGTGCTGGCCGAGGGGGATTTTTGGCTTTTTCCCTGTTTGGCGCCGTCGGGCGGCGGGATGGGGCTGACGATCTGGCGCGCGCCGCGGGGCGCGAGCTTGATGAACCGCAAGGCCTGGACGCAGGGTCCGATTTCGGTTCCGCCGGCGCAGACGTTTCCGGCGGCGGCCGGATGCGGGATTCCGGCGGGCGGCGTGGCGCCGGCATGGCGCGATCCGGTGTTGGCGAAGGTGGCCGATCCGCGCCATCCGTGGCACGCGGCGGACGCCGTGCATGCGCTGGGGGCGGCGGACAGCGGGCGCGAGCATTGGGCGGCGCTGTTGCGGGTGTCGATGGCGGATTGGACGGCATCGCTTCAGGCGGCGCCGGACGGGGCGCCGTGGGCCTGGCTGCCCCTGCCGGGAGGGCACGCCAAGTTCGATTTGTTCTACGACGAGCCGAGCCGGCACCATTGGCTCCTGGGAAGCCGGGGCGCGCCGGGGCTGCCGCTGGGGCGGGAGGCGGGACGGGAAGAGGGCCTGCGGCGCATCGGATTGTGGGCGTCGGACAATCTGGCGGATTGGCGGTTCGCCGGGACCGTGGCGTCGGGCGGCGAGGGGCCGGCGGGCATCCGGTGCGATCCGAGCGGGGCGGTTTGCGGCAACGATTTGGCGGTGGCGTTCCGGGCGGGGGGCGCGCGCAGCCGAAACGCGCGGGAATCGGCGCAGATCCTGTGCGCGCGCGTGGTCCATTTCCGGACGCGGGCGGGGTGATTTTATTCGTGATTTCGCCTCGGGCGTGCCCTAGAATGCCCCGACATCGATTTGGGAGAACACAGGAATGAACGAAAGCGACAACGCAATGCGGCCGGCGCGGTTCCGCTGGCTGGCGGTCTTGATTCTGTTCGCGGGCTCGTTGGGGCTCTACGTGGCCACGATGAGCCGGGGGGCGTTTCCGGGTTATCCCGCCCGGAACCTGGCGTGGCATCTGGGGCTGGATGCCGTGCCGACGCTGCTGGATTACCTCTGGGGGGTGCTCGTGCGGTTGTGCGCCCGGCTGCCGGGGCGTCCGGTCGCCGCAGGGATGGGGCTGGCCAGCGCGGCGGCGGGCGCGGCCTGCGTCGCGCTGCTCTCGGCGCTGATGATGCGCGTGCGCTACTCGATCCACGACGCGCACGATCCCGACGAGACCGGACGGGAAGAGCAGGCGCGCCTGCTGGCCGGCTGCACGGCCGGGCTGTTCGCGGCGCTGAGCGTGCCGTTCTGGATTCTGTCGACGCGTTCCCTGCCGGGCACGTTCCACGTGCTGCTGCTGCTGCTGGCCGCCTGGCTGTTCTCGGAGTACCAGCGGACGGGAAAACCCAGCCGGCTGTATTGGCTGGGCTTGCTCTACGGCGTGGGCGTGTCCGAATACCCGACGTTCTGGATTTTCGCTCCGGCGACGGCGGTGCTGGTGGCCCGCGCCATGCTGCAGCGGGCGGAATTTAGCTGGCCCGTCCTGATCCGCACGGCCCTGTGCGCGGTGCCGGGGCTGCTGCTGTACCTGCCGCACGCGTGGACGCTGTTTGCGGATCCCGCCGTGCAGCTGCGCGGTTTCACTTCGCGGTGGCAGGTCCTCTGGTTCATCTGGCGCGACCAGTGGTCGCTCATCGTCCACGGGCCGTTCATCCTGGTGGGCGTCCTGACGGCGATTCCGTGGGGCGTGCTGTTCCTGCTGCGCGCGAAGAAACCGGCCTGGCGCTATTCGCCCTGGCAAGTGATCTTGCGGCTGGTGGCGCTGACCGTTCCGCTGTTCGCCCTGTTCTATCTGGATCTGCACAAGTCCCTCAAGCTGGTGATGCCGTCGGTCGCAAAGCAATTGTCCTCCATCGGGCTGTTCTTCCCGCTGGCCATGCCCTACCTGATTTTGGCCGCGTGCGCCGGATACGTGGCCGGGGAATTCTGGGTGATGGGCCAGTCGCGCGAGCATCGGAACGCGGGCATCGGACAACCGCTGCGCAAAACCATGGCCGGGCTGGCCGCGCTGCTGCCCCTCGCCGCGCTGGTGGCGGGATACCGGAACGGGCCCGTGGCCGATGGCCGTCCGGGAACGGCCATCGACGCCATGGCGGCGGAAATGCTGGATGGACTCCAGGGCCGGGACGTCTTGCTTTCGGACGGCGTGCTGGACGACAACTTCCGCCTGCTGGCCTGGCGGCGCGGCCTGGACCTGAAAGTCGTGTCGGGCCCGCAAACGGCTTCAGCGCTCTACCGCCAGCATCTCGCCGGCGTCTTCCCCCACCCGCGGCAGCAGGCGTTGCTGCAGGTGGGCTATGCTTCGTTCCTGCAGGATTTTCTGGCGGAGGACGAGAACCTGCTGCGCACGGCATCCGTGGATCTGGCGGATCCGCTGCGGGAATACGGATATCTGGTCCCGGACCGGTTGCTGTTTCGGGCGGAACCGTCGGCCGACCGGGTCGATTTGCCGGCGCTGGTCGCGTCGCACGGGCCCTTCTGGGCGCGGATGGAGGAAGGGGCGGCCCACCCGATGGCCGCGGGGAATCCCGCGCACGCCTATTGGAAATACCTGATGCGGCTGGCCTCGAAGGTCGCCAACAATCTGGGATTCGCGCAGGCGGAGCGGGGAAACGGGGCGGCGGCGGCGGAGACGTTCCGGCAGGCGCGGCGGCTTTCGCCCGACAACGTCAGCGCGCTGCTGAATTTGCTGACCATCGCCCAGGCGAACCAGCTTCCCGAGCTGGCGGAATACGAGGCCGAGTGGGAGGATTTCAAGGGGCGGCACGTCGACAGCCGGATCATGTGGTCGCTGGGGTCCCTGTACGGCTACGTGCACAACACGGCGTACCTCGTGCGGCAAGGAATGATGTGGGCGGTGTCGGGCAAACCCCGCGTGGCCGAAGCGGAACTGCGGCGCGCGTCGGGCGGAAAGGCGGTGAGCGCCGAAGTCAAGGCGTTCCTGGGCCGGGCGTATCTGCACGGGGGCGATCTCAAACGAAGCGCCGCCTTCTACCGCGAAGCGGTGGCGGAGAATGCCCGGGACGTCCAATCGCTGGTGATGCTGGCGGAGCTGGCCATCGTTTCCGAGGACTACGACGGGGCCGAATCCCTGCTGGCGCGCGCCGAGGAAGCCGGGGTGCCCCGCGACCGCCT
Source organism: Kiritimatiellia bacterium (assembly GCA_050176815.1). Lineage (GTDB taxonomy): Bacteria > Verrucomicrobiota > Kiritimatiellia > CAIQIC01 > Lenti-01 > Lenti-01. The sequence continues at coordinate 4,526 of JBFXHR010000054.1, forward strand.
GCGCTTTGAGCGGACGATGCTGGCCTATTTTCGGGGGCAGACCGACGGGGCGCTCCGCGACCTGAAGGAGCTGGTGAAGCAAGACAAGGAACACGCCCGGGCCTGGGCCATGCTGGCCATGCTGACCGGCGACGGCAGCGATCCCGAAACCTACGGGAAAGCGCTCAAGGCGCTCGCCAATTTGCGCGGCGCCGCGCCGGAAGTCCGCCTGATGCTGGCGGAACTGCACATCGGAAAAAAGGAATGGGGCGAGGCCCGCGCCGAACTGGAGCAGGTGGCGCGAATGAATCCGCGCCACGTGCGCGCGTGGGAAATGCTGGTCCTGGTGGATTTCGGCGAGCGCAAGCGCGAATTGGCGGAAGACCACGTGCGCGTGCTGCTGACGCTGGATCCCCGAAACGCCACCGGGAACCTCATGCTGGGGTCGTTCCAATATGCGCGCGGGCAATATTCGCTGGCGGAGTCTTCCTACCGCGCCGCGCTGGAAATCAAGCGGGATCCGGCGGGCCTGAACGACTTGGCCTATCTGCTGATGCTCAAGGGCGGCGCCGAGGCCGAAGCGCGGAGCCTGGTGGAGGAGGCCCTGGCCCTGCGGCCCGGCAATCCGGTTTTCCTGTCCACGCGCAGCGAATTGAACTTGCGGGAAGGCCGGCTCGACGAGGCGGAGCAGGATCTGCAGCAATTGCTGATCGCCGCGCCCGACAACGCGCAGGCCTTGCTGCTGTCGGCCCAGCTCTATGCGGCGCGCGGACAAACGGAACCCGCCTTGGAATTGGCCCAAACCCTCTCCGAACGCCAGGGCGAATTGGCGCCGGAACAGCAAACCCAGCTGCAGGATCTCCTGAAGAGATTGCCATAAGGCGCGCCGCCGGTCCGGGGAGACGCACGATGGCCAGAGACGGAGGGCCGAAGGACGATCGACAGCGCGCGCAAACGGGGGGGGGACGTCCGTTCGCGCCGGCCGTCTATCCGTCGAACGCGTGGATCGGCGCCATTCTGTTTGCGTCGTCGCTGGCGCTGTATCTTTCTTCGATGAGCTGGACGGCCTTTCCGGGATGGCCGACGCGGTTCTTGCTGATGCATCTGGGATGGGACGACGTCCCCGCCGTGCTGGATCCCGTCTGGGGCGCGTGGGTGCGGGGAATGGCCCGCCTGCCGTGGCTGAAGGTGGAAAGCTGGGCCGGGCTGTCGAGCGCGGTTTGCGGGGCCGCTTGCGTGGGGCTGCTGGGCAGCCTGACGGCGCGCGTGAGATACCGGGGCTTGATGGGATTGCCTCCGGCAAGCCTGGCGCGTTCGGATCGGGCGCGGCAACTGTCGGGCGTCGTGGCCGGACTCTATCTGGCGGTCAGCATTCCCTTCTGGGTGTCGTCCACCCGGTCGTTGCCGGCGACCTTCCATTTGCTGCTGCTGCTGGGCGCGGCCTATCTGTTTTCCGAATACCAGCGTTGGGGGAAGCGCTGGCATCTGGCCGCGCTGGGATGGCTCATGGGCGCCGGCACGGCGGAGTTCGCCACCTTCCTTTTGCTGGGGCCGGTGGCGGCGGTCGTGACCCTGCGCGAGATGTACCTCCGGCAGGCCCACCGCGACCGGCGGGCGCATGCGGCGCTGTGGGGCGGGTGGTGCGCGGGGCTGGGACTGTACGCGCTCCATGCGGGCTTGCTGTACTGGCGGGGACGGCCGACGGACGCCTTTTCGTCGCCGTGGGCTGCGGGAATGGCGATGCTGCAGGAGCAATTCGCGCTCGTCGTGCAGCTCCGGAGCCATGCGGCGTTTCCGCTGCTGGCGTTTTTCTGCCTGGTGCCGTGGTTTTTGCTGTTCGTGTTGTCCCGCCGCACGCCGTGGCACTACGAAGGGGACCAGATCGCCGTGCGCTGGGTGTTCGCCGGAGGGCTTCTGGCCGTTCTGTGCAACGCCTCGTTTGCTCCGTGGCATTTGCTGGGGATGAAATATCTCGCGGTGACGCCTTATCTGCTGCTGGCGGTTTGCATGGGCTACATGGACGGGGAATTCTGGATCCTGGGGGGAGATGCCAAACAGCCGGGATTGACGTGGATCCGGAAGGCCTTTCGGAGGGTGTCGGGGGTGTTTGCGATGGTTCTTCCGTTGGCCATTCTGGCCGCGGGCGCCCTCAATTGGCGGGCGGCGGAAGGCCGTTCCGGCGCCCTCCTGGCGGCGGCGGCGGCCGACGTCGCGGATCGCCTGGTCCCCGGGGACATCGTGTTTTCCGCTTGGCAATTGGACGATGCCCTGCGCCTGGAAATCGGCCGGCGCGGGCTGCCGATCGACGTGGTGAGCGCCGCGCGGACCCGGTCGCCGGTCTACCTGAAAGGCTTGGCCGGAAAATTCGGGGAAAACGCTTTGCGGCAACCGCTGGCGAAAGGGAACATGGAGGAATTCCTGGAAAACCTGCGGCGGACCGAGCGGTATCATTCCCGGTTGGCCATCATCGAAATGTCGGAAACGTTTCGCGAATGCGGGACGCTGGTGCCGGATCGGCTGGTCTATCGGATCCAGGCGAAGGACGCCGCGCCCGATTGGGCGGCGCTGGCGGTCTTGCAGAAACCGCTCTGGGAGCGCATGGAACGCTTGGCGGCGCAACCGATCCCGGACGCCAATCCCGCAAAAATCCATCGCGACTTGCTGGCGTTGTACGCGTCGCGAACCGCCAACGACTTGGGCGTCTTGCAGGCGGAGCGCGGCGATCTGGACGGAGCGTTGGAAAGTTGCCGGGCGGCGCGCCGGATCGATGCCGGCAATTTCAGCGCGTGGCTGAATTCGGCGGCGCTGGCGCGCCTGCGGGAAGGACCGGAATCCCGCGAGTTCGACGAGCAGGGGGGGGATTGGCCGCGGGACATGGGGGACGAGCGCTGGGGGTTGGGCATGCGCTACGGATACGTGTGGAACGCCTACGAGTGGATGCGCCGGGGGTGGGTGTGGGCGCTGTCCGGGGCGACGGCGGCCGAGGAGCGGTCGCGACGGGACGCGCTGCCTGCGAAAATCGACCGGGAGCGTTTCGGACAAATCGTGGATTTGGCCTATTTGCAATGGGGTTCGCCGCCGAAAACGGAAAACTTTTATCGCTTTGCGCTGATGACCCAGGGGAAGGAGCCAGAAGCGCTGATGGGGCTGGTCCGGCTGGCGCTGCGCGGGATGGACGGGGAAGTGGCGGAGGCCTATCTCGCGGAAGCCGCCGCCATGGGCGTGGCGCCGGGGGAAATCGCGTTGGGTCGCGCCGTGGCGTCTTTCGTTCGCGGCAAGCGCAAGGAAAGCCTGGCCGCCCTTGGGGAATTGGCGGGACAGACGCCGGGCGACTTGCGCCTCTGGATGGCGTTGGCTTTGTTCGCGGACAAACGGGATCCGATGCGGGACCAGGCGCTGGCGACCTTGCGGCGCAACGGGGCGAGGAGCGTCGATGCCCAATTGGCCCTGGCCCGAATGCATCTGCTGCGCTACCAGTGGTCCGAAGCCCAGCAGGCCTTGGAGCAGGCCGTCCGGTTGCCGGGGGCGGATGCCCGGGCATGGGAGGCGCTGGCGGACGTGGCGCGGATTCGCGGAAACGGGCCGCTGCTGGAGTCCAGCCTGAAGACCTTGCTGGCGCGGCAACCGAACCATCCGCTGGGACGGCTTCCCGCCGTCGAGAAGTTCACGGCATACGGTGCCTGGGAAGAGGCGGAGGCGGAGCTGCGACGCGCCTTGCCGGAGGGGCGGAATCCGGACTTGCTCCATTCCTTGGCCCGTATCATGATGCGTCGGAATGGCGATTTGCGCGAGGCCCGGAGCCTTTTGGACGAAGCCTTGCGGATCCAGCCGTTCAACCCCCTGTTTCTATGCACGCGGAGCGAATTGGACTTGAAGGAAGGCCGTCACGATGATGCGGAACGCCGGATTCGGCACGTGCTGGCCGTGGCGCCCGGACAATTGTCCGCCCGGCTGGCGGCGGGCCGGATCCTGGCTGCGCGCGGGGAGATGCCGGAGGCCCTGGAACATGTCCGGATCCTGGAAGAACGGCGAGGAGAGCTTTCGCTGGACCAGCGGAACGGTCTGGAGGAGTTGAAATCGAAAGGGGTGCTTCCATGACGCCGGACGGACAGGCGAAACCGGCGCCGGCGCACAAGCCGTTTTCGTTTTTCCCCCATCGCCCGTTCGAGATCCAGGACGAGGGGCGCGATCCGCATGCACTGATCCGGGACGATCCCTTGGCGCGGCAGTTTCCCACGTCCACCCATATCGGAATCGCGCTGTTCTGCGTTTCGCTGGTTCTGTATTTGGCCACGATGAGCTGGACCGCGTTTCCCGGCTTGCCGACGCGGATGCTGGCGACGCACCTGAAGCTGGAGTTCACGCCGCCGGCGACGGACTCGCTGTGGGGATTGATGGTCCGGGTGGCCACCCATCTCCCGGGGTTGGCGTTGCCGGGATGGATGGGATTGGCCAGTGCGGTATGCGGGGCGGCCAGCGTGGCGCTGCTCGGGCGGCTGGTGATGCGCGTGGGCTACGTGATCCGGAACGAACCCGGCGTGGATTCCTTGCGCCGCGAGGCGCAGGCGCGCCGATTGTCCGGCCTGGTCTCGGGTCTGTTTCTGGCGTTTTGCGTTCCGTTCTGGGTGGCGTCGACCCGCTCCCTGCCGGCGACCTTCCACGTGTTGCTGCTGTTGTCCGCCGCGTGGTTTTTTTCCCAATACCAGCTCTGGGGGAAGCGGAGGCACCTGCTTCTGCTGGGGTTCCTGTACGGCGCGGGCATCACCGAATTCCCCACGTTCATCGTATTCCTGCCGCTGGCGGTTTTCCTGGCGGCGCGGGAAACGTTCCGCTGGAAAGCCTGGAGCCGCTGGACGGACCATCTCGCCTTGTGGGGCGGGACGCTGGCCGGCCTGTCGCTCTATGCCTTTAACGCCTACGTGCTGTATCGGCGCGGCTTGCCGCTGGAGCTGTATGATTCGCCGATGGCCGCCTGGATTCAGATCGCGCGCGATCAGCTGGCGCTCATCTTCCGGATCCAGTACCACCCGGGCTTTCTCGTCGTCATGTTTCTGAGCCTCGTGCCGTGGCTGACCTTGTTCGCGATGTCCCGCCGCTCGCCCTGGTTCTACGAGCGCGGCCAGGTCGCCGTGCGGCTGATCCTCGCCGTCGGCCTTCTCGCGGTCCTCTACAACGCAACGTTCTCCCCGTGGAACCTGATCGGGATGGGCTATTTGATGGTGACGCCCTACGTGCTGCTGGCGGTCTGCATGGGCTACATGGTCGGCGAATTCTGGATTCTCGGCGAAATCAATCCGCTGGTGGATCTGTTCTGGAACCGGCACGTGTTCCGCCGCATTTCCTCGGTGTTCACGGTGGTCTTGATGCTGGCGGTCGCGGGGGGCGTCGCCCACAATTGGCGCATCGCGGATGGGCGTCCCGGCGCGGCGATCGACAAAGCCGCCGCGGAAATCCTGGACCGCCTGGAAGGGCGCGACTTCGTGTTTTCTTCCGGCATGCTCGACGATTCGCTGCGCCTGGCGATCTGGACCCGCCGGGCGCCGGTCTTCCTGGTCAGCGCGCCGAGGACGAGTTCGCCGACGTACCTCAAGCTGTTGAGCTACATGATTTCCGGCGAAGCGCTGTCCGGGCCGCTGCGGGAAGGCAACTTCGGCCTGTTCCTCGAAAACCTGATGATGTCGGCCACCGGTCCCGGCCGGACCAGCATCGTCGATTTGCCCGACGTGTTCCGCGAATTCGGCTATCTGGCGCCGGACGGGTTTCTCTATCGCCTTGAAAAGAATCCGGGCGCGGTGGACGTCCCGGCGTTGGCGGAACGGCAGAAGCCCTTCTGGGATCGGATGGCCCTCTTGGCCGAACGCCCGGCGCCGGAACAGAACCCCGTCCGGCCCTACCAGGACGTTTTGTGCTTGATGGTCTCCAAAGTGGCCAACAATCTCGGGGTGATGCAGGCGGAGAGGGGCGACGAGGCGGCCGCCGTCGAAACCTTCCGCGCGGCCCGGCGCATCTATCCGGAAAACGCCAGCGTGTTTCTCAATCTGCTCGAACTGGCGCGGCGGCGGGGGCTTCCGGAAGAAGCCGAATGGGAAGCCGAATGGACGGAGCGCCTGGAAAAACTGGGCGGCGACCGCTGGGCCCTGGGGGTCCGGCACGGCTATGTCTGGAATGCCCGCGAATGGGTCCGGCGCGGTCGGGTCTGGGCGATGTCCGGGTCGCCCGAGACGGACGAAGGCGCCCGCCTCAAGCCGCCCAAGCCGGAAGAGGAAAGCGACGGCGCCATGGAGCGGATGGACAAGGCCTATCTGCTGTGGGGCCGGCCCATTCCGCCGGAGAACTATTACCGCGGCCTGCTGATGCGCGACGGCCGCGACACCGGCGCGCTGATGTCCCTGTGCCAATTGTCGCTGCGCCGCGGCGACGCCGAAGCCGCCGCCGCCTATCTGGAGGAAGCTCTGGCCATGGGCTTGCCCGAAGACGAGGTGGCGTTCGACCGGGCCATGATCGATCTGGCCCAGGGCGAAAAGGACAAGGCCATGGACCAGCTCGACGCCTTGGCCCGATCGACTCCGGGGGATTTGCGGCTCTGGATGGCGTTCGTGCTGCTGAAAGACGCCGAAGATCCGGCGAGCCTGCAAGCCGTCAAGACCCTGCAGGGACATCCCACCGCCGGTCCCGAAGTCTGGCTGTCCCTGGCGTCGGTGTTCATGGAGCGCCTGCGATGGGCGGAGGCGAAGGCCGAACTGGAAAAGGCCATCCACCAGGACTCCAAAAACGCGCAGGCCTGGGAAATGATGATGCTCGTGTCCCAGGAATTGGGCGACAATCGGCTGCGGCAGGCCAGTATGCGCGCCCTGTTGGCCCGGGATCCCAACCACTATCTGCGGTTCCAGAACCAAGGGGTCGAATATTACGCGAAGGGCGAGTTTGAACTTGCGGAAAAAGCCTTTCGCGACGGCATTCGGCGCAAAAGGAATCCCGTGCTGATGAACAACCTGGCGGACGTCCTGATTCGCCGGGGCGGAGATCTGCAAGAGGCGCTGTCCTGGGTGGACGAGGCGCTGCGTCGACAGCCGGGCAACGTCGCGATGCTCAGTACCCGCGCGGAAGTGCTGATGAACCTGGACCGCTTCGCGGAGGCTCGCGCGGACCTGCAGCAGGCGCTCACGCTCCGCGGACGGGACGTTTCGATGCTGGTCATGCTGGCCCGGTGCTACGAGAAAGAAGGGGATCGCGATCGCGCGCTGAAGGTGGCCAAGGCGCTGGCCCGGAATCCGGGCCAACTGGATGCCGGCCAAAAAGCGGCCGTGCGGGACATGCTGCTTCGGCTCCGGTGATTCCGGCGTCAGGCCGGCCGCGGCGTCCAATCCGCGCAGACGGATTTCGGGGAGAGGTCCGTGAAATCCGCAACGATCCGGTCGGCGCCGGCGAGTTCTTCGCGGCCGTGGCTGGTCCGCAGGGCGATGGCCCGCATGCCGGCGGCGTGGGCGGCCGCAATCCCGGCGGGGGCGTCTTCGAACACCAGGCATTGGCGGGGAGCGACGCCCAAGGCGTGCGCGGCTTTCAGGAAGATGTCCGGCGCGGGCTTGCCCCGCTGGACGTCCGCCCCGGAGACCGTGGCGAAAAAGACGGGCCCGAGCCCGAGCGACTGCAGGCAGGCCTCGACGTTTTCGCGGGGCGCGGACGAGCCGACGGCGCAGGCGATGTCCAGCCGCTTCGCCTCCGCCAGGAAGTCCACGACGCCGGGAATGGGCCGGATGCCGTCCCGCCGGATCCATTCGCGGTAGAGGGATTCCTTCTCGAAGCCGATGCGGTCCGCCTCCGCCGCGGACACCGGCCAGCGCAGCAGGTCGCGGATGACGGCGCGCGTGCGCAATCCGCATTTGCCGATGTGCTCCGGATCGGGGCAGTCGAATCCGTGCCGCCGCGCGACCTCTTGCCAGGAGGCGACGTGCAGGGCGTTGGAATCGACCACGACGCCGTCGAGGTCGAAAATGAACGAGGGGATGGAAACCGCGCCGGCCAAGGTTCAGGCGAGCCCGTCGGGCGTGAACGGAATCGGGTAGATTTCCCCGATGGTGGTCACGCTGATATGCCGGATTTTGCCCTGCCGCGTAAGGTTGATGGCGATGATCTTCGCGTCGGGACCCTCCGCGAACTCGCGGATTTTCTGCCGGCAAAGTCCGCAGGGCAGGGCATAGCCGCTGCTGGATTGCACCGCGCAGGCCAGCGTCTTGAGTTTGAACACGCCCGTTTTGATCATGTCGTTGATGGCATCCATCTCCGCATGCGTGGTCAGGGTGAAATCGATCGTTTCGATGTTGCAGCCCGCGTGGATCTTGTTGCGGGCGTCCAGCAGCGCGGCGCCGCACTTGTAGTGCGAAAACGGCGCGTAGGCCTTTTGGCGGACGGCGATGGCCTTTTGGACCAGGCGGCGGTCGACGGCGGATAATTCGGACAATTTGACTTTTTTCATGGGAGGCGGACTCTACCGCAGGGAACGGGCGCTGGCAAGCCGGCGCGCGGAATCAGCGCCCGAAGCGCGCGAATTCCTTATCCAGTTCCGCCAGGTCGGCCCAGCCGTAGGCTGCGAGCAGCGCGTCGGCGCCGGAGCGCCCCGCCAACAGGCTCCCGAAAAACGCATTCCATTTTTCCGCGGGGAACCGCAGCCGCAGAAAGCCCACCAGATGCTTGGCCGTCGCATAGAAATCGGCGACGTCCTTGGGATCCTCCGGATAATCGGTCGCACCGAGCAACTCGGCCAACGGGGTGCGGTTTTTCAGCGACCGAAACGCCGAGCGTCGGTTTTGGCCCAAACCGCGCGCGTCGCGGTAGGCGAACTCCCCGTAGTATTCGGCAAGGCCTTCGTCGAGCCACAGCGGCAGGTGCACGGGAATAAACCGGCGGAAGACCAAATGGGCCATTTCGTGCGCCAGCGTTCCCATTTTATCGGCGGGGGCGGTGCCGGTTTCCTGCAGGTACATCGCGTTGCCGCGCACGAACGAAGCCGCCCACGAATCGACGTCCGGCGCGCCCGCCACGATCGCGGCCCAATCGTCCGGATCGCGGAACACGAACACGTGCGAACGGCGCGGAGCGATCCGGTCGCGGAGTTCGGGCAAATCGGCGGAAATGGCTTCGTAGAATTCCTCGCCCATGCGCGCCACTTTGGCGGCGAAGATCTTCTGGTCGTGGTGCAGGACGAAATGGTCCGTCTGCAGATGTCGCCACCCGAATTCCGGGCGGTCGAGCAGGGCGGCGTCGGCGGGCAGGAGTCCCGCGCGGTCGACGGATTCGGCGGCGACGTCCAGCGCGGCCGGCGGCGATTCATTATGCGGGGGCCGCGCGAATGCCGGCGCGGCGAGCAGGGCCAGCAAAATGGAGATCGGACGGATTACCATTCAACGGACTTTTCGACGGAGGCCGCCGATTCTTCCGCGTCGGGTTCGGGGATATCGGCGTCGCTGGATTCCGCGGGGACGGCCGCCAGATTCCAGGCCATCAGGACGCGCGCGGCCCCCGGGCCGTCGGAAGGATCGATCTGGAAGCGCAGGAATCGGCCGCTGCAGTGGAATTGAAGGTGGCGGGCTTTCCCTTGCTCGATGGAAGCCCCCAGGATCCATCCGTCGGCGGCCAGCTGCGCGGCGTAGAAATCCACCACGGCGGCCGGGGGCCGGCGGGAGAACAGCGTGGCGGAACCGGTTCGCGCATCGCCGCGCACGGTTTCGACGGCAACGAGGTCGGGGCACGGCGGCAGGTCTTGCGGGATGCGCGAATCGGACCGGACCGATTCGCCGTTCGCCGCCGCCTCGGAATCCGGCGCGGTTGCCGGCGCGTTCGAGGGGGCCGGTTTTCCGCAGGCGGACAGGAGGGCAAGGATCGACAGCAGAACAGGTAGGCGGAATGGATTTTTCATGGCTTTGACTCCGCATTTCATCGTATACATGGGCCCGTGCGCATGCAAGGGAAACGGCAGGAAACGGTAGATTGGGCCTTGGAGGGCTCGCTGGTGGCGTTTGCAGCGGCGGGCGGGCGCCCCGGCCGGATGCTGGACGGGTTTTATCGGCCCGCGCCGAAAAAAAACGCGCCGCTGCTCGCGTTCGTGCACGGCATGGGCAGCAATTTCTACCGATCGAAGCTCAAAAAAGCGTTTTTGGAAGCCGCCCCGGCGCTGGGGCTCGCCATTCTGGCCTTCAACAACCGGGGCGCGGAGCGGGGGACCGAAGACGAAACGTTCGCGACCTGCCTGCGCGATCTGGATGCGGCGGCGGAATTCGCAAGGCGACGGGGGCATCGGAAACTGGTATTCGCCGGGCATAGCACCGGTTGCCAGAAAATCGCCTTTTGGCAGGCCCGGCGGCGGCATCCGGCCGTGGCGGGACTGGTTTTGCTGGCCCCGGCGGACGATTCTGCACTGACGAGACGCGATCTCGGTTCGCGCTTCGATGCAAAAGTGGCATGGGCCAGGAAAATGGTCGCCACCGGCAAGGGCCACGCTCCGGTGACGGGGCTTTACGAACGGTTCTCGGCCGCGCGTTTTTTGAGCATGGCCGACGTGAGCCATGCCGAAGCCAACGTCTTCCGCTATGCGGGGGCGCTGACGCAGTTCCGGCGCGTGAAGTGCCCCGTGCTGGCCGTCTTCGGCTCGGAAGAGGAATTCGCCGCGATTCCGCCGGCGGACATGCTGGCGATCCTGCGGCGCAAAACCCGCTCGAGCGATTTCGATGATTGGCTGATTCCCGGCGCGGACCACGGATTTCATGGCTGCGAAGCCGAATTGGCGCTGTCCGTTTGCCAATGGGCGCGGGAGATTGCGCGGTGAGGCTGACCGGCGGAGAACACGGCGGGCGGCTTCTGAAAACGCCCCGCGACGGCACGCGGCCCACGCAGGACAAGGTCCGCGCGGCCATTTTTTCCTCGTTGGCGGCGATGGTTCCCGGCGCGCGGGCGCTGGACCTGTTCGCGGGCACAGGCGCCATGGGCTTGGAGGCGTGGAGCCGCGGCGCGGCCAACGTCGACTGGGTCGAAAACGGCACGGGCGCCTTGGCGGTTCTCCGCGACAACGTCGCCGCGCTGGGCGTGCCGCCCGGGGCCGGCCGGGTGCTGGCGTCGGACGTCTTCCGGGTGCTGGCGTTTCCTTGCGCGGGGGAGGGGTACGATCTGGTCCTCGCCGATCCGCCCTATGCCGAGGCGAAGCAAAACGGCTGGCTCCCGAAACTGGCGGGCCTGCTGGCGCAGAACGGATGGGTGAAGCCCGGCGGCGTTTTCGTGTTCGAAACCGAGGGAAAGGAGCCGCCGCCGGAATTCCCGGGCTGGCGCAGGGTCCGCGACAAGACCTACGGCTCGACGCGCGTCTGGATCTGGGTGCGGGAATCCGCCGATTCGTCGTCCGCATAGCATTCGGCTCGGAAACGGGGGGTGCACACGGCCAGGAAGACGAGATCGCTCTTGCCGACGTTGGCGATGCGCTGCGGACAGCCGGGGGGAATGAGAACCACGTCGCCGGGACCGACTTCGCGCGGGGAAAGGCCACCGATTTCGGCGCGTCCCCGGCCTTCGAGAATCACGTAGCGCTCGGCCACGCCTGCCAGCTGGTGCCACTGGGTCGTGGCGCCCGGCTCGACTCGGGCGCGGGCGATGGAACACTCCGGATCGTCCGGGACGTTCGCCAGTTCGAGGATGCGGCACTTTTCCGCCGTGTCGTGTTCCGCGGCGGGATCGATGGGCAGGATGGCGGCGTTCATGGGGAAACCATAGCATTCCCGATTCGAAACATGCACACAAGAAAACGGCAGTGCCTTTTCAGATGCGCCGCAAGGCGCATTAGTGCACGGCGGGCGACGGTGACGTTCTCCGGACCAGATGCTTTGCTTTTGGGGCTTTTGCCTTGCCGGCAGTGCCACGCAGAAGCGGCAGCGGCGCAAGGGCCGGTCAGCCTGTGATCAATCCTGTCCCGCCGGGTTGGTGGGCGAAGCCCATAATTCCCGATACGAGCAGATCTGAAAAAACCCGATCCCGAGGCCCCGTTCCTCCCGATCCTGCCGCAGGATTTGAGCGCCGTAGCCCCCGCCGCAAAAATCTTTCGCTCGCTCGGCTCAAAAACCGATCCCGTGTTGCATATCCAATACCCGCCCGCTTGGACCGATGTCGCGCAAAATGTGGAAAAAGGGAAATGGCGGTGTCTTCTACAGATCTCGCGAAAGCGCCTGGTAGGTGACGAATAATTGGGGGGGGGGGGGGGGGGGGGGGGGGGGGGGGGGGGGGGGGGGGGGGGGGGGGGGGGGGGGGGGGGGGGGG
>JBFXHR010000055.1:0-16450 GCA_050176815.1 Kiritimatiellia bacterium
TTGTCGTCCTCGATCTTCCGCGACACGCCCTTGAGGCGGCTGCCGGGCATCATGACGAGATAGCGTCCCGGAACGCTCAGGTTCGCCGTCACCCGCGGGCCCTTGGTGCCGATGGGACCCTTCGTCACCTGCACGATGATCTCGCTCCCGGGCGGGAACTGCTTGGCCATCTCCCCGGGCTGCGTTTTTTTCTTGCGCGGACGGTTGGCGGCCATGCCTTCCTCGGCCTCCAGCCGCGCCGCGTCCTCCGGGATCATGTCCCAGTAGTGGATGAACGCGTTTTTCTTCATGCCGATGTCCACGAAGGCGGCCTGCAGGCCGTCCTCCATGTTCTGGATCCGGCCCTTGTAGATGCTCCCCACGATGCGCTCCTCCGTCGGGCGCTCGATGAGGAACTCCTCCATGTGGCCGTCCTCCAGGATCGCCACCCGCGTCTCCAAACTCTCCGCGTTGACGATGATTTCACGCTTGGTCTTTTTTCTCAGTCCGATCATTTTCAGCCATTCCCACATACTACACCTCGCGCCCGATGCGGCGCACATGCACGCTTTGAACCAGCCCGAAGCCCGCCAACGTGCTCACCATGAACGACCCGCCGCTGCTGATCAGCGGGAGCGGTAGCCCCGTGATCGGCAGCAGGCCGATGGTCATTCCGACGTTCACGAAAACGTGGCAGAACAGCAGGCCGGCAATGCCCGTTGCAAGCAGGCTGCCCGCCGGATCCTTCGCCGTCCACGCCGTGCGCACGTAGCACGTCAGCAGACCCGCGAAAGCCAGCAGGAGCAAGCTTGCGCCAATAAACCCCTTCTCCTCGGCGATGACCGGGAAGATGAAGTCCGTGGGAGAAACCGTGCGGGGCAGGAAGCCCAGCACGCTTTGCGTCCCGTTCAAAAATCCTTTGCCCGAAAGCCCCCCCGAGCCGACCGCGATGGCCGACTGGAGGGCGTTCCAGCCCGATCCGAGCGGATCCCGCGACGGGTCCAGAAAGGTCAGGATGCGCTCGCGCTGGTACTCGCTCATCATGAAATGCCCCAGCGGCGAAAGCGCGGCCGCGATGCCCGCCAGGCCCAACAGGCCCAGGCCCGCCAGGTAGCGCAGCGCCACTCCGGCCGCGAAGAGCATGATCACCGCCGTGGGCACCAGCACCATCGCCGTGCCCAGATCCGGCTCGACGAGAATCAGCCCGAACGGCAGCCCCGTCAGCAACAGCCCCACCGCCACGGTCCCGAACGACCGCGCGTGGAGCGCCCCCCCGCCCAGCACCCGCGCCAGCAGCACCACCAGCGCCACCTTGGCGAATTCCGACGGCTGCACCAGCACGCCGAAGACGTTCAGCCACCGGTAGGCCCCGTACACTTTCGTGCCGACCGCCAGCACCAGCGCCAGCAGCGCCAGGGCGGCCAGATAGAGCCACCACGCCTGCCGGATCCAGAAGTGGTAATCCACCGCCACCAGCGCCAGCGCCACGGCGACGCCGATCGCCGCCCACCAGATCTGCTTGGAAAACCATGCGCCGACGATCCCCGTTTCCTCGCCGCGCCACGACGCGCTGTAGATGAACGCCAGCCCCGTCGCCAGCAGGCCCGCCGCCAGCGCGATCGCCAGCCAGTCCTGCGCGAGGAAAACCGCCCACCCTCTCCGCATGCGCGTCGTCATGCCGGCTCCTCCGCAGGAACCGGGACCGGCGCCGGAACGGCCGGCGGCGGCGGCAAGGCTTCCATCCCCTCCACCTCGTGGAACACCTGGGCCAGCAACTGCTTGACCTTCGGGGCCGCCGTGGTGCCTCCGCTGACGCCGTCCTCCACCAGCAGGGCCACCGCATAGCGCGGTTTCTCGAACGGAGCGAACGCGATCATCCACGTCATCTTGCGGCCGGATCCCTTCACGCCGTATTCGGCCGTGCCGGTCTTGGCCGCCACCGTCACGTGCGGCAAGGCCGCCCGCTTGCCGGATCCGTCGCGCTGGTTCACCGCATCCCGCATGCCCTCGCGCACCACGCGGACGTGGCGGGCCGTCCACCTGGGACCGGCGGGGGCTTGGGCGGGCGCGACGTCCTGCACCGTTCCATCCGTCCGCGCAATCCGCCGGATCAGCCGCGGCTGCCACAGCGTTCCGCCGTTCGCCAGCGCCGCCGCATACATGCCCATCTGCAGCGGCGTCACCAGCAGGGCCCCCTGTCCGATCGCCAGGTTGCAGGTGTCGCCGTCGCGCCAGCTGTCGCGGCGTTCCGTCCGTTTCCACGCGGAATCCGGCACCAGCCCCGGCCGTTCGAAATCGAGGCTGATTTCCGTCTTGCGCCCGAATCCGCAGTCTCGCGCCATGGCCTGCACCGCCTCCGGCCCGCAGGAAAGCGCCGCATGGAACAGATAGACGTTGCAGGAGTAGCGGATGGCGGACTGCAAATCGATGCTCCCGTGCCCCCAGTGCTGCCAGCAGCGGAACCGCGCTGAACCCAGCTGGAAATAGCCCGGGCACGCAAACCGGGTATCCGCCGCCACCTTGCCGCTGTGCAGCGCCGCCAGCAGCGTCACCGGCTTGAACGTGCTCCCCGGCGCGTATTCCCCGCCCGTCGCGCGGTTGTACAGCGGCCGGGCCTCGTCTTTCAGCAGCGCGTTCCAAATCTTCGCCGGCACCGCCGGCACGAAATCGTTGGGGTCGTATTCCGGCGCGCTGGCCAGCGCCAGCACGTCGCCGTTGTTCGGATCGACCACCACGGCCGCCCCGCGCAATCCTTCCAGCACCGCCTCCGCCGCCCGCTGGATGCGGGCGTCCACCGCCAGCACCACGTCGCTGCCCTTTCCCGGCGCCCGGCGCGACACCTCGTCGAACTTGAACCCCGCCACGTCCACCTGGATTTCCAGCTTGCCGCCCGCGTTGGCCCGCAGCACGCCGTCGAGCCTTTTTTCGACGCCCGATCGCCCCGCCATCTCCGGCAGGTAGTAGTGGAACTTCTCCGGCTCTTCCTCGCCGCTGCCGCCCAGCGTCGCGTCGTCGGCCCGCCCCACGTAGCCCAGCAAATGGCAGGCGGACGTCCCGTTCGGATACGTCCGCACCGGTTCCGTCGTCAGCTCCGCGCCCGGAAAATCCCCGGCGCGTTCGACAAAACGCGCCACCGCCGTTTCGTCGAGATCTTTCCACGCCACCAACGGCAGCGGCGTCCGGCGCCCCAGGTGCAGGCGCACGTCTTTCGCCTGCATCTGGCGCGGCCGATCCATCGTCTCCGCGATCCGGTCGAGCGTGTCCAGCACGCGGTCGACCGTCCGCTGCACGCCGCCCGGACGCCGGAACTCTTCGAGATAGAGCGAAACGCAATAGCTGGGCCGGTTGTCCGCCATCCGCTCCCCGTTGCGGTCGAGGATGCGCCCGCGGATGCCCGGCAGCCGCACGCTGCGCAGGCTTTGCTTGGCCAGCCGCCGCTGGTATTCCCGGCCCTGTCCCACCTGCAAGGTCCACAGCCGGACCGCCAGCGCGCCGAACAACCCCAGCATCGCCATCCACGCCAGCAACAGCCGCCAGGCGTGGATCGTCTGGATGGAACGGTCCCGGGCCATCAGACGCGATCCTCCCACGTCCCCAGCAGGCGTTCGAGGCCGCGCATCAGCCGGAACCACAGCGGAACCAGCACCGCCGCCAGCACCGCCGAGCCCGCCATGCGCCACGCGATCTCCCGTCCCGTCAACGCCACCAGCCCGTCCGTCCGCAACAGCAGCGCCATGGTGCCCGTGGCGGTCGCCGCGCAGATCGCGCCGAACCACGTGATGGTGCGCGCCTTGTCCGCATAGAAATCCCCCCCCAGCCATTTCGCCAGTCCGCCCGCGGCCAGAAAAGCGACGACGGAAAATCCCAGCGGGGCCAGGCTCAGGGAATCCGCCAGCAGCCCCGCCAGGAATGCCGTCGCCGCGAAATAGCGCGCCTTCTTGTGCAGCGCCGCGTAGAGCGTCACGCCCAGCAGAAAGGGGAACTCCGGCTGTCCCATGTGGCGCCAGGCCGGCACCGCCGCCTGCAGCGTGCCGCCCACGATCAGCCAAAACAGCAGCATCAGCAGCGTCATGGATCTTCCCCCTCGGCGGCATCCGGTTCGACGTCCGCCGCCTCGTCCGCCGGCGCTTCGACCTTCGCCGCCGCCAAATCCTGTTCCGTCGCGGCGACGAACGCGTATTCGAGTCCGCCCAGATTCGCCGCGGAATCGATCCACGCCGTCTGGTACAACCCCGCCTCGTGCATGTCCACGCGGCTCACCCGCCCCACCAGCAGCCCCTTCGGGAACACCCCCCCCAGCCCCGACGTCACCACCTCGTCCCCCTCCTGCACGTCCGCCGTCTGCGAAACGTAGTCCATCCGGCACGCCGGCTGTTCGCCGGCCTTCGCCCCCAGCCCCGTCGCCACGCCGATGGCGCCCGAGCGCGCCAGGCGCACCGACACCTTGCACGACGGATCCGACGCCAACAGCACGTCCGCCGTCCGCTGCGAAACCGAAACCGTGCGGCCCACCAGCCCGTCCGGCGTGATCACGGCCCGGTCCGCCGCCACGCCCGACAACGCGCCCTTGTCCAGCCGCACCGTCTGCCACCACCCCGTGCCGTCGCGGCCGATCACCTCGCACGAGACCAGGCGGTTCGGAAAGCGCCGCACGAATCCCAGCAGGTCGCGCATCATCTGGTTGTCGCGTTCCAGCTCGCGCGCCATGCGCATTTCCCCCCGCAGATACACGATCTCTTCGGACAGCGCCCGGTTTTCCAGCGCCAGGTCGCCGATGCCCCGGACGTAGCGGACGATTTCCCGCAGCTCGCGCACCCCGCCCCGCAGCACCGCCTGCAGCGGACTAATGCCGTCCCGCACCGCCCCCTTGACGCGCAAGGAGGCCGATTCCGGCAAGTTCATCATCGCCAGCACGACCAACGCGGCCGCGCACAGCGCTATCCATCTGCGATCCTTCATCGTTCCTTCCGGCCAGCCAACACCATCCGCCTATCGGAAGGGGAAGAGAAAACGGAATCCGGATGGACGGGGCCTCGTCCGGCTAGGTGCCGGACGACACCTTCCGCAGGAAATTCAGCTCGTGCAGCACGACGCCCGTTCCCTCGGCCACCGCGCTCAGCGGGTCCTCGGCCACGTGCACCGGCAGCCCGGTCTGCTCCGCGATCAGCTTGTCCATGCCCCGCAGCTGCGAGGTGCCCCCCGCCAGCACGATGCCCCGGTCCACCAGGTCCGAGGACAATTCGGGCGGACACCGCTCCAGCGTGATGCGGATCGCCTCGATGATCGCCGACACCGGCTCCTGCAGCGCCTCGCGGATTTCCTCGGAGGTGATCGTCAGCGTCTTCGGCAGGCCCGCGACCAAATCGCGGCCCTTCACCTCCATGCTGATCTCCTCGCCGAGGGGATAGGCGGAACCAATCGTGATCTTGATTTCCTCCGCCGTCCGTTCGCCGATCATCAGGTTGTAGACCCGCTTCAGATACTGGACGATCGCTTCATCCATCTCGTCGCCGCCGACGCGGACGCTGCGGCTCAGCACGATGCCGGCCAGGGAGATGATCGCCACCTCGGTGGTGCCGCCTCCCATGTCCACGATCATGTTGCCCGCCGGCTCCTGGACCGGTAGGCCCACGCCGATCGCCGCCGCCATTGGCTCCTCGATCAAATAGACTTCCCGCGCGCCCGCATGGGTGGCGGAGTCCTTGACCGCTCTCTTCTCCACTTCCGTGATTCCGCTGGGGACCGAAATGATGATCCGCGGACGCACCACCCACTTGCGGTTGTGCGCCTTGCGGATGAAATACCGCAGCATCGCCTCGGTCACCTCGAAATCCGCGATCACGCCGGCTTTCATCGGACGAATGGCGACGATGTTGCCGGGCGTGCGGCCCAGCATGCGCTTGGCCTCCTCGCCCACCGCCAGCACGCGGTTCGATCCTTGCTGGATCGCCACCACGGACGGCTCGCGCAGCACGATGCCCCGGTCCTTGACGTAGACCAGGGTATTGGCCGTGCCCAAATCGATGCCGATATCGTTCGAAAAATAACCTAAAAGCCAGCTGAACATCTGGACTCTTTCCTAATAATGTAAATTGCCTTTCAACTTCAAAACCCCCGCATACTGCCTTCCCCCCTCTCCTACCGTCAAGTCCCAATTGGACGCGCCGCGCCACGCCCCCCGCGCGGCGCCGGGCCGGAAAGTTTTTTCGCCGGACCGGTTGACGGAGGGGCGCGGGCGTGATACAACACCCCGCATCGTCTGAGGATTTGGGGGGTTAGCTCAGTTTGGTAGAGCGCCTGAATGGCATTCAGGAGGTCGGGAGTTCGAACCTCCTACCCTCCACCAAATCCCGGACGCGTTCCCGCCGGAAACGGCGGTTTTTTGTTGGACGGACCCTCCCCGCGCCTATACTCTCTCATCCCGCAATTCAGACCAAGGAGTTCCCATGATTCTCGCCTACATCGATCCCGGCAGCGGCAGCATCCTGATCCAGGTCATTCTGGCCTCGTGCATCGGCGGCATCGCCGTCTTCTGGAGCAAGATCAAGGCCCTCTTCACCGGCAAGAAGCCCGATGCGTCGGCCAAGCCGGACGATCCCCGCAAACCGGAATAGCCGAATGTCCCGCGATTCCGGCTCCTTCCGCGACCCCAGCGGATACGTCTTCCAGCATCGGGGGCGCGTTTTCCGCGCCCTGGATTCCGCCGCCGCCGGCCTCCTCCGCGATCTGGTCGCCCAAGGCCATCTGGCGCGCTGGATCGCGGAAGGCCTCGTCGTCGAAACCCGGTTCGTGGACGATCCGGCCCTCCTCGCCGAACTGAACGCCGCCCACCCCGCCTTTTCCGCCTTTCTGGAACACGATCGCATCTCGCCCATCACCTACCCCTACGAATGGTCCACCTCCATGCTGGCCGACGCCGGGCGCCTCACCCTGCGGCTGCAAGGCGAGCTGCTCCCGCTCGGCCTTTCCCTCAAGGACGCCACCGCCTACAACGTCCAATTCGTCCGGGGAAAACCCGTTTTCATCGACCTGACGTCCATCGAAAGGCCCGCGCGGCTCGACCTCTGGTTCGCCCTCGGCCAGTTCAACCGCATGTTCCTCTACCCCCTGCTTCTCGTGAAACACTCCGGGTGGGACCTCCGTTCCTATTTCCTCTCCAACCTCGACGGCCGCTCCACCCTGCAGGTCGGGCAAGCCTTCTCGTTCTTCCGGCGCTGGAGCCCTTCGCTGGTCCTCGACGTCGGCCTGCCCTTCGCCCTCGAGCGGAAAGTCAAGGCCGGCAAGGCGGCCGCCCCGAAACCGCCGGCCGCGGCCATCGCCGGCGCGCCGGCGGGAAATCCGGTCGCCCAGCAGATGACCCTCCGGCGCCTCGACCGGAAAATCGCCGCGCTGTCCGAATCCATCGCCCCCGAAACCGTCTGGGGCGACTATACGCAGACCTGCTCCTACGACGACGTCGCCGAGGCCTCCAAGAAATCCATCGTCCGCGAGTTCCTGATGCAGGCCAAGCCCGCGTCGGTCCTCGACGTCGGCTGCAACACCGGCGACTACTCGCGCATCGCGGCCGCCGGCGGCGCCGACGTGCTCGCCACCGATTTCGACGTCGGCGCGGTGGAGCAAATGTACCGCCGCCTCCGGCAAGAACCCGCTTCCATCACGCCCATGGTCGTGGACGTCGCCAACCCCAGCCCCGGCATCGGCTACCTGAACGCGGAGCGCCCGCCCTTCCTGGAACGCGCGCGGCCCGATTGCGTGCTGGCGCTCGCCGTCATCCACCACCTCCTCGTCGGCGCCAACCTCCCCCTGGCCGCCATCCGCGACCTCTTCGCGGCCCTCGCCCAGAAACACCTCGTGCTGGAATTCGTGCCGACCGACGACGCCATGTTCCGCAAGCTGATCGAATTCCGCGTCGATCTGTACGCCCACGTCTCGCTCGACCGCTGCCTCGAGGTCTTCGGCGAAAAATTCGATCTGGTCCGGCGCGAACCCGTCCGGAATTCGCCCCGCACCCTGCTCCTGCTCGAAAAGCGCCGCTGACCTCCCGCGCCCGGCGAACCGGTTCCGTCCCGGTTTTATTTTCGGTTTTTTTTCGCGCAACCCGCTTGACAACTCCCGCGCCGCGTGTTTCTATACGCAGAAACACGCCCGAAAGGATTCCGTGAACCCAGGCCAACACATGCTGCTCGAGACCTTCCCCCCCCGCGCGGAGTTCCGCGACCGGCTGGACTCCGCCTCCGTCGTGCCCGTCGGCGCGCGCATCCTGGCCGACGCCGAAACGCCCGTCTCCGTCCTGGCCCGCTTCGCCCCCCGACACCCCCGCCTTTTCCTCCTCGAAAGCGCGGAAGGCGGCGAACGCTGGGGCCGCTATTCCTTCATGGGCGTCTCCGCCCGCGCGACCGTGGCCGTCTACCGCAACGACGTCGTCGTCCGCCAGGGCATCGACGAGAAGCGCATCCCCCACCGCGGCGATCCCCTGTCCGTTCTGCGCGGGCTGATGAAGCCCTATCGCCTGGCGCACCTGCCCGGACTGCCCCGGCTCTGCGGCGGTCTCGTCGGCTATTTTTCCTACGAAATGATCCATTTCTTCGAGCCGCGCGTGCCCAACACGCTCCCCCCCGAGCGCCCCATGGCCGAATTCGTCATTCCCGACACTTTGCTCATCTTCGACAACGTCAACCATACGCTCACCGCCCTCGCCCTCGCGTTCAAGGAAGACGGCGAGGCCGACGCCCTCTTCGACGCCGCCACCGCCCGCGTGCAGGATCTCCTCGCCACGCTGGCCCAGCCCGTCCCCGACAGCTCGCCCACCGGCAAAACCCCCATCCGCACCCCGCAGCCCGTCCATCCGCCCGAGACGTTCAAGGGCATGGTCGAAACCGTCAAGCGCCACGTCTTCGAGGGCGACGTCATCCAATGCGTCGTCTCCCAGTCCTTCGTCGGCCCCGCCCCGGACGACCTCGTCAGCCTCTACCGCGCCCAGCGCCACGTGAACCCGTCGCCGTACCTCTTCTTCCTCAAGGCGCAGGACTGCACCCTCATCGGTTCGTCCCCCGAAACGATGATCCGCCTCGACCACCGCACCGCCACCCTCCGCCCCATCGCCGGCACCCGCCCCCGCGGCGCCACCGAACAGGAAGACCGCAAGCTCGCCGACAGCCTGCTCCAGGACGAAAAAGAGCGCGCCGAACATCTCATGCTCGTCGATCTCGGCCGCAACGAACTCGGACGCGTCGCCATCCCCGGCACCGTCCAGGTCACCGACCTCATGATCGTCGAACGCTACTCCCACGTCATGCACCTCGTTTCCAACATCGTCGCCGACCTCGAACCCGGCCACGACGCCTTCGACCTGTTCGCTTCGTCCTTCCCGGCCGGCACCCTCAGCGGCGCCCCCAAAATCCGCGCCATGGAAATCATCGCCGAACTCGAAGACCAGCCCCGCGGCCCCTACGGCGGCGCCGTCGGCTACGTCTCCTTCGACGGCAACATGGACTTCTGCATCTGCATCCGAACCGCCGTCGCCGAGCACGGACGCCTCACCATCCGCGCCGGCGCCGGCATCGTCGCCGACTCCGACCCCGATACCGAACTGCGCGAAACCCTCAACAAGGCCGCCGCCATGTCCCGCGCCCTCGAACTCCTCCAAACCGCCCAACAAGCCGAAGCCAAACAGCCATGAACAGCCCTTGCTCACACAGAGAATCGCAGAGGTTCACAGAGCAAAACCCCTTGGGGTTCTCTCTCCGTGAACCTCCGTGCATCTCCGTGAGAGAAATTCTCAATTCTTGATTGGAAAAACCATGATCCTGATGATCGACAACTACGATTCCTTCACCTACAACCTCGTGCAATACCTGCGCGAAATGTCCGCCGAGGTGCAGGTGTTCCGCAACGATGCGATCAGCGTCGCCGAGATCGAAACGCTCGCGCCGTCCGCCCTCGTCATCTCCCCCGGCCCCGGCCGCCCCGAAGCCGCCGGCGTCTCGTGCGACGCCATCCGCGCCTTCGCGGGCAAAATCCCGATGCTCGGCGTCTGCCTCGGCCACCAGGCCATCGGCCTCGTCTTCGGCGGCCAGGTCGTCCACGCCCAGAAGCTCATGCACGGCAAAGTCTCCGACGTCGCCTGCGACGGCCAAGGCATCTTCAAGGGCCTCGACAGCCGCCCCTTCAAGGCCATGCGCTACCACTCGCTCGCCCTCGAAAAGGAATCCCTCCCCGACTGCCTCGCCGTTTCCGCCACCGCTGTCGACGACGGCGAAATCATGGGCATCCGCCACAAGCAATTCGCCGTCGAAGGCATCCAGTTCCACCCCGAATCCATCATGACCCCCGTCGGCAAGCGCATCCTCCGGAATTTCCTCAGGAATTCCGAGAGTGCAGAGGTCAGAGGTCAGAAACCAGAGTAAACTCGTCGGCGGTTCACTTGAACATTGGATATTGAACATTGAATATTGGATATTCGGATTGATTGTTTGAAAGGCCTCCCATGAACGTCACCATCCCCGCCCTCCTGAAGAAACTCGTCGCCCGCAAAGACCTCACCGAAGACGAATCCTTCGAGGCCATCCACGGCATCCTCTCCGGCGAATTCACCGAAGGCCAGATCGGCGCTTTCCTCGGCACGCTCTCCGCCAAGGGCGAAACCATCGACGAAATCGCCGGCGCGGCCCGCGCCATGCGCGCGGCCGCCACCCGCCTGCAGTCGCTGTCCCACGACACGCTCGACACCGTCGGGACCGGCGGCGACGGCGGCATGACGTTCAACGTGTCCACCACCGTCGCGTTCGTCGCCGCCGGCGCCGGCGCCGTCGTCGCCAAGCACGGCAACCGCGCCAGCTCCGGCAAAAGCGGCAGCGCCGATTGCCTCGAATGCCTCGGCTTCAACCTCGCCGCCGCGCCCGAAATCATGGAACAGGCGCTCAACGAAATCGGCATCGCGTTCATGTTCGCCCCGGCTTTCCACAAGGCCATGCGCTTTGCGGGCCCCGTCCGCAAGCAGATGGGCGTGCGCACCCTGTTCAATCTGCTCGGCCCCCTCACCAATCCCGCCGGCGCCCCCTGCCAGCTCCTCGGCGTCTTCGCCCCCGAACTCACCGAAACCTTCGCCGAAGTGCTCAAAATCCTCGGCTCGCGCCGCGTCCTCGTCGTCCACGGCCACGACGGCATGGATGAAATCACCCTCACGACCACCTCGCGCTGCTCGGAGCTCAGGGACGGCCGCATCAAGACCTACGACATCGACCCGGCCGTCTACTTCGAGAACTACTGCTCCAACGAAGAACTCGAAGGCGGCGCCCCCGCCGACAACGCCCAGATCACCCGCGGCATCCTCGAAGGCAAAATCCGGGGGCCCAAGCGCAACATCGTGCTGATCAATTCCGCCGCCTCCCTGCTTTCCGCCAACCGCGTGAACGACTTGGCCGAAGGCATCGGCCAATCGGCCGAATCCATCGACTCCGGCGCCGCGCTCGACAAACTGGAGCAATTGGTGGCATTCTCGAAATCTTAAGACTAGACCGCTGTCTAAAACCCATATGTCTTTCCTGGATCAAATCCTTTCCGCCAAGCGCGACGAAATCGCCGCCGCCCGCAACCTCAAGCCGCAGGCCGAACTCGAACGCCTCGCCGCCAAGCGCGAGGACTTCCGCGGCTTTGCCGAATCCCTCGCCCGCCCCGGCGTCCGCGTCATCGCCGAAATCAAGCGCGCCTCTCCCTCCCTGGGCGACATCCGCCCCGACCTGCATCCCGGCGATCTCGCCCTCGCCTACCAGACCGGCGGGGCCGCCGCCGTCTCCGTCCTGACCGAACCCGCTTTCTTCAAGGGTTCCGCCAAGGACCTCAAGCGCGCGCGCGACGTCGTCGAACTGCCTGTCCTGCGCAAGGATTTCATTCTCGACCCCTATCAGGTCTACGAAACTGCCGCGATGGGCGCCGACGCCATGCTGCTCATCGTCCGCATCCTCGACGACGAGCAGCTCCCGTCCCTCCTCGCCCTGGCCCACGGCCTCGGCCTCGAAACCCTGGTCGAAATCCACGACGAGACGGACGCCCGGCGCATCGCCGGCCTCGACGTCCCCGTCGTCGGCATCAACAACCGCGATCTCGCCCATTTCCACACCGACACCGATCGCGCCGCCCGCATCGCGGCCACCTTGCCGCGCGGTTCCGCCGTCGTCGCCGCCAGCGGCATCCGCGACGAATCCGATGTCCAGCGCGCCCTCGCTTCCGGCATCCGCCGCTTCCTCGTCGGCGAAACCCTCCTCCGCCTCGACGACCCCGCCGCCCTTCTGAAACAGTGGACCGCCCTGCCTGTTCCCAACCTTCTGAATTCTTAATTCTTCATTCTTAATCACTAATTGATTTCATGTTCCTCCCCCACGTCAAAATCTGCGGCATCACCCGGCGACAGGACGCGCTGCTCTGCGCCGATGCCGGCGCCGGGGCTCTGGGCGCGGTCTTTTATGAGAAAAGCCCGCGGAACGTCGCCCCGGCCGCCGTCCGCCAACTGTTCGCCGGTCTTGATCCGCAGATCGCGCGCGTCGGCGTTTTCGTGAACGCCACCGTCGATTTCATGGTCCGCACCGCCCGCATCGCCGCGCTCGATACCATCCAGATGCACGGCGAGGAAACGACGGAAAAAATCGAAGCCGTCCACCGCGAGGGCTTCCACGTCGTGCAGGCCATCAAGCGCACCGGACCGGAACTGCTCGCCGCCGTCCGCGCCCTGCCTCCGCAGGTGGGCATCCTCGTCGAATGCGGCCGGGGCGCCCTGCCCGGCGGCAACGGCCTCGCCTGGAACTGGAGCAAGGCCGCGCCGCTCGCCCCGTTCCGTCCTTTCGCCATCGCCGGAGGCCTGAATCCCCAGAACTTGGCCCAGGTCGCCCGCGACAGCCTCGCCGCCGGCTTCGACGCCTCTTCCGGCGTCGAAACCGCCCCCGGCATCAAGGACGAAGCCGCCGTCCGCGCCTTCCTTCGCGCCGCCGCCGAACGGCCCGTGGCCCCCCACCCGTTTTCCTGGAAAGGATCCCCGTCGTGAGCCATCCCCGCATCGAAAACGTCAACATCGAGTCCATCGTCCCGCTCCTGACGCCGCGCGAAATGAAAGCCGCCATCCCCCACACCGCCGCCACGATGAAAACCGTCGGCGGCGGCCGCGAAACCATCGAACGCATCCTCGACGGCGAGGATCCGCGCCTGCTCGCCTTGGTGGGGCCCTGCTCCATCCACAACCTCGACGCCGCCGAAGAATACGCCCGGCGGCTCAAGGCGCTCGCCGACGAAATCGCCGACGCCGTGTTCGTCGTCATGCGCGTGTATTTCGAAAAGCCCCGTTCCTCCGTCGGATGGAAAGGGCTCATCAACGATCCCTTCATGAACGGCACCTTCCACGTCGAGGAAGGCATCCGGATGGCGCGGCATTTCCTGTTCCGCGTGGCCGAAATCGGCCTGCCGGCCGCCACCGAGCTGCTCGACACCCTCATGCCCCAGTACCTCGGCGACCTCATCTCGTGGTCGGTCATCGGCGCGCGCACCGTGGAAGCGCAGACCCACCGCGAAATCGCCAGCGGCATTTCCACGCCCATCGGCCTGAAAAACGGCACCGACGGCTCCCTCGATTCGGCCATCAACGCCGTTCGTTCCGCCATGGGCCCGCACCACTTCCTGGGCGTCACCGAGGACGGCATCGCCGCGGTCGTCAGCACCACGGGCAACGCCTATCCGCACGTCGTTCTCCGCGGCGGAAAAAAGCCCAACTACGACGCCGAAAGCGTCGCCGCCTGCGAAAAGGCCTTGCGCGACGCCCGCCTACCCACCAACATCATCGTCGATTGCTCCCACGGCAATTCCGGCAAACAGCCCGAACGGCAAGCCATCGTCTTGCGGGACGTTCTCTCGCAAATCGAGGCCGGCAACCGCTCCCTCCGCGGCTTCATGCTCGAAAGCAATCTCGAGGGCGGCGCCCAGCCCATGAATGCCGACCCCGCCCGGCGCAATCCCCGGCAATCCATCACCGACGCCTGCATCGACTGGCCCACCACCGAAACCCTCCTGCGCGAGGCGCATGGCCGCATGAGCAACCTCCTGCGGCGGAATCCAAAATGAAAACCCAATATTCAATATTCAATGATCAGTCTTCAATATTCAATCCATTGAACATTGGATATTGGATATTGAATATTGGATATTCCGTCCTCCTTCCAACCCCCACCGCCGCTCCCCATGAATAAACTGATGGGTCGCTATCCGGATTCCACCGGCCACTTCGGTCCCTACGGCGGCCGTTTCGTCGGCGAAACCCTCATGTCCGCCCTGCTCGACGTCGAAGCCGCGTGGAAGCAGGCGAAGAACGACCCCGCGTTCCTGGCCGAATTCCGCGCCATGCTCCGCGACTACGCCGGGCGGCCCACGCCGCTCGATTTCGCCGAGCGCCTCTCCGGCCACGTCGGCGGCGCGCGCATCTGGCTCAAGCGCGAGGACTGCACCCACACCGGCGCGCACAAGATCAACAACGTCGTCGGCCAGGGCCTCCTCGCCCGCCGCATGGGCAAGAAACGCGTCATCGCCGAAACCGGCGCCGGGCAGCACGGCGTCGCCACCGCCACCATCGCCGCCCGCTTCGGCTTCGACTGCAAGGTCTTCATGGGCGCGGAGGACATCCGCCGCCAAGCCCCCAACGTCCGCCGCATGGAACTGCTCGGCGCGCAGGTCATCCCCGTCGTCTCCGGCACCAGCACCCTCAAGGACGCGATGAACGAAGCTCTCCGCTACTGGTCCGGCGCCAGCGCGGACACGTTCTACGTCATCGGCACCGTCTCCGGCCCCCACCCCTATCCCGAAATGGTCCGCGACTTCCAGCGCGTGATCGGCGACGAAGCCCGCGCGCAATTTCTGGAGAAATGCGGCAAATTGCCCGACCTGCTCGTCGCCTGCGTCGGCGGCGGCTCGAACGCCATGGGCCTGTTCTATCCCTTCCTCGACGACCCCTGCGACATGATCGGCGCCGAAGCCGCCGGCGACGGCCTCGACACGCCGCGCCACGCGGCCTCGCTCTGCGGCGGATCCCCCGGCGAACTCCACGGCGCCCTGACCTACCTCCTGCAAAGCGACGAAGGCCAGATCCACGAGGCCTGGTCCATCTCCGCCGGCCTCGACTATCCCGGCGTCGGCCCCGAACACGCCCTGCTCTGCGATTTGAAGCGCGTGCGCTACGAAGGCGTCACCGACGTGGAAGCCGTCGCCGCCTTCCAGTCGCTGTGCCAATACGAAGGCATCATCCCCGCCCTCGAAAGCTCGCACGCGCTCGCCGCCGCTTTACGCGAAGCCGCCAAGCGCCCGAAGACCCAGAACATCCTCGTCAACCTCTCCGGCCGCGGCGACAAGGACCTCGACCACGTCACCCGCTGGCTGAAGGAGCACGGTGCGCCCTAACCCCAACAGCCATGTGAACCACAGAGAACACAGAGGTTCACAGAGAATGAAAATGGATTTCTCTCTGTGCTCCTCTGTGGTGAAAACGTCTTCTTCACAACCATGAATAGAATCACTTCCACCTTTGCTAAACTCGCCGCCGCCCAGCGCAAGGCTCTCGTCGGCTACCTCACCGCCGGCGATCCAAATCCCGAAACCAGCTTCGAAATCCTCCGCGTCGCCTGCGGCGCAGGCCTCGACGTCCTCGAGCTCGGCGTGCCTTTTTCCGACCCCACCGCCGACGGCCCCGTCATCCAGGAAGCCTCCCAGCGCGCGCTCCAGGCCGGCATGACGCTGACGAAGACGCTCGACTTCGCCGCCCGCCTCCGCGCCGAGTCCGAAATTCCCATCCTGCTCTTCGGCTACTACAACCCCCTCTTCAAGTACGGCCTCGACCGCCTCGCGAAAGCCGCGCACGCCGCCGGCGTCGATGGCCTGCTCGTCGTGGATCTCCCGCCCGAGGAAGCCGGCCCGCTGAAAACCGCGCTCGCGGGCACCGACATCCAGATCGTCTTCCTCGTCGCGCCCACTACCCGTCCCGACCGCGTGAAAACGATCGCGCGGGAAACCGGCGGCTTCCTTTATCTCGTCACCAAGGCCGGCACCACCGGCGAAGGCGGCTTGGATTACGAGGCGATTCGCAAGCACGCCGCCGAGGTCAAGGCCGCCAGTCCCCTGCCCGTCTGTCTCGGCTTCGGCATCCGCAACGGCCAGGACGCGCAGAAACTCGCCCCCATGGCCGACGGTGTCATCGTCGGCTCGACCCTCTGCAACGTCGTCGGCCAAGCCCCCGCCGCCCCCGATCTTCCCGCCCGCATGGCCGAAAAAATTCGCGACCTCCGCGCCGGCCTCGACCGCACCTGACCGTTTTACGTGCTGGTGGTGTCTAGGGTGAAGTGCACGAAAGTTCCAAGGCCGAGCCTCGGTTCGATACAATCGAACCTACGCAACCAAAAGGAGGCTGGCCTTGGAATACCGACATCTTACCCTAGAAGAGCGCACC
>JBFXHR010000056.1:0-16376 GCA_050176815.1 Kiritimatiellia bacterium
TAAAACTTTTTCCGGGTTTTTACGTAGTACGTAAAAAAAGTTTACGTAGTACGTAAAATCCACGGGCCGGGCCTCACTTGACGAAGTAGATGAGCTTTTGGGGCTTTCCGCCGCGCTCGACGTCGATCACGATGGTGCCGAGCTTGCCCTGCGCGAACTGGCCGATCATGTATTCCGCGCGTTTTTGGTTGGTCATGCGCACGGAATTGACCCGGTGCAGCACGTCGCCGTTCTGCAGGCCGACCTGCTGGTAGAAGTCCTTGTCCCGGTCGTCCAGGTCCTTGAAATCCAGGTTGAGCCGGTGGCCGACCACTTTGCCGTCCGCCCCGCGTTCGGGCTCCATCGAGAGGAACATGGCGGCGGTGCGCACGGGGGAGTTCAGGACTTCCTGGGAATAGTCCAGGACGGCCCCGCGGTCGATTTCCCACCGGTTTTCCTCGATGCGGCTGCCGAACCGGTTGGTTTCGAGGACCGGCTTCTTTTGCGCCGCGGCCGCGGACGGGTCCGGGCCGGATTCCGATGCGGAAGCGGTTCCCATTTCCAGCAGGAGCGTCTCCTCGCGTTCGCCGTCGGACAGCACGACGCGGTCGTCGGCGATGGACGCCACCTGCACGGCCGAGGGGGCGTCTTTCAGCCATTCCCTTTCGAAGGCCAACACCTGCCGCTTGGCCTGCAGATCGTCGAGAATGGCGCAGCGTTCCCCGGCGCCGGCGCCGGGGAGATCCGTGTCGGGATAGCTCAGGAAGACGCCGGCCAGCCGGTAGCGGGCGGCCCAGGCGCCGGGCGCGGATTTCGGCGCGGCGGAGTCGGCGGAACGGAAGAGGCGCCAAATTCCCGCGTCGAGCGTCGGCCAGCGGAAGGCCTCGCCTTCCGCCGCCGGGGCGGCGGCGGGGGCGGCGGCCGGCGCGGGCGCGCTCCGCAGGACGAACGCCAGGCGCAGCGCCAGAAGCGCCGCCAGCGCCCACAGGGCCAGCGACGCCCTTGTCCATCCCTTTGCCTTGTCCATGGCCATTCGCAATTTCTCTTCGCACTCGATCTTCGACAACCGGAACTCCGGGCGAGTAAGCCGGATTCGGTCGCCCGCTTGCGCGGGCCCGGTCATTTGTCTGAGCGATCAACCCGGAATCGCCGCGCGTCGCCGCGCTTCGGGACGGGCCGCCCCTGCGATTCCCTATTTGATCTTGCTCCGGGCGGGGTTTGCCTTGCGCGGGACCTCTCGGCCTCCGCACGGTGGTCTCTTACACCGCCGTTTCACCCTTACCCGCGCGCGCCTTGCGGCGCGCCCGGGCGGTTTGGTTTCTGTGGCACTTTCCTTTCCCTTCGTTTGCCAAAGGGATTCCGCACCTCCCGGCACGGACGCCCTGCCCTGCGGAGTCCGGACTTTCCTCCGGCGGACGCGCTTGCGCGCCCCGCCGGCGACCGGCGCCCGGAGCCCCGGCTGTCAAAGATCGCGTGAAAAAACGGTGGGGCCGCTACGGGCCAAGATACAGCATCCGCCCGCAAAAGTCGCAGAGCGTCGGCGAATCGGGCTTGCGCGCCTCGACGATTTGCGAGGGCGAAAGCTTCATGTGGCAGCTCCCGCAGGTGCCGTGCTCCACGAGGGCGATCGCCGCGTCTTTCTGCTTGGCGAACAGCCGCTCGTAGCGCGCCAGCCACTTGGGCTCGATTTCCGCCGCCTGCGCCTTGCGGTCGGCTTCCTTGGCCTTCAGCTCGCCATCCAGTCCGGCGCTGCGGTCCAGGAACGCCTTGATTTCCTCTTCCACCCGCTTCTGCTCCTTGCCCAGCGAATCGCGGCGGGATTGCGCCTCGGCGGCGGCGGTTTCGACGGCTTCCATCGCCTCCAGCTCCCGGTCTTCCAGCTTCCGGATGCCGGCCTGCGCCGTCGCGATTTCCTTTTCGAGCGCCTTGTAGCCGTCGTTGCTCTTGATCTGGAGCTGCTGCTCGCGGTACTTCTGGATCTGGCGGCGGCCTTCCTCGATCTCGCCTTCCAGACTCTTGATGCTGGCTTTGGCCGCGAGCAGCGCGTGTTCCGCCTGGGCCAGCCCCTCCTGGTGCGCGCCAAGGCGCGATTCAATCTGCTGCTTCCGCAACGGAATGTCTTCCATCTCCTTGCGCAAGCGCCGGACGTCCTGGTCGCACGCCTGCAAGGCCAACAACTGCTCGATCGCCTTCGCCACTCCTACCCCTTGCCTTTCTATGCCAAGCCAAAAAGAACCAATTTCGGCTTTATACCCCCGCCTCCCCGCGCTGGCAAGCTTTCCGCGCCCCCATTTTCGCCATTGACTCTTCCCGCCCCTCCGCCCTATAGTCCGCCGCTTTGATCGAGTCCCGCACTTTACCCGGAGGAACCCCATGAACGCGACCTATTTGGAAAAAGCCAAGGAACGGATGCCCAACATCCCGCTGCTGGTCAATGTGGTTTCGAAGCGCGTCCGCCAGCTCAACGCCGGCCAGCGCCCCCTCATCAAGCCCGACACCCTCGACATGGACCACCTCGATCTCGCCCTCAAGGAAGTGGCCGAGGGCAAGCTCTCCGCCGAACTCGGGTCCTATTCGAGCCCCCGGACCGACCACGGGAGCAACCTGCTCGCCCTGTAGGCGCGCCTCGCGCCATGAGTCCATCGGAAGAGGCCGGCCAGGGCGCGCTGGCCACCAACCGCAAGGCCCGCCACGAATTCCATATCCTGGATTCCTGGGAGGCGGGGCTCTCCCTCGCCGGCGGCGAAGTCAAAAGCTGCCGCGCCGGCCAAGCCAGCCTCGCCGAGGCCTACGCCGCGTTCGACAAGGGCGAACTGTTCATCTACGGCATGCGCATCCAGCCCTACCTCGCCGCCAAGTCCGGCTTCAACGCCCACGAACCCGACCGCCCCAAGAAAGTCCTCATGCACCGCCGCGAGCTCGACCGCCTCTCCGGCCATCTCCAGCTCAAGGGCCACGCGATCGTCCCCCTCAAACTCTACCTGGCCCGCGGCAAGATCAAGATCGAGCTCGGCCTCGGCAAGGGCAAGCTCCTCTACGACAAGCGCGAAACCCTCCGCCGCAAGACCGACGAGCGCGAAGCCGCGCGCGAGATGAGGCGGTAGAGGTTCAACGGTTCAGCGGTTCAAGGTTCAGGGTTGAAAATCCCGGCTGTTCACTTGAACATTGGATATTGAATATTGGATATTGAGTCTCTTCTGACCTCTCCCCCCCCCCCATGAAAAAAAACACACCCCCCCCGGAACTCGTCGTCCGCACCGAAAAAATGGTCTACGGCGGCCAGGCGCTCGCCCGCGCCGACCGCTTCGTCGTGTTCGTGGACGACGCGCTGCCCAACGAAACCGTCCGCGCCCGCCTCTACAAAAAGAAGAAGCAGTTCGCCTTCGGCCGCGCAATCGAGATCCTCGAAGCCGCCCCCGAACGGATCCCCTCCGACTGCCCCTGGACCGGCGACTGCGGCGGCTGCACGTTCCGCCACTGCGCCTATCCCGCCCAGCTCCGCTTCAAGAAGGAAGTCCTCGTCGAATCCCTCTTTGGCATCCCCGGCGCCCAGGAACTCGTCCGCGACGTCGTCCCCGCCGAACAGACCCAGGACTACCGCAACAAGATGGTCTTCAGCTTCGGCGCCACCATGGAAGGCGAACTGCGCCTCGGCCTGCACCGCCGCGGCAGCTTCATGCACATCATTCCCGCCGACCAATGCCGGCTCCAGTCCGAGGGCTCGCGCGAAATCGTCCGCCGCGTCCTCGCCCTCGCCAAGCAGATGAACGTCCCCGCCTTCCACGAGATCAAGAAAACCCCCGGCCTGCGCACGCTGACCATCCGCGAAGCCCGCGGCACGAACCAGCGCATGGTCGAGCTCGTCGCCACCACCGAATATCCCGGCCTGGCCGAGCATCTCCTCGCCGCCCTCGACGACCTTGTCGACGTCCTCTACTTCTCCATCGACGCCAACATCTACGGCTCTCCACGCCCCGAAAAGCGCACGATCCTGAAAGGCGCCGGCACCATCGAGGAAATCCTCAACGGCCTGCATTTCCGCATCGGCCCCGACACCTTCTTCCAAAGCAACACCGCCCAGGCCGAAAAACTCTTCACCCGCGTGCGCGAACTCGCCACGCTCCACGGACGCCCCGCCGTCGCCCTCGATCTCTTCGCCGGCACCGGGCCCATCGCGCTGCATCTCGCCGCCGTCGCCGATCGCGTCGTCGCCGTCGAGAGCTGGGAGCCCTCCGTGCTCGCCGCGCGCGAGAACGTCGCCCTCAACGACGTCCAGAACGTCGACCTGCTCGCCGCCGACGTCAATGAAGCCCGGCCCCCCGGCATGCCGGAGAACGTGGACCTCGTCGTCGTCGATCCGCCCCGCCCCGGCCTTTCCCCCGACGCCATCGCGTGGATCGCGAAGCTCGCGCCCGAGACGATCCTCTACGTCTCCTGCAACCCCTCCACCCTCGCGCGCGATTTGAAAATTTTCCTGCAATCGCCCTACCGCCTCGAAGCGATCGAACCCTTCGACCTCTTCCCCCACACCTTCCACGTGGAAACCCTCGCCCTCCTCCGCCGCAACGCCTGAACGCGAATCCGCCGGCGTTTCCCCGTCAGCGCCCGTCGAGAGGCCCGGGGCCGGACGATCGCTTTCCCGTCAGCGGCACGAACCGCACGGGCAAGACGGAACGCATGGAAACCGCGCCGCGCGCGTCTTTTTCCAGAAGCGCCAACTCCTGCGTCTCCCCCGGTTCGCCCAGCGGGATCGCCATGCGCCCGCCGGACTTGAGCTGCGCCGCCAGCGCCGGCGGCACGCGCGGCGCGGCGGCCGTCACCATGATCGCGTCGAACGGCCCCTCGTCCGCCAAGCCCTCCGCGCCGTCGCCCTCGTGCACGACGACGTTCGCGAATCCCAGCCGCGCCAGCCGCTCCCGGCAGGCGCGGGCCAACGCGGGCACGATTTCGACGGTGTGCACGACCCTCGCCAATTTGGCCAGCACCGCGGCCTGGTAGCCCGACCCCGCGCCCACCTCCAGCACCTTGTCCCCCGGACCGATTTCCAGCAGATCCGTCATCAGCGCCACGATGTACGGCTGCGAAATCGTCTGCCCGTGTCCGATCGGCAGAGGAACATCCAGATAGGCCGAAATGCGTTCTTCTTCGGGAACGAATTCAGGCCGCGGCACCTCGGCCATCGCCCGCATGACGCTCGGCGCAAAGGCGGAAATCCCCGTGTACGGCGCCGTTTCCCGCGCTTCCGCCTCGACTTCTTTCAGCAGCCGCGCCAGTCCATCCTCCACGACCGGTCTCCCGTCATCCGCCCGGCGGGGGCACCGGGCCATCCGTTTGCGGGATCCATTGTAGGCCGCGTGCCCTCACGCGGCGCTCCTTCCACGCTGGCCGCGGTTCATTTCTTCGGCGTTTGGAGCGCCTGGCCCGCCCCGAGGTCGGCCAGCCCCGCCTTTTCCAGATCCGTCCACAAGGTTCCCGGCCCCGCATGCAGGATGTTGATGGTCAGATCGTCGCCCAGCGCCGACGCCAGCGCCCACAGATTGTAGGCCTCCGCGTCGCCGAACGCCTTCACCTTGAGCTGCTGGCCCTTGGCCTTCTCGCCTTCGACGAGCTGGATCACCT
Source organism: Kiritimatiellia bacterium (assembly GCA_050176815.1). Taxonomy (GTDB): domain Bacteria; phylum Verrucomicrobiota; class Kiritimatiellia; order CAIQIC01; family Lenti-01; genus Lenti-01. The sequence goes on from JBFXHR010000056.1 coordinate 5,599, forward strand.
GCGCATCGGCCGAACCCAGCGTCGTGATGCGCTCCGCGCGCACCCCGGCGGTCTGCTTCTCGACTTCCGCCGTCTGCCGCATCGTGTCGCCGCGGATTTCCGCCACCTGCTTTTCCTCGTCGGCCTGGATCAGCGCCTTGATCTTCTCCGTTTCCTGCGCGACTTGCTCGCGGCGCTGGCCGATCAGGCTCAGCTCCGTATTGAGCTCGGCCAGCTTCTTGGCCGTGTTCTGCTTTTCCTGGTTCGTCAGGTCCTGCTCCTGCGCCAAACTCGCCTGCTGGATCGGATTGAGGATCTGGTCCGGCACGTTCACGTGCCGGATCAGCGCGGCATGGATCCGAATCCGCTTTTCCTCCAGCGTCTTGGCCAGCGCCTCCGTCAGCTCGTTCTGGAACTTCTCGCGGCCTTCGCCCACGATGAAATCCTTCGCCCCGTACGCCGAACCTTTCAGCCGCGACACCGACAGGATTTGCGGCATGATCACTTTGTCCACCGCCGCCGGCAAATCGCCGTACGTCCGGAACAGCCACGCCACGTCCCGGGGCAGCAATTCGAATTCCACCGTCATGTCCAGGCTGATTTCGAACCCGTCCCGCGACGGAAACTCCACGAACTGGTTCAGCACGAACGACAGCGACGGCGGCAGCGGCGCCGCCGGCGACGGTTTCTCCTTCGATCTGTCATCGTACTTCCCGCCGGGCGCCCGGCTTTTCGCCACCGGCTCGGCCGCCGGCGCCAGCCGGCTCAAGCCCAGCCGCATGCCCGAGCTGGCTTCCGACTGCATGTAGTCGGCTCGTTTCGCCTGCTGTTCCTGCAGCACGTTCTGCTGCAGGCGGTCCATCGCCACGTTCTGCGAGGTCATCAGCGACTTCGTGATCACCGCGCCGCCGCCTTTGCCGATCAGCGACACCTGGTTCACGCCGATTTCCAGCACGTCCACCTTGTATTCGCGCGGATTCACGAAATAGAGGCCCGGCTGGAGCACGTCGCTGCGCACGCCCTTTTCGCCACTCTTCGCGAACTCGCTCGGGACCGTCTGCGTGCCCGAGAGCGACGTCACCACGCCGTCGTAGCCGATCGGAATGCTGATGGCGTCCACGACGTCGATCTGGTAGCCCACCGGATTCATCCGGTATTTTCCGGGCCCCAGCACATTCCGCCAGATACCCTTCTGCCCCGGTTCCGCGAGGAATTCGCCTTCGGGCAGCGGCTCGCCCACCTTCGACGTCACGACGCCCACCTTGCCGGGCGGGATCGAAACGACCGGCACGATTTTCCAATCGTACAGCCACGGATTCAGGAAATGCCGTCCCTCGCCCAGCACGTCCTCCTGGATGCCCCGCTGGCCCTTCTTCGCCAGGATCTGCCCGGGCGGCAAGGGTTCGCCGACCATCGTGGCGGTGATGACCGCCATCTGGTCCGGCCCCACGTAGAACCGGCAGAATCCCCACTCCCACGCCAACCACGTGCCCAGCACCACCCCAACCAGCGTCAACGCCATTTTCACTGCGGTTTTCATTGCGCACCGCCTTTCGCCGCCGCCGGCACGTAGGCCTTCAGCAGCCCGCCCAACCCGTCGGCCTGGTCGCCGCTCAGGATCGATTGGATCTTCGGCCCCACGCGCCCATAGAAGACGTACCTCGCCAGATTCATCCCCGTGCCGAACGCCTTCACCTGGCTTTCCAGGACCCCGGCTTCCGCTTCGTTGCGCATGCGGATCACGTCGCCCTCTGCCTTCGCCTGCAGCAGCTTCGCTTCGGCCTGCGCCTGGGCGGCGGCGTTCTCGAGTTTCGCCACTTCCAGATCGCGGTTCGCGCGGGTCAGCTTGACTTCCCGCTCCTGGTCCGCCGCGATCACCGCCCGGATCCGCTGCGTGTCGGCTTCGACCTTCTCCTTGTTCTGCACCGCCAGCATCTCCTGCCGGACCAGCTCGGCCTCCGACTTCGCCTGCTCGATCTGCTGCCCGTACTTGTTCGCGTCCTGCACCGCCACTTCGCGCTCCCGGATGATGCTCGCGATGGCGTCCGGCGGCGTGATGTTGCGGATCAGCACCGACTTGATGTCCACGCCCCAGTTCCTGCACTGGGCGATCAGGTGCGCCTCCAGGTTGTCCTGGAACTTCTGGCGCGTGGCGCCCGCGATGTAGTTCTTCGCGGGATTCTTGCTGCCCTCGATGCGGCTGAATCCGCGCGCCTTCGGCAGCACGATTTTCTTGAGGATGTCGTCCATGTCGCCCACCTGGTGCGTCAGGCGCGCCGCGTGGTCGCGCATCAGGGCGTATTCGATCGTCCCCTCCACGTTCACCGTGAATCCGTCCAGCGTCAGGAAGCTGATCGCGTCCTCCCCGCTCATTTCGAACCGCTGGCTCTGCAGATTCACTTCCGTCACGACCACCATGTAGGGATTCAGGTAGTACGTGCCCGCGTCCAGCACCGCCGGCATCACGCCCTTCATCCCGTCCTTTACGAGAAACGTGTTGCGGGCCGCCTCGGGCACGTCGCCGTTCAGCACGTCGAGCCCCGTCAGCGACGTCGTCACCCCGCCGAATCCCGGCCGCACCGTGATCGCATCGAAGTACTGCACGCCGTACGCGTACGGATTGATGCGGTATTTGCCCGGCCGCAGCACGTCCGGCACGAGGCCCTTGTAGCCCTCCGGCGCCAGCACCTGCCCGCCCGCCAGCGCGTTTCCATACAGCCGCGTCAGCACGCCGAGCTTGCCCGGCGGAATGTCCGTGATGGGCGCGATCTGCCAGCCCCAATGGTACGGATTCCGGAAATAGCGCCCTTCCGCCAGCACGTCGAGCTGGATGCCTTTCTGCCCCGGCTCCAGCGCCAGGATCTGGCCCGACGGCAGATCCGCCCCCGTCTTGCGGACCAGAATCGCGATTTCGCCCGGCCCCGGCTCGATGCGGCAGAAAATCCAGAACCAGATCGGCAACAGCAAAACGACCAGCGCCAGCGCCAGCGGTCCCGCCAACAGGCCCAGTCCCGGCCCGCGCAATTTCAAGCGGGGGCGGATCGGATCCCGCAGAGCGTTCGGCATCGGCGGCGGCGTGAATTCGCGTTCTTCCATGGTTGAGCCTCCTCGGGCCCCGCGTGCGCGCGGCGCCCATGCCCGGCATCATGACGTCCCGGCCCGCCGATGGAAACTCTTTTCGCGGGCACGAAAAAAGCCGCGGCGCATGCCGCGGCTTTTCGATCGTCCGGACGGACGACTACTTGGCGCCCAGGATCGCGTCCTTCGCGGCCTTCGCCACGCGGAACTTCACGACCTTCTTGGCCTTGATCTGGATCGTTTCGCCGGTCGCGGGATTGCGGCCGATGCGGGCCTTGCGGTTCACCAGGACGAGCTTGCCCAAACCGGGAACGGTGAAGCCGTTCTTCGCGTTCTTGTACGCCAACGCGGAAAGAGCTTCCAGCGCCGCCGCGGCCTGCTTCTTGCTGATGACCGTCTTCTCCGCCACCGCCGCCACGATCTGACTCTTCGTCAATGCCTTTGCCATAACCAGTACTCCTTGTTCTTCTGTTTCTTTTTCGAGATGGGTTTTCCGTTTTGCGATCCCAATCTGATTGCGCGTTATGCCCCAAACCGCGCGCGAATGCAATATCTTTTCGGCGGTTTTCCCGCGGTTTTTTCGCGGCCGTTTTCCGCCGCGCGCCTATTTCATCAGCGCCAGCGCCGGCGCCAAATCCTCCGCCGAGCGGATGCGCAGCGAAAGCGCCGGCGCCGGCACCAGCCGCGGCGCAATCCCCTGCGCCAGCGCCGCCGCCAGGTCGTCGTCGTAGTTCTTGCGGTTCTTCGCGGCTTTCGGATACGCCTTCGCCAGCGCCGCGCGCGGATAGGTCTGCGGGGAAACCACCGTCCACAGCCGCTCGTCCCCGTCCTGCCGCTCCGCCACCGCGCCCTTCTTCGCCGACACCACCGCGTCGGCGATCTCCGCCGCCGCCACGCCCGAGCCGTGCTTCCACGCGCACCGCACCGTCTCCGAAATCAGCGCCGGCGTCACCATCGGCCGCGACGCGTCGTGCACGCACACGAATTCCACTTCGTCGTCCACGTGCTCCAGCCCCGCCGCCATCGACGCCGACCGCCGCGCCCCCCCCACCACGATTTTCCGCACCTTCGAATATCCGAACATCTGCACCATCCCCAGCACGCTCTCCGCCCGCTCCCGGCTCACCACCACCACGATCCCCTCGATGTCCGCGCAACGCATGAACGCCGCCAGCGAGTACGCCAGCACCGGCCGATCGTTCAGATACAGAAACGCCGTCTCGATTTCGGACGTAATCTGTTCCGACTTCCCCGTCGCCATCACCAGTCCCCAGGTCGTTTGTTTCATGCCTTCGCTCCTCGGCGACAAACCGGAACCCGCCGTCCCAACATCGTTTGCCACATTTACAGTTTGAAGGCCATCCGACGGTCCGTCAAGCCAAAGCCCCGAATATAGGGCGTATTTTTACAGGAAAAACGCTTTTTCTCAATACCAAGCCGGCTTGTAGCCCCCGCTGGCCTCCGGCTTGAACGTCGCTCGCGGAGTCGTATCTTCCACCGCCGGCGTTGGATCCGTCGGATTGGGAAACCGCGACAGCCCCCCCCAGCCGCTTCCGTCGGTTCCGGTCCCCTGTGCAGTCCACGAACCCTTCCACGCCCCCCAGCCCCCCGCCGAAGCCTCGGTTGGAACGGAGCCAAACGTCGTCCGTCCGCGTTCCCCCGCCGACGAAATGGAGCCCCAGGAGGGCGCATCCGATGAAAACAGGCTGGCTTGCGGCGTCGCCGCGTCCCCCGCGCCGCGGGAGGCCGGCGTCTCCGATCCCATCCGGAACGAAGGAAGGTCCGGCCGGACCGATGCCGTCATCTCGGCCAACATTTCGCGCGTCCGGCTCATTTCCCCCACGAACGACATGGGCGCGGACCGACCCGGGGCGGCCAACGCGCGGCCGTCCGTCGGATCCGATCCGTCGGGCGCCGTCGCCCAGCCGGACTTTTCTTTCTCCGTGCCCGGATTCGAGCCATCCTTCGGCGCTTCCTCTTGCCGGTCGGTTTCGCGCGGCACCGACTCCGCAAAGGGATCGGGCCCTCCCGCCCGGGAGGGATCCATTCCGTCCGCCAGCAAATTCTCCGCCGCGCCGTCCAGAACGGAGTTCTCCGGCCGACCGCCTGGCGACCGCGCATTCGCCAGATCGTCGGCCAGCCAGCCCCAGCTCGATTCCCCCCCGGCGGCCGACATCGCCGACAGCGCCGCATTGCTCGTCGCCTGCCCCAGCCCCGGCAGCGCCAAACTCTGGGCCAGCCAGTTCCGGCCGCTTTCTTCCTTCCGCTGGCGGCGGTTCGATTCCTCGCCCCCGCCCGCCAGCGGGGCCATCTTTCCCGACACGGCAGAATCCCGCCCGAACACCGAAGCGCCATGGCCGAACGTCACGTCCAGCAGCGTTTCCTTGCCCAGCAGGTTTTCCTGCGCCTTGGCGTCGCGCAGCGACCGCTGCGCCTCCCGGTCCGGCGCCGTCCTGCCGTCTGCCGTCCGCACCCCCGTTTCGTCGGTGAACGCGATCGGCCGCGAATACTCCCGGTAGACGGGAACGTCCCGCCCCGCCGCGGCCCACGCGCACCCCAGCCAGCCCGCCAGCGCCGCCCGCATGACTTTTCCGGTGTCCATCGCCCGCGACCCTACGGCATCCCCCTCCCCTTTTCAATCCGCATCCTTGCATCCGCCCGCCCCCTTGTCCTATCATGCCCCCCCATGAAGCGACGCCCCCTTTCCTTCGCCGCGATCCTCCTTGCCCTCGCCGGCCTCCCGGCCGCGGGACTCCCCGAGTCCGGCGTCCTCCTCGACGGCTATGCCGCCATCGTCAACGGCAAGGTCGTCACCGTCGGCGACGTGCTCGGCGTCCTCCAGCCCCGCCAGGAGCGCCTCGCGGAACAGTACGACGGCCTCGAACTCGAACAAAAGCTCCTCGAGGAATTCGAAGCCGTCCGCGATTCCCTCGTCGAATCCGAACTCATCCTCGCCGATTTCGAAATGCAGGGCGGGACCCTCCCCGACCGCGCCATCGAAAACCACCTCAACACCGTCCTCCACGAACGCTTCGGCAACGACCGCGCCGCTCTCTTCAAGGCCCTCTCCGAAGAACGCCTCACCCTCGCCGATTGGCGCAAGCAGATGAAAGACCAGCTCATCGTCCAAATCATGCGCCAGCGCGAAGTATCCGCCAAAATCCTCGTCGCGCCCCTCGACCTCCAGACCGCCTACGACCGCCGCCGCGCCGAATTCGCCGTCCCCGAACGCGTCCGCCTCCGCACGCTTTCCTTCTCCGACCCCGCCGCCGCCCTGCCGGTCCGCGACAACCTCCTCTCCGGCGCCGTCTCGTTCGAGGACGCCGCCCCCACCGCCGCCCTCCAGGACGACGGCGAATTCATCGAGACCGCCAGCCTCGCCGAACCCCTCCGCGACGCCCTCGCCGGCCTCGACGCCGGCGGCATCTCCCCCCCCGTCGAAATCGGCGGCGCCACCTATCTCGTCCAGCTCGTCGAACGCCAGCCCGCCCGCGTCCGCCCCCTCGGGGAAGTCGCCGCCGAAATCGAAAAAGACCTGCGCCGCGCCGAATTCGAACGCCTCGGCAAGATCTGGCTCGATTCCCTCCGCTCCAAATATTACGTCCAGGTCTTCACCCACAATCTGTTCGAGTAGGATTCCCGGCATGAAACCCGTCGCCATCGGAATCACCGCCGGCGATCCCAACGGCATCGGCCCCGAGATCGCCCTCAAGGCCGCGCTCCAGCCCCAGCCCGCCAACCGGCGCATCGTGCTCATCGGCCACCGCGAGGTCTGGGAGCGCGCCGCCGCCCGGATCCGCCGCTCCCTCCCCCCCGAAATCCCCGGCCTCGAACCGCCGCTGCCCCGCCGCGCCACGTGGGATCCCGACATGGCCCCGCCGCCCCTCCACCGCCCCGGCCACGTCCGCGCCGACGCCGCCCGCGCCGCCTACGCCTATATTCTCTCCGCCGCCGCCGCCGCGCAGAACCGCCGCCTCGACGCCATCGTCACCGCCCCCATCTGCAAGGAAGCCTTCCACCTCGCCGGCATCCGAGAACCCGGCCACACCGAACTCCTCGCCCGCCTCACCGGCGCCCGCCGCTTCGCCATGATGCTCTTCGGCCCGAACATCCGCGTCGTCCTCGCCACCCGCCATCTTCCGCTCCGCAAGGTCGCCGACGCCCTCACGGCCGACGCCGTCGTCGACGCCGTCGAAATGCTTGCCCGCGCGCTGCCGTGGATGGGATTCCGCCGCGCCCGCATCGGCGTCTGCGGCCTCAACCCCCACGCCGGCGACGGCGGCGCCCTCGGCGACGAAGAAAAATCCATCGTCGCCCCCGCCCTCGCCCGCTGCCGCCGGCGCGGATGGAACGTCTCCGGGCCCATTCCCGCCGACGCCATCTTCCACCGGCACCTCGCCGGCCAATTCGACGCCGTCGTCGCCATGTACCACGACCAAGGCCTCGCCCCCATGAAAATGCTGTCCTTCGAATCCGGCGTCAACCTCACCCTCGGCCTGCCGATCGTCCGCACCTCGCCCGACCACGGCACCGCCTTCGACATCGCCGGAAAGGGAATCGCCGATCCCTCCAGCATCCGCACCGCCCTCGACTGGGCCGCCCGGCTCGCCGCCCGCCCAAACCCCTGGGACCCCGCCCTCCGCGCACAAGGAAAAAACGCGACATGAAAACCGCCGCCGCCATCTGGGTTCTTCTCCTGGGCCTCGCCGCCGGCTGCGTCGCCCCGCCGCAGGGCATCGACCGCGCCGTGCTCGCCGCCCGGCGACACCTGCTGGAAACGCAACCCGACGCCTCCCCCGAAACCCTCCGCCTCAAGCGGGTCCTGCCCCTCGACCGCGCCTCCGCCACCAATCGCGCCTACTTGGTCGTCTTCGAAGACGTCTCGTCGATCCAGGTCTCCACCAACGCAGGCGCCCGCACCCGCTCCGTCCTTACCTACGAGGCCCACGTCGCCGCCGACGGCGCCGTCGCCAGCGCCGGCGAAAGCCGGCACGTCCCCACCGAAAAGACCCAGAAATGAAAACGCCCCTCGCCCTCGCCGTCCTGGCGATCTGCGCCGCCGGCGGCGCCGACGCCCAAATGCCCCCGGACCGGCCCCGCCTCGACGCCTTCGTCGACGTCGCCCGCCACCACGCCGCCCGCCAATTCCAAATCCCCCCCCAGAACCTCTGGTTCTCCGAACTCCGGCTCGACTACAACGAGGATGGACTCGCCGACGATTCCGCCGCCGCCCCCCGCCGGATCGTCGTCACGTTCTTCGACCCCGATTCCGCCGCGCCCGATTCCGACCACCCCAACGTCCGCAACGCCGACGCCTATTCCGTCCCCCTCTCCCCCCGGGGCGCGCTCCTCGCCCCCCCCTCGCGCCGCTGCGTCGGCTGGACGCCCTGACGTTGCGCGGCGCGCAGGATTTTACGTAGTACGTAAAATTATTTCCCGATTTTTACGTAGGACGTAAAAAAAGTTTACGTGCTACGTAAAACCTACCGGCGCTTGTCTTCGGCGCGGAGGCGGTCCCAGATTTCGTCCATCTGGGCGAGGGTGCAGTCCTTCATCTTGCGGCCGCTGGCGACGATCTCGCCTTCGACGACGCGGAAGCGGCGCTCGAACTTCGCGTTGGTGGTTTCCAGCGCGTAGGCGGGATCGACCTTCATGAAGCGGGCCACGTTGACGACGGAAAACAGCACGTCGCCGAGCTCCTCGACGACGTGCTTGCGGTCTTTCCGGGCGACGGCTTCCTTCAGCTCGGCGATTTCCTCGTCGAGCTTGGCGTAGACGTCCCGGAGGTCGCTCCAGTCGAAGCCGACGCGGGCGGCGCGCTTCTGGAGCTGGTAGGCGCGGTGCAGGGGCGGCACGTGCCGGGGCACGCCGTCGAGCGCGGAAACCCGCACGTGCTTCTCGGTCTTCTTGATGGCGTCCCAGTTGCGCAGGACTTCCTTGGAGTCGGCCACCTTCGTCTCGCCATAGATGTGGGGATGGCGGCGGACCAGCTTGTCGCAAATGCCCTGCGCCACCTCGGCGAAATTGAACGAACCCTCCTGCGCGGCGATGTGGGACTGGAAGACGATCTGCAGCAGGAGATCGCCGAGCTCCTCGGCGAGATGCTCGCGGTTGCCGCTCTCCATCGCGTCGAGCGCCTCGTAGGCTTCTTCGATGAGATGGGGCTTGACGCTGTCGAGCGTCTGCTCGAGATCCCACGGGCAGCCGTCGCCGGGACGGCGCAGGCGCGCCATGATCTGCAGCAGCCGCGCCATCTGCTCGGCGCCCTTGCGCAGCGCGGCGGGCGTGGCCTTCGTCCGGGGCGCCGCTTTCTTCGTCCCCCGTTTCCCGCCCTTAGAAGCTGATTTCTTCGAAGAACGCATCGGGCTTCACTTCCTTGAGGTCGGAACAAACGAGGTTGGCGCCGCAGAAATCCTGGTATTCCGTGAACTCGTCGGTGACGACCACGACGTGCATCATGGCGGCCAGGGCGGACTTGGTGGTGGCCATGTTGCTGGCGATCGCCAGGCAGCGCTTGGGATTGCGCCCAACGGCCTTGGCGATCCGGAGCCAATGCTCCGCGCGCGGGAAACCCTTGTCGACCGACGGCAGGCCGGAATAGACCTTGACGCCCCAGCGGTCGAACCCGATGTGGGCGGCCACGGCGTCCGCGGACGCCTGCGGCAGCATCGAGGGACAGGCGATCGCCGCCCCGCGGGCCACCGCCGCATCCATCCACTTGATCAGCCCGTCGCTGATCACCGTCGTCTTCTGCATGAGGCGCGACGTGGTCTCGTTGATCAGCCGCTCCACCACCTGCTCGGGCGTGGCGGCGGTGTACTTCATCGCCTTCAGGAAGGTCGGCATGTAGACGGACGGCGCCGGATGCAGGCAGTAGCGCGAAAACAAGATGGGCGTCAGCTCGATGCGCTGCTCCTTCAGAATGCCCGACAGCACGTCGTAGCGGATGCGCCGGGCGCCCAGCGCCACATTGTCCATTTCGAAAAGCAAGGCGCTCTTTGCGGAAGCCCCTTCTGCCGGTTGCTGTTCTTCTTTTTTCGCCGTTGCCATATTTTCTCCCTAAAGTTCAGTCACCAAAACCGGGACACTGTAAACGCCGCGGGGGGCGGGGTCAATCGGTTTCCAACCGGCCGGCGAACGCCGGCGCAGGCCCTCTATTCCCGGGATTCGCCGCCGCCTGCGGACGGCGGAGCGCCGCCCTCCGGCTTTTTCTTTTTCCATACGGGACGTTTCCCGTCGCCGTACGGCTTGCGCGGACGCAGGGGCTTCTTGTATTCCCCCCCGCCCTCGGCGCGCGGACCATACGGCTTGCGAAATCCACCTTCGCCCTCGGCCCGGGGGCCGTAAGGCTTGCGCGGACCGTACGACTTGCGGAATCCCCCGCCCTCGCCTTCGGCGCGCGGACCGTAAGGCTTGCGCGGGCCGTAGGGCTTTCTGAATCCACCCTCGCCCTCGGCCCGGGGGCCGTAGGGTTTGCGAAATCCGCCGCCTTCGCCTTCGGCGCGCGGACCGTAAGGCTTGCGCGGGCCGTAGGGCTTTCTGAATCCACCCTCGCCCTCGGCCCGGGGGCCGTAGGGTTTGCGAAATCCGCCTTCGCCTTCGGCGCGCGGACCGTAAGGCTTGCGCGGACCATACGGCTTTCTGAATCCACCCGCGCCCTCGGCCCGGGGGCCGTGGGGTGTGCGAGATCCACCTTCGCCTTCGGCGCGCGGTCCGGAAGG
>JBFXHR010000057.1:0-15867 GCA_050176815.1 Kiritimatiellia bacterium
CCTGGCTGATGCTCAACGGCTGAAAACGATCGGACATGGCGAATCTCCTCTGCTCTGGACGGGTTGCCGCGCCGGGCTCTTCCCGGACGCGCGAGGGTGCATATTCGCACGTCCGCCCCGCCCCCCGCAAGCGCCCATGCCCCGCCGCCCCCCGAATCCGTCGAACCGCTTGACCGGCCGGCAGCACGAACAAAACCAAGAACTTTCACCACAGAGAGCACAGAGTTTCACAGAGAGGAATCTTCTGGGTTTTCAACTCCATCATCATTTTCCGCCCGGTCTCTGCGCTCTCTGTGGTTGAATTCCCCGGTCTTGCCCTTTCATAGGCCGGCCGCTAGACTGCTCCGCGTGGAACCCGCTTCCCGATGAAAGGAGTCCGGACATGGCGCGACCTTTGATGCGTGCGGCGATCTTGGCCGTTTTCCTGATTTCGACGTCTTTCGCCCTGGCCGACGATCCCGGCTATTTCCTGTCGTGGCAGCAGAAGAAGCAACTGATGGGCCTCGGCCGCATCCAGGATGCTTCCGGCACGTGGTACGACGTGTGGATCTGCCCCGGCTATGCCCCGCCCGGACGCTATGCCAAGGACCACTTCTTCGCGGCCGGCCGAGATTTCCGCGAATATTTCGAGGCCAACAAGTACCAGATGCTTAAAAAAGGCAGCAAAGCCTGCTTCGACTGGGCGCTGAAGGAATGCGGGTTGGGCTTCACCGTCAAGGGCATCCCGCGCGCCTGGGGCAAGCATTTCTCGGTCGCGCAGGAACGCACGCAACAGCGGGTGTTCGGCTGGTGGCTGGCCTATCCGTGGGCGCTCATGGAAGCCAGCGTGGAAACCACCTTCCGCGGCGCGCTGGGCGCGGCCGGCACCGCCGGCGGCGTCGCCAGCGGCCTCGCCATCGTCCCCGCCTGGCACGCGCTCGATTCCGCCGTCGCCGGCACCTGGAACCTCGGCGTGAACACCATCGCCTTGCCCGCCGTCGGCCTCGCCTGGAACACCGCCGTCGCCCCGCCCCTCGCGCTCGCCGGCCAAAAACCGTCGGAATCCCGCGTGGACGGCTTCTGGGTCACCGTCGTGGATTCCGGACAACCCCCGCGAACCCCGCCACGGCAATACACCGGCCTGCTCGCGCAATGGGGCGTGCTGCTTTGGCTGGAAATGCAATCGGAAGCGGCCAAACGGCAGGACGTCGAGCGGAACTACTCCATGCAGGAGCAGACGCATCGCCAAGCCATCCAGGCGGCACGAGACGAAGCCGATCGGCAGCTGGAGCGGATTCAAGCCGATGAAAACGCGCGATTCCAACAGGTATTGGCGACCAATGAGTGGGCGGCATCGATCCTCGACCAAGAACCCGAACTCCAATATTCGGACACCGACCGCGAGAATCTGCGCCAGTATCTGCGCGAAAAGAATTTCCCCGCCGAAGACATCCATCGGATTCTGGCACTCTTGCGGACCTATCGTTCGCCCCGAGGCGCACAGGCGCCGGTAGATCCCGCCCGCCCCAAAACCGATCCGATCCAGCATGGCTTGAAAATCCTGTATTTCACGGGCAACGAGGTTTTGCGTGAAGCGACCGAATAAAGCCAGAATGGCCGGCTCAAATCGCAGAACGGTCCACCCCGTCCGCCGCGGCGCCGAAGTCCTCGGCGAATCCGACGAAGACGTGATCGAAGAGACTTTCAAATAAGCCATCTCGCGCCAAACCGGGATCGGTTGTCGGTCGGCGCGGTGAGCCGGCAGGATCGGACATCCGAGCCGAAGAATCTCGCAAAGAGCGCCAAGTTCGCCAAGAGGTATCGGGCATTGTAGAGACATCTTTGCGCTCTCCGCGTCCTTGGCGAGAAAAATGTTTTCGGCTGCTCTTTCTCCGGTCATGCCGAGCGCAGTCGGGACATCTCGGCCTCACCTGCGGCCCACCTGCGAGACCTCATCCGAGATCCCTCGACACGCTCGGGATGACAGCCAAAAATGGGGTCAAAAAGGGGGCAGTCCTATAATTCCTCGTCCCGCATGCCCCGAAGGGAGCAAAACTCGGAATTTTCGACTCCGGAACCCCTCCAAACCCTAAAAACGGCCATTTTCAGGCCGTTTTTGGTGTTTTTGGGCCTCGAAAATGCGGCGGAGGGCCCAATGAGATGGGGACCTTCCGGCTTTTCGCTGTACCGCGGTTTACTTTCCGAGCGCATATTTCATTGTTCTCCCGGGGCGGGAGGCGCACCGTATTCTTGCCTTTCCACAAAGGCAGAAAGAAACAGTACACATGAAAAAGATGATCGGAATGGTTGCGTTGTGCGGATTCGGTCTCGCGGTCTCCACGTCCTTCGCCCAGATTCCCGTTCCGGCGGAAGCGGTGGCCGCGCCGGCGGCGGCGATCGAAGCGCCCGTCGCAGCGGTGGCTGCGCCGGTCGCGGCGGTAGCCGAAGAAATCACCGTCCAAGGCGAAGTGAGCGTCGCGGTCGGGCCCGATGGCGCGCTGCAAGGCATCTACATCAATCCCGCCGATCCGATGAGCCACGGATACAAAGTGGACATCGTCAACGGCGAAGGCAAGACCCTGGCGGACAAGGACGGCAAGATCGTCGAAGTCGTCGGCGTGGACGCCAACCGCCTGCTCAACGTCAAGTCGATCACCGTGGTCGAATAATTCCAGCCCCAGCGGGCCCTCCGGCGCCCCTGAACGACCGGCCGCTTCCGCGGCCGGTTTTTGTTTGCCGCGCCGGGCCGCGATTGCCCGCGCCTGGGCACAGCGCAGACGGCTTCGGCGGCGTTATCCGATCGGATCGGCTCGAATCAGAAGCGGATCTTGACGCCGCTCATGAAGACGAACAGGTCGTCGTAGTCGGCGTCCGCGCGGTCGAGGACGTAGTTGCGGGCGGTGGCGTAGAGTTCCGCGTTGAGCGGATCGAGGCGCTGGTTGCAAACGACGGCATAGGATTCCGCCACGTCGGCGGCCTGCGAAATCTCCTCGTTGCGGGAATAATCCACGGCGAACATCGTCGGGCCGGCGGAGAACCAATCGAGCTGGTAGCCGATTTTGCCGTAGACGGAGAGCGGGGTGCGTTCGCCGTCCACGTCCTGGCCGCCGACGGCGGCGGTGAAGTTCAGGCCGCAGGCCAGCAGCAGCGAGCAGGAGCCGCTGTATTGATCGACGCCGGCGCCTTTGCGGGCGTAGGCGACGGCCGACGCGAGCTTGTGCCGCCCGAGTTCCGCGGAGTGCCGCAGGGCGGCATCGAAGTTTTCCTCGCCGGCGGCGGAGGCGGACGCGGCGAAGCCCCGCCAGACGGGCGCGTCGTAGCGGACGCGGTCGTCGCGGTGCAAGCCGTCGAAGTTGTTGAAGACGTCCTTGACCGTCGGGGCCCGGGGCGGAACGTTCGTTCCGGCCGGCGCGTCCGCGGCCGGCAGCGGCGCGGCGGCGCGCGGCGCGAAGACGAGGCTGGCGGCGGCGAACCGCACCTGGCTGTAGGCCGCCACGTAGGTGCCGCTCAAATCTTCTTCGGCCGTGCCGTTGGAGGCCATGTCGCCCTGCCCCACGGAAAGCGCGCCGTATTTCTTGTTTTTCGCGTACGCCTCGATCTTGCGGCCGTCCACCTTGAATTCCGGATCGGGCCCGCCGAACGCCACTTCGCAGGAGTTGTCGGACTTGAAACCCAGTTCGATCTGCCCGCCGAACATCCACCCGCCCCAGACTTCCGGTTTGTAGTCGCCGGCGACGCCGAACCGCGACGGCATGCTGTCGTTGTCCACGTGGAACCACTCGGATTCGGTCCCGTTGTCGGCGTAGAGCGCGGCGCGGTTCACCTGCGCCCACCAGCGGACGTCCGCCTGCGCCTTGACCGCCGCCGCCAAGGGATGGCCGGCCGGCCCGTTCGTTTGCGCCGCAACCGCCCCGCCCGCCAACAGCCACACCGCCGCCGCCACCCGGCACCTCGCACCCATCATCGCCGTTTTCCGCATGACTTTTCCTTGTCTAATCCCGGCCGCATCATGGAATTTTCGCCGCGGCGGGTCAATCCGGGGCAACCGGGCGCGGCGCATTTTGGCGCAACCCTTCTCGCTTTCGGGCGATTACGACCGCCGCACACTAGTGCAAATTTAGATTCCCCATGGCTGTTTCTGAACGGCCATAGAGATCGGCTCACCCGGAGGGTTCGCCCTACCCCAAGCCTCCAATACGGCATTTGGGCAGGGCGAGGCGTCCCTGCCGAGCCGGGCTGTTTCCGACATCGAGCGGCTACGGAATTTCAAAAACACCCGAAAGCGTGGACTCCATACTAGGCCCGTTCGCAGTCCCGCCTTCAGGCTGGATTCTGGCGCCGAATCGCAGCTGTGCGCGGCGCTTTGCCCCAGCGCGCATAGCCCCAACCGACGCCGCCCGCCAGCGCCAGCAACGCCCCCAGCCAGACCGGCGCCGGCGCGGAGACGATCAGGTGGTTCTGCACTTCGCTGAAATAGGGCTTGGCCCAATCGGCGCCGGCGGCGCTGCGCTCGCGCCGGGCTTCGTCCCAGCGGCGCCCCGCCGCCGCCAGCGCATGCGGGAAATATTTTTCCAAAAGCTGGTTCTCCCGCGCGGCGACGGTGCAGTGGTGGCGGAAACGCGCCGGATCGGTGACCCGGTATTGTCCGCTGGCGGCTTCGTAGTGATCGCGCTGGATCAAATGTCGATAGAACTCGAAGCGGAACGGATCGGCCGAAACCGTGAAGTCCCGCCGATACCGTCGCAGATCCGGCAGCGGCCGGCCGGCGGCGAACGCAGCGCCGATTTCGGCCCCGCGCTCGCGGTCGCTCCGCCGGAGCGCCGCGAGATCCAGGCGCGAACGGAACGTGCCGATGTCCGGATCGACGTGGCGGTGGCCGTATTCCGCCAGCCGGCTTTCCTTGTTGCGCAGAAACGCCAAGCCGGGCACGCGCGCCGCCACGAAATCCACGCGCGCGGGCGTGGCGGCGGCCGCGCAGCCCAGCGCCAGCAGGAAGACCCAAACCACGGCGCACAGGCGCCGGACGGAACTCCGGGCGATCGGCAGCCGGATCGCACCCGGGGCCACGACGCTGGCCGCGAACAGCAGGCCGACGGCTCCGGCCAGCAGGTTCAAGCGGATATCGCGGAAATCCCAGAACCGGCCCGGCATCAGCCACTGCAGGAATTCGTCCGCCCAGGCCACCAGCCCCAGGCTCGCGAGCGCGAGCGGATAGACGAGCGGATCCTGCGCATGGTGTCGCCAGGCCCGGAAGAACAGCACGCCCAGCGCGGCGTATTCCACAAAGTGGATGGCCTCGACCGAAGACTGCAGATGGCTCCGCAGCAGCCAAACGGCGGCGGCGACGGCGGCGGCCAACAATCCCAGCCGCAAGCCGACCCGGATGCCGGGGGTGCGGACGATCCGACGCAGCGCGGCCGCCAGGCCGGCCAGCCCGAAACCAGCCGCCGCGACCAGATAAACGTC
This sequence comes from Kiritimatiellia bacterium, assembly GCA_050176815.1. Taxonomy (GTDB): domain Bacteria; phylum Verrucomicrobiota; class Kiritimatiellia; order CAIQIC01; family Lenti-01; genus Lenti-01. The sequence goes on from JBFXHR010000057.1 coordinate 5,446, forward strand.
CGGGCGCATCCGCCGGTCCAGGAATCCCTGCACCGCCCGCGCCATGGGAATGGACAGGAAAATCAGGACGGATCCAGCGGCCACCCAGAGCCAGGCCGCCGTTCGTCTCTGCTGCGATTCGTCGTGTGGCGCGGTCATGGGCATTGGTGCCGATCATGGCAAAGGCAACGGGCGGCCGCCAGCTGCAAAAAATTGGTGGGGAGGCGAAAACAAGTTTGCCTGCGATACCCGTGGCCTGCCAGCGGGGCGAGGCCGAGATCCCTCGACAGGCTCGGGATGACAGCCAGCCCGGACGGCGCGGCGCGACGTCCCTTCCTGAAACCAGCCGGCCCCGGCGGAGCCAGCGACAACAAATCGAAAACCGAAAAGTGAAAATGCGGCCCAACAAAAAAAGAGCCGACCCGCAAAACGGATCGGCTCGGGAAAAAATCCTGGCAACGCGCTACTCTCCCGCCCCCAAGTGAGGCAGTACCATCGCCGCGGCGAGTCTTGACTTCTGTGTTCGGAATGGGAACAGGTATTACCCTCGCGCCATGGTCACCAGGAAAAAAGGATTGCATAGGATACACGGAATCGAAACATAACCATGAAAAGATGTCGCAGGCTCCGCCCCGCCGAAACGGGGCGGAGCCGCGAACAAATAAATGGCCAAGCCTCACGGCTGATTAGTAGCGGTTAGCTGAACGCATCGCTGCGCTTACACACCCGCCCTATCAAGGTCGTAGTCTTCAACCTGCCTTTAGTGCTGGCGAACCAGCAAGGGAAATCCAATCTTGGAGTCGACTTGGCTCTTAGATGCATTCAGAGCTTATTCATTCCGCACATAGCTACTCGGCCATGCCGCTGGCGCGACAACCGAAACACCAGAGGTGCGTCATTCCCGGTCCTCTCGTACTAAGGAATGTTCTCCTCAAATTTCCTACGCCCACAGTGGATAAGGACCAAACTGTCTCACGACGTTTTGAACCCAGCTCGCGTACCACTTTAATCGGCGAACAGCCGAACCCTTGGGACCTTCTCCAGCCCCAGGATGTGATGAGCCGACATCGAGGTGCCAAACCGCCGCGTCGATATGGACTCTTGGCGGCGATCAGCCTGTTATCCCCGGAGTACCTTTTGTCCGTTGAGCGACGGCGCTACCACTAGCAACCGCCGGATCACTTAGTCCTGCTTTCGCACCTGCTCGACTTGTAGGTCTCGCAGTCAAGCCACCTTATACCTATACGCTCTACGCACGATTGCCGACCGTGCTGAGGTGACCTTAGAACTCCTCCGTTATTCTTTTGGAGGAAACCGCCCCAGTCAAACTGACCCTCTGACACGGTCCCGGGACCGGTTTCACGGCCCGCGGTTAGAATTCCGGTTAATTAAAACTGGTATTTCACTGACGGCTCCACGGTCCCTGACGAGATCGCTTCGAAGCCTCCCAGCTATGCTACATATAATCAACCAAAACACAATGTCAGATTACAGTAAAGGTTCACAGGGTCTTTCCGTCCTACTGCGGGTATCCGGCATTTTCACCGGAATTACAACTTCACCGAGATCCTCGTTGAGACAGCGCCCAGATCGTTACACGATTCGTGCAGGTCGGAACTTACCCGACAAGGAATTTCGCTACCTTAGGACCGTTATAGTTACGGCCGACATTCACTGGGGCTTCGGTTCAAAGCTTCGCCTTGCGGCTAACCCCTTACCTTAACCTTACAGCATTGGTCACGTGTCACACCATATACATCCTCTTGCGAGTTGGCATAGTGCTGTGTTTTTGATAAACAGTCGCCTGGGCCCTTTCACTGCGCCTCCAATCCGCTTTGTTGTTACACGAACGGTCTGGAGGACCCCTTCTTCCGAAGTTACGGGGCTAGATTGCCGAGTTCCTTAACGAGGTTTCTCTCGCGCGCCTTGGTATATTCTACCTTCCCACCTGTGTCGGTTTACGATACGGTCGCCTATGGGCTCGCTAGAAGCTTTTCTTGTCGGCAGAGTATCAACCAATCCGCTTCGGCCGAAGCCTCCGCGTCTCGTCGCCTTTCAGGTTGCGCAGCCGGATTTACCTGGCCACACCCCTACGGGCTTGAACCGTCACTTCCAATCGACGGCTGATTTAACTTTCCGAGTACTCCATCGCGTCTTGATCGCCCATCGGCGGTGCAGGAATATTAAACCTGCTTCCCATCGCCTACGCCTAATTGGCCTGGACTTAGGGGCCGACTAACCCTGGGCGGACGAACCTTCCCCAGGAAATCTTGGGATTTCGGCGGCCGGAATTCTCATCCGGCTATTCGTTACTCATGTCCGCATAATCACTTGTATCCGCTCCACGCTCGGTCACCCTTGCGCTTCAATGCAAATACAACGCTCCTCTACCACTCCCAGGATCCGAAGATCCTGGAAATTCGCAGCTTCGGCAACCGGTTTAGTCCCGATCATTTTCGGCGCACAATCGCTCGACTAGTCAGCTGTTACGCACTGTTTAAATGATGGCTGCCTCTAAGCCAACATCCTAGCTGTTTTAGCGATCGTACATCCTTAGTCACTGAACCGGTTTTAGGGGCCTTAGCTGGCGATCTAGGCTGTTTCCATTTTGACTATGAAGCTTATCCCCCACAGTCTATCTCCACACGTGACTGCCGCGGTATTCGGAGTTTGATTGGCGTCGGAAACCCGGTAAGGCCCCTATTCCATTCAGTGCTCTACCTCCGCGGCGAGCATTCGTGCAGGCTAACCCTAAAGTTATTTCGAGGAGAACCAGCTATCACCGAGTTTGATAAGTCTTTCGCTCCAATCCACAGGTCATCCTAGAGGTTTTCAGCCCTCATAAGTTCGGTCCTCCATCTCCTGTTACAGAGACTTCAACCTGCCCATGGATAGATCACACGGCTTCGGGTCTATTGCCGGCAACTGAACGCACGTTTTGCACTCGCTTTCGCTTCGGCTCCTCCGCCAGAGGCGGATTAACCTTGCTGCCAACAATAACTCGCGGACTCATTATGCAAAAGGCAAACGGCCATCCCGCTTGCGCGGGACTACCATAGCATGTAAGCACATGATTTCAGGTACTATTTCACTCCCCTAACAGGGGTTCTTTTCACCTTTCCCTCGCGGTACTAGTTCACTATCGGTCACCAGCAGTATTTAGCCTTGGTGCGTGGACGCACCGGATTCACACGGGGTTTCACGTGTCCCGTGCTACTTGGGATGTCCCTAGGGCTTCTTCGGATTTCGAGTACGGGCCTGTCACCCTCTCTGGAGCCGTTTTCCACCGGCTTCCTCTATCCGTCGAAGATCCCACGTCGGGATCCCGCAACCCCAACGCACAAGTGCGTTGGTTTGGGCTGTTCCCCTTTCGCTCGCCACTACTGAGGGAATCACTGTTGTCTTCTTTTCCTCCCGGTACTGAGATGTTTCACTTCCCGGGGTTGGCGGCGAAGCCCTATTTTATTCGGACTTCGTCAACGAGGCATTACCCTCGCTGGGTTTTCCCATTCGGAAATCTCCGGATCAAAGCGTATTTGCCGCTCCCCGAAGCTTTTCGCAGCTTATCGCGTCCTTCATCGCCTGCTGATGCCAAGGCATCCATCATGCGCCCTTTTGAGCTTGACCAAAATCGTTACAAATTGGTCGATTTCATGAGTTATTTTTCTGATTCTTTGTATGTTTATCTACGGTGAAGAGTATTTTCTACCCTTCTTTGTAATTAATCATCAATGTATCCTATGCAGTTTTCAAAGATCGAACCGCCGAATCGGCGGAAATCGGTTGGAATCGACGAGAAGGTTGGTGGGCGTGCCTGGAGTCGAACCAGGGACCTCGTCCTTATCAGGGACGCGCTCTAACCAACTGAGCTACACGCCCGGTTGCGTTGGTGGAGGCAACGGGATTCGAACCCGTGACTTCCAGCTTGCAAAGCTGGCGCTCTACCAACTGAGCTATGCCCCCGTGGTTTTTCGTCCCAGGGACCCTGAGGCCCAATTCGCGAGTGACGCCTTTACGTTCTCGAACATTCATGGCTCCGGCCTTCGAAGCAGAAGTGGTGCGGTAAATACCTTCAACCTGTGTCTCGTCGTTCTTTTTGTTGTGGCCCCGGTCGAGCCGGGGCTCGTCCCGCTTGCGCGGAACGATTGTCCGTATCCTTCGGACGAGTTGGCCGAAGCCATTCGTCCAAGGGATTCTCCTTAGAAAGGAGGTGATCCAGCCGCTGGTTCCCCAACGGCTACCTTGTTACGACTTCATCCCAGTCACCAATCGTACCTTGGGCGTCTATCCCCCTTGCGGGTCGAATCGACGACTTCGGGTGCAATCGGCTCCCATGATGTGACGGGCGGTGTGTACAAGACCCGGGAACGTATTCACGGCGCCGTAGCTGATGCGCCGTTACTAGCGATTCCAGCTTCATGGAGTCGGGTTGCAGACTCCAATCCGAACTGAGACCGGTTTTGGGGATTAGCTCCGCCTCGCGGCCTTGCTTCCTTCTGTACCGGTCATTGTAGCACGTGTGCAGCCCTGGACATAAGGACCATACTGACTTGACGTCATCCCCACCTTCCTCCTGCTTATCACAGGCAGTCTGGCTAGAGTGCCTAACTGAATAAGGGCAACTAACCACAGGGGTTGCGCTCGTTGCGGGACTTAACCCAACACCTCACGGCACGAGCTGACGACAGCCATGCAGCACCTGTGCAAGCTTCCCGCTTGCGCGGGATCGTCCCCCTTTCAGGGTTCTACCACTTGCATGTCAAGTCCAGGTAAGGTTCTTCGCGTTGCATCGAATTAAGCCACATGCTCCACCGCTTGTGCGGGTCCCCGTCAATTCCTTTGAGTTTTAATCTTGCGACCGTACTCCCCAGGCGGTACACTTATCGCGTTAGCTACGGCGCGCAAAGGGACAATTCCTCGCACACCAAGTGTACACCGTTTAAGGTTAGGACTACCAGGGTATCTAATCCTGTTTGCTCCCCTAACTTTAGAGCCTCAGCGTCAGTATCTGTCCAGAGAGCCGCCTTCGCCACCGGTGTTCCTCTTGATATCTACGCATTTCACCGCTACACCAAGAATTCCGCTCTCCTCTCCAGTACTCTAGCCCGGCAGTTTCGAATGCATTTCCACAGTTGAGTTGTGGGCTTTCACATTCGACATACCGAACCGCCTACGCTCCCTTTACGCCCAGTAAATCCGAACAACGCTCGAGACCTCTGTATTACCGCGGCTGCTGGCACAGAGTTAGCCGTCTCTTCCTCCTGAGGTACTATCATTCCAAGGCACTATTCGTGCCCTGGCCATTTATCCCTCATGACAGGAGTTTACAATCCGAAGACCTTCATCCTCCACGCGACGTCGCACCGTCAGGCTTTCGCCCATTGCGAATGATTCTCGACTGCAGCCTCCCGTAGGAGTCTGGGCAGTATCTCAGTCCCAGTGTGGCTGACCATCCTCTCAGACCAGCTAACTGTCATAGCCTTGGTGGGCCATTACCCCGCCAACAAGCTGATAGTGCACGGACTCATCTTCAAGCGACAGGCCTTGCGGTCCCCGCCTTTGGATTCTCCGACATGCGCCGGATCACCACATTCGGGATTATCTCCCCTTTCGAGGAGCTATACCCAACTTGAAGGTAGATTATCCATGTTGTACTCACCCTTCCGCCACTGTCCTCCAAAAGTCCTTGTCCGAAAACTTGGACTCTCAGATTCTCGTTCGACTTGCATGCCTAATCCACGCCGCCAGCGTTCGTTCTGAGCCAGGATCAAACTCTCCATATGAATATGGGTTCAAACCTTCGGTTGCCCTCCGGTCTGAGTTTGCTGATCCTTAATCGACAGGCCGGCTTTAGGAAACCGACCCGATCTTAAGAATTAACTTATAGACTCAACACAAGCTGTTTGTACTTACCACACCACTTCTGATTCGAAGCGGTGTTACATGAATGTTATTCCATTTTCAAAAGAACAAAAACGCGCAAAATCCCATCTTCCCTTTCCCTATTCGTTCAAGGGCTTCCGGAATCGCGCAGCGGCGAGAAGACTCGCTCGCTTAATTGATCCTGCGTAATCTAACCGACGACTGGCTTAGTTGTCAACCGGCCAAACACATTTTTTAACAGAACCAAACTCTCGTTTCATCTGCCGCTCTCGCGACACAATCCATTCAAGTGACGCAAAGAATACGCGCGCACCCCGTTCCCGTCAACCCCCTTTTTGAAAATTCTTCTCTTTTTTCGCAAATGGCCCGTTTTTATTGGCCGATATCGATGTTTTTTTTCCGGATTTGGGCGCTCTGCAGTCCCGACGCGCCCTCGTCGAGCGGCGGTTCCGGCTCTTGCGGCAGAAGACCGGGACGCCGATCCGTCGGTAGGTTCTTTTCGCATTCCACCCGCTCTCCGCTTGCCTTTCCCGCTCGTTCGCGTATCTTCTCCATCGGTTTCTCGCGCGGGCGTTCCGCCCGCGAAAATGAAAGGATATATCATGGCTCCATTGCTCGTTTTCCTCGGGATTTTGGCCCTTTTGCTCCTCTGGTTCGTCTCGATCTACAACGGCCTCGTCCATCTGCGCAACGTCGTGGACAACGCCTGGGCGCAGATCGACGTGCAGCTCAAGCGCCGCCACGATCTCATTCCCAACCTCCTCGAAACCGTCAAGGGCTACATGGCCCACGAACGCGGCACGCTCGAGGCCATCACCAAGGCCCGCACCGACGCGATGCGCGCGCAAGGCCCGGCTCAGGCGGGCCCCGCCGAAACCGCCCTCTCCGGCGCCCTGCGCGGCCTCATGGTCAACGTCGAACGCTATCCAGACCTCAAGGCGTCGCAGAATTTCCTTGCGCTGCAAGAAGAACTGTCTTCCACCGAGAACAAAATCTCCTTCGCCCGCCAGGCCTACAACGACAGCGTCACCCGCTACAACACGAAGATCCAATCCATTCCGGCCAATCTAGTTGCGGGCCCCGCTGGCTTCTCCAAACGCGATCTCTTCGAGCTGACGGATGCCGCCGAACGAGCCGTCCCGCAGGTGAAGTTTTAACCTGTTTGGCTTCAGTGAGTTGCCGAATATTTGTTATATTCTGAATCCTGAATTCCGACTCCTGAATACTGTCATGAGCGCCATCATGTGGGAAGCCATCGCCGACAACAAGCGGCGATCGGCGTGGCTGATTTTTCTTCTGGCCTTGATTCTCGCGGCCATGGGCGGTGCGATCGGACTGCTCATGGGCGGCTCGTCCCAGACGGCTTCCTTCGGCGTCTTCGCGGGACTTTGCATCTGGGGCGTGATGCTGCTCGTCAACATGATGGGCGGCGAATCCGTGCTGCTTTCTTCCGCGAACGCGCGCGAAGTGGATCACGACGAAGCCCCTCAGCTCTATAACGTCGTCGAGGAAATGCGCATCGCCGCGTCGCTGCCCGCGATGCCGCGCGTGTTCATCATCGACACGCCCGTGCCCAACGCGTTCGCCGTCGGCCTCAAGCCCGAACGCGCGTGCGTCGCCGTCACCACGGGCTTGCTCGAACGCCTGAGCCGCGACGAATTGCAAGGCGTGGTCGCCCACGAGCTCGGACACGTTTCCAACCGCGACACGCTGTTCATGACGCTCGCGGGCGTGACGCTCGGCGCCATCGTGCTGCTCGCCGACGCCGGCATGCGCATGATGTTCTGGGGCGGCGGAAACCGCCGGCGCTCGTCCGGAAAAAACGGCGGCGCCGCGATGGCCGTCCTGATGATCGCCGCGCTGGCATTGGCGATTCTCGCGCCGTTGATCGCGCGCCTGCTCTACTTCGCGTGCTCGCGCCAGCGCGAATATCTCGCCGACGCCTCCGCCGCGCAATACACGCGCTACCCCGCCGCGCTCGCCCACGCCCTGCAGAAAATCGCCACGCAGCAGGACCCGAAAAAAATCCCCGTCAACCGCGTCGTCGCGCCGATGTACGTCGTCAATCCCCTCGCCGCCGCCGGCTCGTTCAATGTTTTCGGCACGCACCCGCCCACCGCCGAACGCATCCGCCGCCTGCTCGAAATGCAGGGCGCCGCCCCCGCGCCGGAAGTTCCCTGATTCGTCGCCCCGCCGCATTTTCTCCATGAAACACGCCCATTCCAGAAAAGCCGAATTCGATTTCCGCTGGCCCGCGCCGCCGCTCCACGTCGTCCTCGTCCACCCCGAAATCCCGCCGAACACCGGCAATGTCGCCCGCCTCTGCGCGGCCACCGGCACCCGCCTCCATCTCGTCGAACCCCTCGGCTTCCAAATCACCGACGCCCAGTTGCGCCGCGCCGGCCTCGACTACTGGGACGCCGTCCAGGTGCAGGTCCACCCTTCGTGGCAAGCCTGCCTCGACGCCATCCAGCCCGCCCGCCTTTTCCTATACAGCACCGGCAGCGCCCGGCCCTACACCCAGGTCGAATACCGTCCCGGCGACGCCCTCGTCTTCGGCTGCGAAACCCGGGGACTCCCCGACGCCCTGCTCGCCGCCCATTCCGATTCCGTCCTCGGCATCCCCATCCAAACCCAGCACGTCCGCTCCCTCAATCTCTCCAGCGCGGTCGCCGTCGTCGTCTACGAAGCCCTCCGCCAGATGCAAGGCCGGGCCTGAAGAACGCTACGGCTCCCGCGGATGCGCGGCATCCAGCCGGTCCCGCAATGCATCCGCCATGGCGACGCCCACCATTTCCCGGCCCGCATCTTCCAGATGGACGCCGTCCGCGCGATAGACCGCCTGGCCGCGGCCGCACAGCACGTTCCGGAACGGGATGAAATAGGACTGGCCCCGGAGACGGTTTTCCACCCCGCCGTATACGGTGTCGATGTTCTTCTTCAGCGTGGAGAATCGGTCCGAATCCAGAACGTAGTCCCGCTCCGCCTCCCGGATTTCCTTGCCGACGTCCCCCGTCTCCACCCACTGAAGCGGTTGCCAGAAAACGGCGAAATCGGCTCCGTACGCGCCGGCCACCACGCCGACGTGCCGATACCGCTTCTGCGTCAGATCGAGATACTCCATCAGGCCGGGATCGTCCGGCGCAAGGACATCGGTCAACGAAGACAGTTTGTCGTGCAGCTCTTTCGTGAAAGAGGCGCAGGCCGCCGCCCAAAGAGGTTTCAAGAGGCCCAGCGGCCGGTTCCGATAGCTTTCTACCAGCGCCCGGACCCGCCGGTAGCCATGATGCCCGTAGGGCGTGCGGTACTGCGAATAATAAGTGCAGTCGTTGGCACCGTCGTAGAAAACCACCATGTCCGGCGCGCGGTCCTCCTCGATCAGCGCTTTCTGCAGGTACTTGATCTCCAGCAGGCTGTTGAACGAGTTCACGCCGAAGTTGACGACCGTGTACCGCAGGCCGTTGGTCGCGGACCGGTTGAGCTCGCGCGACACGATGCTGGGCACGGTCCGCCGATCGTCGTCCGTGCTCCCGCGCAGGGTCGAGCCGCCGAACATCCAGATCACCCGGTCGCGCGCCGGATCGCCCGACGTCTCGTTGAACGCGGTCGCGCGCCGCCCGTCTTTCGCGAGAAACAGCGCGTGCGCGTCGTACCGCGCGCGGCTGCCCTCGAACGCGCTGCCGTAAATCAAATAGTTGCTTCCGGAGATCGCGGCAAAACTAAACAGCTCGAGCCCGACGACGGCCGCAAGGCCAACCGCTCCCGCCCGGACCAGCAGGCGCCATGCGCGCCGAAATCCCCCTCCCCCGGGCATGTGGAGCCCAATCAAGGTTGTTTTCTTGTCCATGTCGGAGCGCTTCCGGCGCAATCCCTATTTCCAGGCTTCCGTGTCCAGCAGCAGCGTCACCGGCCCGTCGTTGACCAGTTCCACCTGCATCGCGGTGCGGAACACGCCGGTTTCCACCGCAAAGCCCATTCCCCGCAGGCACGCCACGAATTTCTCGTAGAGCGGTTCCGCCTGCTCCGGCGGCGCCGCGTCGATATAGCTCGGACGATTTCCCTTCCGCGCGTCCCCGAACAGCGTGAATTGGCTCACCACCACGAAGCTCCCGCCCGGCACCGAAGAGATCGGCAGGTTCATCTTGCCGTCCGCGTCGTCGAACACCCGCAGCTTGGCGACCTTGTCGGCCAGTTTCGCGGCATCCGCCTCGGTATCCGTCCGCCCCACCCCCAGCAGAATCACCGCGCCGGCGCCGATGCCCCCCGTCGCGCGCCCTTCGCTGCGGACTTCCGCGCTCGCCACGCGCTGGAACACCGCCTTCACGCCGAACCTACTTGCCGGCCTTGGTCAGCAAGTCGATCGAACCGGCGTTCACCACGGCCCCGTCCAAATGGCGCAGGATCCGCGACTCGTTCTTCATCTGCCGGAACAGCCCTGCCTGGGTCGACGCATACAGGCGCCCCAGAATCCCCGGCAACGGCAAATGCCCGGCCTTCGCGCCCGTCACGACCAGCCGGTCCCCGTCCGCCCGCGCGCGGACATGCGCCGTCAAGGTCAGC
>JBFXHR010000058.1:0-15734 GCA_050176815.1 Kiritimatiellia bacterium
CTGGCGCTGCTGGGGCTGGCCTACGCGCGGTCCGCGCGGCGCGTTTCCCGCGCGGGCCCGCGCGCCGCGGCCGGGGCCGCCCTGGGCCTGGCGCTCTTTTTCGCGTTCTTCCTCCTGGCCGTGCTGCCGGGCGAAGGCGTCGCGGGCGTGGCCCGCGCGCTCAAGCTGCGCGACGGCGCCGCCGAGCCCAACGCGATCTTTTTCGCCGAGACGCAATACCAGATCCTGACGGTGACGGCGGAAGCGGGCAATCCCGCGCACCGGTCGTTCTACCAGGACAAGCTGCGCCACAGCGAGGCGGACCTGTCCGATCTGGGCGACCTGAAATATCCGTACATGCGGATCTACGACGCGCTGGTGAACCAAAAGGCCGGGAAGAACGACCGGCCCGTCCGGTTGCTGCTGCTGGGGGGCGGGGGCTACGTGTTTCCCAACTACCTGTTCCGCGCGCGGCCGGGCAGCGAAATCGTCGTGGTCGAAATCGATCCCGGCGTGACGCGCGCCGCGCGGGAGGCGTTCGGCCTGCCCCAAGACGCGCCGATCGAAATCCACCACATGGATGCGCGCAACTACCTGGCCGACGCCCTGCGGAAAAACCGCGAAGCGCCCGGCAGCGTCCCGCCGTTCGACGTCATCGTCTGCGATTCGGTCAGCGACTACACCGTGCCGTACCAGCTCGCGACGAAGGAGTTTTTGGAGCAGGTGCGCCGGCTGCTGAAGCCGGACGGCATCTACGCCATGAACCTGATCGACGCCTACGAGGTGGGCGCGTTCATGAACGCCATGGCCCAGACCTTCGCCGACGTCTTTCCCCACCGCGGCGCGATTTCCGCGGTGCCCGAACTGGGCGCGCGCAACACCGCCGTCTTCGTCGGCTCCGGCGCGCCCCTGGCGCTGGAGGAGATCGGGGCCTGGACGACGCGCCCCGGGACGTTCGAGGGCCTGGCGCTGACGGAGGAGCATTTCGCGGATTTGCGGGCGCGGAACGGGGCGTGCGTGCTGACGGACGACTGGGCGCCGGTGGAGAACCTCTTGGCGCCGGTGGTGAAAACGGATCGGCTGGGCCTGCTGGCCGCGGCGCTGCAGGCGGGCATCCGCGCGGCGGAAAAGGAAGACTATCCGCGGGCGATCCGGCATTTCCGCCGGGCGCTGGAGATCCTGCCGGGCCACGAGGAGGCGCTTTCCAACCTGGCGCACGCGCAGGAATTGGCGCGGGACGTTTCCGGCGCGCTGGATTCCTACGCGGCGATCATCCAGCTCCATCCGCAGAACGTCGCCGCGCGCAACCGCGCGGCGATGATCCTCGTGCAGGCCGGCCACGTGGGGCCGGCGCTGGACCAGTGGGGCGAGAGCCTCAAAATCAATCCCGTCCAGCCGGAAGTGCTCAACAACCTCGGCGCCGTGGCGATGCAGGAGGGCCAGCGCGAGGAGGCCATCCGCTACTGGCGGCAGGCGCTCGAATACGCCCCCGGCACGCCCATCCTGCTCAAAAACCTCGCCGCCGCCCAGGCCGCGGGGAACTGAACACTTTTTTCACCACAGAGAACACAGAGAGCACAGAGGGGAACAGCCGAGATTTTTCGGGGGCTTCGCCCGGAAGAAGATCGAAGGCTGTTTTACCCCCCCCACATGACGGCTGTTTCTCTGTGCTCTCTGTGTCCCACGCCTAGGCGTGGCAAGCTCTGCGGTGAACGTCCCCGGCGGTTTGCCGCCGGCGCCGGCGTTTATTTTCCGCCGACGATGCGGGGCTCGGTGCCGGCGAGGAGGCGGCGGACGTTGGCGCGGTGTTTCACGACCACCAGCAGGCCCATGAGGACCAGCGCGCCCGCCAGCAGGCGGTTTTCGGCGCCGTTCATCGCGAGGTAGGCCGCGGGGACCGCGAGGGCCGCGAGGATCGAGCCCAGCGAGACCCAGCGCGTGAGCCATACCGTCGCGGCAAACACGGCGAAACCGATGCCGACCGCGGCGGGGGCGATGCCCAGCAGCATGCCGGCGCTGGTGCTGACGCCTTTGCCGCCCTTGAACTTCAGCCAGACCGGCCAGTTGTGGCCGGCGACCGCCGCGACGCCGCACGCCAGGCCGAGCCACGGCGGAGCGCCGTCCACCAGACGGGGGAAGAAAAAAGCGGGTACAAAGCCTTTCACGGCGTCGAGGACGAACGCGGCGACGCCCCAGCCCTTGCCGACGCAGCGGAACACGTTGGTCGCGCCGATGTTGCCCGAGCCGACCTTCTGCAGATCGATGCCCTTGAGCCGGGCCATGAGCAGCCCGTTGGGAATGGCGCCCAGCAGATAGGCGGCGAGAACCAGCAGCGCGAGGATCGGGGGGGTAGGCGCAATCATGTGGAAAGAATGCGTTGGGCCGTTTCAAAACGCAAGAGCAAGTCGCGGGGATCCGCCCGGGAAGAGGGCGCGGGTTGCCCAAGGCCCCAAATGCCGCGGACTTAATTAACTCTGCGTATGATTTATTGGAACTGAATCGCCATGATCATTTGTGAATGATCGAATTATCGATACCGGAGTTAATTAAGTCTGCGCAGAGGATTATCCAACGCCGTCCACGGCGCGGAAAAAGCCGTCGATCGTCTCCTCCCGCGACGTCCTATGAAACGCGGATCTGTCCGCGCCTCGCCGCCGGGTTTCCGCCGAACGCGGCTTCTTCCGCGTTCTCGCCGGGCCGTTCCGATGCGGAATGGGCCTTATTCGGCGACCGGGATTTCCTGGATCTGGTCGGGGAGGAGGACGGGGGCGGCCGCGCCCTGGATCCAGAATTCGCGGCCTTTCACGTGCACGCGCTTGTCCTGCAGGCTGCGGAATTTGGAGGCTTTGCCGTAGAGGTGGCAGAGAATCTGCCAGCGGTTGTTCTGCCAGCGGACGACGCGGTAGTGGGTGGGGGCTTCGTTGATGAGCGGCGCCGCGCGCAGTTCGCCTTCGAATTCGGCCAGGCGGCCCTGGCCTTCCAGGGGAATCAGCTTGAGGTCGGCGGGCGGCGGAACCGGGATTTCGCGGACGGCCGGGGCGGCTTTGCGGGCCACGGAGTCGGATTCGGGGACGGAGGGCGAAACGATGGGCGTGGGCCAGACGGCCGCGGCCGCGCCTGCGCCCTCGGCCGGCGGCGGGGGCGCTTCGGCGGGGAGGGGCGTTTTCTCTTCCCTGGCCTTGGATTTCCGCTTGCGGGAGGGTTTCTTTTCGACGGCCGCCGGTTCCCCGGCGGGTTCGGCGGGTTTTTCGGCGACGGCCGGGGCGTCGCCGGAGAGGATTTCGACGTAGTCGCGGTGGATCCAGAGCCGCGCGGCGGGCGGGGGGGCGATTTTGACCCATTCCTGCTCTTCGCCGCGGACCTCGACCGGGTCGCCCAGCGACAGCGTGCACACGACGTTGTAGTTGATGTTGGGCCCGGCGCGGACGTTGACGCGGTTGGCGCCGATGGTGTTGGCGGGCGTCTGGACGTAGGTTTTCATGACCCAGAGGTCCGCCGACGCGGGCGCGGCGATTTCGACCCATTCCTCGCCGATTTCGAATGCGGAAAGACGCTCGTCGTAGCGGGCCTGGGCGACGACTTCGGAGGTCAACAGCGCTTGGGCGCGCAGGTTGACGTGGTCGGCCGTGACGCGCACGGGAGTCTGGGCCTGGAGGGGAACGGCGGCCAGCAGAAGGACCGCCCACGACGGCAGGACAGGGAATGTCTTCATGGCGGGAGAGCATAGGGGGGGCGGGCGAAATCGGCAATTGCAAAGATTGATTGTTCGGGGGGATTGGGGTAAACAAACGGAATCATGTCAACACCACCGAAACACAGGGGCTTGGGCCGGGGACTGGATGCGCTGATCAAGGGCGGGGCGACCCGTCCGGGCGCAAAGGCGCCGGAGCGGCCGGTCCCGTCGTCCGCCGCGGCGCCGGCGGCGGCCCAAGGGCCGTACCGCCTGGTGCCGGTGCACAACATCCGGAAAAACCCCCGGCAGCCGCGCCAAACCTTCGAGGAACAGGCGCTGCGCGAGTTGGCGGACTCCATCCGCGAGCAGGGCGTGCTCCAGCCGATCCTGTTGCGGCGGGCGGGGGAGGAGCTGTTCGAGCTGATCGCCGGCGAGCGGCGGTGGCGGGCCGCGCAAATGGCGGGGTTGCCCGAGATCCCCGCGCTGCTGCAGGAGGCCACCGATATCCAGGCGCTCGAACGGGCGACGATCGAGAATCTCCAGCGCGCCGATTTGGATCCCATCGAAGAGGCCGCCAACTACCGCGAGCTGATGGCGCTGGCGTCGCTGACCCAGGAAGACGTGGCCCAGCGCTTGGGCAAGGCGCGCGCCACGGTCGCCAACGCCCTGCGCCTGCTGGAACTGTCCGACGCCATCCAGGGCGCCGTGGCCCAAGGCGCGCTGTCCGTCGGCCACGCGAAGGTGCTGCTGGGCGTGGAGCCCCGGGACCGCGACCTGCTGGCGGCGCGCGTCGTGGCGCAGGGCCTGTCGGTGCGGGCGCTGGAAAAGCTGGTGGCGGGCCTGGGCAAGCCCAAGGGCGGCAAAAAGGCGGAAGCCCGGAAGACCGCCGGCGCGGTCGACGAGAAGAGCGCGAAGCAGCTCCAGTTCCTGTCCGACCGCATGCAGCAGGAGCTGGGCACGAAAGTGACGTTGTCGCCGTCCCGCCTGCTGGCGGACGGCAAGCGCGAAATGGGCCGCATCGTGATCGAGTTTTTCGACAACGAAGATCTGTCCCGGCTGCTGGAGACGCTGAATCTGGGCGATCTGGCCTGAACGGAGTTCCGCGGCGATGGAGGCGTGGTACGACGAGGGGCGCGAAGCCCGGGCGCGGGCCTACGAGCGGACGCAGGCGTTCCTGTTCCTGCTGAGGTTTGCGCTGCTGTTCGCGCTCGCGGCCGCGTTTTGGACGTCGGGGCTGGCGCGGTCTTTGGCGGACGGCCTGCGGGGCTGGTTTCCGCATCCGCTGGCGGGGCCGCTGGTTTGCGCGTGTTTCGTGGCGCTGGCCGCGTTCGGCTACGAAGCCGTGCTGTTTCCGCTGTCGGTGCTGGCCGACTTTTCGCTGGAGCGCGCCCATGGGCGGTTCCACGGGGAATTCGGCGGGTGGCTGCGGGGATATGCCGCGACGCTGCTGCTGGAAATCGGCATCGTGACGGTGGGGTTCGCGGGGATTTTCGCGCTGATGCGCGTCCTGCCGGTTTTCTGGTGGCTGGCGGCGACGGGCCTCTACGCGCTGGTGGTGGTCGGGCTGGGGGAATGGGGTCCGTCGTGGCTGCTGCCGCGCGTGCGGCCGCCGGTGGCCGCGAACGACGCGGCGCTCGAGGAGGATCTGCGGCGGATCGGCCGCGCGGCGGGGCTGGAGATCGAAGGCGTGGCCTGGTGGGATTTCGAGCACCAGGAGGATTTGGACGAGGTGCGGCTGGTCGGGGCGGGCCGCCGCCGCCGCGCGGTGTTTTCCGCGCGGGCGTGGAAGGAACTCGGCCGGCGCGAACAAGCGTTTTTGGCGGCGCGGCACGCGGCGTGGCATCTCCGCGGGGCGGCGCATCTCCTGCAGCTGCTGCAGGTGGCGCTGGCGGCGGGCGTCTTTTATGGCGCCGGGCGCGGGGCCGAAGCGGCGGCGCGCGCGCGCGGCCTCGCCGGCGCGGCCGTGCCGGAGGCGTTTCCCTTCTTCGTGGTGTGCCTGTTCGGCCTGGCGGCGCTGGCCGGCGTGGCGGCCCATGCGGCGTCCCGCCGGCTGGAATTGCGCGCGGATCGCTTTGCCCTGCGCCAGGCCGGCGGCGCGGCGGCGCTGCGGGAGTGCCTGCGGCTCGATTTCGAACGGGAACCCTTCGCGGCGGATGCGCCGGGTTGGCAAGTCCTGCTGCTGCGGCGGACGCCGACCGCCGTGCGCCGCCTGGCCCAGGCGCAGGCCCTGGAAGAAGCCGCCGGACCCCGCGCGGGCGCATGACGGATTCCGCGACGGATTCCGCGCGCAAATTGCGCTTGGCGGCCCCGCCGTTCCGCTGTTAGATTGCCCCGTCATGGAGCACGTTCATCATCGTCGAAGGGGTTGGATCGCGGCGGCCTGGATTTGCGCGGCCGGGATGGCGTCGACGGCCGGGGGGCAGCAGACGGTCGCGCCGTCGAGGCCCATGACGGCGGAATCGACGCGGGCGCAGCCGGCGGCCGCTCCGTCGCGGGCGCCGCAGCCCGTCGTCGCGGCGAAGCCGGCCGAGCGGGTTTCCGCCGCCACGCCGCTGGCGGGACTGATCGACATCCAGGCCGACGATTTGTCCTACGACGCCGCGCGGCGGCTGGTGATCGCCCGGGGCGAGGTGAAGGTGACCCGCGGCACCGACTCGGTGGCCGCCGACTACGCCGAGATCGACACGGCCCGGGAGCGGGTCTTCGCCCGCGGCAACATCGTGATCCAGTATCTCGGCAACACGTGGAAGGGCGAAGAGGCCACCTACGACTTCAAGACGTCGACGGGCGATTTCGGCGCGTTCGAGGCCTACGTGCCGCCGTACCACGTCACGGCCCGCGAGTCGCGCCGCCGGTCGCCGAGCCTGATGGAGCTGGAAGGCGTGATGCTGACGACCTGCGAGCCCGACAATCCGGAATATTCCGTCCGGGCCAGCTCGGCCACCCTCGAGGACGGCAAGATCCTGCGCGCGAAACATCTTCGCTTCCAGCTCGGGCCGGTCCCGTTCTTCTGGATGCCCTACGTGAAGGCCAACGTCGAGGAACTGGCCAAGTTCGAGTTCACGCCGGGCGCCAGTTCCGCCATGGGCGTTTTCCTGCTGACGGCCTACAAGCAGCCGATCAACGACGTGTTCAAGACCCGCACGCACCTCGACGTGCGCGAAAAGCGCGGGCTGGGCGTCGGCGAAGACCTGCTGTGGAAGGATCCCGCCGGCGGGACCTACGACGGCATGCTGCGCCTCTACTACGCCGACGACCAGCGGCCCTGGCACAAGGATTCGCAGCGCGCGGCGCGCGAGGGGCAGGTCGACGGCGACCGCTATTGGCTGCACCTGAACGACCGGCACAACCTGACCGATCTCGACTACCTCATCACCGAGCTGAACTATCTCAGCGACTTCTGGGTCCTGAGCGATTTCTTCGACGACCTGTACCAGGAAAACGTGCAGCCGGAAAACCGCGTCACGCTTTCGCACCGCGGCAAAGACTACATGGCCGGCGTTGGCCTGAACATGCGGCTGAACGATTTCTACGGCAACGTGGACCGGCTGCCCCAGGTGTTCCTCAACTTCAACCGCCAGCCAATCCTCGACACGCCCTTCTACTACGAAGGGGACAACACCCTGAGCTTCCTCGACCGCGTGTTTCCCGAGAGCTACGACCGGGACAGCTACGACGCTTTTCGCTTCGACACGAAGCACATGGCCTACTGGCCCACGCGCCATTTCGGCTTCCTGAGCCTAATGCCGCGCGCCGGCTACCGCGGCACCTACTACTCCAAGACGCAAGTCCTGACGTCCTACACCAACGTGGTCGCGATGACCAACGCCTTGGGCGTTTCGACGGGCGTCGCCCAGGTCGCCTCCGTCGCCACCAACGACGGCGACGCCGTCTGGCGCAACCTCCCGGAAATCGGCGCGGAGACGTCCTTCAAGGCCTTCGGCGAGCTGTACACCGGACCCACCGGCATCGAAGAGGACATGGGCCTGCGGCACGTGGCCGAGCCCTACGCCAACTACACCATGGCCTTCGAGCCCAACGTCCTGCCCGAGGAACTTTGGCAGTTCGATGCCGTCGACGCGCTCGACGAGCGCCACGACGTGCTGGTCGGCATGCGGAACTACCTCCAGACCAAACGGAAATCCTCCGTGCACAATCTCTTGTTCGCCAACGTCTTCGCCACCTTGCTCCTCGATCCCGACGAAGACGAAAACGAGGAAACCCTCGGCGACGTCGGATTCAAGACCGAACTGCGCCCCTGGTCCTGGTTCTCGTGGGACTTCGACGGCAGCTACGACACGCAGACGAATTCGCTGCGCACCTTCAACACCCAGGCGAGAGTCGAAAGCAAGGACAACTTCATTTTCTCCGTGGACTACCGCTATTCGCGCGACTCCAGCGAAGCGGTCGCCGGCGACCTGACGGTGTTCCCGGAGCAGCGCTGGTCCGGCCGCGTCTACGCCCGCATGGACATGGAAGCCGAGGAAATCGACGAGCATTCCTACTATCTCATCCACCGCACGCGCTGTCTCGGCATCGGCCTGGGTCTGCGCATCCGCCCCGCGGCGGAGGGGTCGGACGAAGACGACGACTACACCGTTTGGTTCCGCTTCTGGCCCCTGGCCCTGCCGGAATTCTACAGCGCCCTTGGAGGGTAGGCCGGTCGTGGGCGCGGAAGTCCTGGTCACCGGCGGCGCCGGGTTCATCGGCTCCAATCTCGTCCGCCGCCTCGCGGGGCGGGGCGCGCGCATCCGCGTGTTCGACGACCTGTCCACCGGACGCCTCGAAAACCTCGAAGGGCTGGACGCCGCGGTGGAATTCGTGCGCGGCGACCTGCGCGACGCCGCCGCGGTGCGCGACGCCGCGCGCGGCGCCCGGCACGTGTTCCACGTTGGCGCGCTCGCTTCCGTGCAGGCTTCCGTGGACGATCCGGCCACGACGCACGAGATCAACGCCACCGGCACGCTGAACGTCCTGCTCGCCGCGCGCGACGCCGGCGCCGAGCGCGTGGTGTTTTCCTCGTCCGCCTCGGTGTACGGCGACTCCCCCGAAATGCCCAAGCGCGAGGACATGCTGCCCGCGCCGCTCTCCAGCTACGCGCTTTCCAAGCTCGCCGGCGAGCACTACGGCCGCATCTTTTGCGGACTCTACGGCCTGAACTTCTTCGCCCTGCGCTACTTCAACGTCTTCGGCCCGCGCCAGGATCCGGCCTCGCACTACGCCGCCGTCATCCCCCTGTTCATGCGCGCCTACGCCGCCGGCCGCCAGCCGACCATCTTCGGCGACGGCAACCAAACGCGCGATTTCACCTTCGTGGAAGACGTCGTTTCGGCGAATCTCGCCTGTCTTTCCGCGCCGGAAAGCGCGGCCGGCGGCGTCTACAACGTCGCCTACGGCGACCGGGTGTCCGTCAACGACCTCGCGCGGCAGATCGCCGCGCTGGCCGGCCAGCCCTTCGCGCCGGCCTATGCGCCGGCTCGCCCCGGCGACGTCCGCGAGTCGCAGGCCGACTCCTCGCGGGCCCGCCGCGTCCTCGGCTGGAAGCCGCAGCACGACTTCGCCGAAGGCCTGCGCGCCACCTACGACTGGTTCAAGGTCCGCTTCCGCTGACGCCCCGCGCGGGATGCTTCGTGCGACGCTCCATGACGGGCCACCTCCAGGAATCTTTGCCGCTCGACGTCTTCGGCCAGATGGCGCTGGATGAAGCGCTGGCGAAATCGAAGCCGGACGCGTTCTGCCTTCGCTTCTTCCGGTGGCGGGGCGTCGGGGCGACGTTCGGCTACGCGCAGCGGATCCGCGAGGTGACGCGGGCGTTGCCGGCGGGCGTGGGGGATTCCTTCACGCGGCGGCCCACGGGCGGGGGCATTGTGCCGCACGTCGACGATTTGACGTTTTCCTGCGTGTTCCCGGATGGCGGGGTGCTGCGGCCGGCGGAAATCTATCGACGGCTGCATACCGCGGTTTTAGCGGGATTGCGCGCGGCGGGACTGGAAGCGCAATTATGCGCGCAGGGCGGCGGCGCAGCGCCGCGCGGGCCGGGCGGGGCGTCGCAATGTTTCATCCAGCCCGTGGCGCTGGATATTCTCTCGGAAGAGGGAAAAATCCTGGGCGGGGCGATCCGACGCTGCGGAACCACGGTTCTCTACCAGGGATCGCTGCAGCTTCCGGATGCCCGGAAGCGGGCGGCGGAACTGGAAGCGGCGATTTCGCAGGCGCTGGCCGCAGGCTGGGGCCTGGAGTGGGAGCGGCGCGAATTGGAGAAATCCGTGCGGGCCGAGGCGTCGGCGCTGGAAGCCAAGTACCGCTCGGCGGAGTGGATCCGCCGGCGGTAACCGGCGGGCCGACCGGCACGGCCCAAACCGGAGGCCCAAACCGGGGCCGTTTTTCCGCTTGCACATGGTCCGCGCCAGGCGTACAGTCCCCCCGCATTCTGAAACCGATTGCGGGGTGGAGCAGCCCGGTAGCTCGTCAGGCTCATAACCTGAAGGTCCTTGGTTCAAATCCAAGCCCCGCTACCATCTTGAAGGCCGGGACGAACGTTCCGGCCTTTTCCTTGGGCCGATCGAACGTGCACTTCGTCTATGTCATCCGAAACGCCGTGGGCCGCCTGTACGTCGGCTGCACGTCCGACGTCGCCCGCCGCCTGCTCGACCACAACGCCGGCATTTCAAAGTGGACCCGTTCCCGCGGCCCTTGGGCGCTGGTCTGGCAAAAACCGTTTTCCTCACTGGGAGAAGCCCGCAAGCATGAAAATCTACTCAAGCGGCAAAAGGGAGGCGACGGGTTCTACAACCTCACGGGCATAGGCAAGCCGGGTCCCGGCTCATAATCCCGCGGCCGCGGGATCCTTGGTTCAAATCCAAGCCCCGCTACCATCTTGAAGGCCGGGACGAACGTTCCGGCCTTTTCCTTGGGCCGATCGAACGTGCACTTCGTCTATGTCATCCGAAACGCCGTGGGCCGCCTGTACGTCGGCTGCACGTCCGACGTCGCCCGCCGCCTGCTCGACCACAACGCCGGCATTTCAAAGTGGACCCGTTCCCGCGGCCCTTGGGCGCTGGTCTGGCAAAAACCGTTTTCCTCACTGGGAGAAGCCCGCAAGCATGAAAATCTACTCAAGCGGCAAAAGGGAGGCGACGGGTTCTACAACCTCACGGGCATAGGCAAGCCGGGTCCCGGCTCATAATCCCGCGGCCGCGGGATCCTTGGTTCAAATCCAAGCCCCGCTACCATCTTGAAGGCCGGGACGAACGTTCCGGCCTTTTCTTTGGACCGATCGAACGTGCACTTCGTCTACGTCATCCGAAACGCCGAGGGCCGCCTGTACGTCGGCTGCACGTCCGACGTCGCCCGCCGCCGCGGGCCGTCAATCGCAAAGAATCCAAGGCTCCGTCTTCCCGGGGCCCCGGGCCTTCCCCATCATTCGAAGGTGTTTCCCGTGGCTTCGCGGTCAATCAGGGCAATATGATCACGGGATCGATACTGAACGTGAACTTGTCGCTGGTCGGACCGTCTGTCCCGTTGGCGTCCCGGGCCTTGACGCGCCATTCGTAATCGCCATAGGACAGCAATCTTGCGCACGTCGTATCCGGCCCATTGAGCTCTTCGTATCCTTCCCCTTCTTCGTAAATCTCCGTGATATAATCCAACGCGCCTTCCACGGCGGTCCACCGCAAGGTCACGCAATAGGTGTCCGTATTCGGGTCCATGAGGACTTTAAACTGCGTTCCATCCGCCGGCGAAATCAGATAGGGCGCCACCAAAACCACCTCTTCGTCCGCGGGCGCATTGGTGACCACGGTTACGTTGGTAACCACCGTGGTCGTTCCATCCACCACGTTTGTCACGATAATCGTCCCGTCCTCCGAATCATCGTCGTCGCCGCCGCATCCGATGGCCACAATGGAAACGCCCACCGCGATCAGGCCGATGCAGAACCATTTCAACGCCGTCCTTGCGATCATGGAATGCCTCCTCTTATGAATGTCTCTCCGCCTGTATGCTGGCAATTCCGCCCCAGGTAGACAAGGAAAGAAACCGTCTTCTTGACGCGCACAATTGGCGGCGGAACGCCGCAACCCCGGGCGCTTTCATTGGTCTCCGGCAGGCACGGCACGAACAAGCCCATGTGGTCATGCTCGCGGGTGCCCTCAGGGCAGGACCGTGCGAAAGCCCATGCCATAGTTGACGCCAACGGCAGGGACGCCGCGAGCGGCCACTTGGCAATGGGGGGGATAGTCGCCGCACCCCCCGCCACGAGCCACGCGGTTCGTCCCCGATGCCGGCCCCTGTGGGTTGGTGACACTGCCGGATGGATAGCTGCTTGCATACCAATCCCAACACCATTCCCAGGCATTACCGATCACGTCGTACAGCCCATAGCCATTCGGAGGGAACGAACCGGCGGGGTTGGTGTAAGGGGGGGGCTCCGTGATCCAGATTGGATCTTGGCCTATAGATCCGCTGGTGTCGTACCAATAGGCTGAATGTGCGGCGTAGTTTGCCCATGTGAGCTGAATCGTGTCCCCCCAGGGAAATCGTCGCCCGGAGGGGCCGCCGCGAGCCGCCTTCTCCCACTCGGCTTCCGTCGGCAGGCGGTAGCCCGCATCCCAGCGGACCCAGTCGTTCTGCACGTCGACTTGACCCGCCCGATAGACCGCCGTCCGGGCCGAGTTCGTATAGTAGGCTGGCGTGCGCCCCTCCATCTCGCTGCGGGCATTGCACCACTTGGCGCAGTCGTACCAGTTGACCATGTGGACGGGAGGGTTCGTCGCCTTGGCGGAACCGACGTTGTCGAAAAGGTAGTCGTTGGTCATCGCCCACGCATAGACACGGTCCCACAAGGCCTGCGTGACTTCGCAACGATCCATGTAGACGGCGCTCACGTGGACTGTGTGGACGGGCAGATCGTCCCCGTTCCCGGTTCCCGAGCAATCGCCCATCTGGAAACAGCCGGCGGGGATCAACGCCATGTTATTGGGCGGGCCCAGATCGAAAAGCCGCTGCAACATATTCACGTCCGAAATCACGACCTGGGCATAATCCACCCAGTCCCCACCTGCGGTCAGCGTGGTCGCCCGCTGAAATCGGCCGGTGATCGCGATCGTGGCGTTCGACCAGGCAATGAGGCCGTTGGAATCGATCGCCGTAATCACCGATTGCGTAGGCGACGCAAACCGAAAGAACGGAGGCGGGCTTTGCCCCCGTGCCGACATCATGGTCCCCAACACCAGAACGCCCGCCATCCGCCATGCCGCCTTCATAGGGAACTCCTTGCCGATGATTCGAGACCGCCACGGAACCCACAGAATCTTGATACACCATTTCCGGTTCTTGGCAAACCCAATTGTCGCCCGCGACCGCATTTCGTCCGGCGGTGTACGCCATAACAAAACCGACAACGGCAGGCTCCGGGTGAGAGCATGTGGTTGTCGATCCGGAGCGGACCTTGCCCCGCATTTGGCGAACAGCGGGGAATCGTCGCCCGAAATCGGGGCGCAAAAAAATGGCGGAGAGAGAGGGATTCGAACCCTCGGTACCGGTTATTACCAGTACGACGGTTTAGCAAACCGTTGCTTTCGGCCACTCAGCCATCTCTCCGCGCAGGGTGGGCATAACCTAGGGGATGGGGCGGGGGGAGTCAAATCCGAATATCCGGAATTCCGCAGCGCGGGGTTGACACGGGGGGGTGGTTTGCGTATTTTGTGCGCCTATTTGTCGAATAGGGGCGGTATGGGATTGCCCCGGAAACGAGGATTGAGATGGAAGCGTATGCGGTGATTGAAACCGGCGGCAAGCAGTACCGGGTTCAGAAGGACGACGTGTTGGCGGTCGAACTGCTCGACGGCGCCGAAGCGGGCAAGCCCATCGAACTGGGCCGCGTGCTGGCGGTGAACGACGGGTCCGGCCTGAAGGTCGGCACGCCCGTGGTGGCGGGCGTCAAGGTGATGGCCGAGGTGGTGGCGGAGTTCCGCGCGCCGAAGGTCGTGGCGTTCAAGAAAAAGCGCCGCAAGGGCTACCACCGGAAGGTCGGGCATCGCCAGGACCTGCTCAAGGTGAAGATCGCGTCGATCGCGTAAGGCAAGGAGACGGACAATGGCACATAAAAAAGGTCAAGGCAGCAGCCGCAACGGGCGCGACAGCAACGGGCAGCGCCGCGGCATCAAGCGGTTCGGCGGACAGGAAGTCACGGCGGG
Organism: Kiritimatiellia bacterium; assembly: GCA_050176815.1. GTDB lineage: Bacteria > Verrucomicrobiota > Kiritimatiellia > CAIQIC01 > Lenti-01 > Lenti-01. The sequence continues at coordinate 13,849 of JBFXHR010000058.1, forward strand.
CAGCATTCTGGTCCGCCAGGTCGGCACCAAGAAGGAACCCGGACTCAACGTCGGCATGGGCAAGGACTACACCCTGTTCGCGCTGGTCGACGGCGTGGTCTCGTTCGACCGCGACGGCAAGCGCATCAACGTCCAGAAGCTCGTCCAGGCCTAACGGCCGCGGACGCGCGTTCCGGGGACGGCAGAGGGCGGACCGCGAGGTGCCGCCCTTTTGTTGCAAAGAGGCCAGAGGTCAAAAGTCAGAGATCGGGAAACCGGTTGCACATTGATCTTGGCTTTCCCTGAACCCTGAACTCTGACCTCTATCTCATCATGAAATCCCTCACGTTCGTCGATCAGGTCCGCATCCAGGCGTTCGCCGGCAACGGCGGCGACGGGGTGGCGTCGTTCCGCCGCGAGAAGTACATCCCCCATGGCGGGCCGGACGGGGGCGACGGCGCCAACGGGGGCAGCGTGTATCTGCAGGCGTCGAAGGACGTCGCGTCGCTGCTGGATTTGCATTTCGCGCCGCTGGTGCGGGCGGAACCCGGCGAAAAGGGCCGGAACCAGCAGCAATACGGGCGGAGCGGGAAGGACAAGGTCGTTCCCGTTCCCGTCGGCACCGAAGTGCGCGACGAGGAGACCGGCGAATTCCTCGGCGAGGTGCTGCTCGACGGCGACCGGCTGAAAGTGGCGCAGGGGGGCAAGGGCGGTCTCGGCAACATGCATTTCCAGACCAGCACGCACCAGGCGCCGACGGAATTCACCCCCGGCACGAAGGGCGAAACGAAGACCCTGCGGCTGGTCATGAAGACGGTGGCCGAGGTCGGCCTGGTGGGCTATCCCAACGCCGGCAAGTCCACGCTGCTGTCGCAACTGAGCGCGGCGCGTCCGAAGGTGGCGGCCTATCCCTTCACGACGCTCCATCCGCAGGTGGGCACGCTGGTGTTCGACGCCACGCATTCCATCCGCGTGGCGGACGTGCCCGGGCTGCTGAAGGACGCGCACAAGGGCGTCGGGCTCGGCCACGATTTTCTGCGCCACGTCGAACGGACGAAATACCTGCTGTTCGTGATCGACATGGCGGGCATCGACGGGCGCCAGCCCGCCGACGACTATCTGAACCTGCGCGAGGAGCTGAGGCTCTACAACGCCGATCTCGCGGAGCGGCCCTACGGGGTGGTCGCCAACAAGATGGACGAGCCCGCGGCAAAAAAGAACCTGGCCGCGTTCAAGCGCAAGACGAAGGAGAAGCCCCTGGAAATTTCCGCGGAGCTGGGCGAAGGCATTTCCGCGCTGAAAACGAAGCTGTTCCGGCGCTTCTTTCCCGGCGAAAAGCGGCTGGAGATCTGAGCCGGCCCGCCTCGCTTTCCGCTTGCTTTCCGGGGGGCGTTCGCGCAGGGTGTCGCGCCTATGGAAACACCGCCCCCGTCCGATTCCTTCAACGATTTCGGCTATCGCAAGAAGAAAAAACCCGTGCGCGAAGACGATTTGCGTCCGGCCCGTCCCTTCCGCAAACCCTATGGCGGCGGCGTCGTCGGCGGCGGATTTCGGAAGCCCTCTGATTCCCGCGATGGCCAAGGCGGCGACCGCGGCGGGTTCCGCAAACCCTATGGTCCCCGCACCGAAGGCGAAGGCGGCGGATTCCGCAAGCCCTATGGCCCGCGCGCCGAGGGCGAAGGTGGATTTCGAAAGCCGTACGCCCCGCGCAGACCTTACGGTCCGCGCGCCGAAGGCGAAGGCGGCGGATTCCGCAAACCCTACGGCCCCCGGGCCGAGGGCGAAGGTGGATTTCGAAAGCCGTACGCCCCGCGCAGGCCTTACGGTCCGCGCGCCGAAGGCGAAGGTGGATTTCGCAAACCCTACGGCCCCCGGGCCGAGGGGGTGGGTGGATGTCGAATGCCGTT
>JBFXHR010000059.1:0-15143 GCA_050176815.1 Kiritimatiellia bacterium
ACGGAAGCGGACGTCCGCCGCGTCGAGGAGCTATTGAACAACCGGCCCAGGAGGTGCCTGGGCTATCGGACCCCCGCCGAAGCCTTGCATGCCGAACTTTCGTGCACTTGATGTTTGACACCGCCACGACGTAAAACCCGGCGGCGCTCAGGCCTGGCGCGCGAGGATCTGCGCGAGGATCCGCGCGTAGCGCGGGTCGGCGCGGAGGCTTTCGAGGTCGTCGTCCTCCCGCATCCAGTCGCCGTCCCCGTAGCCGAGGGCGACGGCCTTTTCCAGCGCGTCGAAGGCGGCGGCGGGCTGCCCCGTCAGCGCCAGGCTGCAGGCGAGGTTGTACCAGGCGATCGGCGAACCGGGATCCATCTTCACCATTTCGCGGTCGGCGCGAAGCCCGTCCTGGTAGCGGCCCATCTCCGTGTAGAGGCAGCCGAGGCTTTCGACCACGGCGGGATGCGCCGGCAGGCGCGCGCGCACGCCTTCGAGGAATTCCACTTCGACGCGGCGCGCGCGCTCCTTCGCCGCCGCGCGGGCGGCGGCCTCTTCGGGCGTCTCGGTTGGACGGCGCTTTTCCATCCGCCGGTCTATCCCCGGGACTCGATGCGGACGAAGCCGGTCTTTGCCGGGCCCACGTAGATCTGGCGCGGCCGCATGATTTTCTGCTCGGGATCCTCGCGCATTTCCTGCCAGTGGGCGATCCAGCCCGGCAGCCGCCCGAGGGCGAACAGCACCGTGAACATTTCCTTCGGGAAGCCCAGCGCCCGGTAGATCAGCCCCGTGTAGAAATCCACGTTTGGATACAGGTTCCGCTCCTGGAAATAGCCGTCGTTCAGGGCGTGCTCCTCGAGCGCCAGCGCGGTCTCCACCATCGGGTCGTCTTTCCTCTTTTTCTTGAGGACGGCCATGCACAGCCTCTTGGCGATCTTGGCGCGCGGATCGTAGGACTTGTAGACGCGGTGCCCAAACCCCATCAGCCGGAACGGGTCGTTCTTGTCCTTCGCCTTCGCCACGATCTGCGCCACCGAAAGCCCTTCTTTCCCGGCTTTTTCGAGCATTTCGACCACGGCCTGGTTGGCGCCGCCGTGCAGCGGGCCCCACAGCGCGCAGATGCCCGCCGACACGCACGCGTAGAGGTTCGCGCCCGTGCTGCCCACCATGCGCACCGCCGTCGTCGAGGCGTTCTGCTCGTGGTCCGCGTGCAGGATCAGCAGCTTGTTCATCACCGCCACGTCGTAGGGATCCGCTTCGTAGAGCGACACCGGCGACCGGAACATCATGTTCAGGAAGTTCTCGCAATAGCTGTACTTGTGGCTCGGATACACGAACGGCTCGCCGATCGACTTCTTGTAGGAAAACGCCGCGATCGTGCGCAGCTTCGAGAGCAGGCGCGTCACCGTGATGTCGATTTCCTCCTGGCCGCTGTCCAGCCGCAGTTCGGGATAGAAGCTCGAGAGCGAGACCACCATCGCCGACAGCACGGCCATCGGATGCGCGCCCTCGGGATAGTTGCCGAAGAAGCTGCGCATGTCCTCGTGCAGCATCGAATGGATGTTCAGCAGCCGCGAGAAATTCTGCCGCTGCTCGGCCGTGGGCAGCGCGCCGTGGATCAGCAGGTAGGCCACTTCGATGAAGCTGCAATGCTCCGCCAGGTCCTCGATGGCGTAGCCCCGGTGCAGCAGCACGCCCTTCTCCCCGTCCACGTAGGTGATGGCGCTGCGGCAAACCGCCGTGTTGACCATGGCCGGATCGAAGGCGAAACAGCCCGTGTCCGCCTTGAGGCGGCCCAGGTTCAGGGCACGCTCGCCCATCGTGCCTTCCAGCACCGCCACCGCGACGGTTTTGCCGTCGACTTCCAGGCTGGCCTTGCCGCTCTTCTTGCTTTCGCTCATGGTCTCCGCTCCGTTTCCGTTCTTCGGTCATCCCGAAACGCAAAAACACCTCGTCGCGCGAACGCGGCGGGGTGTTTGGCCGTGGATCTCCCGATCCCGTTGCCCGAGGGCCGTTCCGCGCAACCTCAAGCCTTGGAGACCTTGCCGGCCTTGATGCACGACGTGCACACCGTCAGGGTCTTCACGCCGCCGCCCACGCGCGCGCGCACTTTCTGCAAATTGGGCTTGAAGGTGCGCTTCGTCACGCCGGTCGTGTGCAAGCCGATGCCGCCCTTTTTCTTGGCCAAGCCGTGGCGCACGATCCGCGATCCAACCGAAGCGCCTTTTCCGCAAATCTGACAAGATGTTGACATTCTTCTCTCCTGAATAAAAGTGGACGGACTATAGCCCCCGCCCCCGCCCCGCGCAAGCGAAAATCCGGCCCCTCCGGCGATTTCAGGGCCGGCCCTTTTCGGGGGGCGGGGGCCACACGTGGAGGGTCGTGTCCTTGAAGCGGTCGCATTCGCTGAAAACGCAGCCGCAGTATTGCTGGCGGTAGAGCATGTGGACCAACTCCGCGTCGGCCTCGGCGGCGCGCCAATCGCGGTAGAGAAATTCGACGCCCTCGGCGGCGCCGGCCGCCTCTCCCGCCGCGCGGATCAGCGCGTGGTCCTGGTGCCGGCTGGTCGCCAGCGTCGAGGTGAAGACGCGGCAGCCCGCTTCGCGCGCGACCTGCGCCGCGCGGCCCAGGCGCATCGCGTAGCAGCGCTCGCAGCGCTCGGGCGCGGCCTCGTGCCCGTGCACCGCGCGGCAGAATTCCACCAGCCCGTAGGTTTCGTCCGCGACCAGCGGAAGCTTCGCCCGCTCCGCGAGCATCTTGACGGCTTTGAGGCGGCGGCGCCACTCGATCAGCGGATGGATGTTCGGATTGCCCCAGAACGGAACGGGCGCATAGGCCGTCGGTTCCGCCTTGAGCCCCGCCAGCAGTTTGCCGAGGCAATGCGCGCAGCAGGCATGGACCAGTATCTTTTCCATCGCTCACGCCCCTTTCTTGCGGACCACGCGAACGTCCTCGGGCCCGAGGCACATCAGAAGGAACGCGCCCGCATCCGCGTCGTCGTCGAACCGTCGCAGGAAGATCGGCTCTTCGCCGGGCCACGGATAGACGTAGACCGCCGCGCGCTTTTTCGCCGAGAAAACCTTCAGGCCGGGCGGGGCCACGTCGTAGCTGCCATGCTCGAAACGCGCCTTCACGCCGTAGCGGGAAGCCAATTCGCGGGATTCCCGCACCAGCGCCTCGTCGATTTCCACGCCAACGGCATCGTATCCCAGCAGCGCCGCCAGAATCGTCGCCATTCCCAGTCCGCTGCCCCATTCCAGAAACGCCGCGCCTTGGTTCGCCGCCTTCGTCCGCAACAGCCACTGCAAAACCTGGAACACGTAGCGGTAGTCCCCGGGAACGAACAACCCCTTGCCCGCGCGATCTCCCCATTCTTCGGCGCGGTCTTCCGCATCGCGGATGAAGCAGTCCACGAAGCGCGGCACGGGCAGGTCGCCCGCCTCCGGCGGCACGTCCACCCGCTCCAGGCCGGGGGGCATGGCGAAATCCCGCGGCATCCCGCCCCTACCCGCGGTACCGCATGCCTTCGGCCACCCGCGCGGCCGTTTCGGCGGAGTCCAGCGCCTCGACCAGCGCCAAGGCGAACGCAAAGGCCGTTCCCGGGGCCTGGCTCGTCAGGATGTTGCCGTCGCGCACCACGGGCCGGTCCACCCACGTGCCCGCCGTCAGTTCCTCGCGGCTGGAGGGGTGGCTCGTGTAGGTCTTTCCGGCCAGCGCGCCGGCTTCGTGCAGGACCGTCGGCCCCGCGCACAGCGCGGCGACGATCTTGCCGGCCTGCAGGAATTCCCGCACGGCCTGCTTCACGCTCGCGTCCTCGCGCATCGCCTGCGTTCCGCCGATGCCGCCCGGAACCACCAGGGCGGCGAAACGGTTGGCCTCGGCCGGATCCCACGCGCCGTCCGGCGCGATGCGCACGCCGCGCGAGGTCGTCACCATCCGGGTTTCCTCGCCCACGCCCGCCAGAAACACGCCGATCCCCGCCCGCCGGAGCACGTCCACCGTGATCACGGCCTCCATCTCTTCGGACCCGTCGGCGATCAACACGCACACGTTCTTTTTCATTTTCGTCCTTTCCATCGTCTCGTTCAGGCCCGCGGATGGGTCTTTCCGTATTCTTCCTTCAGCCGTTCCACGCTCACGTGCGTGTAGATCTGCGTCGTCGAGAGGCTGGCGTGCCCCAGCAGTTCCTGCACGCTGCGCAAATCCGCGCCCGCGTCGAGCAGGTGCGTGGCGAAGCTGTGCCGCAACACGTGCGGCGTCAGCGCCGGATCCAGCCCCGCCTCGGCCAGGTATTTCTTCAGCGACCGTTCCACCGACCGCGGCGTCAGCGGCCCCGCGAACCGGTTGATAAACAAGTTTTGCGAGCGACCGCCCCGCCCCAGGTACGACAACAGTCCGTCCCGCGCCTCCAGCGCCGCTTGCAGCGCTTTCGCCGCCGGTCGCCCGATGGGACAAAAGCGCTCCTTTTTCCCCTTGCCGCGAACCAGCGCCGTTCCCGAAATCAGATCCAGCCGCGCATCGGTCAGCCCGCACAGTTCGGCGATGCGCATGCCGGTGCTGTAGAGCAGTTCCAAAATCGCCGCGTCGCGCAGCGCGGCGTAGTCCGCGAAGCGGGACGCGCCTTTTTCCTCCCGGGCCCGCGCGCCCTCCCGCAGGCGCGCCGGGGCCTCCAGCAGGCGGATCATCTCGTCGCGGCTCAACACCTTCGGCAGGCGGCGGCGCGGCTTGGGCTGCTGCAATCCGGCGAAGGGGTTGTCCTTCACCAACCCTTCGCGCACCAGATAGCGGAAAAACGACCGCAGGCTCGACATCTTGCGGCTGGCCGTCGCCGGCGCCAGCCCCGCCTTCTGGAACGACGCCAGAAAACGCCGCGCCGCAAACCGGTCCGGCGATTTCCACGGAAACGGCGGGCGGGCCTCCCCGCCCCACGACTGCGCGCAAAATTGGCGGATGTCCGACAGATAGCCCGACAGCGTGTGCTCCGAGGCATTCCGTTCCGCGCGCAGGTGCCGCACGAACTGCGCCACCGACGGATCGGCCGCGACCGCGGCCGCTCCCGCCGGCGGTGAATTCGGGAGGACCATCGCGTTCCCTCTTCCCGAACCCTGGACCTACTCCGACGCGGCGTCCCGCGCGGCGCCTTTCTTCGGCGCCCGGGGCTCCGCCAATCCGTACTTCTGCATGGCTTCGGCGTAATTCGGAATCTGCGACGCATACAAAACCGCCATGCGCTTGAGCGCGCCCACCTGCTTGAAGGAGAGCTGCTTGCGCTGCGCGTACTGCGTCTGGAGCGACGCCAGGAATTCCCGGTCGTCCCACGTGCGCCCCTTGCGGGTGGTCGCCGGGCGCCATTCCTTCACCGCCTCGAACAAGGCCAGGATCGCGTCGAGATGGCCCTCCGCCGGCGCGGCGGGCGCCGCGTTCATGCCCAGCGCCTCGACCTGCCGCTCGAAATCGGGAATTTGCTTGGAATACTTGTGCATGATCTTTTCGAGATAGGCGATCTGCGCGGCCGACAGCCGGCGGCCGCCTTCCGCCTGCTTGCGCAGCGAGGCGCAGAATTCCTTGTCGTCGTAGACCTTCTTGCCGAACTTGCGCGGCGGATCGAATTCCACCTTCTCCAGCAAGGCCAGCTTCTCCAGGGTTTCCGGGCGCGGCGGACGATTGCGGTCGTCTTCGGCGTCGGGCGCGGAAAGATTCATTTGCCGGACGAGATCGTCCGCGCCGGGAATCTGCGCCCGGTAGCGGAAGATCAGCTTGGCCAGCGCGTCCTGCTGGCGGCCGGATATCGGCCGCTTCTTTTCGGCGAACTGGCGGCGGACGGATTCCACGAACTTCTCGTCGCTGTAGACCGTCTTTTCGCCGCGCTTCACCGGCGGCTGCCACTCCTTCACGGATCCCAGCGCCTCCAGCAGCTTTTCCACCGCGGCGGCGTCCGCCGCGGGGCCGCGCGCCACGCTCATCCAGGCCTGGAATTTCTCGTAGAACGCCGACAGCATCTGCGTCCACGCCACCTTCCCTTCCTCGATCTCGTCGAGCTGCTCTTCCATGCCCGCCGTGAACTGCACGTCGAACAAGGCCTCGAGGTTGGACACGAGGAACTCGAACACCTTCAGGCCCAGATCGCTGGGAATCAAGACGCGCTTCTCCCGGTCCACGTACTTGCGGTCCAGCAGCGTCGAAATGATCTGCGCGTAGGTGCTCGGCCGCCCCACGCCGTTTTCTTCCAGCACCTTGACCAGCGAGGCCTCGGAAAACCGCGGCGGCGGCTGCGTTTCCTTGCGGTCGTTGAGCCACTCCACCGGGTCGAGCCCTTCGCCCTTCTCCAGCGGCGGCAGGTTTTCCACCTCTTCGCCGTCGGCGCCCTCGGCCTCTTCCTTTTTGCGCTGTTCCAGCCCCGACACGCGCATGAAGCCCGGAAAGACCAGTTCCGACGCCGTCGCCCGGAACAGGAACGAATCCGGCCCCTCGCCGACGGCTTCGATCTCGGCCGTGCGCTGCGCAATCCGCGCCGGCGCCATTTGGCTGGCCATGAAACGCCGCCAAATCAAATCGTAGAGCCGCCAGTCGTCGCGTTCCAGGACGTCCTTCAGGCTTTCGGGCGTCCGGGCCGGATCGGTCGGGCGGATCGCCTCGTGCGCTTCCTGCGCGCTCGACCGGCTGCGGAACACGTTCGGCGTCTCCGGCAGGAATTCCGGCCCGTGGGTCTTCAACACGTATTCCCGCGCCTGCTCCCGCGCCTCCTGCGCAACGGAAAACGAGTCCGTGCGCATGTAGGTGATCAAGCCCGAGGCCGACCCGTGGCCCAAATCCACGCCTTCGTACAGCTTCTGCGCGATGCGCATCGTGCGCGACGGCGAAAAGCCCAGCGCCCCGCTGGCGGCCTGCTGCAGGCTGCTGGTGATGAACGGAGGCGGCGCGTTCTTGCGGATTTCCTTGCGAACCACCTCCGCCACGCGCAGGTCGCTCTTCTTCAATTCCTCGACCAGGCGCCGCGCCAGCGCTTCGTCTTTCACGTCGGCCTTGGCCCCGTTCAGCTTCGCCAGATAGGCCGTGAACGGCCCGCGCGGATCCACCCGCTTGGCCGCCTTCACCCCCAGCACCCAATACGGCTCCGGCTGGAAAGCGCGGATCGCCTTCTCGCGCTCGCACACCAGCCGCAGCGCCACCGACTGCACCCGGCCCGCGCTCGACGCGCCCGGAATCCGGCGCCACAGCATCGGGCTCACCTTGTAGCCGACCACGCGGTCCAAAATGCGCCGCGCCTGCTGGCTGTCCACGCGCAACTGGTTGATTTCGCCCGGCTGGCCGAACGCCTTGCGGATCGCCGGCGCCGTGATTTCGTTGTACGTCACCCGGCAGAACTTGTCCTTGGCCACCTTGGTTCCGAGCGCCTCGCGCAGATGCCAGGCGATCGCCTCCCCCTCGCGGTCCGGATCGGGCGCCAAATAGATCTTGTCCACCTTGGCGGCGGCGGCCTGCAGCTCGGACAGCACCTTCGCGCGGCCCTTGATCGCCACGTACTGCGGCGCGAATCCCTTCTCCAAATCCACGCCCAGCGCGCGCTCGGGCAAATCCCGCACGTGCCCCATCGACGCCTTCACGACGTAGTCCTTGCCCAGCAGCTTGTTGATGGTCTTCGCCTTCGCGGGCGACTCCACGATCACCAGATTCTTCGCCATTTCGTATTTCCTTTCCTTACGTCGGGGATTCCGCCGGCGGGAGGTCCCACCGGCGGATTTCGTCCATCAGCGCCAGCCGGCGGCCCGGGAGCCGCCGAACGACGCGTTTCATTTCCAGTTGCATCGACAGGGTCATCAGTTGCGCCGGAGACAGTTCCGTCTTCCGGATCAGCACGTCGAAATCCAGCTCCGGCTCCGTCCACAGCGCCCGCACCACGGACTCCTCCGCCCGCGTCAGCGTCAGCCGCTGCCGCGCGTCCTGCTGGCGCACCAGCCGCGCCTGCTCGGCCGGCGGAAACAGGAATTCGAATTCCTTCAAGATGTCCGGCAAATCCTCGACCAGGCGCGCGCCGTTCTGGATCAACCGGTGCGGCCCCCGCGCGCCGTCCATGTCCACGCGCCCCGGCACGGCCATCACGCTGCGGCCCTGTTCCAGCGCCTGCTCCGCCGTGTTCATCGCGCCGCTGTCCAGCCCCGCCTCGACCACCAGCACGCCCTTGGACAGGCCGCTGACGATCCGGTTCCGGTACGGAAACGTCGTGCGGTCCGGCTCGCGCCCCAGCGGGAACTCGCTGATCAGCGCGCCGTGCCGGACAATGTCTTCCGCCAGATCGCGGTGCTCGGGGGGATACAGCTTGTCCATCGCCCCGCCCAGCACCGCCAGCGTCCGCCCGCCGGCCTTCAGCGCCGCCCGGTGCCCCACCGCGTCGATGCCCCGCGCCAGCCCGCTCACGATCGTGAATCCGGCCTTGGCCGCCAAATAGGCCAGCCGCTCCGCCTGCGCCGCGCCGTAGTGCGACGCCCGGCGCGTGCCCACGACCGCCAGCGCCTGCTCGTCTTTTTTCTCCAGCGTCCCGCGCACGTACAGGCACAGCGGCGGATCGTAGATTCCTTTCAGCGGCGCCGGATATTCCTCGTCCGCCAGGGTAATCAGCCGCGCCCCCAGCTTCGCCGCCGCGGCTTCTTCCTCGCCCGCGTCCAACCCGCCGCGCTGCGACGCGATGGCGTCCGCCCCCTTCGGTCCCACGCCCCGCACCGACGCCAGCGCCGCCGGCGACGCCGCCAGCACCGCCTCCGGCGACCCCAGCGCATCGCGCAACGCGCGCACCCGGACCGGGCCCATGCCCTCGATCCGGTTCAGCACGATATAGGCTTCGCGCGACGTCATGAAATCATTTCTCTCACACGGAGATTCACGGAGGTTCACAGAGGTCGATCAGACGACCATCCGCTTGATGCCATCCTTCAAAAGCCGTTCCTGGAAATTGAAAATCAGTCCGGCTTTCAAATGCGAAAGCCGCAAATAGGTGAACAGGGTTTTATAAACGCTTGGATCAATTTTCTTCACGGACTTCAATTCCAAGATGAGCCGATCTTCGACGACGATATCCGCCCGGAAAGCCTTCTCAACGATTTCCCCTTCGTACACAACGGGCACCAAAACCTGGTTCTGTGCCTGAATGCCGTTTCTTCGGAACTCGATCATCAGGGCCTGCTCATAGGCCGACTCCAAAAGACCCGGCCCCAAAATGCGATGGACTTTGATCGCCAAGCCAATCACTTTCTCCGTCAATTCGTTCAAATCCACCTCAAGCCTCCCCCGCATCTTGGCTCTGTGAATCTCCGTGAATCTCCGTGGGAGACAATTCCCCGGTCTGGTCGGGAACCGGCGTGGCCGGCTTCCGGCGGCGGGCGTGGGCGAACAAATCCATCTGTCCGCTCTTGAGCAAGTCGTAGTTTTTCAGGATGCGCAGGATCTGCAGCAGATCGGACTTCTCGTAGGTCTTCTTCACGTCCACGCGCTCCGCCAGTTCCAGCAGCATCGGCCGGAACAAAATCACGCCGTCGATCCCGCGCGACTTCAAAAAGCCCAGCGCCTCGGCGCGCGGATCCGGGTCCGTCGGCAGGTCCGCCATGCACAGGATCTTGGCTGGATGGGAAACGCCCAGCTCGGCCTCCGCCGTCCGCATGGACTCCGGGTCCGCGAAGCGGTAGACCTCCGGCGAACTCGCCAGCATGGCCGCCGTGAACTTTTCCGAATGCCACCCCCGAACCGCCACGACCACGGCCCCCACCTGGGACAGCTCGGCCGCCCCCCACAGCTTGGCCTTCGGCAGTGGACCGCCCTCATGGACGGCTGGATTCACCGCCAGCAAATCCACTTCCTCGTGCAGGCCCTTGGAACGGGCCACGACCTGGTATTTCCGCGGCTGGCGGACCAGGAATCCCAGCGCTTCCAGATACTCGCGGACGATCCATTCATTCACCGACGACATCTTGACACCATCCTTTCAGCCGTTCGTCCAAGTCTTTCGCCGGAATCGCTTCCGGCAGCCCGCAGCGTCCCAATCGATCGCACAGCACGAAGCGCACGTCGCCGTCCGCCGATTTCTTGTCCTGCCCCATCGCCGCGCGCAATTCGCGCCAATCCAGCCCGCGCGGCTTCAGCCGGGCGGCGTCCAATCCGAAGGCCTCCAGCAACTTCGCCGCCCGGCCCGCATCCTCCGCCGGAAACCCCTTGGTCGCCATGGACCACGACAGCGCGAACGGCATGCCCAGGGCCACGGCCTCGCCGTGCAGCACGCGGGAAAACCCCGTCGCCTTTTCGATCGCGTGCCCCAGCGTATGCCCGAAATTCAGCACCGCGCGCAGCCCCCCCTCGCGCTCGTCCTTCGACACCACGTCCGCCTTGATCTCGCAGCACCGCGCGACCATGCGCTCCAGCGCCGCCGGTTCGCGGGCCTGGATCGCCGCCGCGTGTTTCTCCAGCCAGCCGAAAAACTCCGCGTCCAGCGCCACGCCGTATTTGACCACCTCGGCCATGCCCGCGGCGAATTCCCGCGCCGGCAGCGTCGCCAGGACGCCCGTATCCGCGAAAACCGCCAGCGGCTGGTGGAACGCCCCCGCCAGATTCTTTCCCGCCGAGAGATTGATGCCCGTCTTGCCGCCCACCGAACTGTCCACCATCGCCAGCAGGCTGGTCGGCACCTGCGCAAACCGGATGCCGCGCAGGTAGGCCGCCGCGGCAAAGCCCGCCAGATCGCCCACTACGCCCCCGCCCAGCGCCACCAGCACCCCCTGGCGGTCCAGTCGCGCCGCCGCCATTTGCTCCAACAGGCCCGCCCAGCGGCCGGCCGTTTTCGTGGATTCTCCGGGCGGCAGGACGATTTTCCCCCATCCCGCGCCCAAAAGCCCCATGACTTTCGCCCCGTGGCAGGCCTCCACGTGCTCGTCCGTCACCACCACCCCCCGAAGCCCTCGCAAGGCCTCCGGCAACCGGTTCAGCACCCCGGCGCCGATCCAAATGGGATAGGAACGATCGCCCAGATCGATGTTCACCTCGCAAGCCATAACGGGGTGAGGAAATATCCCCTATATCGCCCCATGTCAATCCTATTTCAGACAGTTGTTCTTCCTGCTTTGCCCCTCGTTTTGCCTTGGCCGCATTCGCTTTCAAGCACCGCCCAAATCGCGATTTTCCGACCCGATAAAAGCCATCAGTCCATGCGGAGTTCGTTAAGTATGCGTAGATATCATACAAAATATAAGTGATATATATGATAAACTGTCATATTCCAGTACGCAGAGTTAATTAACTGTGCGTTCTGTCATGGCGAAATCCACCCAAACGCCGATTTTCCCCACCCCCGCCCGCAGCAACCAGGGCTATTTCCTCGCCCCCCACCGGCCCAATTCCTTGGCCAACTGGCGGCAAGTCAATTGGCCCGGCGCGGTTTCCCGCCCCAGCGCCCCATAGGCCAGGCAGGACCCCGCGCAAGGCAAGGCCACGCGCGAAACGGATCCCAACCGGCCCATTCCCAAAACGCAAATGGGCCCCTTGGCTTGAACGGGGACGGCGTACAGCCGCGCCAAGTCGGCCGGGGTTTTCACCAGCGTGGCGATCTTGACGACGTCGACTCCCATGCGCCGGGCCCGCGTTTCCACCGTCTGCAGGCACGCCAAATCCGGCGTTCCGGCGAAGTCGTGGAACGATCCCACCACCTTCACCCCGTACCGGTGGGCGGTATGCGCGAGACTCTCCAGCGCATGCGCCCCGATCTCCATGTCCACCGCCGAAACCGATTTCAGTCCCGCCAAGTAGAGGGCCACCCGTTCCGCCTCGCGCCCTTTCCATTCGCCCCCTTCCCGGTCGGAGCGGAGGGTCAGCAGCACGGGCATCCCCAGCCGTTGGATCGCCACGCAATGGTTGATCCAATGCCCGCCGCACAGCCCGGTCAGATCCAACCGCACCTCCAGCAGGTCGCAATCCAACGGCAATCGCTTGGCGCAGCGGCGCAACTGCGCCTCCGAACCAATGCACCCCACGATCAGCGGACTTTTCCCGAATCGCGTCTTCATGCGGCCATCTCACCAAACCCCGGCGCGAAACGAAAGAACGGAATCGTTCCATTCGCTCCGCGCCGCGCTCCCGCCGGGCGCAAGCCCCGGCCTTCGGCCCCGACGAGGCCCGTCGCCGGACTTATTTCGAGGCGTTCACGTCGCAGACTTTGCCGCCCTCTTCCGCCTTGTAGAATCCTCCGGACATCTGGGTATAGCTGGAATACGTCAGATCGAACCACCAGTCGTGGCCGGCGCACGTCAAGTGGGCCGTCGCCGGCGGCGTCTCGCTGGTCACCGTGCCCGAAAACGTGCCGCTGAAGGTCGGATCGGTGAAGGTATAGCTGCCCGACAGGGTCGTGCCGCTCTGGCTCACGACCATCGTCAGTCCGCGGCCGCACACGTTGCCCGTCCAGGTGCCGGCATAGGATCCCGCCGCGCCTCCGCCGGTTCCGCCGAGAGCCCCCCCGTCGTCGTCGTCGTCGCTGTTGCATCCCAGCGAAAGGCCCATCGCCGCCGCCGCCGCCACTATCGCGATCCATTTCACCCTAGACATGTCCGGTCTCCTTTTTTTGCTTTGACGCGCTCCGCATCCACGGGGATTTCTAGCACGTTCCGGAGAGGGGGCACAACCGGATTCGCATTCTATTTTCCTCTGAAAAGACGTTTTGCATGGGTCGTTGGGGCATGCTAGTCTCCGCCATCAATGAGCATGAGCCCTCTATCGTGGTATATCGCGCTGCTGGCGGCCGGCCTGCTGCTGGTCGTGGCCGAGGTGTTCATCCCCGGGGGCGTGGTGGGCGTCGCCGGCGGGCTGGCGCTGCTGGGCGCCGCCGCCATCGGCCTGGCCAGATTCCCGGCGCCGTGGGGTTTTCTTTCCGCCGTTTCCATCGTGGTGTTCGGGGGCATCGGCCTCCTCCTCTGGGTCCAGATCTTCCCGCGCAGCCGCGCCGGCAAGCGCATCGCGCTGCGGACCGACGGCGCCGAGTTCAAATCCGCCTCCCCCTCCCGCGAACTCGTCGGCGCGGCCGGCGAATCCGTCACCGCGCTGCGCCCGGGCGGCATCGCCCTCGTCGGCGGCAAGCGCTACGACGTCCTCGCCGACGGCGGCGAATGGATTGCCGCCGGAGCCGCCATCCGCGTCGCCGACGTCCGCGACGGCCATCTGATCGTCCGGAACGCGGACGCCTCCGCATGAAAAAGGCCTGGGCCATCCTGCTGGCTTTCCTGCTGCCCGTCCTGGCGCACGCCTACCAATTCCGCACCGGCCAAGGCACCAATTCCCTGGCCCTCGCCGCCGGGGAGGCGCTCGACGAAGAAACCGCCCTGGCCGCCTACGCCGTGGACGTCCAGGGAAAAGCCAAGGGCGACCTGTGGCTGCTGGCGTCCACCTCCGTCCGCTTCGGCGGCCAGGCCCGCGACGACCTGCGCGTGTTCTCCCGCTCCGCCTTCGTCGGCGGCGAAGTCCGCCAAAACCTGCTCGTCTATTCCGCCCATCTCCAGCTCGCCACCAGCGCCGTCGTCCGCGGCCAAGCCGCGCTGTTCGGCTCCCGCGTCGTCTGCGAAGGCGCCGTGGAGGGGGACGCCTGGATTTTCGCCGATTCCGTCACGCTGGGCGGCATCTGGGGCGGCGACGTAAAGATCCGCGCCAACGACGTCCGCATCGTGCCCGGCACGCAGATCGCGGGCAAGCTGGTCTATGCCTCCGCCCAGCCGCTGGCGCTCGATCCCAGCGTGTCCATCGCCGGCGGCGCGTCGCCAAGCGCGGTGCCATCGGCCAACCTGCCCTTTCCCTCGCGCCTGGCTTTCCACGGCTATCTGTTTTTGGCCGCGCTGCTTGTCGGCATGCCGTTCGTCGGTTTCTTCCCGGGATTCGCCGGCGGCGCCGTGCGGACCCTGCGCACGTCCCCCTGGCGCGTCCTCGCCGCCGGCGCGGGCACCCTGCTGCTCGCGCCCTTCCTCGTCGCCTTCGCATTCATGACGATCGTCGGCATCCCCCTGGCGCTGCTCCTCGGCGCGCTTTTCGCCGCCCTCGCCTACCTCTCCCACGTCGTCGTCGCCCTCTGGCTCGGCCACGCGATTCTGCGCGCCCCCGGCCCGCAAACCTTCGCCCGCGTCCTGTCGGCGCTGTCCCTCGGCCTTTTCCTGCTCTATTTCGCCGCCGCGCTCCCCGGCGTCGCCTCTTTCCTCCTCCTGCCCGTCGGCATTCTCGGCACCGGCGCGCTGGTCCTCGCCCTGTTCCGACGGCCCGTCGTCGTCTTCCCCGCGCCGCCGCCGCTCCCGCCCCCTCTCCCCCGCAACCCCGAACCCACCGAACCAACCGAATAACCCAGGAGTTCAACCATGATGCCCTTCACTTCCATCCTGCTCATTCTGGCGGCCCTCGTCGTCGTCGTCCTGCTCGGCATCTTCTTCTATTTCCTGAAGGTGTGGGTCCGCGCCTGGATGAGCGGCGCCTACATTTCCCTCCTCAACCTCCTCGGCATGAAGCTCCGCAACGTGCCGCCCACGCTCATCGTCGACGCCCGCATCCGCGCCGTCAAGGCCGGCCTGCCCCTCTCCACCGACCAGCTCGAAGCCCACTTCCTCGCCGGCGGCGACGTCATCAACGTCGTCCAGGCCCTCATCGCCGCCGACAAGGCCAACATCGAGCTCACCTTCCAGCGCGCCGCCGCCATCGACCTCGCCGGGCGCGACGTCTACGACGCCGTCCGCACCTCCGTAAACCCCAAGGTCATCGACTGCCCCGATCCGGCCAAGGGCGCCGCCATGCTCGACGCCGTGGCCCGCGACGGCATCCGCCTGCTGGTCAAGGCCCGCGTCACCGTGCGCGCGAACCTCGCCCGCCTCGTCGGCGGCGCCACCGAGGACACCATCATCGCCCGCGTCGGCCAGGGCATCGTCTCCGCCATCGGCTCGTCCCCCAGCTACAAGAACGTGCTGGAGAACCCCGATGAAATCAGCAAGAAGGTGCTCAATTCCGGCCTCGATTCGCAGACCGCCTTCGAGATCGTCTCCATCGACATCGCCGACGTCTCCGTCGCCGGCGTCTCCGGCGCGCGCGAAGTCGCCAACGTCGGCGCCCTGCTCGAGACCGAGCGCGCCGAAGCCGACAAGAAGCTGCGCCAGGCCGAAGCCGAA
>JBFXHR010000060.1:0-14716 GCA_050176815.1 Kiritimatiellia bacterium
CTAGGAACGGAAAAACCCGCGCCAACAAAGCACCAAGACTCGCGCCGCCGGCGATGCCCAGCGTCCACGGCTCGGCCAGCGGATTGCGGAAAATCACTTGCAACGCCGCGCCGGCCATCGCCAGGGCCCCGCCGGCCAACAGGCCCATCAGAACGCGCGGGAGGCGAATCTGGAAGAAAATCATCCCGTCGGCGGTCCATTCGCCGGCCAAAAACGCGAAAACCTGCCGAAAACTCAGTTTTTCAGCCCCAATCCACGGAAAAACGGCCAAAAACACCGCAAAAACGGCTAAAAATGCATAAATTTTGCGATTTTTGCTCATTTTTCTGTTTTTAGGTAGGGCGGTCTCGCCGAGACCGCCGGGATTGAGAAAAGAGGAAGCCACGGCGCTCTGGGCCAGAGCGCCTTACCTTGGGGAATAAATCGGTTAAAAATCGTCATTTTTTAGCCAAAATGATCGGATTTTGCGTTTCCGGACGCCGGAGAACCTCGATTTTGTCGCCGTAGGCCGAAAACAGGCGGTTTTCGGTCAAAATTTCGGCCGGCGGGCCGTCTGCGGCGATTTCGCCGGCCTGCAGCAGCGCCAAGCGGTCGCAAAAGAGGACCGCGAGGTTCAAATCGTGCATGACGGCGACGACGCGCAATCCATTCGCCGCGCGGCGGGCCAGGATTTCCATGACGGCGGCGGCCTGATGCAAATCGAGGGCCTGCGTGGGTTCGTCGAGGAGCAGGATTTCCGGTTCCTGCGCCAGCGCGGACGCGATCCACGCGCGGCGGCGTTCGCCGCCGGAGAGCTGCGAAAGCGGACGATGCCGCAAGGCTTCCAGGCCGACATCGGCCAAGGCGCGCGCGACGGCGTCGCGGTCGGCGGCGGTGGACGGATCCAACGCCCCGCCGTGCGCATGGCGTCCCATCGCGACGACCTGCTCGACGTCGTAGTCGAACAGCGCGGGGCATTCCTGCGGCAAGAATCCGAGCCGCCGGGCGAGATCCGCGCGGCGGAAATGCGCCACGGAGCGGCCATCGAGTTCCACCGCGCCCTCCCCCGGCGCGAGCAGGCCCGCAGCGAGCTTCAGGAGCGTGCTCTTGCCGGAGCCGTTGGGACCCACGATGCCGCAGAGCGGCTCCGTACCGAGCGAGAGCGCGGGAACGCGCAGCTCCCAGGCGGCCGATTCATATGAGAAGCGGAGGTCGCGAAGATCAAGCTGAATGGGGGGAGGCATCAATATTCAATATCCAATATTCAATGATCAATATTCAAATGAACAGCCGGTTGAACATTGAAGATTGAGTATTGATTATTGAACATTGGGCTTTCAAGCTTCCGCTTTAGGCGCCACGGCCAGCTTGATGTGGATGTCGCGCAGTTGCTTGTCGTCCACGGTGGACGGCGCGTTCATCATCAGGTCCATGGCCTTCTGGGTCTTGGGGAAGGCGATGACGTCGCGGATGCTGTGGCGGCCGGCCAGCAGCATGACGAGGCGGTCGGCGCCGATGGCGAGGCCGCCGTGGGGCGGCGCGCCGTATTCCAGCGCTCGGATCAGATGGCTGAAGCGCGATTTGATTTCCGACTCGGGCAGGCCGAGAATCTGGAACATCCGGTTCTGGAACGCCGGATCGTGGATCCGGATGCTGCCGCCGCCGAGCTCGGTGCCGTTGAGCACGATGTCGTAGGCCTGCGCGCGCACTTTCTCGGGCGCGGTCTCGAGCAGCGGAACGTCCTCCGCCATCGGCGCGGTGAACGGATGGTGGACGCTGACGAGGCGGCCTTCGTCGCTGCGCTCGAACAGCGGGAAATCGGTGACCCACGTGAACGTGAACACGTCCGCCGGGATGGCGCCGGCCTGCGCGCCGGCCAGCAGGCGGATGCGGCCCAGGACCGGCAGGACCTTCTCGGCCTTGTCGGCGCCGAACAGCACGAGATCGCCGGGCTGGATGCCCAGCGCGGTTTCGAGGCCGACCTTTTCGGCGTCGGTGAAGAACTTCACGATGGGCGATTTCCACGTGCCGTCTTCCTGCACGCGGATGTAGGCGAGGCCGCCGAGGCCGCCTTCCTTGGCCAGGCCCGTCCAATCCTCTTCCACCATCTTGATGGGCGCCTGGAACAGGCCCTTGGCGTTGATGGCCTTGACCGCGCCGCCGCCTTCCAGCGCGCGGGCGAACACCTTGAACTGGGTGCCCTTGAAGACGTCGGCGAGATCCACGATCTCCATGCCGAAGCGCAGGTCGGGCTTGTCGCTGCCGAAGCGGTCCATGGCCTCGCGGTACGTCATGCGCGGCAGCGGCAGCTCGGGCACGGGCAGGTTCGCGGCCTGCATCAGGCGCGCGACGAGGCCATCGACGGTCTCGATGACGTCCTCGGCGGTCACGAAGGACATTTCGATGTCGATCTGGGTGAATTCGGGCTGGCGGTCGGCGCGCAGGTCCTCGTCGCGGAAGCAGCGGGCGATCTGCACGTAGCGGTCGATGCCGGACATCATCAGCAGCTGCTTGTACTGCTGCGGGGCCTGCGGCAGGGCGAAGAACGCGCCGGGGCACACGCGGCTGGGCACGAGGTAGTCGCGCGCGCCCTCGGGCGTGCTCTTGGTGAGGATGGGCGTCTCGATCTCCATGAACTGGTTTTCGTCGAAGTAGTTCCGCGCCGCCTGGATCAGGCGGTGGCGCAGGCCGAGCGCCTGCTGCATGACGGCGCGGCGCAGGTCGAGATAGCGGAATTCGAGGCGCAGGTCCTCGCTGACGTTCTCCGCGCTGCGGTCGTCGAGCGGGAACGGCGGGGTGTGGGCCTTGTTCAGCACGGCGATGGAGGTGCCGCGCACTTCGATGCCGCCGGTGGCGATGCGGTCGTTGACCATGTCGGCGGGGCGCGGGCGGACCTCGCCGGAAATCTTCACGACGAACTCGCCGCGGCAGGCCTGGGCGGCGTCCCACGCCGCCTGGGAATCCTGCGGATCGAATACGCACTGCGTCACGCCGTAGCGGTCGCGCAGATCGAGGAAAATCAGCCCGCCGTGGTCGCGCACGCTGTCCACCCAGCCGCACAATTCCACTTTGGCGCCCGCGTCGGCGGGGCGCAATTGGCCGCACGTATGTGTCCTCATCTTCATCATGGTTTCCTTTTCCTGAAAAATCGACGAGCCGGGACTTTACCCTCCCGCCCCCCCCGCGCGCAAACATTTCCGGCGCGGGCCGGCCGCCTAGAATTTGTCCGAACCGAACCGCCCGCGATTTTTCGGCGGTTCCGCGGCCGGGGGCTCGTCGTCGAGGGGTTGCGGCGGGTGCCGCCGGCCGAAGAGCCTCGCCCAGTGGGCCGCGCCCATGACGACGCCGGCCAGCACGGCCATGAACGCCAGGATCCACAGGAGAATGAGCAGCGGGGTTGGATCGGTTGGATAGTCGCGGTTGGCGTCGAGAATGGCGCCCGAGAGCAATCCCATCAGGGCAAAGGCCAACATAACCATTTCGATCTGCCGGCAGAGAAGATAGGCCATTTCCACGTGCGGGGCCTGCAACGGGTTCGCCCCCGCCCGCTCCCGCAGGATGCGGCGGGCGGGATAGAGCAGCAGCAGCAACCCCAGCAGGACCGGCGGGAACCACCCGCCCAGGTCCAGAATCGTCTCCCCGAACACGATCCACAGCAGCACCGGACACAAAACCACGAACAGATAGCGGACCAGGAAGTGGACGGTGGAAAATCCGCGCCAATGCCGTTGGCCGGACATTCGCCATAATCCCCACAGCAACGCCATTCCGGCGACTGCCGCTCCCGCGCCCGCCCACAGCGCCGGCGACGGTTCCTCCGGCGCCCCTGCGGCCATCAGCAGCAAGGCGATGCCCAACGGCACCAGCCCCATCGCCAGCGTCTGGCGCACCTGCACGTCCGCCAGGGCCGCCTCCGCGCCCAAACTTGCAAACCAGGGCTCGCGGGCCATCCTATTTCCTCCAGAAGGTCGGCAGAAAGATCGCCAGCACCGTGTAGAGTTCCAAGCGGCCGACCAACATCAGCGCCGTGAGGATCGCTTTCCCCGCGTCGGGAATGCCGGCGAAACTCGTCGTGGGCCCCACCGCGGAAAAGCCCGGCCCCACGTTGCCGATGCAGGCGATGGCCGCCGAGCCGGCGGTCTGGACGTCGGCCGAAAAGGGAATCATCGCCAACACCCCGAGCAGCGCTACGAGCAGATAGAGCGCCACGAACGACAGAATGGACCGCAGAACGCCGTCGTCCAGGGATTTCCGGCCGAGCTTGACGGGAATCACCGCCTGCGGCTGCATGCACAGGCGGACGTCCCGCGCGATGGCCCGGAGCATCACCTGGATGCGTCCGGCCTTGATGCCGCCGGCGGTGGACCCCGCGCAGCCGCCCAGCAGCATCAGGAAAACCAGCATGGGCTTGAGCACGATGGGCCAGCGCCCGTAGTCGCCCGTGACGAACCCCGTCGTGGTCATCAGGCTCGCGCACGTGAAAGCCACCTCGCGGAAGGCGGCGTCCCAGCCGATTCCGGAAGCGGCCCGGGCCCCGTGGAGCATCCACGTGCCGAAGGCGACGCAGAGGAAGAAGACGCCCAGGAAGAACCGGACTTCGCCATCCTTCCACCAGTGGAACAATTCCCCGCGCAACGCCCGGTAATGGAGGGTGAAATTGATGCCGGCCAGCAGCATGAATCCCGTCACCACGGTTTCGATATAGACGCTGTCGAAGGCCGCAAGACTGGCCGTCCGGGTGGAGAAACCGCCCGTGGCCAGCGTGGTGAAGGCGTGGCACACGGAATCGAACCAATCCATGCCGCCCACCCGCAGCAGGACGATGAGCGCAACGACCAGCAGAATGTAGACGCCCCACAGCATCTTGGCCGTCGAGGCCATGCGCGGCTCGATGCGGTCCTTGGTCGGCCCCGGCATTTCCGCTCGGTACAGCTGCATGCCGCCCGCCCCCGCGAACGGCAGAATCGCCACCACTAGAATCAGCACGCCCATGCCGCCGATGAATTGCGTCAGCGCCCGCCAGAGCAGGATGCCCTTGGGCACGTCTTCCAGAATCGGGATCACCGTGGCTCCGGTGGTCGTCATGCCGGACACCGTTTCGAACACCGCCGCGACGGGAGAGGCGATCGTGCCGGACAACAGAAAGGGAAACGCGCCCGCGATGCCCGCAAACAGCCAGCCAAACGCCACCACGCCCAGCCCATCCCGCCGGGAAAGCTCCTTCTGGGTCCGCGTCAGCAGCCACAGCAGCACGGCCACCGCCAACGTTCCGCCGGCCGAATCGCCCAGCGCCGTCCAGGCCCGGGTCGGTTCGCCGTGCAGATACGAGACCAGGCCGCAAAACCCCATCAGCAGGGCCATCACGCCCAGCAGCCAGGCGATCACGTGGAAGACGGGCTTGAAGTTCATCGGAACCCCGTCCTCACTTTCTCCAGAACGCCGGCATGAAGACGACCAGCAGCGCGAAGAACTCCAGCCGGCCCGCCAGCATCATCGCGATCAAAGTCGCCAGACCGCCGCCGGGCAGGGACGCATAGTTCAGAGTCGGACCGACGGCGGACAACCCCGGCCCCACCCCGCCCATGCAGGCCAAGACGGACGAAACCGCCGTCGCCAGGTCCGGCGCGAATCCCAGCATCGCCAGGGATCCCGCCGCCGCCGCGAGCAGATAGAGCGCCACGAACGACAAGACCGGCAGCAGCACGTCGTCGTCCAGGAGCCGGCGATCCATCTTGACGGGAATCACCGCCTGGGGCTGCATGAACAGGCGGATCTCGCGCGCAACGGTCTTCAGCAGCATCTGGACGCGGGCGGCCTTGATGCCCCCGGCCGTGGACCCCACGCAGCCGCCCATCAGCATCAACAGCAGCAGCAGGGCCTTCGACAGGCCGGGCCAGGCGTCGAAATCCGCGGTGCAGAAGCCGGTGGTGGTCGCAAGGCTGACGCAGGTGAACGACGCCTGCCGAAACGTCTCTCCCCAGCGCTGTCCCGTTGCGGACGCATGGAGAACCCCGGCGCAAAACAGGATGGCCCCTCCCAGAACGGCCAGATAGAAACGGGTGCTGGAATCCTTCCACCACGGGGAAAATTCCCCGCGCAAGGCCCGGTAATGATGGGAAAAATTCAAGGCGCCCAGAATCATGAACGCCATGAGGACGCATTCGATATAAACGCTGTCGTAGGCCGCGATGCTCGCCGTCCGGGTGGAAAACCCGCCCGTGGCCAAGGTCGCGAAGGAATGGCAGACGGCATCGAACCCGCCCATGCCGCCGAACCGCAGCAGAACGATGAGCGCCACGATCAGAAGGGCGTACACCCCCCAGAGCATCTTGGCGGTCGAAGCCATGCGCGGCTCGATGCTGTCCTTGGTCGGCCCGGACTTTTCTGCGCGAAACAACTGCATGCCGCCCGTCCCGGCGAACGGAAGGATCGCCACCGCCAAGACCAGGATTCCCATGCCGCCGATGAGATGGGTGGTCGCCCGCCACAGCAGGATGCCCTTGGGCACGCCTTCCAGGACGGGAATGACCGACGCGCCGGTGGTCGTCAGGCCGGACACCGTCTCGAACAGCGCCGCGATCGGCGAAGCGATCGTGCCGGAAAGCACGTAGGGGACCGCCCCCGCAATGCCGGCGCAAAGCCAGCCGAACGTCACCACGCCCAACCCGTCCCGGCGGGAAAGTTCCTGGCCGTTCCGCGTCAGGAACCCCAGCAGCGCGGCCACCGCCACCGTGCCGCCGGCCGATTGACCCAGCGCCAGCCAGGCTGGCGCCGGTTCCCCGTACAGAAACGAAACGAAACCGCAGGCGCCCATCAGGATCCCAACCACGCCCAACAGCCAGGCAACGATGTGGAATACCGGCTTGAAATTCATCGCGGACGGGCCTTAGGCGGTGAAGAGCGGCTCCATCTTGGCCACGGCGTCGGGCAGGCAATAGACCACCACGCGATCCCCCGCCGCCAGCGCGAGGTCGCCCGTCGCCGTCTTCACCTGCGTCCCGCGCAGGGCCGTTACGACGATGACGCCGTCGGGAATTTTCAGGTCCTTGATCGGCTTGCCGACCCACTTGTGCCTGGGGGAGAGTTTCATCTCGATCAACTCGCCGGGCAACCGCGCCAGGATCGCCGCCGCCTGCACGTTCTTGCCGCGCACGAAGTGCAGGATCGAGTTGATCATCGCCAGATGCGGATCGACGATCCGGTCCAGCAGGCGCAGCTGGTTGATGATGCCGATGTACTCCTTCTTGCCCACCTGGGCGGCCGTGAAGCGCGCGCCGAACTTTTCCGCCACCAGGCAGCCGATGATGTTGTGCTCGTCGCTGCCCGTCGCCGCCACGTAGGCCATGTCCTCGGCCTCGCCGATGCCCGCCAAGGTCTGCTGGTCCAGCGCGTCGCCCTTGATCACCAGGGTGCGGTTCAGCGTTTCCGAACAAAAGTCCGCCCGCTTCTCGTCCTGTTCGATCAGCACGATCTGCATCCGCGTATGCTCCAGCATCCGCGCCAGCTGCAAGCCCAGCTCGCCGCCCCCCGCGATCACCACCCGCTGGAACCGCTTGTGCTCCGGCCAGGCCCATTGCATGAAATCGGCAATGGCATCCGGCTCGCCCGCGAAATACACGTCGTCGCCCACCAGGAACGTCGTGTCGCCGTGGGGCGTCATGACCTCTTCTCCCCGCACCACCGCCGTAAACCGGATCTTCTGCAGCCATTCCTTGCTGGAAAAATGCTTGAGGGAATTGCCCAGCAGGGGGCTGTCCATGTGGATGGACATTCCCACCACCATCACCCGTTCGTCCAGCAAGTCGGCCACCTCGATGGATCCCGGAAGCCGGAGAACGTTGTACAGATCCCGGGCATATTCATCGTATTGGTTGACCAGCAGATCCACCCCCAGCCGGGCAAAATCGATGTGGCGGCTGGTCGAATAGGACGACGATGAAACCCGGGCCACCGTTCGGCCGACCCCTCTGGCATGGGCGAAGACGCAGGCCAAGATGTTGGTGTCGTCCCGGTCCGTCACGGCCACAACCATATCCGCCCGTTCGACATCTGCCTCCTCCAGCGCCGCCGGAGTCGCCCCGTCCCCCTGAACCGTCATCAAATCCAAATGCGCATCCAACTCCGCCAACCGCGCCGCATCGGCGTCGATCACGACCACGTCGTGCTCGTCTTCGCAGAACTTTTCAGCCAAATGGGCGCCGGTCTGGCCGCCTCCTATGATCACCATGCGCATGAGTCCGTCCGTTTCTTATTTCAACCGCCGTCCATTTATCCAAAGACACTCCCACTATGCAAGGGGTAAGCCCTCCCGAAAGACCAACTTGGAAATACAATATCTATGCACAGTTAATTAACACTGCATGGGTATATATTAAAATTGCAAAATGATTATCATATTATTAATAAATGAATTACGACGCACACTTAATTAACAGCGCATTGGGTAGAGCTGGCTTCGCTCTCGCGCATTGCAGCGTTTCGCCTGTCGCGATGCCTCCGCGAATCCCTCCTTCTTGCCTTCCTCGCCAGCGCATGGCAAGGTGGTTCCCGTGAAAATCCCCTTTTGGAAAATGCATGGCGCCGGCAACGATTTCATTCTGGCGGACGACCGTTCCCTGGCTTTCCCCGCCGCCGACGCCCCTTTTATCGCCCACCTTTGCCATCGACGCCGCGGGATCGGTTCCGAAGGCCTTCTCCTCATCCAGCCCTCGGCCTCCGCCGATTTCCGGATGCGGTTCTTCAATCCCGACGGCTCCGAGGCCGACATGTGCGGGAACGGGGCCCGCTGCATCGCCAAGCTCGCCCATGAAATCGGCGCCGCCCCCGCCGACATGCGCATCGAAACCGCCGCCGGCACCGTCCGCGCCGAAATCCTCCCCGCCGGCGTCCGGCTCCACCTGCCGCCGCCCAAGGACTGGCGGATGAATCTATCCATCGCTTGGGAAAAACGGGAACTCCCCCTCCATTTCGTCAATTGCGGCGTGCCCCATGCCGTGGCCATCGTCGAGGACCTCGCCGCCGTCGACGTCCCCGCCCTGGGTCTCGCCATCCGCCGCCATGCCCTCTTCGCCCCCGCCGGAACCAACGCCGATTTCATCCGGATCCTCGGCCCCGACACCCTCGCCATTCGCACCTACGAGCGCGGAGTCGAAGCCGAAACCCTCGCCTGCGGCACCGGCATCGCCGCCGCCGCCCTCGTCGCCGAAAAACGGGGCCTTGTTCGCACTCCCGTGAGCGTGAAAACCGCCGGCGGCGACACCCTGGAAGTCTCGATCTCCCCCTTCACCCTCGCCGGTCCCGCAGCACATTCCTTCCGAGGCGAAGTCGCCTACCGGTAATAGAACCCCTTCAACCCCCGCGCTTCGCCCCATTCCGCCTGTTCGTGCGAGATATGCGGCCCCAGCCGCGAAACGCGGATCTGCATCAGGAGCCGTTTCAGCACGTCCTCCGGGCCTTCCGCCACCAATTGCACCGAACCGTCGTTGAGGTTCTCGACGCCCCCCGCCACGCCCAGCTGGTTGGCGAGGCTCCGCGCCGCGTAGCGGAAGCCCACGCCCTGCACCTCCCCCTCGTAGCGAACCCGGACGTGGCGCGCGTTCCCGCTCATGCGCCCCGCACCCGCACCATGCGAATGCCCTCGTGCGTTTCAATCGCCAGTCTTCCGTCCGCGACCAGCGGCGCCAGCCGCCGCTCCAACGCCGCCACGTCCGCCCCGGACGAAGCCGCCAGCGCGTCGAGCGCGATGGGATGCCGGGCCAGCAGCTCCATCCACGCCGAATCCGACGTCGCCTCCGGCGATTTCGCCTTCCCGGAAAAAACCGGAATCTCCGCGGCCGGGGAAAACCACGCCGACACCGTGCGCAGCCACGCCTCGGGCACGCGGGCCATCTCCGCTCCCGCCAGCGCGGGGCGCGTCGTCGTGTTCAGATGCACGGCGTCGGCCTTCAGGACCGCCACCCGTTCCGCGATGGCCCGGACCTGTTCCGGCGCGTCGTTGTAGCCCGCCAACAGCATCACCTCGACCCACAGCCGCCCGGGGTGTTCCTCCCGCAGCGCCCGTTCGCCCTCCAGCAGCCGCGCGAACGTCGCGCCTTCCGCCGGACGATGGATTCTGCGGAACGACTCCTCGTCCCACGCGCTCAGCGTCACCTTCACCACGTCCGCGGCCGCCGCATCCCGGCGCACCTCCGGAAGCCACATCAGCGATCCGTTGCTCAACAGCGCCGTCTGGAACGGTCCCGCCGCCTTCACGTACCGCAGCACGTCGCCGAATCCCGTATGCATGGTCGGCTCGCCCGATCCCGACAGCGTCACGTAATCCGCGCGATGCCCCGCCGCCGCCCACCGGTCGAACTCTTCCAGCACGGCGGCCGTCGGCACCCATTCCTTGCGCTCGATCGTCAGCTCCGTCGTCCGCCCCACTTGGCAAAACACGCAGTTTTCGGTGCACGCCTTCAGCGGATTCAGGTCCACGCCCAGCGACAACCCCAGCCGACGCGAAGGCACCGGCCCGAACAAATAGCGGTATTTCTCTTCGGAATGCACGCCCCCGACTTTCCCCTTCCCCGCGGCCGCTGTCAAATCCCGAACCGCGCCCCCGGCGCGGGAACCCGCCGGGCCCGCCCGTTTTCGGCGCTTTCCATTCCGGCCGCCTTTTGGCAATCTGTCCGGGTCATGCCCCATTTGGCTGCAAGGAAAAAACTGGCCTCTTCCCGGCGCGTCGTCGTGAAGATCGGCAGCCGCGTGCTCGTGCAGCGCAACGGCCGCCCCGACGTCCGCCGCATGGCCGCGCTGGTCGCCGACATCGCCGCCCTGCGCCGCGAAGGCCGCGAGGTCATCGTCGTTTCCTCCGGCGCCATTGCCTGCGGCCTCCAGGCCCTCGGCATGAAGAAGAAACCCGCAGACCTTCCCTCCCTCCAAATGGCCGCCGCCGTCGGGCAGTCCCGCCTCATGGCCGCCTACGATCAGCTGTTCACCCGTAAAAAGTGCCGGATCGGACAGGTGCTGCTCACCCACGACGACCTCGAACACCGCCGGCGCCATCTCAACGCCCGCAACGCCATGCTCAAATTGCTCGAGCACGGCGTCATCCCCATCGTCAACGAAAACGACGTGGTCTCCGTCGATGAAATCAAATTCGGCGACAACGATGCCCTCGCCTCGCGCTCCGCCATGCTGGTCGAAGCCGACCTGCTCGTGCTGCTCACCACCGTCGACGGCTTCCACGCCCCCGACGCCCGCGGCCGCAGCCGCCGCGTGCCCTTCCTCGCCGACGTCACCGCCGACGCCCTTTCCCATACGAAGGGCAAAGGCAGCGTCTTCTCCACCGGCGGCATGGCCAGCAAACTGACCTCCGCCGCCGAAGCCGCCCGCATGGGCACCGCCGTCGCCATCGCCAACGGCCGCAAAGACGGCATCCTCCAGAAGATCGTCGCCGGCGCCAACGTCGGCACGCTCATTCCCGCCGCCGGCTCCGAGGATGCCCACGGCGGACTCAACCACCGCCGGCGCTGGGTCGCCTTCTTCCACCACCCCCACGGCCAGATCGTCGTGGACGACGGCGCCCGCGACGCCCTGCTCCGGCGCGGCAAAAGCCTCCTGCCCGTCGGCATCCGCGACGTCTCCGGCGATTTCGCCCCCGGCGACCTCGTCGAAGTCCTCGATCTCGCCGGCCAGCGCATCGCCCAGGGCCTCTCCGAATATTCCAGCGCCGAAGTCCGCCTCCTCAAGGGCCTCCAGACCGAAAAAATCCGCGGCCTCCTCGGCGCCGCCGCCCCCGGCGAAGTAATCCATCGCGACAACCTCGTCGTGCCGACTTAAGCCCCATTTGGATATTGAAGATTGATTATTGGATATTGAAGTTTGATTCTTCTTCCGCGCTGAAGCGTGAACCGCCGAACCGCTGAACCAAAGGATTTGAAATGACCCTGCACGAAACCATGATCGAAATGGGCGACCGCGCCGTCGCCGCCGCGCGCCAGTTGGCCCCCCTCGGCACCCGCCGCAAAAACCTCATCCTCGAGGCCATGGCCGAGGCGCTCGACGCCCGCCGCGACCGCCTCAAGGAAGCCAATGCCCGCGACATGGCCGCCGGCCGCGCCGACGGCCTCTCCGACGCCATGCTCGACCGCCTCCTGCTGACCGACAAACGCATGGATTCCATGATCAACGGCGTCCGCGCCCTCCTCGGCCTCAAGGACCCCATCGGCCAAAAGATTTCGCGCTGGATCCGCCCCAACGGCCTCGTCATCCAGAAAGTCCGCGTCCCCATCGGCGTCATCGGCATCATCTTCGAATCGCGCCCCAACGTCGCCGTGGATGCCGCAGCCCTCTGCTTCAAAACCTCCAACGCCGTCATCCTGCGCGGCGGCAAGGAAGCCCTCGAATCCAACAAGGCCCTCGTCGACGCCCTCCAGGCCGGCGGCACCCGCAAAGGCCTCCCCCCCCATTCCATCCAGCTCATTACCACCACCGACCACGACGCCGTGCGCGAACTCGTCCAGCTCGAAGGCCGCGTCGATCTCGTCATCCCCCGCGGCGGCGAAAAGCTCATCCGCGCCGTCACCGAGCAGGCCTACGTCCCCGTCATCAAGCACTACAAGGGCGTCTGCCACGCCTTCGTCGACGAATCCGCCGACCAGTCCAAGGCCCTCGATATCGTCGAAAACGCCAAATGCAGCCGCCCCGGCGTCTGCAACGCCCTCGAAAAGGTCCTCGTCCACGAAAAGATCGCCGCCGAATTCCTGCCCAAGCTCGCCGCCCGCATGGCCGACAAACGCGTCGAACTGCGCGGCGACGAAGCCTCCCGCGCCGCCGTTCCCGCCATGAAACCCGCCACCGCCGAGGACTGGAACGAGGAATACCTCGACCTCGTCCTGGCCGTCGCCGTCGTCCCCTCCCTCGATACCGCCATCGCGTGGATCAACCGCCACGGCTCGCACCATTCCGACGTCATCCTTTCGGAAAACGAAAAGGCCCAGGAAACGTTCCTGGAGCAGGTCGACTCCGCCTGCGTCTACGCCAACGCCTCCACGCGCTTCACCGACGGCGGCGAATTCGGCATGGGCGCCGAAATCGGCATCTCCACCGACAAGCTCCACGCCCGCGGCCCCATGGCCCTCGAAGAGCTGACCACCTACAAATACGTCATCCACGGCACCGGCCAAATCCGGGTCTGAGACCCATCGACGCGGCGCCCCCCTCTACGGGAAAGTCAACTTCATGCGGATCAGCTTGCGCAATCCTGCGGGCTGAATCGTGACATTGGAGCCGCTTGTCCCATAGTGAACCCCTTCCGTCAGGTTCGACCAGCCGAACTCCCGTCCGTTCAACTGCGTGTCTGCGCCTTGAACCGCGTAAAGAACATAGGGGGCCGGAATGCCGAACAGAAGATTTGTGGCGCCATCCAACATGAAATTCAGCCGCGGCCCAAGCGCCGCGCTGCGCACCACCGTCAAAACATCGGAGGCCACGTTGCCCTCCGCATTGGTCCCGATCGCCGTGATGACGTTGGTCCCGACCAGCAGCGGACAGGTGAATGACCACGACGCCGATGCCGCCAACAACCCGCTCCCGCCCAGACTGTTGGTCCAGCCGATGGTCCCGACCAAATTCGACGCCGTTCCGCTCACCGTCACATTGCTTGTGGCGACGTCGACCGTGGCATTGGCGTTTGTAATGTCCAACTGCGGCCCGGCGCGGCGAATCACCGTCAGCGTATCGGAAAAATAGATGGCCTCTGGGGGGCCTGAGGTGGGATCGTAAATGCCGATATTGTGGTACCCCGATACCGTGATTTCATTCCTTCCCACCCCCAGCCTGCAGTTGAACGCCCAGACGCCTGACGACTGGCTAATATAACCGGACTGCCCGGTCAGATTGTTTTGCCAACTGATGCCGGAATCCAAACCCTGCGCCTCGCCCCCCGCCGTCAGGTTGCTGACGCTAAAAGCCACGGTCATATCCACATTCGTAAAATAAAGGGAGGCGCCTAACAGGGACTCAATCGGCCGGTTTGGCTGAACACCATGGGAATCGGAATCGAGATAAAAATCCTGTGGAAAAGGAATCATGTAATCATATGCAAGGTTTAACGCCAAGAGGGGCGAGTCGTAGTACCAACCGCCCAGCCCTGGCATTCCCTCGTACAATCGCATGTAGACGAACCCGGACGTCGCCCAGGTCGGATCTTGATACACCGTGTCTCCCCAACCTGTCATATAGTTGTCCCAAGTCGTTCCATCTTCCGGCGCCGTTCCGCCCCCCATTGGAATCGTGCGCTGCGCCCAGACTTGATCGTCGCCACTGACATAGCCGTTGATCCCGTTGTCGAGGTCGGGCGGATTGTTCGCGCAATCCACACCCGCCCAAATCAGTTGCCATGACGCAGAGTAGCTATCGAGCAGCCAAGGACCATCTCCGGTCAAATCCACCGCCGTGTGGTCGTACGCCCCCCAACCTATGATGTTCCAATTGATTCCCACGCCGGCATTGGCCGCCCCGGCAATTGCAAGAACCGCACACAGAACCAACCGGCCCTGCTTCGCGCTCATCGTCTGCCCCTTTTTATTCATATGGCTCCTGTTTCTAAGGGTCAGTTGTCCTGCGCCGCCGGCGCTTTTTCCGCCGCCTGGATCACCGGCGCCACGTCCGGGCCGGGCTTGACGACGGACCACAGCATCATCGCGCCGAACACGAGGAACAGGATTCCGCCCACGCCGTGGATCACCCGTTCCGA
>JBFXHR010000061.1:0-14271 GCA_050176815.1 Kiritimatiellia bacterium
CGGGGACGGGTGGACGACGCACGATTTGCGGCTCGGCAACGCCCCCAACCAGGTCGTCGCGGGGGGAGGGGGCTATAACGGCGCAGGTAGCGGCTATCCGCCCGACACTATCGCGCGGATCGTGGTGATCTTGCCGGAGCGGGAGGTGGCGGTTGCCTCGACGCACGCGTGGTTCGGGGCGTTGGAAGTGGGGAATCCGACGGGGGCGGGGCTTTATCCCTACGGCAGCGCGGTGACGGCGGCGGTGGACCGCATCGCGCTCGATCCGAAAAACACCGGCCGCCGCCTGCGCTGGGCGGGTTTTCGGTTGGAGGCGGCGCCGTGAGGATCGGAACTGATTCACCCACGCCGCAAGGGCGTGGGGGTCTCCGATCCCGATCCCGCCCCCCCCGACCCCCACGACCTTGCGTCGTGGGTGAAGAAGTTCTATCCTCGGGCCATGGAGTTCCCGCTCATTCCGCGCCTCTTCCTCTCCTGGACCGGCTGGCCGGGGGAAGGGGTTTTTCCGGGCCGTCCGCCCGTGCCGTTTTTCGATGCCCTGCGCGCGGCGTGGGCCGCGGACGGCTTGGAATTGCAGCACGTCGACTGGCGTTCCTCGGAAATCCAGATGGCGTTCCAGACGGGTCCGGACACGTCGCCGGAGCTTTTCGCCGGGCGGGCCAAGGGGCGTTTGCAGCACGCGCTGCGGCAGGCGGGCATGCCGACCGGTTTCAGCCGGAAAACGACGGTGCGCGCGCTGGGCGACAACGTGTCGGACGTGGTGGCGGGCTATCTGCGCCAGCAGACGGTGCGGGCGGCGCTGGTGGACGAGCGCTACCGCGCCACGCTGCGGGCGGCGGCGTTCGAGGATGCGGCGGTGGATCTGGCGGCGCCGGAGGAGACGTCGCGCGGACGGTACTGGTTCAACCTGCATCTGGTGGCGACGACGGAGGGGCGGTTCCGGATCGGCCAGGAGGATTTCCTCGACCAGGTTCGCGCCGGGGTTTTCGCGTGGGCGCGGGAGAGGGGCTGCGCGCTCAAGGCGTTTGCGCCGATGCCGGACCACGTGCACGTGGCGGCGCGGGGCCGGCCGGAGCAGACGCCGCGGGAGCTGGGGGAGGCGCTGTGGCGATGCCTGAACCGGGCGGCGGGGTGCCGGTTGATGAGCGATCGGGTTTATGCGGGGACGTTTTCGGAGTATGGGCGGGGAGTTCTCGGCTTGTCTTGAACTCATTCACCCACGGGATAAACCCGTGGGGGTCTCGATCCGGAACTCATTCACCCACGGGGCAAGCCCGTGGGGGTCTCCCCGATCCTAGACCCCCACGCCCTTGTGGCGTGGGTGAATCAGTTTTAGGGCAGCGGCCGGGTGATGCCTTGGCGGAGGGCGGGGAGGGTTTCGTCGCGGAGGGTGCCGGAGAGGTCGAAGAGAACGAAGCCGGGGCAGCCGGCTTGTCGCAGCAGCGCGATCTGGCGGACGACCTGGGCGGGATCGAGGCGGGATTCGTCGGCGGTGACGCCGATGCCGGGGAGGATGCGGCCGGCGGCGCCGGGAGTCGCCACCTGCGCGCGGACGAGGCCGGCGAATTCGGCGGTCGATTCGACGTAGTTCATGGGCGTCAGGAAATCGACGGTGCCGGCGCGGAGCCAGTCGGGCCAGTACTGGGCGATGTTGCCGCCGTTGGGCTGGGCGGCGCCGTAGACGGCGGCGGACAGTTTCGCTTTCGGATTCGCCTTGCGGAGCGCGGCGCGGATGTCGGCGACCAGCGCGGTGACGTCGGCGGTGCGCCATTTGCGGAATTCGGCGTTGCGCTTGCCGCCCGCCTTGACTTCGGCGGGCCAGCGCCGGCATTTCTTGCGGCTGGCGGTTTCGAAGCGCAGGCGCGTGGCGGGCGCGTAGCAGCTCAGGGAGTCGGGCAGGCGGATGTAGTCGAGATGGATGCCGTCGATGCCCGGATACTGGCGGGCGATTTCCTCGACGACGGCGAGGACGAGCGCCCGGTTGGAGGGGTGGTGGGGGCTGAGCCAGGAGCGCGTGGTTCCGGTGTCGGAAATCTGGAGGCGCCCTTCCTTTTTCATGCGCTCGACGAATTCGGGCGGCGCGCCGTCGAGTTTTCCGAGCACCATCCAGACGTGGTACTGCATGGCGCGGGCCTTGGCTGCGGCGAGGCCGGCGGCGATCTGGTCGCCGTACAGGCGGAGGGTGTTGGAGGCGGGCAGGAATTTGGACGGATAGTGCGCGCAACCGCCCCAGGCCACGTTCGCAAAGACCGCGTTGACGCCGTGGGCGGCCAGATACGCGGCGGTGGAATTCCAGTCGCCGGGGACGAGACCGGTGCCGTCGTGGTCCCAGACGCCGACGAATTCGCCGGGCCGGGGAATTTGGATGGAGGCGTCGGCGCGCAGAATGAGCTGCCGCTGGCGGCGGGCGTGGAGCAGGGCTTCCTGGGGGCGGCCGGCGGCGAGGGCCGCCTGGATCTGGGCGGAGAGGACGACGATTTCGTCGAGCAGGATGCGGATTTCGGCGGGGCGTGCGGCGGCGAGGAGCTGGCGGTTGATTTCGGAAACGGCGTGTTCGACGCCGTTGAAGGCGTTGACGCGGTTGGCGTCGCGGACGGCGCGGAGGGCCGCGGGCGTCCAGACGGAGGGATCGAGATGGGCGCAGAGGGAAACGAGCATTTCCTTCTTCGAGGAAACGTCGTCGTTCATCAGGACGTGCGACATCCAGAATCCGCGCGGGGAAACGACGATGGCGGGCTCGGGCTGGCGGACGTCGCGCGCGTTCTGCCAGAAGGCGACGATGCGCGAGCCGGGGCCGGCGGGAAGGGCGGGCATGAGGTTGGGGGAATTCTGCCAGATGCGCGGCGGGACCAGCCACGCGCCGGGATCGTCGAAGACGATGGAGCGCCAGCGGTCGGGGCGATCGGCTTTTACGTAGGGTCCGAGCCGGAAGCCCATGGCGGCGGCGAGGGCCGGCGAAGCGCCGTAGAAGACGCCGAGCTTGCCGCCGCGCGCGAGAAATTCGGTCAGGGCCTTGAGCTGGGCGGGGGTGGGATTGGGATTGTAGGGCAGCAAGGCGGCGCTGGCGTTTTTCAGGGCCCCTTTGGCGAGATCGTCGTCGGTGGCGATGGAGTGTCCGATGCCGGCCTCGACGAGGAGGCGGCTGACGCGTTCGGCGGTTTTTTCGGCGACGGCGCGCGCGCCGGCGTCAGGGCAGGAGGACGTGCCGCGCACGAGGACGAGGCCCGCGCCTTCGACGGCGACCAGGCGGTGCAGGACGAGGGCGGCATCGTGCGGGGTCGCGCCTTTCCAGGGGGAGATGCGGATGCCGTCGATGCGGTTCCAGCCGGCGGGCTTTCCTTCGGAGGTGAAATCGCTTTTGGCGTAGACGAGCGTGTGCGTCGCCGGGCTGGCCAGGGGCCGGTTGGCGACGTACCACCCGGCGCCGCTTTTGAAGTAGAGGCCGAGGGCGCGGGTGGCGTCGGGCAGGGGGCAGGCGGCGTCGAGCTCGAAGGCGACGGCGGAGGAGAGATCGAAGTTGACCGCCTTGTCCCAGGCGGCGCGGTCGACGTTCCGGGAGAACGGCAGGGGAAACGCGATGCCGTCGGCGGCGGCGGTGGGAGCGGGGGACTTCTGGAAGGGCTTCCAGGCACCCGCCGTGGCGGGCGCGAAATCTTCGACGAGGCGGGCGGCGGGAGCCGTCGCCGGCGCGGCGAGAAGGGCGGCCAGGAAAATTTTACGTAGTACGTAAAACTTTTTCCGCGGTTTTACGTAGAACGTAAAAAAGTTGTACGTAGTACGTAAAACTTTTTCCGTGGAACGCGTTCGCGCGGAGAGGCTGGAAGACGGGAACATGGGGAGGAACCCTACCCGAGGAGGGGGAGGGCGTTCAATCTCGAAAGCCGGAAGAGAATCAACCGGTTCTCACAGAGGCACGGAGACACGGAGAATGAGATAGGGGGAGGGAGTGAAATCTAATAAGAAAGAGGACATGAGCATAAATGATGTTACAGGAATTATAGTGGACGCGGCGTTTCAGATTCATCGGGATTTGGGGCCGGGGTTGTTGGAATCGGTGTACGAGGCGGTGCTGGCGAAAAAAATGGCGGAGCGGGGATTACGGGTGGAGCGTCAAAAGGCATTGCGTTTTGAATATGACGGCATGGCGTTCGACGAAGGGTTTCGGATGGATTTGCTCGTCGAAGACCAAGTGGTGGTGGAATTGAAGTCCGTCGAGCAAGTTGCCCCTGTGCACAAGAAGCAACTGTTGACCTATTTGAAACTTGCGAGGAAGCCAGTTGGTTTGCTGATTAATTTCGGGGCGGCCACACTCAAGGAAGGACTCACCCGGGTCATCCATGCCCCCGCCGATTCTCTCCGATAGAAAATCTCCGTGCCTCTGTGTCTCCGTGAGAGACGGCTGTTACACGTTGGCGAACTGGCTGCGGTGGACGACCTGGTAGCCCTTGATCAGTTCGGCGACGGCGCGCTGGATGGAAATCTGGGGCCGGTAGCCGGTGG
Organism: Kiritimatiellia bacterium; assembly: GCA_050176815.1. Classification (GTDB taxonomy): domain Bacteria; phylum Verrucomicrobiota; class Kiritimatiellia; order CAIQIC01; family Lenti-01; genus Lenti-01. Next base: position 4,501 of record JBFXHR010000061.1, read on the forward strand.
CCTCGATCTTGGCGTTGCTGACGACGTAGTTGCGCTGGTCGGGATCCTTGCCGACGTGGGCTTCCATGATGGTGAAACCGGGGACCTGCTTCTGGATTTCCTGGCAGAGTTCCATTTTGGAGAGGTTGGCGTCGGAAAGGCCCACGTTGTAGGGCTGGCCCTTCATTTCGTCGAAGTGGTCGAACGCGTGGAGGAAGGCGCGGGCGACGTCGCGGACGTGGATGTAGTTGCGCTTGAAATGGGATTCGAAGAGAACGACGAAATGGTCGAAGACGGCGCGGTAGGTGAAGTCGTTGACGAGGAGGTCGAGGCGCATGCGGGGGCTGACGCCGCAGACGGTCGCGAGGCGCAGGGAAATCGCGCCGGCGCCGAGCAGGGCCTTTTCGAGTTCGACCTTGAGGATGCCGTAGAGGGAGATGGGGTTCATGGGCGTCTCTTCGGTGCAGAAGACCCCGGACTGGCCGACGCCGTAGCCGGAGTTGGTCGTGGGCGAAATGAACTTCTGCGTCTTGGACGCGTTCTTCAGCAGCATGAGGATGGCGTCGAGGTTGATGGAGCGCGCCTCGATGGGCTTCTGGGCGCAGAGGGGGGCGCCGACGAGGCAGGCCAGCGGCATGACCACGTCGGCCTTTTTGAGAAGCGGCAGCAGGAGGCGTTCGTCGCGGACGTCGCCGCGGACGATGGCGAGCTTATCGTCGTGGCAGCAGTCGAGGAGCGGAGTTTGGCCATACATGAAGTTGTCGACGACGGTGACTTCAACGCCGCGCGCGAGCAGGGCGGGGACGAGGATGGAACCGAGGTAGCCGGCGCCGCCGGTGACGAGGACGTGGGGGGTACTGTTCATAATGGGGGGCACGGTAGCCGATTCGGGAAGGGGCAGGCAATTAAGAATTAAGAATGAAGAATGGGGAAGGGGCGGAATTTGCTTGGCAGCAGCGCGGTCCAGGCGAGCCAGAAGCAGGCGCAGATGGGGCCGAAGGGCAGATAGCCAGTGTAGCCGACGGCGGGCATCGCGAACAGATGGAAGCGGTCGAGGTAGGGCACGGCGTATTCCCAGCGCGGGGAACTCAGGGAATTCCACGTTTCCCAGAAGAACCCGCAGATCAGGGCGGCGAGAGCCAGCGTAATCGCGGGCGCCCAGTCGCCGTTTTTGATGGGATCGAACGGCGATTCCACGCGGGCGAGGCCGAGGGCGCCGGCGAGCAGGGCGAGGGGCGCGACCCAGGTGGCGAAAAACAGCGGATCGGGGAAGAGCGGAATCAGCGGGAGCAGAATGGCGCCGAGGGCGAAGAAGATCGCGGCGGCGCCCGGAATGCGTCCGCGCGGGCCGCAGGCGTAGCGGACGCGCAGGGACGGGAAACTCATCAGCCAGGCATGGATTTCGAAGATGGCCGGCAAGACGGTGGAAAAGCAGAGGGAGGAGTAGACCAGATAATGGACGGGGCCGAAATCCAGCCGGTCGGGATACCACCAGTTTTGGACGAAGCGGTTGAGGAATTCGAAGTACCACCAGGACAGGGCCGAGACCGGAAACATCAGGAAAAAGGTCGCCCGCCGATTGGCGAAAAGGGACGTGCCTGAGCGCCGGAAGACCAGGCCATCCATCGCCAGGATGAATCCGAGCCAAAGAGGGAAAAAGGTGTGCTGTTCGGCGATGCCGGGGAGATCGAACCGGCCCCAGGCCAGAATCCACGCGACCAGCGTCAAGGCGAGGCCGACCTTTCCATGAAGCGGGAAGCGGCCCGGGGTCGGGGCGGGCGGAACGGGCGGCGGGGCAAAGCCGAAGCGGCGGGGAAAGAGAAAGAGGCCTGCGGCAAATACGCCGATGGCCGCAAAGGCGAAGAAGACGGGCGCCAGAAACGGGGCGTGGACGGGTTTGTGGACGACCAGCGGCGGAAACGAGACAAAACGGTCCGAAAGCCCATGGATGGCTCCGCCCGCGAACGGCAGGGCCGCGAGCAATATCAGGGCGAGAACAATGGGAAACCGCCTTTTCACGCCCGAAATCTACCACAAAACGGCGGTAGTGCGGCGGAGATTGGCGGCTTCACAGAATGCGCGACGGTGCGCAAATGAGATTGCCAAACGGGAAGAACGCGAGAAAACTATCGACCAGTTGTTGGCTTAAACATGGATCGGAAAACATATCCCAAATGGACCGGGGTTATCCTTGGCTTCTTGCTGAGCGGATCTGCGCATTATTTGTCGGGCAAAAAATCAGTCGGCATCCAATGGTATCTTGCCATCACGCTTTCGGAAATCGCCGGGATTATGATTTTGGCGTTGCCGGGCATTACTGGTTTCGTCCTCTCCGGGATTATGCTGCTTTCTTCTTTTGCCCTGTGGTTGGCCATGCTGGCAAAGTCCTACCGCCCCGTTCAACGCATCCGGGCACGGGGCTGGCTGGCGGTCATCGCACTATCCATTTTACTCCCATCCATTTGGGCACATGCCGTTCAACAAGTCGTTCGCCCTTTCAAGGTTTCTTCGGGCGCCATGATCCCCAGCATATTACCCGGGGACCACATTATGGCAGAGCGCCTGACGTATCGATTTGTGGCGCCCCGGCGTGGGGATATCGTCGTGTTTTCAACGAGAGAACTTCATTACCCCTATGTCCAGACGAACACTTTCTACGTCAAACGAATCGCCGGCTTGCCCGGCGAAACCATCCAAATTGATCCGCCAAATCTGATCGTGAACGGTAAAGCCATCCGCGAACCGCCAATCTTTGCCGAGATATCCTCGCGATCAAACGGTTTTCAACTGGCGTTGGGGGCAATAGACGCCAAACCCGTCCTGCACAAACCTGCCGACAGGATCGTGCTGGGCGACAACGAATATCTGACCTTGGGCGACAACACGGCCAGCAGTCTGGACGGTCGCTATTATGGCCCGGTTGCGGGCGACCAAATCATTGGGCGAGTCGTTCGAACATACTGGCCCATGTCGAGAATGCTCAAACAATGAAATTCAAACTCCAACGCATCCGGGGATCCAGACGCGCGCCGCAAGTCGATCGTCGAAAATGATTCCCAAGCGATTACAGGACATGGGGTGCCTTCTGTCCGCGGTTCTTGCGGCATGGCTGTTTTCGGGGTGCGCGGGTTTTCGGCATCCGGGCGACCCGTGGGTGGGGCGAGACAAAATGCAGCATTTTGTCGCCTTTGGATTGGCGGGGGCGGCGGCGGCTCTCGCGGCGCAAAACAACGACCTTTCGGACGGCCAGACCTTCCTGATTGGGACGGGCGTGGCCGTGGGGTTGGGCGCGGGCAAGGAAACCGTCGACGAGCGGATCCGGCATACCTATTTTAGCGGCAAAGACCTGGTCTGGGATCTCATCGGGGGCGCGGTCGGAAGCCTAGTGGTCATTGGGGCGGAAGAATAGTTTTCCACGGCGCGGGAAAGTACCGTAGGATGCCGCGCATGTCCGAAATGGCGCTCCAACCGTTGCAGCTCGGGTCGCTCCGCGTGGAGTGGCCGGTGTTCCTCGCGCCGATGGCGGGGTATACGGACGGGGCGTTCCGTTCGCTGTGCCTTGAACAGGGCTGCGGCGCGGTGGTTACCGAAATGGTGAGCGCGCAAGGGCTGGTGCGCCATCACGAGCGCACGGGGCACTATCTGGACACGTGGGGCGAGGAGCATCCCATCGGCGCGCAGATCTACGGTTCCGATCCGGGCGCGATGGCGAAGGCGGCGGTGGAGGTGGCCGCGACGAAGAAATTCGATTTTCTCGACGTCAACGCGGGGTGTCCGATGCCGAAAATCCGGAATCGGGGGGACGGGGCGGGGCTGATGCGGGATCCGGCGAAGATGGCGGAGATCACGCGGCAGGTGAAGGCGGCGGTGGCAGGGATGATGCCGGTGACGGTGAAGACGCGCATCGGATGGTGCGCGGACACGATCAACGTGCTGGAGACGACGGCGGGAGTGGAGGAGGCCGGGGCGGACGCGGTTTTCCTGCACGGCCGGGTGGCGAGCGTGCGGCATTCGGGGCCGTCGGACTGGAACCTGATCGCGGAAGTGAAGCGCGCGCGGAAGATTCCGGTGGTCGGCAACGGGGGGGTGAAGACGGCGGCGGACGTGTTCCAGATGGTCCGGGAGACGGGCGTGGACGGCGCGATGGTCGGGCGGGTGGCGCTGGGAAATCCGTGGCTGTTCCGCGACATCCGCGACTTGGCGGCGGGCCGCGCGCCGCGCCTGCCCTCGGTGGAAGAAGTGCGCGCGGCGATCCACGAGCATCTGCGGCGGGAGATGGAGCTGATGGCGCGCCGGGGAAAGAAGGAATTGAAGCTGGGGGCGGAGCTGACGGCGTGCCTGGTGCTGCGGCCGCACTTGGTGCGGTATCTGCGGGGGTTCCGGGAATTCGGGGCGCTGGCACGGACGCTGGAGGAGCGGCAGGATGCCGCCACGCTGCTTCGACGGGTGGACGAGGTGCTGGCGTCGGGGCGGAAACAAATTGGGGTCAGCCCTTAAGAATCAAGAAATTGAATCTTGATTCTTAAGGGCTGACCCCATCGCGGGCGGCACGGATCAATAAACGACGAGGGCGAGGGACGCGAACGCGGCGTCGTCCACGGCGTCGTCGAGCCAGCGGCGGTCGCCGGCGCTGGCCTCGTAGCGGCGGTCGAATTCCGTGCCGGCGGCCAGCCGCAGCCAGATGTCGCGGCCGAGACGGCGTTCGACACCGAGGCCGGCGCGCCAGCATTCGATGAGGAATTCCTGTTCGCCGTCCGCATCGTCGTCGACGATCCAGCGGTCGCCGGCGGGCTGCAGGTTGGCGAAGAAGCCCCAGGCGGCGTTCGGCGCCCAATAGACGGAGGGGGCGGGCGCGACAAAACGCACGGCGAGCGTGTCCATCGCCTGCCAGACGAAACCGCCGACGGGGTAGAGCGCGGGATCGCCGAACGCGGTGTCGTAGGCGAGGCCGAATTGCGCGCGCCAGGCAGCGGAAAACGCGTACTCCGCGGCGGCGTGGACCAGGATCTTGCCCTCGCCGGTGCGTCCGCCGCGGAAATCGGAATAGAATCCGGGCAGGACCAGGGCCGACCAGCCCCAGCCGGATTCGGCGGGCCGGGCGGCGGCGAGGATCGCGGCGAGGCCGTAGAGATCTTCGGTGCCCAGTTCCGGATGGCCGCGGAAATCCAGGCGCGTCCAGCCGGCCCAGGCGCCGGCGGCCAGCTCGACGCCGCCGGCTTTCCGATGCGCGAGAGGAAGGCAGGCCGCCGATTCCTGGACGGACACGCGGCCGGAAAGCTCCGGGTTTTCCGGATCGTCGAAGCCGACGCGGCTGGTGGCGAGGTAGCCGACAGAGGCGGATTCCTCGCCCGGCGCGCGCGAGTCGGCGGCCGGCGCGGCGTCGGTTCCGGCCATAAGCAAAACGGCCAAGATCCATTTGGTTTTCATGGCGCGGGATTCCTCACAGGGTTCCGCTTTGCGCCTGCAGCCGGCGGCGGCGTTCGGAGCGGCCCTTGAAACGCGGGGGCTTTTTCTTCAGTTCTTCGGGGGAACGGCCTTTGACGTAGACGTTTTCGCCGTCGACCATGGTCAGGTCCACGAAATGGTCGAAGGCGCCGAGGCCGACGTCGTGGGTGAGCAGGAACCAGAGCGTGGGCATTTTGCGCAGGTCGGTGTTGAAAACGACGAGGTCGGCGCGCTTGCCGACTTCGAGGGAGCCGATTTCGTCTTCCCAGAACAAGTTGTAGGCGGAATCGATCGTCCAGTGCCGGATGCCGGTTTCGACGGAGATGGCTTCGTCCGGGCCCCAGTCGCGCTTGAATTTGTAGTTCAGGCGGGTGGCGGCGATGAGGAGGCCGTAGGCGGGATTGAACGGCCCGGCCGCCCAGTCCGTGCCGAACGAGATCCGCACGCCGGCTTTTTCCATGGAATTCCAGGCCATGCGCCACTGCAGCCGTTCGGGACCGAGGCCGTTTTCGACCATGTCGTCGCCGAAGAAGTGCTGGGGCTGCATGGAGGCGACGATGCCGAGGCGGGCCATGCGCGGCCAGTCCTCGGGCGGCGCCATTTCGCAGTGTTCGACGGCGTGGCGCGCGTCGCGGAAGCCGTTGGTCTGGATTGCGTGTTCGTAGGCGTCGATGACGCGCTGCGCGCCGGCGTCGCCGCAGGCATGGGTGCAGGCCTGCAGGCCGAGCCGGTCCACGAGCGCGACGACGCGGTTGAATTCCTCCGCCGACCAGTCGGGCCGGCCGCAGGTGGCGGGATCGTTGGAGTATGGCTCCCGCAGGAACAGCGTGCGGTTGTCGGCGGTGCCGTCGATGTAGAACTTGACCGATTCGCCCAGGACCAGGTGGTCGTCCGATTCCGTTTCCCGGAGTTTCTTCCAGGCGCGGAGATCGTTTTCGAGCCGTTGTTCGTCCGCCAGCCGGTCGTGGCCGATGAAGTAGGCGCCGCGGACCCGGCACCGGTCGAGGCCGCCGCGGTCGCGGAACTTCAGGATGAGGGGGATGAACTGCGGATAGATCTGGACGTCGTGGAAGGCGGTGATGCCGTAGGACTGGGCTTCGGCGATGGTTTTTTCCATCGCGTCCATGACGCCGGCTTCGACTTCTGGGCCGAGTTCCTCCCAGGTGAAATAGTCGAGGAAGTTGACGACGTGGTAGTGCAGGCATTCGCCGGTGCAGCGGCCGGTGGCGGGGTCGCGCACGGGGGCGAGGCGCTCGAAGGCTTCGGGGTTGCGCGCCTCCATCAGCCCGATGGCCTTGGAATTGAGCCAGCCGCCTTGGCCGCTGTAGCTCATGAGCATCACGGGCCGGTCGGGCACGACGGCGTCGAGGATTTCGCGGCGGGGGCCGTCGGGGAGCTGGTTCATCCGCCAGCCGATGCCCCCGATCAGCGGGAGGCGGGGATTTTCGTCCGCGCGTTTCCGGACCCAGGCCAGGACGTCGTCCCGGGTTTCGCAGGCGAAGAGCTCGGGCGGCTGGAGGTAGGTCATGCCGCCGATCCAGAGGACGTGGCAATGGTTCTCGACGAATCCGGGCGTGACGAGCCGGCCGCGGCCGGCGACGACTTCGGTGTCGGGGCCGACGAAATCGGCGATGCCGGCGCGCGGCCCGGCGTAGGCGATTCGGCCGTCCTTCACCGCCAGCGCCTCCGCGCGGGGATTTCGGGCGTCGCCGGTGAGGACGTCGGCGCCGACGATGACCCAATCGGCGGGCTGCGCGCCGGTGCGGTCGAAGCGCGGGGCCGTGGCGCAGCCGGCGGTCCAGATCCACAATCCAGCCAAGGCGACGTTCCCACGATGGCGCAAGCGGCATCCGTTCATGGCGGTTCTCCGGGGTTGTCTACGGCCGATTGAACCGCCCGGGCCGGCGGATGGCAAGGGCAGAGTGGAAAAAACCGCGGGGACGGGTTTGGATTGTGCGGCGGCGCGGCGGTGGGGTAGGATGCGCGCCAATGAAACAAGGGATGTTCCAGAACCAGGCGATGCGGCAGGAGATGAAGCTGGCGCCGCGCATGATGCAGGCGCTGCGTTTTCTCCAGGTGCCGCTGCCCGAACTGCGCGATCTGGTCCGGGCGGAACTGGAACGGAATCCGGTGCTGGAGGAGAAGCTGGGCGAACCCGAGTCGTTGCCCGGGGCCGAGCCGCTGGCGGCCGCGACGTTCGACGACGTGGACCAGGAAAACGACTTCGGACCGGACGATTTCGGGCGGGAGATCGACGCGCTGGAAAAGATGCTGGAACCGCGCCCGCTGGACGACGCGCCCGGCACGCCGGAGCTTTCGCCGGAGGCGGAGGAGAAGCGGCAGTACGTTCTGGATTCGATCACGGCGCCGCCGTCGCTGCATGCGCATCTCGAAGAGCAACTGAACGAATCCGGCCTTTCCGAGGAGCAGAAGAAGGCGGGCGAGTACGTGATCGGCAACGTGGACGGGAACGGCTGGCTGGCCGCGGACGTGGCGGAGGTGTCGCGGGAAGCCGGGGTCTCGGAAAAGGCGGTCGAGGCGGCGCTGGCGACGATCCAGGAGTTCGATCCGCCGGGGGTGGCCGCGCGGGACCTGAAGGAATGCTTGCTGATCCAGCTCCGCCGGTCGGGGCATGGGGCGGAGTCGGCGGCGGCCCGGCTGGTTTCGGGGCATCTGACCGAGCTGGGGGAAAAGTCGGCGGCGGAGCTGGCGGCGGCGGCGGAGCTGCCGGAAAACGAGGTGGCCGCGGCGATGAAGCGGATTGCGTCGCTGGATCCGAAACCGGGGCTGAAGTTTTCGGCGCCGCCGGCGGTCTACGTGGCGCCGGAGGTGGAGATCCGCAAGACGGCGGAGGGCGCGTACGCGGTGGAGATGCTGCGGGACGCCATGCCGCGCCTGCACATCAGCGCGGAGTACGAATCGATGCTGGAGGATCCCGAAACGGCGGCGGAGGCGCGGAAATACCTGGCGGAAAAGATCCGTTCGGGAAAATTCGTGATGCACAGCCTGCACCAGCGGCGGGAGACGATCCGGCGCATCGCGGAGGAGATCGCGGGCGCGCAGGGGGAATTCTTCGAGCGCGGGATTTCGCGGCTGAAGCCGATGACGATGGGGTCGGTGGCGGAGAAACTGGGCGTCCACGAAACGACCGTGGGCCGGGCGGTGTCGGGGAAGTATGCGCGGACGCCGCAGGGGGTGTTCGAGCTGCGGTTTTTCTTTACGGGCGGATTGCCGACGGCGGACGGCGGGAGCATTTCGACGGAGGCGGTCAAGGAGGCGGTGGCCAAGGCCATCGGGCGCGAGGACGTGCGCAAGCCGCTCTCCGACCAGGCCATCGCCGAAAAGCTTCGGGAGCGGGGCCTGCAGGTGGCGCGGCGGACCGTGGCGAAATACCGCGAGGAACTGGGGTTGCCGCCGGCGCACAAGCGGAAGTGATTTTGGAGACCCGACGATGAAGACGGATTTTGGAACGAAGGATTTCGCGGCGTTTTGCCGGGAGAACCGGCCGGCGTACCACGCCGGCTATTACGCGATGTATTCGAGCTGGTGGGACGGGATCACGACGGAGCCCAACCTGATGGTGGTGCCGGTCGACGACCACATGGTGCACCGGGGCGACGGCCTGTTCGAGACGTTCAAATGCGTGGACGGGGCGATCTACAATCTCGACGCGCATCTGGCGCGGCTCGAGGGAGGGGCGAAAGCCATTGCGCTGGAGATGCCGTGGAGCCGAGAGGACGTCCGGCGGATCGTGGGCGCGGTGCTGCGGGCGGGCGGGCGCCGGGACGCCCTGGTGCGGATTTTCGTGTCGCGGGGCCCGGGCGGACATTCGGCGAATCCGTACGAGTGCCCGCGGCCGTTGCTTCTGGTGCTGGCGATCCGGCTGCCGCCGCCGTTCATGTCGGCGCATCCGGAAGGGGCCAAGGTCGGCATCAGCGGCGTGCCGACCAAGGAGGGCATGTTCGCGCAGGTGAAGAGCGTCAACTATCTGCCGAACGTGATGATGAAAAAGCAGGCGGTGGACGCGGGCGTGGATTTCATGCTGGGATTCGACCAGGACGGGCACATGACGGAACTGCCGACGGAGAACTTCGGCATCGTGACGAAGGATCGCGTGCTGAAGGTGCCGAAGCCCGCGCACATCCTGCTGGGCACGACGATGCTGCGGGTGCTGGCGCTGGCGCGGGAAAAGCTCGTGCCGGCGGGCGTTCTCGCGGGCGTGGAGGAGGCGGACGTGCCCCGGGCGGAACTGGAGCAGGCGGCGGAAATGCTGGTGTTCGGCACGACGCCGCACGTGACGGCGGCGACGGAGGTCGCGGGCCGGCCCGTGGGCGACGGCGCGCCCGG
>JBFXHR010000062.1:0-11573 GCA_050176815.1 Kiritimatiellia bacterium
GCTCCCTGGAATGCCCTTCCGCCATGCGCGAAGCCATGTTCGCCAAATGGCGAAAGGCCCTCCTCGACATCGGATTCATGACCAACGACACCGCCGACCACATGATGCTGGGCATCCGCCGCATCCTCTCCCGCGGCACCCTGACCGAGAAAGACGTCCAGATCCTCCTCGGCATGGCCTCGCAAACCCAGTGGGCCGCCACCCAACTTCCGGAAAAATCCAGATGACGATGCCCCAACACGTGCTGTCCGTCCTGGTCGTCGCCCTCAACGAGGCGAAACACCTGCCGGGCCTCAAGGCGGCCCTCGACCGGCTGCATCTCCCCGAGGGGTGGAGCGTCGAAAGCATCCTGATCGACGGCGGCAGCCGCGACGGCTCGGTCGACGCCGCGCGCGAAGCCGGATTCGACGAGTGCCAAGTCCATCCGGGCGCCTCGATTCCCGTTTGCCGCAACCACGCCCTGCGCGCCGCCCGCGGCGCCGCGCTTGCGTTCCTCGACGCCGACTGCATGCCCGCCCGGGATTGGCTCGTCCATGCCGCGCCGTGGCTCTTGAAAGCCGCCCCCGTCCTGGTCGGCTATCCCGTCGCCCCCCCCGAAACCGGCAACTGGATCCAAACGTCCTGGCACGCCCATTGGCACCACAAAAATCCCGCCGCGACAGGCGACCCGGCCGGACCGATCGCCCGGGGCGCCTTCCGGCTCATCACCACCCGCAACATGCTTTTCAACCGCGCCCTGCTCGGCGTCGTTCCCTCCTTCGACGAATCCCTCGCCACCGGCGAAGACACCGATTTCGCCTTCCGCGCCGCGCAGGCCGGATGCGAGGTCGTCGCCCTGCCCTCGCTGCGCGTCACGCACCTCGGCGAACCCTCCACTCTGAGCCAGTACTACCGGCAGCAGCTCTGGCACGCCAACCGCAAGGCCTATTCCACCATCCTGGCCAGTTCCGGCGGAAAGGCCGGCGCCCATGCCATCTATTTCTCCTTCGCCTTCCTCGCCGCCCTTCTTCTCGTTCCCCTCGGCATCGTCCTCGCCCTGCTGTACTCCCCGGGATTCTGGGTCCTCCTCGCCCCCCTGGTTCTCGTCACCGCCGGACCCGCCGCCCTCATCGCCGACCGCGCCAACTCGCCTCTCCTCTTCCTCCGCCTCTGCGTCCTGTACTTTCTGTATGGCCTCGCCCGCTCCGTCGACCTGGTCGGCCTCTCCCCCGGCAAAAAGTCCTGGAAGTCGTGAAAAAGGTTCAGCGGCTCACGGTTCACTTGATCATTGGACTTTGGACATTGAATATTGGATATTGAGATCGTTGAAAATGGCCTCCCCCCCCCAGATCGTCTCCAGCCTCCAGAACGCCGGCATCAAGGAAGTCGTCAAGCTCCGCCAGCGCTCCCACCGCGACGAAAACGGGCTTTTAATCGTCGAAGGCTACCGCGAGGTCAAACGCGCCCTCGACAACCGCGTCCCCGTCCTCAAACTCTTCTATTGCCCCGCGCTCTACCAGGGCAAGAACGAGCCCACCCTCGTCGAACGATGCGCCGCGCAAAACGTCCCCCTCTTCGAATGCAGCGAACCGGTGTTCATGAAAATCGCCTACCGCGACCGCCCCGAAGGCCTCCTCGCCCTCTGTCCCCAGATCCGCCGCACCCTCGCCAACCTGTCCCTCCCCGCCAACCCCTTCGTCGTCGTCGCCGAACACATCGAAAAACCCGGCAACCTCGGCACGATGCTCCGCACCGCCGACGCCGCCGGCGCCGATGCCCTGGTCGTCTGCGACCGCTGCACCGACGTCAACAACCCCAACGTCGTCCGCGCCAGCATCGGCACCCTGTTCACCGTTCCCATCGCCGAAGCGTCCACGGCGGAAACCATCGCCTGGCTCCGGCGAAACGGCATCCGTTCGCTCGCGGCTTCCCCCCACGCCACGAAGAACTACACCGAAGTCGACATGACCCGCCCCATCGCCGTCGTCGTCGGCGCCGAACAATTCGGCCTCAGCGACGCATGGATGGCCCAGGCCGACGAGCGGGTGCGCATCCCGATGCTGGGCCAGGCCGACTCCCTGAACGTCGCCGCCGCCGCCACCATTCTCCTCTACGAAGTCGTCCGCCAGCGCGGCGGCCGGAAGTAGCCCTCCCCCGGACCATCCGGGCGCCTTTCGCCGCAACGGAATTTTTTGGGCTTGCACACCCCCCCGTTTCCGCTATCTTCTGCGTGATTTTTGAGCCACGGGGTCGTAGCTCAACTTGGTTAGAGCGTCGGCTTGTCACGCCGAAGGTTGCGGGTTCGAGTCCCGTCGACCCCGCCACTTGAAAACCGGACCTCCGAGCAATCGGAGGTTTTTCTTTGGCCGGCGACGCCCGGGAAACCGGGCGCCCACAAATTATCTTGGAGCATATGGAAACGACGGGGCGTGGCTCAGCCTGGTAGAGCGCTAGCTTTGGGAGCTAGATGTCGCGGGTTCAAATCCCGCCGCCCCGATAACTCTTCTCCGCGATCCATCCGCATGAACGCATTGTCCATAGGCGATCGCGTCCGGCCGGGCACCTATGCCGTCCGCGCGCGCTTTGCGCGCAGCGCGCTGCTGCTCGGCGAAGCGGATCGCGCGCTGTTCGTCGTGGATCCCACCATCGGCGCCGGACCGCTGAATCTCGTCGTGGACGCTCCCCGCGTTGCCGCAGCCGGCGAATCGCTCGCGATTCCCCGACGAGGCAACGCCCCGCGCTTCGATTCGGCGATGCCGCGCCTCCTCCGCGCCGAACGCGCGAAGCTCCTCCGGGTTCTCGAATCCACCCTGCCCCGCCATGCGCCGGCCGAAAGCCTCGTCTCGCTTTTCTTCCCGGGCCAGCGCCTCGCGCGCCTACAACAAGCGCGAAACGCGCTCTTTCAAGCCGCCTTTGCCCATTTCGCCTCCGGACGGCTGAAGGCGGGCGTCCGGCTGATCCGCGGCTGCGGCGAAGGGCTCACCCCCTCCGGCGACGATTTTCTTTGCGGCTGGATGCTGGCATGCCGCCTGCGCGGAAATCCCGCCCTGGCGAAAAGCATCCTGAAACATGCGCTTGGCCGGAATCCCGTATCCAACGCCTTTCTGTCCGTATCCGCGCAAGGCCGCGTGAACGTCGCCGTCCAACGCCTGCTGGAATCCCCCGCCTCCGCGCGCGTCCAAGCCGTCTGCGCCTTCGGCCACAGCTCCGGAGCCGACTTGCTTTGCGGCCTCCGCTACGGATTGGTCGCGCCGCGCCTACGCCGAAGCGAGACCGTTCACGGCAACCGCTGGCCCTCGTAAGGCAGCGCCACGGGCGGGGGCGGCGGCTGGGGCGGCACGGTCTTGCCGCCGCCGGGAGCGCCCGCGATCGTTTGCATGGCCAGATTGTAGGCGTTGCCGAAGTCGCTTCCGACGCTCACGCCGGCCAGTTCGATGATGGCCCGCTGGAAAGCCGATATGGTGTCCGGACTCATGCTGGCCGTCGGACTGGCGGCCACGAACTTGCCCAGCGAGATGGCCAGATCGTCCCACTGGTCTTCCGGCATGGACATGAACAAATAGGATACGAGCAGGGAAATCCGCTTGTCCCGTTCGTCGGGCTCCAAATCCAGCTTCACGATCTGGATGACGACGTCTTTGGCCAGCTCGGCGGACTGGTCGATGGAGGCGTCCTTCAGCAATTCGACCACTTTCGCCGGATCCTCCGCCGCCGCCTTGAGCTGCTCCCGCGTCGGCTTCACGAACTCGCCGCGCGCGTTCCCGGCCGCCAGGCACGCCGACAAAAGCAACCATTTGAACAGGGTCTTCATGTTGTCCTTCTCCTTAGTAGCGAACGACCGCTCCCACGATCAAACGCTGGTCCACGTACTCCACGAAATCGAAGTTCGATTTCACCTCGTCGTAGGTGCCTTCCGCATAGAGGCGGAGGAACCCGCCGGGGGCCGTGTAGTCGATCCGGGCATGGCCTTCCATGCGCTGGTCGTGCCGGTCTTTGGTTACGCCCTGGTGGGTCACGGGGTCGAGATAATCGTCGTCGCGATAGACCCCGCGCACGGAAAAAATCACGCTGGGTTTCCACCGGTAGCCCAGTCCGGCCCACCCGCTGACGTATTCCAAGCCGTTTTCTTCGTAAAACGACGAAAACTGCGTCCCGTTGAAACCGCCGCAGCGGAAGGTCACCTTTTCCGTGATGAACCAATCCGCCGACGCGCTGAAATTGAACGAGATCTGGTCGTTTTTGATTTCGACGCCCTCTTCGCCGACCGCGACGTCTTCGTCGCCGAGGTCCGCCTCTTCGAACGTGGTCTCGGAGGGGCGCGCATAATACTCCAGACCCGCCCCGACGTTGTAGACCAGCTTCTCCGCGCTTTGCTTCTTCAGGCCCAGCCGCGCCGTGGTCAGCTCGGCGGCGCCGTCCGTGTATTCCTGGTACTGGAGGCCTTGGCGCAAGGTCAGGAACACGTCGGTCTTGTCCGTGAGCCCCAACGCGCCATCGAACTGGAAAATGTGCCCGTCCAGATCCAGCCCGTACGGAACGCCCAGGTCCTTGGGATCGAGCCGGTAGTGGTTGGTGTTGTCATAGCTGACGCCGGAATAGCGATAGGACAAGGAAAGTTCCAGCTTGTCCGTCACGCGGCGCGAGACGGACGCGCCGAGCTGGTTGACCGTTCGCTCGAGGTCCAGCGCGTTGCTGTCCTCCACCATTTCCGCGGACAGCGAGGAAGATTCGATGTCCGCGGCATGCCGGTCGTTGTCGTCGATGAACCGATAGCTTTGGATCAATTCGAGCAGGGATTTGCGGCCGTTGCCCAGCCGAAGGGTGACGCTGTCGCCATAGGTCCGGAAGTCGCGGTTCTTCTCGGTGTCGTATTGCCGGTCCGAATAAAACAGGTTTCCCCGAAGGGAAAAATTGTTGGTGTCCTTCGACGAACTGAACCGCAGCCCGAGTTCCGGCTCGAAATAGACGTCGTCGATGCGGTTGGTCAGATCCTTGTAGACGTTCGAGTCGTACGTGAGATTCAGGTCCAGAGAGGGACTCAACACCCAGGAATGGATGGTCAGGCCCTCGCCAGGCCCTGCCTGGGCGAAGACTGCAGACCCCAACAGCACAAAAAGCGCCATGCGGAATATGCGCTGGATACATAAAGGCATCCAAACACTATGCTATAGTATTAGTCATTCAGCAATCCGCCCCGCATTAAATTCCAGTTATTTTTTCAAACCACCCTCGGTCCCTCCCGCCTGCCCCCGATGGGGAGCGAACAATCCTGCATATGTTCCATTCGATTGCAACAGTTGAAGATGCGTTCCAGACTCGACGATCCTTCCTTCCGAAAGAACCACAATCCGATCCGCCGCCTGAACCGTTGAAAAACGATGGCTGACCACCACGAGGATTTTCTCCCGGGCCATCTCCATCACCGCATCCAGCAACTGCCGTTCCGCCTTGGCGTCCAGGGAGCTGGTCGGCTCGTCGAACAGCCAAATCGGCGCCTGCCGCAACAAGGTCCGGGCCAACGCGACGCGCTGCCATTGCCCCTCGCTCAACTCCACCCCCCCCGCAAACAAACGGCCCAGTTGGGTCTCGTATCCGGCCGGCAGCCGTTCCACGATTTCCGCCGCGCCGGCCCGGCGCGCCGCCGCGCCGATGCGTGGATCGCCCGCGGGCACCGAAACGTCGCCCAGGCGGATGTTTTCGCCGGCCGACATCTGGTATCGGGCGAAATCCTGGAACAAAACGCCGAACGCCGCCCGAAGCTCCTCCAGCGAAAATTCCCGGATATCCGTTCCGTCGATCAGGATTCGCCCTTCGGTGGGATCGTACAACCGGCACAGGAGTTTCACCAAGGTGGTCTTGCCGGAGCCGTTTTCCCCCACCAGCGCCACGTGCTCTCCCGGACGGATGGACAAATCGACGTCCCGCAAAACGTCGTTGCGGGTTCCGGGATAACGGAACGACACGTGCTCGATCCGGATTTCCCGCTCGATCCGGCGGGGCATGGCCGCCGGACGTTCCGGCGACCCGACCCGCCGCGGCAATCCGAGAAAACGGTAGAAGTGCGAAATGAACAGCGAATCCTCGTATAGCGCCGCCAAACTGCCCAGCACGCCGGAAAGCGCCCCCTGCCCCTTTTGGAATCCGCCATACAGCAAGGCCAGATCGCCCAGCGTCATGGAGCCGCTTCGCATGCGCAGATAGATCAGCCCCATCCCGGCAACGATCGCCGCCGCCGAAACCGCGTCCGCCGCGATTTCGAGTCCGGCCCGACGGCGCACAAAAGCCAGGCGGCTTTCGCGCAGATGGCGGCGCAAGGCGCCAAACCGCCGGCGCAATTCCCCTCCGGTTCCCAGCAGGCGGATTTCCTTCGCAAACGGGAAAGACGTCAGCAACAGGTGCACATAGCCCGCCTGCCGCTCGGCCGCGCTTTGCGATACCCGCCAGGCGTGCCAGCGGCGCGAGTTCCAGACCCGCGCCAAGGCGCCGGGCACGGCCGCCGCCAGCAACGCCGGAAGCAAAAACCCCTGCGACTCCCCCAGCACGCCGACCACCGACCCCAGCACCAGCGCGCCGCTGCCCGCTTGCGTCAAATTCCGCACGATGCTCACGGGCCGCGACATCGCCTCGGACTGCGCCAGCCGCATTTGGTCGTGGTAGGAAGACGTCTCGAAGTAGGCCAAATCGATTTCCGCGGATTTCTTCTGCAGGGCTTCCTGCACGTGGTCCGACACCGCCTGGGCCTGCGCCTCGGCGACCACGCTCGACCCGGCGCGGAGAATCCACCCGGCCACCGCCACGCCCGCCACCCATGGCAGCAGCGACAGAAGCGGAAGCGGGTTTTGATCTCCCGGCGCCTGGACGAGGAACGCGCCGACGGCATCCACCACCTGCCGCGTCAGATAGAGCGAAGCGATGGGCAACAGTCCTTGCGCCACGACCGCCGCGCCTTGGAGCAGCGTCCATTTTCGCGCGCTTTCCCAAACCAGGCCGACCGCCTGCCCCAGATGCAACAACCGTTTTCCCGCGTGTTTCATGCGTTCTGCGTCTGATCCGGCAGTTTCCCATTCGCCGGACGAACCGTCAACCGGCGATGCCGTCCCCGCCGCACGAACACGTCCCACGCCAGACGAAAGGGCCGCATCGCCGCGTGCAGGGCATACGGCATTCCGGGCCGGGTGCCAAACTCGTAGGCGCCCGGCACGAACAGCAGGCGCCGTAAAAAACGAATGCGGTCGCGCGCCCGGTCCCGGGTCCGGAATGCGAACAAACTCTGCCTGAAAACAGCGGAATGGCGCGGGGCCAGCGTCCGCAACCGTTCCGCCGCCTCCCGAGCCAGCCGCCGCGCCGCCGGATCCCTTTTCTCGCCTGCCCGAAAGGCCGGCGGCAATTCGCAGCCCAGCAGTTCTTCCGCCAGGCAGGCGCCGACCAGCAGACTTCGCCGTTGCCCCAAACCCGCCGCCGCGCCAAGAAACTTGTCCCAATCCAGTTCCGGATATTTCGCCAGCAACGCGCCCGCGTCGGCTACCGACGAGAGCTTGACCCACATCTCGTTGGCCCCATCCATGCAGACCGCCAGCAGCATGGCTTCCGGCCCAGGGAACCACAGGCTTCGCTGTTCGTCGATCGGAATCCGGCGGCAGGCGGAGGCCGTGAAATCGGCGGACGACGGCCCGCAAAACGCGTGGGAAACCAGTACCGGCTTGAGATCGAGCGGAGGATGTCCCGGCTTCTCCAGCGACCAGTTCTGCAACGTGGCCAGATACCGTTTCCGGTCGACGAAACGGGAAAGCTCCCGCAACCCCCATCCGTCCCTCTCCAGCAATTCGACGGCCCTCAACAAATCCTCCCGGCGGACGATGAGATCCAGATCCTCGAACTGCCTCAGCGCCACGTCGCCATAGGCCAACGTCGCCAAGGCCGGGCCTTTGATGGGGATGAGCTGGATTCCGTTTGCATCCATGAGCTGCTGGAGACGATGCAACAAAGCCTGCGCCCGGAAATTGTATGCCGCGATGGACAAGTGGGCGACGTGCAATTGGGAGAGGACTTCCGGAGGAATGGACGGACCGGCTTTCAACGCCCGATAGACCAGCGGCAAGACGTGGTGGTTGGTCGCCAACTCCAGGATTTTCGGCCAATGGATTTCCATCGGACGACACGGAGGTCGCCCCTCCAGTTGCAGCGGTTCTGGTGGGACGGGCTCCGTCCCGACTGTTCCGGCTGGAGCGATGCATTTGCACAGCCAATCCATCTCCGGACACGAGGCCGATTGAGCAACGCGTGGCAACGGGACCAGGCGCTGGAGCGGCTCCAACAGCCAAAACTCCACCCGTAGCCGGAACCGTAAAATCGCGCGCAGAACCGCCCCCCGCAGCCTTCCCCGCACGCCGCCGGATACGGGTGTCCGAACGCCCCGCCGCTCCCGCGCGACCACCTTGCCGATCAGCCGACCGGCGACCAGCGGCGCAGAATCCCGGCCCCAATTCCCATCCCCCTGGGTTCTATATCCGCCCTCGTCTCGCGCGACGATCCGGTGCGCGAGAACCAGATCCCCCGATCGGAAAACCACGACGTCCCCCACGTGCAGGGAATCGAAGGGAAGCGTGGAAACCCACAGGCGATCCCCCTCCGCCAACGTGCCGCCCATGCTGTCCCCGCGGCAAGGGGCCGAGGCATAGGTGATCTGAATCGACTGGCCATCGGATGGGCTGGAAGGCGCCTGGGACATATTGGAATGGAGCATAAGCCCAGTCCTGCCTGTTCCGCAAGCGACGTCGCCCCGTGGGCCAGCGTCGGAAGGCTTCCCGGCCGATTATTAGAGCGCTCCCGGCTCGCTGGAAACAGGCTCGGCGCTGGTGGGCTCCGTGCTGACCGGTTCGGCGCCGGCGGGTTCCACGGCCGATTCCGCGCCGGGGGGCGGCATGCCGGCGGGCTCTGCGCTTCCATAGCCCGAACCCGCCAGGCAATAGACTTGGGCGCCGGCGCCCGTCGGCCAACAATAGGTGCCCGCGCTGCCTCCCGAACGGCAATCGTTGTCCGCGCCGGATCCGCTGGGACTGCAAATCGCCACAACCGCGTTGTTCATCCCGGCCGGGCAATCCGCCGCGCCGTTGCCGACGCTGCAGGTGTCGCCCAAGATCGGGGCCACCCGCCCCAGATCGATGCTCATCGGTTTTTCGTATTTCAAGCGCTTGTCCGACATCGTCATCTCCTCGCGTTCCGTCCAACCTATCGCCATGGTGCGGCAACCGTCAATCCCGCTCACTCGGCCCGCACCCGGATGGTGCCGAACCAGCAGCCGGGTGCATTGGTCTCGAAATAGCCCGCCGGGCCCCATCCGAGATCGCGCACGATCGGGGGACTGAACAAATTGGTGGCGTAGACCAACTGGTAGTAGCGATCTGGACTGCTTGGGAAAAGCATGTGGATCGATCCGTCGGTTTCGTCGTAGCGGCCTTCGACGGCAAACACCGATGCGGAGTTGGTTGGATCGGTGTCGGCCAGATATTCTTCCCAGGTGGTCTGGCCGTCGCCGTCGCCGTCTTCGCTCCAGTAGAACTCCTCGGCCATGGGATCCAGCGTGCGCGTTTCCAACCAGATCTCGAAGGGATCGAACACTTCCAGGATCGTCAGCGTGCCCGTCGCGGAGCCCGTGAAATTCGAATCGTCCACGGTGGCGACGACCTCGTGGGCGCCGGCGGCCGACGGCGGGTTGTCCCAACCGTCGTAAGTCAGGTGCACGGGCAGACCGGACGGCGTCGTGGTCGCCGTCGCGCGCTTGGGCGAGCCATCGTAGAGGTGCAGCAGATCGCCCAGCGAAATGGTCGCCACGCCTTTGGAAACCACGAGCGTGCCGATGGCGAAACCGGAATAGTTCGGATCCGCGATCGTGGCGGCGACGGCATAGCTGCCGATCGCCATGGGAGCGACGGGCGACCCGTCGTAGGTGAAATCCACCGCCAGTTGGGGCGGTACGGTCGAGGCGGTCGCGTTCCGCCGCGTTCCGTCGCAGGTTTGCGCCAGGTTGCCCAAGACGATTTCCGCCTGGGCTTTTTCAACGACCAGCAGATCGGCCGCCGCGCCTTCGTAATTGTCGTCGGCGACGGTCGCCGCCACGAGATAGGTGCCCGCCGCCGTCGGCGCCGCCGCGCTGCCGTTGTAGGTCACGGCCGCCGCCAAACCGGCGGGTTCCGTGGAAGCGGAAACGACCTGCGGCGTGCCGTCGAACGTCCGGACCAAATCGCCCAGCGACACCGCGGCGGTTGCCTTCGCCACCGTCAGCGTGCCCGTCGCGGAACCCGCGTAGTTCGGGTCGGCGATGGCGGCGGCTACCGCATAGTCCCCGGCGCCGATGGGCGGCGTCGGCGAGCCGTCGTAGGTGTATTCCACGGGCAGGCCGGCGGGCACGGTCGTGGCCGTCGAACTCCTCGCCTCGCCGTCGTAGGTCTGCGCGAGGTCGCCCAACGACACCGTTGCCGCCGCCTTCGCGACGGTCAGGATGCCGGTGGTCGAACCCTCGTAGCCGGCCGTGGCCACCGTGGCCGCCACGATGTAGGTGCCCGCCGCCGTCGGCGCCGCGGCGCTTCCATCGTAGGTGATCCGAACCGTCAGGCCCGCCGGGTCCGTCGTGGCCACGGCGGCCCGGGCCGTGCCGTCGTAGGTCTGCGAAAGATTGGACAAAACGACTTCCGACGCCACCACCGGCGCAAGGGTCTCGTCGTTGCCCGCAATGCGCAGCGCCGGGTCGCCGAGCAGATTGTAGACCGCCAACGTATCCTCCGTGAAAAGGCTGGCGGGCAACGCCCGGCGAGCCCGCAGGAAAGCCGGCCCCAGCCGCCCCGCCCCTTCCTGGAAGACGGCGGCATAGAACGCCTGGCCCAATTCGGAAGCCGGGGCGTTGCGCGTCAGGCCCGAGGGACCCAGCGCGGCGACCGCCCCGCCCCCCGCGCGCTGCAGCAGCACCTCCCCCAGGCTCGATACCGACGGATACTCGAAGCGCGCCGCCAGGCAGGTCAGTGAAACGAGAATCGGCGGACGGAGGGCATTGGTCATGGAAGCGACGTTCGCGGTGGTCAGCAAGTTCGACTTGCCGAGGTTTTTCATGTCGCCATGGCCGGTGAAATGGATGAAGCCCGCGCCGGCATTGAACCAATCCATGAAGTTCGTCCGCGCCAGGCCGATTTCCATGTCGTCCAGATCGATGCGCGCGGCCACCGAATACGGATCCGTCGCCAGCGCCGCCAGCTTGTCGTTCTCCGCCGTGAAGTTGCCGACGGCGTCGGCCGGATCGGCGGCCAGCGAAATCTGGTTCTGCCAAGCGGCGCCGAAGTCGGCCTCGTAGGCCTGGATTTTCGCGATCATGGCCGTCAATTCCGCCGGGGTCCGCGCAGGCAGGCGCCCGATGGCGACGTCCGGGAGCGCATCGCCGCCCGCGTCCGCCAGCAGGCCGTCCGAAGCGCACACTCCAGCCGGCGTCTGGACCAGCATCGGCGGCAGTTGGTTCGTCTCGGCGGTGTTGGCCTGCAAATAGTCGTAGTGCCCGTTGCCCGCCAGCACCACCATGCCGGGCGCATCCGCCCACGTCGTCGCCGCCC
>JBFXHR010000063.1:0-11122 GCA_050176815.1 Kiritimatiellia bacterium
GCGGTCGTAAAATGGCTTTCGCAACAGGGGCGTTGCCCCCTGCGCCAGCTACTATCACTTATTATAATAAGCGATAGTAGTCTGCCGCACCCTCGGCGCGGCGTGTCGGATTTATGCGGCGCGGGAATAGTTTTCCTCGGCACGTAAAAACCGTCCGGACTCAATCCACCGCCACGGCGCGGGGCGCGCCGCTCCAATCGA
Organism: Kiritimatiellia bacterium; assembly: GCA_050176815.1. Classification (GTDB taxonomy): domain Bacteria; phylum Verrucomicrobiota; class Kiritimatiellia; order CAIQIC01; family Lenti-01; genus Lenti-01. Next base: position 202 of record JBFXHR010000063.1, read on the forward strand.
CGGCCACGGTCAGAAGGCCGTCGCGCCAGTCGACCGGGATTTTCCGGCCGTCCACGGCGACTTGGGCAGGCGGTTTGGCAAGGTTGTGCACGATGAAACGGATTATCCGGGCGTCGGGCCGCCCGGGATAGTCGTGGCGGTCGCCGTCGAGCCGGAGGACGAGGCCGCCCTGCGCGCCGCGTTCGGAACGGAACCGCAGCAGCTCGTAGCGCCGCTCGTCCAGCGCGCGGGGCGATTTTCCGTCGTCGTCGTAGAACTGGCCGGCGGATGCGGAAACGGACGCGTCCGCGTAGTAGTGAACGTCCAGCTGGGCCGGATCGTAGTGCGCCGTGCTTTGGATCGGCGCGATCATGGGGACGAACGCGCCGGCCTTCACGAAGACGGGGGTGGTCTCCATGGTGAGCGGAACGGCGATCGTCTGGCCGCCTTCGTGGCGCGCGCCGGTCCAGAAATCGAACCAGGCCGAATTCCGGGGGAGCGGAACGGCGCGCGTGGTGGCGCCCTTTTCGGTGACGGGCGCGACCAGGAAGGCGTCGCCCCAGAGAAAGGCGTCGAGACAGTCTTCCATTTCGGGGCGGTCGTCCAGGTACATCAGCGGACGCATGAGCGGGAGGCCGGCGGTCGCGTTTTCGTACATCAGCGTGTAGTTGTAGGGCAGCAATTGATAGCGCAACTGGATCGCGCGCCGCACGATGGCCTTGGTTGCCTCGTCCCAGAAAATGGGCTCGGGGGGCACCTCTTCGTGGGCGTGGGGGCGGTAGATCGGCTGGAAGACGCCGTACTGGAGCCAGCGGACGTAGAGTTCCGGATCGCGGTAGGTGCCCGCGAATCCGCCGAGGTCGGAATGCATCCAAGCGACGCCCTGCAGGCCCATCTGCAAAGCCAGTTCGACCTGCGGCTGGAATCCGGCCCAGGTCCGGTTGACGTCGCCGCTCCACGGCAAAATGCCGTAGCGCTGGGTGCCGACGAACCCCGAACGCATCAGGTTGAACGGACGCATCTCCGGAAAATCGCGCTGGAACCCTTCGTGGACCAGGCGGGCCCACTCGTGGCCGAACGCGTTGTGCAGGTCTTCGCCCAGGCCTTCCGCGTGGCGGATGTCGTCCGGATGGGTCTCGGGTTCGCCCAGATCGCCCCACCAGCCCGCCACGCCGGAGGCCGTGTGTTTCTTGTAGAAGGCCCAGAACCAGTCGCGGGCGGCGGGCTGGAACACGTCGATGAGCGCCGCCTCGCCGAAGAACGCGGCGAAGGTCTGCGGATGTCCATCGGCATCCGTCGCCAGCACCCGGTTGGAAACGGCGTTGGCCCAGTTGATCGATTCCTTGAGGACGATGGGTTCCGTGATCAGGATGGTCTGGACGCCCTGGGCGCGGATCTTCTCCATCATCGCCACGGGCTCGGGAAAGGCGGCGCGGTCCCAGTCGAGATTGCCCATGGAGCCGAAGATGCTCGGGCCGAACCAAAACAGATCCAGCACGATCGCATCCAGCGGAATGCCGTCGCGCCGAAATCCGTCCACGACGGCCTCCACTTCGGCTTGGGAATGGTAGCCCATGCGCGAGGCGACGTTGCCCAGGGCCCAGCGCGGCAGGAGCGGCTGGCGGCCCGTCGTTTGCGCGATCTGGCCGGCCAGATCCGGCCACGACTCGCCCGCGATCAGCAGGTAGGCCATGCGGCCGCCGACCGCCGCGAAGCGCAGGACGCCGTCGCCGGCGGAATCCAGATCCAGATGCCCGCGCGCGACGTTGTCGAACGCCAGCATGTATTTCTTCGAGGAGACGACGGCCGGCATCGAGTAGTACATGAGCCGCGCCGTTTCCTCGTAGGCGTAGCAGGCGCTGTTGTAGAGCTCCAGCTTCTCGCCGCGCCGATCCATCTTGCCCAGCGCGCGGGAACCGCCGCCGAACAGTTTTTCGCCCTCCGCGAGCCGGAAGTGGAAACCGTTTTCCGCGCCGCAGTCCTCCTCGATCAGGGGCTGGCCCTTGAACCGGTAGGCGATCTGGAGCGGGAGCTTGCGGACGTCGATTTCCAGCCCGTCCGTTTGCAGAAGCAGCCGCTCCTCCGATTCCATGAGCTGCGCGGCGACCGGGACGGGCGCGGAGCCGATGGCGCGCGATGGCGCGCTGGTCGCGCCGCCGCGCGGCGTGAAGACCGCTTCCAGCGCGTTTGCGGAGTACAGCGTCAGCGCAAGTTCGCCGTCGGCGAACGCCAGGCGGAGAATTCCGTTTTCGAAAGTATGGTTCAGCAAGTTGCGCATGGGTTCCTCGGCGGTGGCGGTGCGGAGCATAAGCAGCGACAGGATGAGCGCTCGTCCGTTCATTCGGAATTTTCGGATCCGGACTGGGCGGGTTCGAGGACGACGAGATCCCAGAACGCCAGGCGCGGCACGACGAGATCGACGAAGACGCCGATTTCGTCCGCGCCGGTCCGGAGCGGCAGGGGCCGCGGGCGGCCGAGGCCGTCGTCGGGCGTGGCGAAGAACGCGCGCCGGATTTCCCGGTCCGCTTGGATCCGCAGCGCGACGTTCGTTTGCGGCGTCGGATTGGCGCAGGGATTGCGCCATTGGTCGTCCGCGCCGTTCAGGTTGATCAGGTTCAGCGCCACCGCGCCGTCGGCGCGCGCGCGGAACACGGTCCAGATCGCGCCGGATTCGGCGTCGGGGCTCAGGCGATGGGTGGAGCTGGAAACCCGGCCTTTGCTGGACACGTCGCGCAGGTCGGCGAAGAGGAATTCCTCGTAGCGCACGGCGAAGTCGTAGAGATCGCGCAGGGACCGCCTGAGACCGGCGTGCATGCGCGGCGCGCGCGCGGGAAAGTACTCGTTCACCAGCAGCTGGCTGTCGTCGCCCAGTTCGATATGGAACGCGCCGTTGGCGAATAGGCACGCGTCCAGCAGCCGCGCGGAGGCGTCGTTGACGTAGGTCGGCAGGGGCGGCTGCGCCGGATCGCCCATCTCGTCCCACGGCTTGCGGTTGATATAGGCGGCGAACGTCATGGCCTTGCCGGGGGCGGCGGCCCGGACTTCGCGCGCGTTGTCGCGCAGGTCCCGGTAGGTGTGCCGGCTCCAGACTTCGCTGTAGTAGACGTCGGCGTCCGAACGGGCGATTTCCGGGAGATAGTTGCCCATGACGTCGTTGTGGGTCACGATCGCGCGCGGATGGGCTCGGCGCAGCTCGGCGCGCGCGGCGGCGATGAACTTCGGGAATTCCTCGCGCTCGGGAATGCCGACGTCGGAATTGTATCGGTAGCACCACGCCCCGCCGAGATTGTCGAGGTGGATGCCGTCGAAGCCGGCTTTGTCCATGGCGTCGGCGAACTGGTCGAAGATGTGCCGTTTCCAATCCGGGTTGGACACGTCCATGACCCAGATCTTGTAGGAGCCGGCGTCGTGCTGGCGGATGTCGAAGAGATTGGTGGAGTTGGGCACCTTGAACGCGGCCCATTCGACGTGCTCGGGTTCGGCGTTGCCGCTGTCGCCGTACATCAGGGTATAGGATAGCGCGGCTATGTTCCGGGCCTGGACGGCGGCGATCTTGTCCTTCACCGTCTGGAACGACTGCACGCGCCCGCCGACCTGGGTGAAGACGTTCAACGGCCGGGCGTCGGCGCCGTACGGCACGAGGCGGTCGTGGGTCCATTTCCAGTCGTAGAACTGGATCGCGTTCAGATGGAAGGTCGCCAGGCCGGCGGCGAGGGCGTCGGCCTCGGCGCCTTCGGGATATTCCGAGAAGAACCCCATGCGTGGGAAACGCGTCCAATCGCTGGAGATGTCGAGCGCCGTGGAGCGGGAATCGCGGATCTTTCCGTCCACGATCAGGTCCACGTCCACGCCGTAGCCGCGGAAATCGTCGGCGGGCGTCTTCCACGAAAAAACCGCCGTCTGCGCGCGTCCCGACGGCAGGGACACTTCGCGTTTCATTACGGCGACGACCTGGGCCAGCCATTTGATGCGGACGGTCAGCATGCCGTAGATGCCGCGGCCGGGGTTGTTCAGCTCGACGCGGATGCGGGCCGTTTCACCAGGCGTGTAGCGACCCTTGGCGAGCGTGACGTCGCGGATCGGGGAATTCACGCGCAATCGGTAGTCGGCGCCGCCGTTGCTGTCCCAGAACGAAGCGCCGGCGCCGTTTTGGGCGCGGATGTAGAGACGGATCCTGGTGCCTTCAAGAAAGGAGCCGAGGTTCGCGGACCAGGTCTCGTGGCCGTCGGGCGCCTCTTCGCGCGCCATCGGCACGGTTTTCCACGTCGCGCCGTCGTTCGTGGAGACGCCCACTTCGGCGGCAACGGCTACGCCGGGCGGCTGCATGTCGGAGAAGACGCGCAGCTCGTCGCCGGGATTCAGCGCGCCGGGTACGGGCTCGGTGCGCAGGTTGCCGATCCAGCGGATCGACGCGGCGGCGTTGCGGACCGTGGCCTGATCCGGAAATTGGAACGATTGGTTGGGCCCTGCCACGTCCATCCGGTACGAAACGACCGCGCCTTCGGGGAAGGGACCGAGGTTCGCGGTCCAGCGGTCGTGGGTATCGTAGTTGGCGGTGCCGCGGTGGCCGAGCGCGCGCGGTTGCTCCGCGCCGCCGTCGACCGTGAAAAAGACCTGCGCGCGGGTGGCCGCGCCGAGCGGCTTGGAATCCACGACGACGATCAAATCCTGCGACGGCGCGAGCAAGCCGTTGTCCGCCGTGTGCTTTGCCCACCCGGCCCATTCCAGATCGGCGGCGGCAGCGCCGCCAACGACCGCGAGCCAGAGGATCGGAAGAAGGTTCTTCATGCGCACAGAAGAAAAATACCCGGCGGAAACCGCCGGGTAAAGCGCTTTATTCGCGGGAACGGCGAAATCGGGTCAAGCCTAGTGCCATTTGCGCAGGAGGTCGTCGAAGAGGCCGGAGGGCTGGCCGCGCTGGAGGTCGGCGAGGGCTTCCCGTTCGGCCTGGCGGGCTTCGGCGCCGGCGGACTGGTAGACGAAGTAGGCGATGAAGAGGAGGAAGAAGTTGATTTGCCCGTGATGGAGGAGAGGCCAAAAGGCCCAGATGCCGAAGACCCCCGCGAAGACGCGACCGACCTGGGCGGCGAGCCGGGTGGCGCGGAGGCGTCCGAGGCGCGGCACGAGCGCGGCCCGGAACACGCGCCCGCCGTCCATCGGGAAGGACGGGATCAGGTTGAACAGGACCAGCATGATATTGATGCGGCCGAGTTCGTGGCAGATGATCGCGAGGGGCGGATTGAAGGCGTAAACGAGCGGCGCGAAGAACAACCCCGCGGCGCCGAGGGTCAGGCTGACGGCGGGCCCGGCGAGCGCGGTCTGGATTTCATCGGCGGGCCGCCGCGGCAGCGCGTCCAGCCGCGCCATGCCGCCGATGGGCAGCAGCAGGATTTCGAGGATGCGCGAGCCTTTGGCGCGGGCGACGAGGGAATGGCCGATTTCGTGGAGCGCGACGCTGGCGAACAGGCCGACCGCGCCCAGCGCGCCGTAGAACAGGCCCTGGGGCCCGCCCACGGGCATGAAGGAAAACGCGAACAGCGGCAGGAAGATCAACAGGGTGACGTGCACCCGGATCGGGATGTCGAAGAGGCGTCCGATGGAATAGGAGTTGGCCATGCGGTGGAGACCCTAGCACAAATCAGGCGGCAGGGAACAGGAGACAGAGGGACCGGCAGCCGGGAGACCGGAAACTACGAAAAGCGCGAATAGCGCGAAAAATTCATCCGGCGTCGAAGCCGATCTTGCGGCGCGGCGGATCGGGCGGGGTCATCAGTCGGAGTATGGCTTGGAAGACGTCGCGGAAGTTGGCGTCGTACTTTTGCTCCAAGGCGGTGACCTTGCGGGCCAGGGCCTCCACCGAGAGGGCCATCCGGCGCAGTTTTACGAAAGCGCGGACCACGGCCACGCTCATGTGGACGGCTTGTGGACTGTTGAGCACCGTGGCGGCCATGATGGCGCCATGCTCGGTGAAGGCATAGGGCATGTACTTGCGGTGTTGGCCTCGCTTTAAGGTTGCATTTTGCAACCTTAAAGAACGCCATTCGGCATCGGTGAGTTGGAAACAGAAATCCTCCGGAAACCGCTCCTGATTTCGGGTCATCTGTTGATTGAGGCGCTTGGCGGTAACTCCATAGAGGGCCGCCAGATCGGTGTCGAGCATGACGGACTGGCCGCGCAGGCGGACGATGCACTGCTCCGGGACGCGGGCCAGGGCCAATTTGTCAATTTTATCGGATTTCATGGCGATTCCACTCCAGCTTTGAAGTTGCAAAAAGCATCCTCAAATCTTTCCGCCTTTAAGGTCGCCTTTTGCGACCTTAAACCGAGCCGAGATTCCCCGCGCCATGGCGCGGCAAACCGCATGGGGGGCGCCGGGGCTAGTCTTCGGCGGCCGGGGCGGCGGCGGTCTTGGAGGGAACTTCCTTGCCGGAGGGCTTGGCGCCGTGTTCGGCGTGCTTGGCGATGACGGCGTCGCGGATCTTGGCCAGGAGGACGGGATCGGAACGGAGGTTGTCGCGGGCGGAGTCGCGCCCCTGGCCGACCTGCTGGCCGTCGAAGGAGAGCCAGGTGCCGCGCTTGTCGAACAAGCCCAGGTCGTTGGCGGCGTCGATGACGGCGCCTTCCTTGGAAATGCCTTCGGCGTAGAGGATGTCGAACTCGGCCTCGGTGAAGGGCGGGGAGACCTTGTTCTTCACGACCTTGACGCGGGTGCGGTTGCCGACGACCTTGCCGTCGCCGGTCTTGATGGCGGCGATGCGGCGGATGTCGAGGCGGACCGAGGAGTAGAACTTGAGGGCGCGGCCGCCGGGGGTGGTCTCGGGGCTGCCGAACATGACGCCGATCTTTTCGCGGATCTGGTTGGTGAAGATGCAGCAGGTCTTGGATTTGTCGAGGATGCCGGTCATCTTGCGCATGGCCTGGCTCATCAGGCGGGCCTGGAGGCCGACGTGCGAGTCGCCGATCTGGCCTTCGAGCTCGGCGCGGGGCGCGAGCGCGGCGACGGAGTCCACGACGATCACGTCGAGGGAGTTGGAGCGGATGAGCTGGTCGGCGATGATCAGGGCTTCCTCGCCGGAGTCGGGCTGGGAGACGAGCAGGTTGTCGATGTCCACGCCGATCTTCTTGGCGTAGCCGGGGTCGAGGGCGTGCTCGGTGTCGATGAAGGCGCACATGCCGCCGGCTTTCTGGGCTTCGGCGATGATGTGGAGCACGAGGGTGGTCTTGCCGGAGGATTCGGGGCCGAAGACTTCGACGACGCGGCCGCGGGGCACGCCGCCGATGCCCAAAGCCATGTCGAGGGTCAGCGCGCTGGTGGAGATGAAGGGGATCTTGGCGAATACGCCTTCGCTGCCGAGGCGCATGATGGCGCCTTCGCCGAATTCTTTCTGGATTTGGGCGAGGACGGCGGCCAGGGCGGGGGCTAGATTGCTGTTGGGATCTTTTTTCGCGGCGGCGGGGGTCTTGGGGGCCATGGGTTTTCTCCTGTATATGAACGGATGTTCATCAATCTAGCACGGGGCGTCCGAAAACGTCAACGGGTCATTTTTCGCATAAAACCGGGGGCGGTTCAAGCGCGCCGGGCCGGCCGGAAAAGCCGCCGTCTTCCACTTGCGCAACGGGAGTAGGGCGGGTTTCCGGAGCCGATGGCCGGAATTCCCTGGGAGGGGCAACCTCCGTGTTGCCCGCCTTGGAAGCGGCGCTCCGGTCAGAAACCGGGCGGGACGGCTGTCATCCCGAGCTTGTCGAGGGATCTCGGCTCCGAGGAAACGGTCCCGCCTTTGCCGTGAGGCCAAGATGTTTCGACTCCGGCGCTGAGCGCCTGCGCTCCACATGACCGGCATTTACACCGAATCGCAGCTGCGCCCCCCGACGCAACGAAATCGCCGGCAGGGAGTTGGCGGGAACGGCGCCGATCTGGTAAAGTGTCCCGGAACAATCAAGGAAAGAGGAGCACACATGAAGCGGACGATGATCGTTCTGGGCTTGGCGGCGTGCGTGGCCGCGGCGGGCTGCGGCAAGAAGACCGAGGAAAAACTGTCGGAAAAACTCGCGGAGAAGCTGCTCGAGAAAAGCCTGTCCAAGGACGGCGTGAAGGCCCAGGTGGATCTCTCGGGCGAGACGATGTCGTTCACGACGACGGACGCCGACGGCCGGCAGTCCAACGTCAAGATGGACGGCGACTCGCTGGTCGTCGAAGGCCCCGACGGCGTGCAGACGTTCCGCGCGGGCGGCGCCGGCGACATGCCGCAGGATTTCCCCGCGGACGTCTACGTGATGTCCGGCGCCAGCGTCGTGTCCTCGATCAGCACGCCCGGTGGAGTCAACCTGACGCTGCAGAGCGCCCGCCCGAAGGCCGACGTCGTGGCCCAGTACGCGGCGGAAATGAAAGCCAAAGGCTGGACGACCGAGTCCACCATGGACATGGGCGAGATGGCCATGCTCTCCTTCGCGAAGGACAACCGCGCGGCCAGCGTGATCGTGCAGGTCGAGGACGGCGCCACGTCCATCAACCTCACGGTGGGGACGAAATAGGGCCGGCGCCTAGAATCGCTGGAGATTTGCCGGCGGGATAGCCCGGCTCGGCAGGGACGCCTCGCCCTACCCAAAAGCAGGACTTGTAGGCTTGGGGTAGGGCGAACCCTCTGGGTGAGCCGTTCTCTATTGCCGTTCGGAAACGGCTACAGCAAGTTGGAAGTTGCCTAGTGCAGGAAATGCCGGCAGCCGGTGAAGACCATGGCGAGGCCGGCGGCGTCGGCCGCGGCGATGCACTCGGGGTCCTTCTTGGAGCCGCCCGGCTCGACGACGTACTTGATCCCGAACGCCGCCGCCGCTTCGATATTGTCCGGGAACGGGAAGAAGGCGTCGGAAATCAGCACCGTCCGGGCGAGGACCTGCGCCGGATCGAGGCCGCGGCGGGCGACGTTCTCGCGCGCCTTTTCGATGGCCAGCTTGCGCAGGGAATCCACGCGGTTGGGCTGGCCCGCCCCCATGCCGAGGACGGCGTGCTGTCCGGGGGCGTATTCCCACGCCAGCAGGATCGCGTTGGACTTGAGATGCGTGCAGACGCGGATGCCGAACTCGGCCACCGGCCGCAAGGCGTCGGGAATCGCGGCCTTCGTGACGGGGTTCCACGCTTCGACGGCGCCGACGTCGGCGTCCTGCGTCAGCGTGCCGCCGTTGATGCGGCGGACCAGCTTGCGCGCGAGGGGCGCGGCTAGGGGGCGGTCGAGGGAAATCAGCCGGATGTCTTTGGACTTGGCTTTCAGGAATTCCAGGGCGTCGGGTTCGAAGGCCGGCGCGATGAGCGCCTCGACGAACCGGCCTTTGAGCACCTGCGCCGTCGCGAGATCCACGGGGCGGGTCACGGCGATGACGGAGCCGAACGACGACACGACGTCGCCCTCCCAGGCCGCCGCGAGCGCTTCGGCGAGCGTGGCGCCGGTCGCCGCGCCGCAGGGATTGGTGTGCTTGATGATGACCGCGGCGGGGAACTCGTGCAGTTCGCGCGCGGCTTCGAGGGCCGCATCGCCGTCGACGTAGTTGTTGAAAGACATTTCCTTGCCGTGCAGGATGCGGGCGGCGGCGAGGGTCGCCTCGGCAGGCAGCGGGGCGTCGGCGCGGAACATGGCGGTTTGGTGCGGATTCTCGCCGTAGCGCAGCGGGACGTCCACGGCGCCGTCGCCGGCGAACCAGGCGGAAATCGCGGCATCGTAGGCCGAGGTGCGCGCGAACACCTTTTGCGCGAGGGCCTGGCGTTTTTCGAGCGGCAGGTCGCCGTCGGCGCGCAGCGCGGCCAGGACGGGGGCATAGTCGGCCGGATCGGTCAGCACGATGACGTCCGCGTGGTTCTTGGCCGCGGACCGGAGCATGGAGGGCCCGCCGATGTCGATGGTCTCGATGGAGGGGCTCTGCTCGAAGGGGTAGAGATTGACGCAGACGAGATCGATGGGCGCGAGGCCCAGCTTTCGGCAGGTCTCCACGTCGGCCGGGTTGCCGCGCCGCTGGAGGATGCCGCCGTGGATCTTGGGATGGAGCGTCTTGACGCGGCCGTCGAGGATTTCGGGGTGGCCGGTGAACGTGGAGACGTCGACGACGGCCAAGCCGGCGTCGCGCAGGGCGGCGGCGGTGCCGCCGGTGGAGAGGATTTCGACGCCGAGCGCGGCGAGGCCGCGGGCGAAGTCGAGCAGGCCCGTTTTGTCGGATACGCTGAGCAATGCGCGCTGGATTTTCATGACGGGGCCGCATTCTGCCACGCGGCGGAGCGGATGGAAAGCCGAAGAGAGGATTTCTTTCGGATTTGGCCGGCGCGGAAACCGACCACGGATGGAATTCGATCCGGCAGCCGTCTAACGCCAAGACGCCAAGACGCGAAGAAACTTTTCAAGTGCCGCACGCCGCTTGGCGTCTTTGCGCCTTTGCGTGAGAATATCTTCGGAAAATGCCGGTTTTCAGGCCGAAACTTGTCACGCGGCAGGCATGAACCGCTTTTTCGGACCCTTTTTCACCTGCGCGGCCCGTTGCGGCTCGTTTCCGATCCGAAAACCGTCTCACACCAAGACGCCAAGACGCGAAGAAGCTTTTCAAGTGCCGCACGCCGCTTGGCGTCTTTGCGCCTTTGCGTGAGAATTTCTTCGAAAAGCGGCCCCAAACGGCCCCAAAACGGCCTTTTGGCCCCTTTTTCACCTGCGCGGCCCGTTGCGGCTCGTTTCCGTTGACCATTTTTTGCCCGAAGCGTAGTCTCGAAACGACAAAGCGCGAATTTTTTGCAAGGCGCGAAGAAAAACGAAAGCAAACAGCCTCCATGGCAACCGGACAGCGGAAATTTTTCCGGTATTAAGCAACTTAAAGTTGGGTTAAAAATACAATTAGGCTATTACGACGGGATAGGGGGAATATATGGCGATCAATGACAATATATTGCTCGACGGAATCATAGATGACC
>JBFXHR010000064.1:0-11040 GCA_050176815.1 Kiritimatiellia bacterium
TCGGCCCCGGCGGCTTCCGCGCCATGAACGCCCTCGCCTTCCTCGCCCCCCGCACCCTCCCCTTCCTCCTCACCGGCGAGGAATTCGGCGCCCTCGACCGCCCCTCCATCCACGCCCGCTGCCAGCCGTGCGACAAAGGCCGCCGCATCGTCGGCGCCGACGGCCGCGAACGCCACCAGGAAGGCGTCGAGCTCGAAGGCAACCTCTTCGACCGCGGACTCGAAGCCCGCCAGCAGTGGTACCAGTTCTTCAAGGAACTCGTCGCCCTGCGGAAAAAAAACCGCCCGCTCGCCGATGGCTCTTGCTCCATCCTCGACCTCGGCGAAGACGCCCCCGGCCCCGAACGCACTGTCGTCGCCTTCGACCGCAAGCTCGGCCGCCAGCTCGTCCGCTGTGCCGTTAACCTCGGTCCCGAACCCCGCACGTTGGCCCGCGCCCCCAGTCTCTTGGTTGGCGAAATCCTCTACGGCGCGCTCGAGCCCGATGGCGTGTTGCCCGCCTTTTCGGCTGTCGTCGTCCGCGTTTCGTAATCGTGGCGCCCCTCAGGGCGTTCGTCCCGGAATCAGGTCGTACACATACGCCACGGTTTCGTCCACCACCGACCGCACCCCTTCCGAACAGCTCCACCAGTCGTCCCGGCCGTACTCGGACGGCGCCAGCGCCACGCTGCCCACTTCCACGCCGTCGCCGAACTCGTCCTGGAACGCCCGCCAGCTCCGGCGCACGTGCGGCCCTTCGCTCGCCAAGTTGAACGAACCCCGCTCCATCCCCAGCGCCGCCCGCAACCCCCGCGCCGCCTCCCGGGTCCGCCCCCGGCGCACCTTCTCCGCCGGCGCGGCCGCCAATTCGAATTTCGCCCCCAGCCCCATCGCTTCCATCCGCGCTTTCGTCATCTCCGCATGGGTTTTCCATTCCGCCAAATAGCTGCCCATCTCGATCGGCCCGCCCGTCGCCACGATTTTCTTCACCCCGTTCGATTCCGCCCAGCCCGCCGCTTGCAACAGCATCTCGTCCTTCAGCCAGCCTTCGACCACCAGCAGATCCGAACGCACCGGATCGTGCCGCGCCAGAAACGGATACAGCCCGATCCACGCCCCAATAGCCGCCCCCGCCAATAGGACCAGCGCCCCCAGACACCCTCCGCCCCGGACCCGGTTCATGGAAGGCCCTGGTTTCCCCGCGGCTTTTTCGCCGGACGCTTCACCGGAAAATCCCCCGGCGCGTTCTTCAAATCCGGCACCTGCATCAGTTTCCCGCAGGTGGGACACTCCACCAGTTCGCCCAGCAGTTCCCGCCCCGCATCCACGTGCTGCCCGCAATCCGGACAGACAAACTTAAGCCCGAGGACGTCCCGACGCGATATTCTCCACGGTTTCATGCCCCCATTCTGCTCCCGCGCTTTCCGCTTGGCAAGAAAACCATAGTTCCAGAGCATGATCGGAAATACCGTAGCTGTGGAATCCGACCGGGACGAGGTCGTCCCGGCTCCAAACAGCCACTGGTTCCATGTCTTTGGAGCCCCCGACGACCTCGTCGGGGGATGTGGGGCAGCTATGGCAGTCTGACAACCGTCCTAAAGCCGCTGTGGATACGCCCCGGCGGCAACCAACGCCCGGATCGACGCCTGCACCGTTTCCTTGTCCTCGCGATACGTCACGCCGAACCATCTCGCCGCCGTGTCCAGCACCTTCACCGTCCCCCTCCCCGACCGGATCAAGCCGTCCACCACCGCCGGAATCGTGAATTCCTTCTTCGGCGAGCTTCCGCCTTCCCCGCGCAGAAAATCCTCGAACGCCGCGTCCAACTCGCCGAACACCGACGGCATGAAACCCCAGCAATTCATCGAGACGGGCTCCTCGCCCGTCAGCGGCGCGGCGGGACCGCCCTCGGGCTCGTCCCAAAGCGTGCCGTCCGCATGCCGCGCGATCTTCGTCCGCTCCTGGATGCCCGTCAGCAGGCGATCCGCCCCGCACAGGCACACGCCGCGGCTCACGCTCCCGTGCTCGGAAAGCGTCTGCCCGAGGCGGAACGCCACCATGCAATGGCCCGACGGTTCTTGTGCCGCCGTCAAATGCCCCGCCAGCGCGCGGAACGAGTCCGCCCCGTAGAAATCGTCCGCGTTGATCGCCGCGAACGGCCCCGATATTTCGCGCCGCCCCGCGCGAATCGCGTGCGCCGTGCCCCACGGCTTCGCCCGCTCCGCCGGCACCGAAAATCCCGACGGCACGTCCGCCAGCTCCTGGAACGCATAGGCGCAAGGAAGGCGCTTCTCCCACTTCGCGCCGACCATTTCCCGAAACGGCTGCTCGATGTCCCGCCGAATCACGAATACCGCCTGTCCGAATCCCGCCCGCAGAGCATCGAAGATCGAATAATCCAGCACGATCTCCCCCGCAGGCCCCACCGGATCCATCTGCTTGAGACCCCCGTAGCGGCTGCCCATCCCGGCGGCCAAAATCAACAGCGTCGGCTTTTCCATGCGCGCCACGATACCAAGACCGCCGGCGGCGGGAAATGCTTTTCCTCCGGCCCCGCAACCGGTAGATTGCCCGCAACCTCAAGGAGAAACCATGAAGACCGCCTCCCGAATCGTTTCCACCCTTTGCCTCGCCCTCGCCTGCGCCGCCCCTGCTCTTGCGCAGGGTTCCGGCGGAGAATCCCAAAGCGCCACCCTCCCCTGGATGCAGTTCGAAAAGGAACTCGGCCTCCAAACCACCTATTCCGTCGACATGGTCATGCAAATGATGGGCATGAACATGGAATCCCGCACCGTCCGCAGCGGCGGCAAGACCCGCACTGAAATGACCATGCCCTTCATGAACCTCAAGATGGTCGCCCTCGCTATCCCCCAAGGCGGCAAGACCGTCACCTACTCCCTGTTCCCCGACAAGAAGAAATACGTCCTCAACACGGAGGCCGACGAGGCCGCCGCCGCGGCCGCCATGGCCAAACCCCAAATCGAAAACCTCGGCACCGAAGCCTACGAAGGCGAACCCTGCCTCAAGCGCCGCGTAACCATGACCCAGCAGGGCATCCGCAGCGAGATGATCATGCTCTTCTCTCCCCGACAGAAAAACATGCCCGTCAAGATGACCCTCAACGCCACCGTCCCCGCCACCCCCGGCCAGGCCGGCATGCCCATCCAGTCCGTCATCCTCTTCAAGAACTACGACTTCTCCGTCCCCAACGACTCCCTCTTCGTCGTCCCCGCCGACTACGTCCAGGCTGCCGACATGCAATCCATCCTCATGGAAAGCATGCCCGACATGGGCGCCATGATGCAGCAAATGCAGCGGCAAATGCCCGCCGCCGCGGAATAACCCGCCGGATCAATCCAACGGAGGAACCCGCCGTGAAACTGGAAAACGGAGAAGTCGAGCAAGTCGTCGAAAACTTGCACGACGGCTTGTATCTGGTCGATCGCAACCGGATTATCACCTACTGGAACAAGGCCGCCGAAGCCATATCCGGCTTTTCCGCGGAGGAAGTCGTCGGCAAGGCCTGCGCCCACAACGTCCTTACCCACGTCGACGCCGAAGGCCGCAGCCTGTGCGCGAGGGGATGCCCTTTGGCCGGCGCCATGTCCGACGGCAATCCCCGCCGCGTCGACATGTACATGCACCACAAAGCCGGCCACCGGATCCCCGTTTCCGTGCGCGTCACCGCGCTCGCCGGAAAGAACGGAGGCCCCGCCGGCGCCATCGAGCTATTCTCCGACATCAGCCACCAGGCCGCCAACGAACTCCGCGTCAAGGAACTCGAAAAACTGGCGCTGCTCGACCGCCTGACCCAGCTCGCCAACCGCGCCTACGTCGAACAGGAAATCCACAGCCGCTTCGAGGATAAGAAGCGTTTCGGCCTGACGTTCGGGATGTTGTTCATCGACATCGACCATTTCAAGAAATTCAACGACACCCACGGGCACGACGTCGGCGACCTCGTCCTGAAATTCGTTGCCAACACGTTCGTGGCCAACGCCCGCCCATCCGACCTGTATGGGCGCTGGGGAGGCGAGGAGTTCATCGGCATTCTGCGCAACGTCGATGCCGTCGAACTCGAAGCCGTAAGCGCACGGCTCCGGTCCATGATCGAAAACTCCTACCTCATGCATGGCGACCAACGGCTCCAGGTCACCGTTTCGATGGGCGCAACCATCGGTCGCGCGGACGACACCCTGGAAACCCTCGTCAAGCGCGCCGATCGCCTCCTCTACCAAAGCAAGGCCGACGGCCGCAACCGCGTCACCCTCGGTTGATCCGGCGCCGCCCCGCCCCCCCTAGTACACTTCCGGCACGAAGTGCTGGTCGGAGAGCGGCGGGCGCACGTAGCCCTTGCGCTTCTGCTTGGGTGGCAGTTCGATCGGCTCCGGCGTCAGGTCCTTGAACGGGATCTGTTTCAGCAGGTGGTGGATGCAGTTCAGCCGCGCCCGTTTCTTGCTGTCCGCGTTGACCACGTTCCACCGCGCCTGCGGGATGTCGCACACTTCGAACATCGCGTCTTTCGCCTTGGAATAGTCCACCCAGCGCGAGCGGGCCTCCAGATCCATCGGGCTCAGCTTCCAGCGCTTCGTCGGATCCTCGATCCGCGCCTTGAACCGCTTCTCCTGCTCCTCGTCCGACACCGAGAACCAGTACTTGATCAAAATGATCCCCGACCTTACCAGCATCCGCTCGAACTCCGGACACGACCGCAGGAATTCCTGGTATTCCTCTTCCGTGCAGAACCCCATGACGCGTTCGACGCCCGAGCGGTTGTACCAGCTGCGGTCGAACAGCACCATTTCGCCCGCCGCCGGCAGCTGCGCCACGTAGCGCTGGAAATACCACTGCGTCTTTTCCTTGTCCGTCGGCGTGCCCAACGCCACCACCCGGCAAATGCGGGGATTCAGCGGCTCCGTGATGCGCTTGATCACCCCGCCCTTTCCCGCCGCGTCGCGCCCTTCGAAAATCACCACGACTTTCAGGCCTTTCTGCTTGATCCACTCCTGCAGCTTGACCAGCTCGACCTCCAGCTTCGCCAGTTCCTCGTCGTAATCCCACTTCCGGTCCTTCTTGGCTTTCTCTTTTTTCGCCTTCACGGGGATTCCTCCTGCAAGGGGCCGGTCGTCGAATGCGCCCGCCTGCATTGTCATCGTACGCCCCCTCCCCGCGCCTGTGAAGTCCGAAAGCCACCCATTTGGAATTTGGATATTGGACATTGGATATTGGATATTGAATCCTCCCCTCCCTGCACCTATGCTTTTCGGCATGAAAGCAATTTTCCTGCTGTTGGCATCGTTGTTTGCCTGCCTCTCGCCCTTGCGGGCAGAACCAGCGATGGCCTCCTCCTCCCCGCCAGCCCCCGTCTACGTCCTCCCCGTCCGCGGCCAAATCGAAGGCGCCCTCCTCTACGTCCTGCGCCGCGGCCTCGCCGAAGCCGAACGCCAAAACGCCGCGGCCGTCGTGCTCGTCATGGACACCCCCGGCGGCACTCTCGGCGCCGCCAGCGACATTGTCCGTTCCATCCAGTCCGCCAAGCCCCCCGTCTATACCTTCGTCGAAAAAGACGCGTTCTCCGCCGGCGCCATCATCGCCCTCTCCACCAAAAAGATCTTCATGGCCCCCGGCGCCGTCATCGGCGACGCCCTTCCGATCATGATGTCCCCCTTCGGCGGCGTCCAGGAAATGTCCGAAGGCCTCGAGGAAAAAGCCGTTTCCGCCGTCTCCGCGCTCGTCCGCTCCGCCGCCCAGGCCGCCGGCCACGATCCCGAACTCGCCGAGAAAATGGTCCGCCGCGAAATGGAATACAAGATCGGCGACGAGGTGATCTGCCCTGCCGGGCGCCTCCTCACCCTGACCGCCGAGGAAGCCGCGCGCCCCGGCCAAGACGGCCAGCCCCTGCTCTCCGCCGGCACCGCCGCCGATCTTTCCGCCGTGCTGGAACTCCTCTCCCTCCCCGGCCATCCCGTCGTCGAAATGCAAATCACCTCCACCGAAATAATCGCGCGGCTGATCGCCGCCGCCGCCCCCATCCTGATGATGCTCGGCTTCCTCGGCATCTACGTCGAAATCAAAACCCCCGGCTTCGGACTCCCCGGCATCCTCGGCGTGCTGTGCCTCGCCCTCTTCTTCTGGGGCCACCACATCGCCGGCCTCGCCGGCATGGAAGACCTCGTCCTCTTCGCCCTCGGCGTCGCGCTCATTCTCGTCGAAATCTTTCTCATCCCCGGCTTCGGCATCACCGGCGTCGCCGGCCTCGTCCTCGTCTTCCTTTCGCTCGTCGGCGCCATGACCCGCATCGTCCCCGGCGGCCCTTGGCTCCCCGACTGGGGCGACGTCCAACTCCCCATCTTCAAAACCGCCCTCGCCCTCGTCGGCACCGGCGCCTGCGCCCTGGTCCTCGGCCGCTTCCTCCCTAAAAGCCGGCTCTTTGGACGCCTCGCCCTCTCTGCTTCCACCGCGGCCACCGAAGGATATACCGCATCCCCCGACACCTCGCCTTTCATCGGAAAATCCGGCATTACGTTGACCCCGTTGCGCCCCGCCGGCGCCGCCCGCATCGACGGCCGGCACGTCGACGTCGTGACCTCCGGCGAATTCATCGACGCCGGCGCCCCCGTCCAAGTCGTCGAGGCGCACGGCAACCGCCTCGTCGTCCAGAAAGCCTGAGGAGAAGTCCCATGAACGGAATGCCTTGGATCAAGCGCGGCCTGGCGGCGGGCCTCCTGGCCGGATTCACCCTGGGGAGCGCCTTCGGCCAGTCTCTGCCGGAACCGGCTCCGGACTACTTGTCCACCGGCCAAGGCACGCTGCAATCGCTGGAGGCCCTGCAACGGGCGCTGGTCATGAAGGAGGCGGAGGCCTCCTCGCTGCAAGAACAATTGGCGGCCGCCACCGACGACATGCAGCGGGAAGACGTCCGCCGCCGGCTGCAGGACGTCCGGGCCTCCATCGAAGACCAGCGGCGGCAATTCGACGGATTCGCGGCGGACGTCGATCTGACTCCGTTCTCCCCCCAGAAGGACACGAAGTTCGACTGGCAGGAAAAGGTCGGCAAACTGCTCGAACCCATTTTGGCGGAATTCGAAAACGCCACGGCGGAGTCGCGCGTCATCGGCCAGCTGCGGGCGCAGCTGGGCGACGTGCGCAAGCGGCGCGACCTCGCCGACCAGGCCGTGAAAAACCTGGAGGCCCTGCTGGCCCAACCGGCTTCTCCGGAACTGCGGACGCGGCTGGAAGCCCGGCGGGAAACCTGGAAGCGCATCCTCGAGGAAGCCAGCAACGAATTTTCGGCCCTCGACCTGCAGCTGCAAAGCCGTCTGGCCGCCCGCCAGTCCCTGCTGGACCAGACCACTGGATACGCCAAGAATTTCTTCAAGACCCGGGGACTGAACCTCCTGCTGGGCATCGCGGCGTTCCTCGCGGTGTTTTTCGGATTCCGGCTCGGAGAGCTGGGCATCCGGAAACTGCGGCGCAAGGGAACCGAAAAAAAATTCAGCTCCCGGTTGACCGCCTTGCTGTTCCATATTTTCAGCGTGCTGGGCGGGCTGGTGGCGATGATGCTGGTGTTCAACGTGGCCGGCGACTGGTTCCTGCTGGGCATCGTCGTCATTTTCCTCTTCGGCGTCGGCTGGGCCAGCATCAAGACCCTGCCCCAGCAGATCGAAACCATCAAATTGATGCTGAACGCCGGCGCCGTGCGCGAAGGCGAATGGCTGTCGTACGAGGGCACGCCCTACCGGGTGGATTCCTTGGGAATGTCCGCCCATCTCAGAAATCCGCGGCTCGACGGCGGCACGCGGCGGCTGCCCGTGAAATACCTCGTCGGCATGAATTCCCGTCCCATCGGGCCGCAAGAAGCCTTGTTCCCCTGCGCCCCGGGCGATTGGGTCGCGATCCCCGGCGGACCCACCGGCCAAATCGTCAGCCAGTCGCCCGCCACCGTGCAGCTCGCCGCGCCGGGCGGCGCGCAAATCGCCTATCCGACCGCCGCTTTTCTCGGACTCCAGCCCCAGAACCTCTCGTCCGGCTTCCGGGTGGAATCCACCTTCGGCGTGGACTACCGGCACCAGGCCATCGCCACCGCCGAAATTCCGGCGACAATGCGGGCCAAGCTGCAGACCGAGCTGCCGGCCGTCGTCGGGGCGGACAACCTCGCGGACGTGCAAGTGTTCTTCGCCTGCGCCAATCGCTCCTCGCTGGATGTTTCCATCTGGGTGGATTTGAAGGGCGCGGCCGCGCCCCGCTCGCTCCTCGTTCCGGGCGCGATCCAGCGAATCCTGGTGGACGCCTGTAACGAAAACAACTGGACCATCCCCTTCCCGCAAATCTCGATCCACCAGGAATAGGGTCCGCCGCAGGCGGAAATAATCACGTTCCGGCCGCCGCGATGGCGGCGTCGAGACACCGGCGAACCATCGCTTCCGGCGGCGGCGGGATCAGGCCGGAGGACATCAGCATCTCCAGCGCACGGTGCGCGTCGGCGATGTCCTTTTTCGCCCTCTCCTGAACCTGTTCGGGCGCCAGCGGCCGCCGCGCCACGCCGTCGGCCTCCGCCTGCCGCGCCACCGCGGCCGCCGTCTCGGCGAACACCGCTTCGTCCGTCATCCGCGGCATGATGCGCTCCGGCGAAAGCCCGCCCCGCTCCGCGAAACCCGCGATCGTCTTCGCCGCCGCGATCGCCATCGCGTCGGTGATTTTTTTCGCCCGCACCAGCAGGGCCCCCTTCAGAATTCCGGGAAACCCCAGCGAATTGTTGACCTGGTTCGGAAAATCGCCGCGGCCCGTCGCCACCACCCGCGCGCCGGCCTCCTTCGCCGCGTACGGATAGATTTCCGGCACCGGATTCGCGCAGGCAAACACGATGGCGCCGTTCGCCATGCTTCGCACCCATTCCGGACGGATCACGTCCGGCCCCGGGCGCGACAGCGAAATGAGCACGTCCGCGCCCTGCAGCGCCTCGGCCACGCCGTTCACGCGTCCGGGATTGGTCGCCCGGCAGATTTCCCACTTGCGGTAGTACCGCGCGTCCGCCTCGATGTCCGCGCGGCCGGCGTGCAGCCCGCCGCGCGAATCGAACATCGCCACCCGCGCCGGATCGGCCCCCGCCTGCAGGATCAGCCGCGCGATGGTCGTGTTCGACGCCCCCGCGCCGTTGAACACGATGCGGCAGTTTTCCAGTTCCTTGCCGACCACCTTCAGCGCGTTGATCAGCCCCGCCAGCGTGACGCAGCCCGTCCCCTGCGCGTCGTCGTGCCACACCGGCACGTCGCAGTCGTCCCGCAGCGCGTCCAGCACCCGGAAGCAGTTCGGCTGGCTGATGTCCTCGAGATTCACCGCCCCGAACGACGGCGCCAGGCGGCGGACGAAATCGATCAGGATTTCCGGATCGTGCTCCCCGGCCGCGTTGCGGCTGTCCATGCAGATCGGCACGGCATCGACCCCGCCGAGCACTTTCATCAAAAAGGCCTTGCCCTCCATGACGCCGAGCCCCCCCGGCGGCGTCACGTCGCCGTCGCCCAGCACCCGCGTCGAATCGCTGACCACCGCCACCGCGTTGCCGCGCCACGACAGCTCGAACGATTCGTCGTTGTCGTCGCGAATCCCCGTGGAAACGGCGGACACCCCCGGCGTGTACCACGCGTTGAACCACTGGAACCCCGGCAGCGACGCCCGCGGCAAAACCTGGATCTTGCCGCCGTAGAAGCGATGCGCATCCAGCGCCAGCGCCTTGAAAAACGCCGTCTTGGCGCGCGCCGTCCGCCCGCCGTCCCATTCCGCCGGAAAATGCCGGTCCAAATCGTCCAACCGCACGTCCATCATGCCCGATGTCCTCCGAATGCTCCAACCTTCCCCGGACGATGAAAGAACCGGTTTTGTTTCCAAAACCGGTTCTTGCGCAAGCCCCTTCGGCCCGCGGAATCAGAACTGGCAGACCAGCCGGCCCATGCCGTAGTAGTCCTGATCCAGGCCCGACGCGCCGCCGCCATATCCCATCAGGCTCAAGTAGTCGTTGATCCGATACGCCATGCCCACGTGGCCGCGGAAGGCGAAATCGTCTTCCTCGTCGACGGGGTCGTCCCGGAACTGGACTTCGCCGATGAGGCTCGAGCGGTCGTCCAGGTCCCAAATGCCCGACAAGCCGAGCGTGAGCAGATCCTCGCGGTCGTCGTCGAGCCAGTCGTCGGACTCCGCGCCGTTCATCGTGTAGCTGGCGTCCACGGCGCAATGGATCACGTCGTTCACCGTCGTGCCGGCGGAAACGCCCAGGCGCCCCTGGCCTTCGCCCGTGCCCAGGCCCTTGTCCTCGTCGCCCGTCGCCAGGATCGCCGTCGCGTGCGGAATGATCCAGCCGTATTCGAAAATGTCCTCGTAGAACAGGAAGTCCATGCCCAGCTCGGCGTCGCCCAGCCCGCTCTCGTCCAGGTCGCCGTTCGAATAGCCGACAAACGGAAGCTCGGCCCGCAGCGCCAGCCGGTCCGTCGCGCCGAAGCGCACGCCGGGACCGACGGACCAGGTCGTCACGTCGTCGGCGCCGAGAACGTCCGGATCGAAGGAGGAGCCGCCGCCGGACAGCGAAACTTCCGTGCCCAGCGCGCCGGGAAACTTGTTTTCCTTGGTGAACACCGTGCGCATCGGATCCGCCGACGCCACCCCCGCCGCCACGCCAAACGCCAACGCGGCCCACAACCATTTCTGAAGACTCATCTTGCTTCTCCTTGCCGTTCGGCGGCGCGCCCGCGCCGCGGTTTATGATTTCGCCGGATCATACCCCCGCCCCCCCTTCCGACGCAACCCCCGATTTTCCCCCGGAAACCGGCCCGGCCCGGCCGCGCCACCGGAGTTTTACGTAGCACGTAAACTTTTTTTACGTAGTACGTAAAATCCGCGGAAAAGTTTTACGTAGTGGTGGTGTCTAGGGTGAAGTGCACGAACGTTCCAAGGCCGAGCCTCGGTTCGATACAATCGAACCTACGCAACCAAAAGGAGGCTGGCCTTGGAATACCGACATCTTACCCTAGAAGAGCGCACCGTCATCATGATTTACATGCAGGAGGGCCGA
>JBFXHR010000065.1:0-10831 GCA_050176815.1 Kiritimatiellia bacterium
ATCCGTTCGAAGTAATTGGTATTCCATATCCATCGGCACAGATTGTCCTGACGACACAATCTTAGATCATATAGATATGTTTTTGAATACTCCGGGTCAAAATGCCGCATAATGCCAACGTATGTATTCAAGGCATTCCAGAATTCACGATGCGACTGTCGATCAAAGTACGGGTTCGCGTGGTGCCGTTCGCCATATTCCCCATTCCACTGGCGAGCGGATTCCAAGAAAAGCCGGGAGCCTATTTCGACCATTTTAGCATCGACGTATTGATAGTTCCCCATATTCGTTGCGCTCTCGATCCCTACGGGTTGAACTACTTTTCCCGTGAACAATAGCGTTCGGATGTCGATGGGCTTAACGGTTCGTTTGCCGCCGTCCTGATAGTTTTGCAGAAGGCTGGCCCATATTGCTTGTGCCATATTATCCTCCTGATTGTCCGGAATGAACGCCTCAACCGTCTTCGGATAGGAGTTGGTTATAAACGCCATGAACGGCCGGGCCTTTTGATATTCCTCGACAATGCCTGGCAATGCATCAATTTCCCATCCCATCTGCTTCCGTTGGTCTATTGCCCTCTGTACAGAATTGGAATCCGCTTCCGCTATATCCCGATATACCGGGAAAACAAACAACTTGGCTGCACAAGAGCCCGGATACCAGTCGGGCGTCTCAATCGCGAACGTTGGCAATACACTTACTCCCCACGTCGTGATAACTAGATATATCAACTTATACATAACAATGGCTCCTTACTCCGGACAACGGACCGCTGATATTTCCCACACAACGCTGTCGGGCTCCTCCCTTGAATTCACTGCCGTTGAATCCCAAGGCATTTGAAGCGGTTGCGCATAGAAAATATGTTTCGTCATATTTGCATCGATGGCAATGCCAACGTGTTTATAAATATCGAAGCGTGTTCCGCAATGCTTTCTACACCGTGCCCCGGATACATATTTATTATATGTATCCCCGCCCCATGTTATCGGAATATCATAGCTCAATGATATGCCAACCGAGATAAATTCAGATGACAATCCTCCGCTCAGTCCTACGCTCAATGTTGCCGTTTGTTGATTGATTGTCTTTGAATCGATAAATGCCCCATGGCATGGACCTTCCCTCGTAGCCCGGTTTTGCGCAGAGTATGTTGTTGTTTTGTCTCTTGTTATGGTTCCTGAATAACTTACATATGTACCCACACTGGCGTCATACACAGTTGGCGTAGGCAAGATAGTTGTTGTAGAACTTGATCCATCAGGCGAAGGCATTGAAAGCGGACTATCTACATACACGCAACTTTCATCGGGAACCGGTCGGCAACAATCCGCGCCATACCACGTCGAGGGGTCGTCATTCGGCACCCAACAAGCAGGATCATGCTCGCAATAGGGGGCATTGGGATTGGCTCCGGCCCATCCGGTCCATGGCGCACTAATCATGAAAGCCAGTATCAGAGGCATGAGTTTATAATGCGAGTTCATTTTCCTTCTCCTTGTTCAGTAATCCAGCTTCTCAATGGATTGGGCTTGCTGGGCGAGGCGGTTGAAGTCGGCCTCCGCTTGGCGGGCAAACGGCTCGCTGACGATCAGCGCGCTGAATTCGTCGCTG
The DNA here is from genome assembly GCA_050176815.1 of Kiritimatiellia bacterium. Lineage (GTDB taxonomy): Bacteria > Verrucomicrobiota > Kiritimatiellia > CAIQIC01 > Lenti-01 > Lenti-01. Next base: position 1,615 of record JBFXHR010000065.1, read on the forward strand.
TAGCTCACGCCCACTCCGGTGAGGTTGGCGCTGCCGAGCAGGACCTTGTCGCGGTCGATCAGGATCACCTTTTTGTGCAGGGTTCGGTATTCCTGAATAAACCGCACCCAAAGACCATCGTCCTGCAAGGTCTTGGCGTAATTCAGGGTGGCATTGCGGATGGGCATGGGGGTGCCTTTGCCAAACTCGGAAATCACCCGGACATCCAGGCCCGCGCGAGCCTTGGCGCAAATGGTGCTGTAGAAGTTCTGAATGACGGGATGACCGCCTCCACTGATGTAATAGGCCATAATCCATATCCGAGACTGGGCCGAAAGAGCCGCCTCGGCAAGGGCCTCGCCGAAGGCTTCCGTGGGGAGGAATCGGATTTGGGCCGCGTCGTTCGCTCCGAGCGAACGGGCCGTTTCATCCAGACGAAGCGCCGTACGGGCTTTGGCCGAAGAGCCATACACGACATAGCGCACGGCTTGAACAGCCACATTGGTCAACAAGGGCGATGGGGAGGCCGGCAACAAGGTCCGGTAGACGTCGGGCGTTTCCCCCACGATATTGCCCGAAAGCGTCCGGCCATCGCGCAGGAAAAGGAGATCGGGCGGTGCGATTTGAGCGTTCGCGTTCGACAGCCCTATAAACAAAAGAAAGAGTCCGGCCCATTGGGGCAACCCCCGGTACGGGGGCGTGCCGGCTCCACTTCGAGCCGCCAGGTCAACGCCACGGCCTACAGCAAATCCGGCAGCAAGGTAGGGTCGTCTCGCCGAGACGACCGGGCTGTTCCGGCCGTTCTGTAGCCCGGCGCGGTGAGCCGGGGGCTGTTCATGGATCATCTTAAATGCCGGATCGGCGCCCCGGCCCACAGTTAAAAACGCTTCTCCCTTGGCGGTTTTGGCGTTCTTGGCGAGAACCGGCTGTTGGCGGATTGCCTTCATTCTCGCGCCTCCAGTTCGGCCACGAGGGCATCCCGTTCGGTGCCGCTGGCTTGGTTCAGATGCCGCAAGGTCGTGATTTCCCGCTCCCATAGCTCCCGGCTGCGCATGTCGCCGATGATGTTGCGGCCGAGCAGGAAGTCGGCCAGTTTGGGTTCCTGTCCATCCAGCACGATCAAGGCGCTGCTTTCATAGACGCGCTTCCCCGAGAGAGAACCTTCCGACCAGTTGTGGGAACCAATCATCACCTTGGACAAATCCACCACGACCGTCTTCATGTGGAGCGGCGTGCCGGGCAACGCCAAGCGCACGTCGATTCCCGCCTTGCGCAGACGCTCCGCCCGGTTGGAATGCTGTTCGGCCAAGCGGTCCACCGTGCTGGGCGCGGTATAGAGCAGCAGATAGACATACACGCCGCGCTTGGCCGCCGCTTCCAAATCGCCGATCAACTCCTCGGTATAGGGCGCTTCGCTTTTCTGCTCCGAAAACACATACATGCCGATGATGACGGATTGCCGCGCCCCGCGAATCAGCTTCCGCAACAACGGCTGACATTCTTCGTCGGGCACGTAGAGAACCTTCCCCGTGGCATCGAACCCGGGAAATGGAACGCGCGCGAAGTCCGTGAAGTTGGTTCGGGGTCCTGTCGCGGGCAAAGCCTCATCGAATTCGCTCACCATGTGCGTCTCACCGGGCTTGGATAGATCCAAGGCTTCCTCTTCAAAAGATCGGCTGGCCACGAAGATATCCCGAAGGTTTTGGGAATAGAGCTGGGCCAGGGCGGGCGAATCGAGGCAAAGCATGTCTTCGTAGTTTCCGCCCAAGGCGGTCTCTGTCCAGTTGGCGGAACCGGTCCACACGTAGCGTTCGTCGATCACTACCGATTTCAGGTGCATGGCCGCCCGATCCTTGCGAAAGCTGGCGATCTGGACTCCCGCATCCCAAAGGACCTGAAGGTTTCCAATCCCCTTTCCCGCCAAGGCCCCGGCATCCACCACGATCCGGACGGTGGCGTTCGAAGCGATTTCCGCAAGAGTGGCGCGCAGTTCCGCATCCGTCAGCAGATACATCCCCACGTCTACGGTCTTGGCCTGCTTCAACTGCGGCATCAAGTCGGCCAATATCCGTTGCCGGGCGGGCGGAAAATATACGTGGGCCTGGTCGGCCACCACTTCCGCCCCCGGCATATTGCGCCGGGGCGGCGGAAGCCTTCGATCCGGCCTTGGCGAAATTTTCGATGGCGGGGGCCCTTCCAACAAAACGCCCGTTGCCTGGATTTCATCGAAACGAGCCAGATATTTCTCCGCCAAAGCCGGCGAATAGAGCGCCAACACGTCTTCGTGGTTGCTCTGCTCCGCCGCTTCCGACCAGTTGGCCGCGCCTGTCAACACCACTTTTCCGTCCACCACGGCGCACTTGTGGTGCAATTTTCCGGATCCCGGCGGCGTTACGACATAGACCGAGACACCATGCTCGCGCAAATTTTCCAGCACCGGACGCGTGGCCACGCTATCCATATCGGAGTCGGCAAGAACGCGCACGACAATGCCGCGCTCGGCGGAGAGTCGGCAGAGCGTATCCACCAAAACATCGCTGCTGAAATAGAACATCGCGACGTCCACTCGGGTCTGCGCTTGATCCAACTCGCTGAGAATCAGAGGAATGCAGCCGCCTCCGGGCGAAAACGTGGCGCGACAGGCGATGCCGGTGGCATCGGGCGGAGCGGAAAATATTGGTGCTGGCTCTTGCGAAAAGCCGCTACGCGTCAGAAGTATAAAGGAGAGAGAGAGAAGCAGAGAATATGCCAAGAACTAATTGGGGATTTTGCCATTACATCGGTGAATTTAATAACCGACCTGGGTTGGCCGTCAACGAATCTATTGTTAAATTCACGTGTGTCAGAGGTTCTATCCTCGGCATGCTTGGCGCCGCCCTCGATCGCCGCCCGAAAATGCTGAAACCCGCGCGGCGCAGCGAACGAGCGACCGGTCGCCTCAACGAACTGATGTCCGGGGGGGGCCGCCCTAGCGGCGGCGAAGGATTTCCACCGCGATGCTTTCGGTGTGCGGCAGCGCCCCCGGCTTGTCCACCACCACCCGCACCGCGCCCACCTGCTGGTGCCGCAAACAGGCTTCCGCCACCCGCTCCGCCAGCGCTTCGATCAGAAAACACTTGCCCTGCTCCGCGACCTTGATCGTTTCGGCTTCCACCAGCTCGTAGTTCAAGGTGTCCCCGATCTTGTCCGATTTCGCGGCGCGGCGCGAATCGATTTCCAGCGAGACGTCGAACAAAACGGGCCGGAGATGGGTCCGCTCGGCCGGATGGATCCCCAGGATGCAGGTCGCCTTGACCTTCCGCAAATGGATCCAGTCTCCGCCCTGTTCCGCCGTCCGCCGGTATCTCGCATCCTGCATGGATTGTTCCTCGATTCCTGCACGCCAGCATAGCGGTTCCTTTCCGCTTCCGCAACCCGCCCGTCCGCGATAGGATCGAGAAACCATGGGACACAAGCTCACTCCGAAAATCATCCTCGAAGGCACGCGCCTGACGTTCAAGACCGATCTCGCCTTCGCGCTCAACGAACACCCGCGCATCGTCGGCCCCCGCCGCTACCGCTACCACTCGCCCCTCGTCTCCGGCGAATGGTGCGCCTTCACCAACTTCCCCTGGGGCCGCGGCCTCATCAATTTCGAGCCGCACGAGGAAGCCATGGCCATGGAAACCTACGCAACGTGGGCCCGCCTCTTCGAACTCCAGCGCTACTACTCCTGGATCGTCGACCGCTTCCACCTCTCCACCCGCATGTACCAGCTCATGGCCCGCGGCAAGGACTGCGATTTCCGCTGGCTCGAGAAACGCCTCCGCCCCCTCAACTTCCGCCTCGTCTACTGCGTCCGCTCCCCCGACTCCTTCGCCGCCGCCCGCGAAAAACGCCTGAAGGTCTCCGGCAAGCCCGACCAGTACGACGACCTCTCCCTCTTCGTCCGCGAGCAGGAACTCCTCGACCGCCTCGTCGCCGAATCGATCCTCCCCGTCCTCCGCCTCGACCTCTCCGACAACGACGTCCCCGCCGCCGCCGGCCGCGTCGCCGACTGGCTCGAAGCCACCGGCGGCCTCTGGATGGAAAAATAGAAATGCGCTTTCTACGCCCCATCTATTTCGCCGGTCTTTGCGCCATCGCCCTCGCCGCCCGCGCCGAACCGCCCGCTTACGCCGTCCGTGTCCGCATCCCCCCGGAAATGGACGCGGAAAACTTCCGTCTCGGCGTCGGCATTTACGGCCAGGGGCTTCTAACCGGCGACCAGCCCGGCGAAAAAGGCGTCGCCGAATACGACGTCCCGTGCGCCACCTCCGACGTCGTCAAGCTCTTCGCCTATCTGCCCGGCTACCGCATCGACCACGTCGACGGCCTCCGCGCCGGCGATCTCTGGGAACCTTTTTTCGTCCCCTTGGATTCCGTCCCGCTGGAAGGCCGGCTCGCCGATTCCCAAGACCGCCCCCTTCCCGGCGCAACGCTCGTCTTCACCTACTTCATGATCGAGGCCATGCCTTTCTTCGGTTATTTTGACGGCGGCGTCCCCCGCCTGCCCCTCGCCGCTGCCCAAACGCGCGCCGACGGATCCTTCGCCGTCTCCATCCCCGCGCTCGAAACCGATCCCTTCTTCGCCCATCCCCCCTCCGTGGACTTCCCGGACCGGCAACGCCGGCTGGACATAGCCCTTTCCCCCGCCCAATCCCGGTTCGATTCTTCTTGGGTTCTCGATCCCTCCCAAATCCCGGTCCAAAACGCCTACGCCGAACCCATCGTGATCCGCCGCATCGGCAAGGCCGCCCTCCATGGAAGCCTATCGACCGAATTCCTCCGCAACCACGGCATCGCCGGCGTCGTTCGCGGCGGCCCCTGGCCGGAGGAGGAAACCGGATTCCGAATCGAACTGTGGGCCAACGGCGGCGGCGGCGGATACAACTGCAACCTCCGGTCCAACCTCGCGTTTTCCGTCGTTCTCCCTCCGGGCCGATACGACCTCCAATTGAACGAACTGCAACGCGGCTATCTGCTCCGCCAATCCGTCCCCGTCCGCACCAACCTCGTCCTCGAAGAAAACGGGACCCTCGATCTGCGGATCGAATAGCGGTTTTACGTACGACGTACAAATTTTTTACGTTCTACGTAAAACCGCGGAAAAAGTTTTACGTACTACGTAAAATTCCCCGCCCCCAGGCGCGGCTTGCCGGCCGCCGTCCGATGCCCTATCTTGGTTTCTCCCATGTTGCCCATCCACGCCATCCGCAACGACCTCGCCGCCGCGCTGAAGCGCTCGCGGCGGATCGTCCTGACCGCGCCAACCGGCTCCGGCAAATCCACGCAGGTCCCGCAAATGCTGCTGGACCTGGGCGCACTGGGCGACGGCAAAGCCGTCGTGCTCCAGCCCCGCCGCCTCGCCACGCGCCTGCTGGCCAAGCGCGTGGCCGAGGAACGCGGCGTCCCCCTCGGCGGCGAAGTCGGCTTCCAGATCCGCTTCGAATCCGTCTGCGGCCCCGACACCCGCATCCATTTCGAGACCGAAGGCATCCTCCTGCGCCAAATGCTCTCGCAGCCCGACCTGCCGGGCGTCGCCGCGATTTTGTTCGACGAATTCCACGAGCGCCACGTCTACGGCGACGTCACCCTCGCGCAGGCGCTCCAACTGCAGAAAACCTCGCGGCCCGACTTGCTGCTGATCGTGATGTCCGCCACGCTCGACACCCGCCTGCTCCAGCCGTACCTCGAGCCCTGCGAACTCGTCCATTCCGAAGGCCGCGCCTTCCCCGTCGAGATCGAACACCTCGTCCAGCCGCTGCATCCCGACCGCGACACGCCGTGGGACGCCGCCGCCGAAGCCTACGAGCGCGCCGCGCGCGAAGGGAACAACCCCGGCGACGCGCTCATCTTCATGCCCGGCGCCTACGAGATCCAGCGCACGATCGACGCCTTGCGCCAGACCGATGCCGCCAAGGGCGCGCTCCTGCTGCCGCTGCACGGGGAACTGCCGCCCCTCGACCAGGATGCCGCCGTCGCCCGCTACGACCGGAAGAAAATCGTCGTGGCCACCAACGTCGCCGAAACGTCGCTGACCATCGACGGCATCCGGCTCGTCATCGACTCCGGCCTCGCGCGCGTCGCCCGCTTCGATCCCTGGCGCGGCATCAACACGCTGCTGATTGAAAACGTCTCCCGCGCCTCCGCCGACCAGCGTTCCGGGCGCGCCGGCCGCACCGCGCCCGGCCGCGCCATCCGCCTCTGGACCGAACACGAACACGCCGGACGCGCCGGCCACGATTTGCCCGAAATCAAGCGCGTCGATCCGTCGGAAATCCTCCTGACCCTCAAAGCGCTGGGCGTGCGCGACGTCGCCGCCTATCCCTGGCTGGAGCCGCCCGAGCCCAAGGCGCTCGAGCGCGCGCTGACGCTCCTGCGCGACCTCGGCGCGCTCGACGCCGCCGGCGCGCCTACGCCGCTGGGCCGGCGCATGCTGTCGTTCCCCGTCCATCCGCGCTACGCCCGCATGCTGCTCGCCGCCGGCGAACGCGGCGCCGTGAAGCCCGTCGCCCTCATCGCCGCCATCGCGCAGGGCCGCCCCCTCCTTGTGCGCAACGCGGGAAAACCCGCCTCCGAACAGCGCCGCGACCTGCTGGGCGACTCCGGCGGCTCGGACCTGCTCGTCCTCATGCGCGCGTGGAACTACGCCCGCCAAAACCGCTTCGACCTCGACCGCTGCCGCCGCCTCGGCATCCACGCCGGCGCCGCGCGCCAGGTCGGCCCGCTCCGGGACCATTTCCTGCGCATCGCCGAAGCGCAAAAACTCCCCGTCGAATCTTCGCCGCCCGAGGACGCCGACATCGCCAAGTGCGTCCTCGACGGCTTCTCCGACCAGGTCGCGCGCCGCCTCGACCGCGGCACGCTGCGCTGCGACCTCGTCCACCGGCGACGCGGCGAACTCGCCCGCGAATCCGTCGCCGACGAAGCCGATCTGCTCGTCGCCAACGAAATCCACGAGATCGGCCGCGGCGACGGCGAAGTCAACGTGCTCCTGACCCAGGCCACCGCCATCCGCGAGGAATGGCTGCGCGACCTGTTCCCCGACGATTTTTCCGAGCGCGTCGCCGTCGACTGGGATGCCGCCGCCAAGCGCGCGGTCGCCCGACGCGAAGTCGTCTTCCGCGATCTCGCCCTCGATTCGCGCCCCCTCGACCCGCCGCCCGCCGAGGAATCCGCGCAGCTCCTGGCCAAGGCCGTCCTGTCCGGCGAATGCATTCTCAAGGAATGGGACCGCGCCGTGGACCAGTGGATCGCGCGCGTGAACCTGCTGTCCCAGGCCTGCCCCGACTGGCAGTTGCCCGCCTACGACGACACTTCGCGCGAACTGCTGATCCAGCAGATCTGCCACGGCGCAATTTCCTACAAGGACATCAAGGACCGCCCCGTGCTCCACGCGGTGAAATCGCTGCTCTCCCCCGCCCAGATCGCCCTCGTCGAAAAACACGTGCCCGAGCGCGTGACGCTCGCCAACGGACGCAGCGTGAAGGTGCAGTACGCGGAAACGGCGGAACCATTCGTCTCCGCGCGCATCCAGGAGATCTTCGGCGTCGAAGCGCTCCCCGCGATCGCTTCAGGACGCATCCCCCTCGTGATCCACGTCCTCGCCCCCAGCCAGCGCCCGGTGCAGATCACCAAGGACCTCCCCGGCTTCTGGCGCAACCACTATCCGCGCATCAAGCAGGAACTGCGCCGGAAATATCCCAAGCACGAGTGGCGCTGAGCGGCTACTCGCCGTCGAGGCGGCGCAGGTAGAAGTCCATGATGGGGACGGCCTTCTCCCAACTGGTGAATTTCTTCAGATCGAGCATCAGCTGGACGAATTCCTGCAGCGCCGCTTGCCGCTCCGCGCCTTCCAACTGCTGCTTGCGGCGCTCCAGTTCGCTTTTCCGCGCCTCGAGATGCCGCCGCCAGATGCTCATGGTCAGATCCTGCGCGGCCTTCGCGGCGTTCATGTCCGCTTCCGTCCCCACCGCTTTTTGCGGCGCCGTGACGATCCGGGCGGCGAACGCCTTGCATTCTTCGCCCTCGTCGTCGAGCGCCGCCATCAGATCCTCCTCCTCTTCGGCCAGCGCGCGGATCACGGCGCGGCAAACGGGATCGGTGATCCAATCGTACGGCAGCCACCGGCGAACCAGGCCCGCCAGTTCCGGATCGCTGCGCAGCCCCAGCGCGATCGCCAGCTCCGTTTCGTCCACCGGCCGCGCCGCCGGTTCCGCCGCCGGAACGTCCGCGGCCGCCGCCGCGGCCGGCGCGGGCCGGTATTTCTGGCGCAGGAATTTCCGCATGTCTTCCCGCAGGACGCGGATGTCGATCTGAAGGCCCTTTTCCACTTCCGCCAGCATCTGGTCGCGCTGGATTTCGTTTTGGGCCTTGGAGGCCAAATCCAGCACGGCCCGGCGCGCGTTCAGCAACCCCTCCTGCGTGCGGAGATTGCCCTTGGCCCGCAGCAATCCCAGCAGGAATCCCATCGGCGTGCAGGCGTTCTTCAGCACCGCGGCGAAGGCCTCGGGCCCCCGGTTCAGAATCAGCGAATCAGGATCTTCGCCGGCCGGCAAGGCGGCGAGCGAAACGGCCAGGCCTTCCGCCAGCAGCAGCTCCGCCGTGCGCAGCGCGGCCTTCTGGCCCGCCGCATCCGCGTCGAGCACCACCACGACTTGGTCCGCGTAGCGGCGAAGCAGGGCCGCATGCTCCTCGGTGAAGGCCGTCCCCTGCGAGGCCACCGCATTCCGGAAGCCACCCAGATGGCACCGGATGCAATCGATCTGCCCCTCGCACAGCAGGACCTGGCTCCGGTCGAGGATTTCCCGCTTGGCCTTGTCGAGCCCGAACAGGATCCGGCTCTTCCGGAAGGCCGGCGTCTCCGGCGTGTTGACGTATTTGCCGCCAGCCTTGTCGTCCGCCTTCAGCACCCGCCCGCTGAACCCGACCGCGCGCCCCAGCTCGTCGCGGATCGTGAACATCACGCGCCCGCGGAACCGATCGTACCAATTCCCCTTCTCGTTGGTCGACAGCAGCCCCGCCGCCTCCAAGACCTTCATCTTCTCCCCGCCGCGCGGACCCGCCGCGTCGGACAGGAACCCCCATCCCTCCGGCGCATAGCCGATGCCCCATTCTTTCCAAACCTCCACGTCCAGCGAGCGCTTCTTCAGATAGTCCCGCGCCGCTTCCGCCTCGGCGCCTTCCAGCAGCTCCTTGTGGTAGCGCTTGGAGGCCT
>JBFXHR010000066.1:0-10659 GCA_050176815.1 Kiritimatiellia bacterium
CTATGCGGCGTGGTGGATCAAGCAGGGCATCCGGCGGGCGCTGGCGAACCAGGGCAAGACGATCCGGCTGCCGTCGCACATGGTGGACAAGCTGTTCCGCATGCGGCGGATGCAAGAGACGCTTTCGCACGAGCTGGGCCGCGCGCCCGCGGCAGCGGAACTGGCGAAGCGTCTGGACGTGCCTGAAAAAACGGTGAAGTATTGGCTCGAGGTCTCGCAGCGGCCGTCCTCGCTGGACGTGCCGCTGGGCGAGGACGGCCGGGAGAGCCTGGGGGACACGATCAGCGACTCGAAGGCCAAGTCGCCGTTCGACGAGTTGAACGACAGCCAACTGCTCGAGGAAATGGGAGAGCACCTGAAGACGCTGAACGAGCGGGAGCAGCTCATCTTGAAGCGGCGGTTCGGGCTGGGGGGCGTGCAGGCGGAATCGCTGGAGGAAGTGGGGGCGCGGCTGAAAATCACGCGGGAACGCGTGCGCCAGCTGCAGAACCAGGCGCTGGCGACGCTGCGGGAACAGATGCTGAAGGATTGAGGCCGGGCCGGCGGCGCAACGGCCGGCCCTTTCAAAGGAGACGACCATGGCAGATCAAGCGGACAACGATATCCAAATGGATGCGGCGAATCTGTACCGCGAGGAAAGCTATACCGATTTGAAGGCTGGAACGCTTCGCAAGCTGGTGCCGGTGAAGGTGGATGGGACGGACGATCCGACGCGGCCGGCGATGTTCACGGCGGTGACGCAGGTCATGACGCCGGGCGGGGTGTTGCCGCTGAACGGCGAGGTGGAAGGGGCGAAGACCTTGGGCGAGGCGGTGGCGGGATTTTCGGCGGCGATCAAGCAGGCCGTCGCGGATCTGCGCGAAGAAATGGCGGCCATGCAGCGGGAGCGGGCATCCCAAATCGTGGTGCCGGGGCGGAATGCGCCGCCGCCGCCGGATTTGCTGGTCCGGTAGCGGCACCGGCTGGGGCCGGAGTCGTCGAACTTGAAAATCCAGGGTCCGGATGGAAGGACCCAATCGAAGCGAGACTTTATAAAGTCCAGATAAACGAGAATGAGAATGGATGCGGAGGGAGTGCGTTTATGACGCATAAATTGCAGATTATTCCAATAAACATTTGAATATTGACGATGCCGTTTCTAGCCCGGAGCAAGGCGAGACTTTATAAAATCCCGTTTTCGACTTAACCCGATATCCGTATTGCCCGGATCAGGGTTGGAGGGAATCGAGCAGATGCCGGAGGGCGGCCTGGACGGCTGCGTTGCGGACGTCGTCGCGCGAACCGGAAAAAAAGTGTTGGAACGTGGACGTTTCGTGCGGGGCGGCCACGGCCACGCAGACGAGGCCGACGGGTTTTTCGGGGGTGCCGCCGGCGGGGCCGGCGATGCCGGTGATGGAGACGGCGAAATCGGCGTTTGCGGCGCCGCGGACGCCTTCGGCCATGGCGCAAGCGGTTTCGCGGCTGACGGCGCCGTGGGCGCCGAGAATGTCGGGGGAGACGCCGAGCAGTCGGATCTTGAGGGCGTTGGAATAGGCGACGATGCCGCCGATGTACCAGGCGGAGCTGCCGGGGAGGCTGGTGAGGGCGGCGCCGACGAGGCCGCCGGTGCAGGATTCGGCCGTGGCGAGGGTTAGCTTGCGCGCGAGCAGCTCGGAGGCGATCTGGGACAAGAGCGTTTCCATGTCCGGAAGTCTAGGCCAGGCAGGGGCGTTTGAAAAGTCCGCGCGGGACATTTTCGAAGGGATGTGGCAAACTTCGCCCCATCATGAAAACAATATTGGTCACGGGATCGGGCGGTTTGGTGGGTTCGGAGGCGGCGCTGCATTTCGGCCGGCAGGGGTTCCGCGTGATCGGCGTGGACAACAACCTGCGGGAATACTTCTTCGGGCCGGAAGCCTCGACGAAGTGGGCGGTGGACGAGCTGAAGCGGGCGCTGCCGGATTCGTTCACGGCGATCGCGGTGGACATCCGCGATTTCGACTCGGTGGAAAAGGCGTTCGAGGCGGCGGGGCCGGTCGACCTGGTGGTGCATACGGCGGCGCAGCCGTCGCACGACTGGGCGGCGCGCGAGCCGTTCACGGATTTCGGCGTGAACGCGCAAGGAACGCTGAATCTGCTGGAAGCCACGCGCCAGTGCGCGCCGGAAGCCACGTTCATCTTTACGTCGACGAACAAAGTGTACGGCGACACGCCGAACCGCCTGCCGCTGGTCGAAAAAGAAACTCGCTGGGAGTGCGCGGGCGGGCCGTACGCGGAAAAGGGCATCGACGAGACGATGAGCATCGACCAGACGACGCATTCGCTCTTCGGGGCGTCGAAGGTGGCGGCGGACGTCATGGTGCAGGAATACGGGCGGTATTTCGGCATGAAGACGGGCGTTTTCCGCGGCGGCTGCCTGACGGGACCTCGGCATTCGGGCGCGGAGCTGCACGGATTCCTGGCGTACCTGATGAAGTGCGCGGCGACGGGGCGCGAATACAAGATTTTCGGCTACAAGGGCAAGCAGGTGCGCGACAACATCCACAGCGCGGATTTGGTGGCGTCGTTCGAGGCGTTCCACCGCGCGCCGCGCCCGGGCGAGGTCTACAACATGGGCGGCAGCCGCTTCAGCCATTGCTCGATGCAGGAAGCGGTCGCGCTGTGCGAGGAGCTGACCGGCCGCAAGATGAAGACGACCTACGTCGAGACGAACCGGATCGGCGACCACGTCTGGTGGGTGAGCGACGTCTCGAAGTTCCAGGCGCACTATCCGGGCTGGAAGCTGACGAAAAACGTCCGCGACATCCTGGCGGAAATCCTGGAATACAATTTGCCGCGCTGGAAGAAAGAAAGCTGATTCGGAGATGGATCCGGCGGACGCCACGTACGTGTTTTGCGACAGCCTGCTGCTGGTGAAGGCCGGCGGGCTGGAACCGGCGGGGGCGGAGGCGCTGGCGGATCTGGCCCCGTCGCGCGCCGTGCTGGACGATTTTTCCGTGCGGCCGCAGGGTTGCCGTGCCGTCGGGTTGGCGGGCGCAGCGGAAGATCCGCCGCCGGGGCACGAGTGGGCGCGGGTGCGCGCGCTGATCGCGGCGCAATCGCCGCATGCGGCCGCCGCATGCCGCGCGCTGGGGTTGATCCATTGGCGCGCCGCGCACCGTTTCTGCGGCGCATGCGGCGGGACGATGGAAGAGCATCCGGCGGAAATGGCGCGAAAATGCGGCGCATGCGGGCGCGTGGAATATCCGGGCATTGCGCCGGCGGTGATCGTGCGGGTGGAGAAAGAGGGGAACATTCTGTTGGCGAGGCACGTGCAGCGCATTCCGGACCTTTGGACCTGCCTGGCGGGCTACGTCGAGTTGGGCGAATCGCTGGAAGATTGCGTGCGGCGCGAGGTGAAGGAAGAAGCCGGCATCGAGGTGGATGGCGTCCGCTATGCGGGAAGCCAGCACTGGCCTTACCCCAACCAGTTGATGGTGGCCTTCAAGGCCCGATGGAAATCGGGCGAACTGAAACTGCAAGCGGAGGAACTGTCCGAGGCGCGGTGGTTCGATCCAGCGGAACTGCCGAAAATTCCGCCGCCGGGGTCCATGGCCTATCGGCTGATCCATGGCTTGGTTTGATCGGGCGGAGGGAAAGATTCCGAGACGGCATTCGGGTATTGTTTTATAAAACAGTACCCATTTATGGATTGGCGGGAAAGGGGGCGCGGGCGGAGAACCGGGCGGGTCAGCCGGACAGGGAGGCGAGGTCGGTGGGGGGGAGTTCCCGGATGGATTTCCCGCGGAGGTCGGCTTCGGAAAGGGGGCCGATGCGGATGCGGCGGAGGCGGCGGACGCGCAGGCCGATGGCCTCGAGCATGCGGCGGATATGGCGGTTGCGGCCTTCGCCGAGGACGATGCGGAGGGTGGGCGGGCGGCCGGGGCGGGACGCTTCCGCGACGACAGACAGGGCGCGGAGGTGCTCGCCGTTTTCCTCGACGCCTTCGAGCATGGCGGAAAGCTGGTCGCGGGTGGCGAGGCGGTCGATCCAGGCGCGGTATTCCTTTTCGACGTGGCGGCTCGGGTGCGCGAATTCCTGGGCGAGGGCGCCGTCGTTGGTGAGGAGGATGAGGCCTTCGCTGTCGAAGTCGAGGCGGCCGATGGTGTAGAGGCGCAGGCGGGGATCGGCGCCCATTTGCGCGGCCCATTCGACGATGGTGGGGCGGCCTTCGGGGTCGAACGAGGTGCACAGGATGCCGCGGGGCTTGTCGGCGAGATAGGTGCGGTGCGGTTCGGCGCGGACGGGACGGCCGTCGAGTTCGACGCGCTGGGTTTGCGGATCGACGCGCGCGCCGAGTTGCGCGACGACGGCGCCGTCGACGCGGACGCGGGCGGCGACGATGAGTTCCTCGCAGTGGCGTCGCGATCCAATGCCGGCGGCGGCGAGGAATTTCTGGAGGCGGATGCCGTTGGGCGTTGCGGGGGGCGTCATCGGATTCGGATCCGCATGGGGTGGGCGACGATCTGCCAAAAGGCCTCGCGGACGGCTTCGCGGAGGCCGGCTTGGAAGGGGTCTGGCGATTCGGGAAGCCGGGCGACGGCTTCGTCGAGGGCGGCCTTGCGTTCGGGGTCGGCGTCGAGGGCGGCGGCCCGGCGCTTCATTTCCTGTTTGTCGCGGAAGGCGGGGGTGGCCTGGTGGGCGAGTTGGGCCAGGGCGAGTTCGCCGCCGTCGAGCCAGACGAGGGCGCAGGAGCGGCACAGGTCGAGGTGGAGGTTTTCGAAGCCGGGGACCTGGAGCGGCCGCTTGTCCATGGCGAGATGGCAGCGGGGGCAGCGGATGGGGTGGGGATTGTCGCCCTGGAAGCCGTCGCGCGCTTCGGTTTCGAGTTCGGCGAGGGATTTCTCGGGGATGCTCTTGATGGATTGGTAGCGGGAGAGGTCGAGGAGGGTGCCGTGGCATTGGGGGCAGCGCCAGATGGGGAAGCCTTCGTAGGTTTCTCGCTCCAACGGAACGGCGCAGAGGGGGCAATCGCGGGAGATCATGGGCGTTCGGCTCCGGGAAAGCCGATTTTACGTCGTACGTAAAAAAGTTTTACGTAGTACGTAAAAACCGGGCTGGGGCGGACGGGCGCGGTCATGGCGTGCCGACGAGGATTTTCTGGGCGGCGAGGAAGTCGGGGGGGGGCGGGGCGGTGAAGACGAGGGGGCGGCCGTCGCGGGGGTGGGCGATTTTGAGGACGTGGGCGTGGAGCATCTGGCGGGGAATGGACAGGTTGTCGGGCAGTCCGCGGCGGGCGCGGCCGTAGACGGAGTCGCCGACGACGGGATGGCCGAGGTGGGCGAGGTGGACGCGGATCTGGTGGGTGCGTCCGGTTTCGATGCGGACGCGCAGAAGGGTGGCGAGGGGGCCGGCGGCGAGGGTTTCGTAGTGCGTGACGGCGTCGCGGCCTTTTTCGGCGACGGCCATTTTCTGGCGGTGGACGGGATGGCGGCCGACGGGAAGCGCGACGGTGCCGGAAGGCTTTGGGAAGGCGCCCCAGGCGAGGGCGAGGTATTCCTTGCGGACGGAATGGGAGGAGAATTGCGCGACAAGGGCCGCGACGGCGGCTTCGTTCTTGGCGACGACGAGGACGCCGCTGGTATCTTTGTCGAGGCGGTGGACGATGCCGGGGCGGAGTTCGCCGCCGATGCCCTGGAGATCGGCGCAGTGGTGGAGGAGGGCGTTGACGAGGGTATCGGCGGCGTGGCCGGGGGCGGGATGGACGACGAGGCCGGCGGGCTTGTCGAGGACGACGAGGTCGGCGTCTTCGTAGAGGATGGAAAGGGGGATGTCGGCGGCGACGAGCCCGACGGGTTCGGGATCGGGGAGCGTGCAGCGGAGATCGTCGCCGGGGGCGAGGGGGGTATTGGATTTCCGGACGGCGGCGCCGTTCAGGAAGACGTGGCCGGCTTCGATGAGTTGTTTCCAGCGGGAGCGGGAAATCGCGGGATGCGCGGCGGCGAGCCAGGCGTCGAGGCGCGGCGCGTGGCGGTCGGGGGTGAAGACGAGCGGGGCGGCGGTCATGGCGCAACCACGTCCTGCGGACGGCAAACCGCTGAACCGTGAACCGTGGACCGTGAACCCTGGCTCCGCCCCCTCATGGCTGGTGGGCGCAGACCTGGAAGCCGAGGGCGGCGACGGTTTCGAGGAGGGCGGGGGACGCGTGGGAGAGGTGGACGCGGATGGCGGAAAATTCGCGGCGGGACTGGTAGTTTTTGCGGAAGCGGTCGAAGCGGCGGCGGAGGTCGGCGGGATCGGCCGCGGCGCGCGTTTCGGCGCGCCAGGCGAGGTCGTCGGCGGGAATGGGGCAGGCGGCGGAGAGGAGGTCCGCGAGGACTTCGTCGTCGGGCCGGTGGGCGGCGTCGATCTCGATGGCCGGCGCGGGAGGGAGGCGGCGCGGGTCGGGGGTCCAGCCCGGTTCGACTTCGAGGAAGTGGCAGAGTTCGCGGTAGCAGTGGAGGGTGCCGTTGAGGAGGCCTTCGAGGGAGTAGCCGGCGACGTGGGGGGTGAGGAAATCGGCGGCGTCGAAAACGGGCGGGGGGAGTTCGGGTTCGTTTTCCCAGACGTCGAGGGCGCAGGCGGAGAGGAGGCGGTGGTCGAGGGCGCATTGGAGGGAGTCGGTGTCGACGACGGCGCCGCGGGAGGTGTTGAGGAATGCGGCGCCCGGCTTGAGCTTGCCGAAGAGCCGGCAGTCGGCGAGGTGGCGGGTGGGGAAGGGGCCGGAGGATTCGAGGGGGACGTGCAAGGTGAGGATGTCGGCGTCGGCAAGGACGGAATCGAGGGGGAGGAAATCGGCGGAGCCGGTCTGGAGGGCGAGGGGGGGGTCGTTGCGGAGGACGCGGAGGCGGAGGAGTTCGGCCTTTTTTGCGACGCGCGAGCCGACTTGTCCGGCGCCGACGATGCCCAGGGTGCGTCCGGAAAGGCCGCCGGCTTGCCGTCGGGCGAGGAGGAGGAAGGCGGCGACGGCGTATTCGGCGACGGAATTGGCGTTGCAGCCGGGGGAGGCGGTCCAGGCGATGCCGGCGTCGTTCAGGAAAGGGACGTCGAAGTGGTCGGCGCCGGCGGTGGCGGTGGCGACGAAGGCGACGGGGGTCCCTTCCAGCAGTTCGGCGTTCACGCGGGTTTTGGAGCGGACGATGAGCGCGTCGGCGTCGAGGAGGTCTTCGCGGCGGATGTCGCGTTCCGGCAGGATGCGGACGTCGCCGAGGCCGGAAAAGGCCTCGCGGGCGTGCAAAACGCTGGAGGCGCAGACGAGGTTCATGGGGGAAGGGCGCGCCGGCTACGGCTTTTTCCCGGGCGGGGCGGGCTCTTCGATGGCGGCGACGGCGCCGTTGAGGAATTCGACGCGGGTGCGGATGAATTCGCGTTCCTGCGCGACGTTGACCCAGGCGCTGCCGGTGACGGAGCGGCTGCCGCCGGGGCCGGAAACGCTCAGGCCGTCGATGTCGGCGCGCTGGCGGTCGAAGCGGCGGTCGACGCCGAGGTACAGCCAGATTTCGGCGTCGCCGAGGGAGGAGCGGCGGACCAGCTTGCGCTGGGTTCTCCGAAGGCGATGCGGACCATGTCGGGGGTGTAGCCGAGGTCGATTTTGCCGCCGCGGATGCGGGCCTGGTCGGCGACGGGGAGGGAATCGAAGAGGTCCCGGTTTTGTTCGATGCGGCGCTCGGGGGTGGCGCAGCCGGCGAGCAGGAGGAGGGCCGGCAAAAAGGCGAGGGCGGAGCGGACGTTCATGGCGGTATTCCTTGCGGGCCTACAACAGGGAGGAAAGGGAAAGGAACTGGGTGTCGTCGGGCTGGAAGCGGCGGATGCGCAGCACGAGGCGGTTGACGTTGTTTTTGCGTTCGTAGGCCATGATTTCGCACATGCGGCGGACCAGTTCGATGCCGAGGCCGCCGATTTTCTGGGATTCGACCAGGGCTTCGATGTTGGGCGGGGGGCGCGAGGTGGGATCGAAGGGGTGGCCGTCGTCTTCGAAGACGAGGATGAGGTGGTTGCGGTCGACGGAAATCCGGACGTCCACGACGTGGGGGCTGTTGTCGTCGAAGCCGTACTTGATGGTGTTGGTGACGATTTCCTCGACGGCGAGTCCGGCGAAATACTTGGCGCGGGAGGAGAGCGGCAGGGTGCCCAGCCAGGCGAAAATTTCCTTGGCGGCCTCCGCCAAGGCCTCCATCCGGTTGGGGACGTGCCACGATTTTTCCGCGTTGATCTGCATGGACGCTATGGCCTCCAAGTAGCCATTGACGAATCCTAGCGGGAAAAGATACGCTTTAAAACACAAAAGTTCGGAAAACTCCGGGATGCCCGCACGGGGCGAAAGGGCGGCGATGATCAAGGCGTGCGATTTGACGAAAAGCAGCGTGGTGGAAATCAACGGCGATCCGCACGTGGTGGAGCAGTTGCGGGTGCAGTCGCCGTCGGCGCGGGGGGCGGCGACGCTCTACAAGGTGCGCTTCCGCAACGTGCGCACGGGGGCCAAGCTGGACCAGAGCTTCAAGGGGGACGACCCGGTGAAGGAGACGGATTACGAGACCCGGCTGGTGTCGTTCAGTTTCCGGGAGGGGGATCGGTTCACGTTCATGGATTTGGAGAATTACAACCAGTTCGAGCTGATGGCCGACGAGATCGAGGACGCGGTGCCCTACCTGGTGGACGGCATGGAAGGCATCAAGGCGCTGATGCAGGAGAGCAAGGTGCTCTGCATCCAGTTGCCGGACCTGGTGGAGCTGCAAATCGCGGAATGCGCGCCGTCGATGCGGGGGGCCAGCGTGACGGCGCGGACCAAGACGGCGAAGCTGGAGACGGGCCTGGAACTGCAGGTGCCCGAATACATGGAGCAGGGCGAACGCGTCCGCGTGGACACCCGCACGGGCGACTTCGTCCAGCGGGTCCAGTAGGGGTTTCGCCGGGTCGGGGGGGTGGTTTTGCTTTTCGCGGGGTCGGGGTCCGTGGTAGGGTCGCGCCAGCGAATCGAGGAGTTTTCGTGAAATTTACCGGAATCGACTGGACGAAATGGGTGCCGCGCGAAACGGCCACGCTGATGTTCGTCCGCATGGACGGCATGGTGCTGCTGATCCGCAAGCTGATGGGCATGGGCGCCGGGCTCATCAACGCGCCGGGGGGGCGGGTGGATCCCGGCGAAACCCCGGAACAGGGCGCGGTCCGCGAGGCGCAGGAAGAGCTGCACGTGACGCCCATCGGCGTGCGGGAGGCGGGCGTGCTGGCGTTCCAGTTCGCGGACGGCTATTCGCTGCGGTGCCACGTCTACACGGCCACGTCCTACGAAGGCGTGCCCACCGAGACGATCGAGGCCATCCCGCTGTGGATCGACGAGCGCGAAATGCCCTACGGCCAGATGTGGGCCGACGACCGGCTGTGGTATCCCCTGGTGCTGCAGGGGCGGAAGTTCAGCGGGCGTTTCCTGTTCGACGGCGGCATCCTGCTGGGCTGCGAGCTGGACGTGGAGCCCGCGCCCGAGGCGGCGGAAGGCTAGGCGCGGAGCCGGAAGGAGAAACGCATGGACTGGGCATCGTTGAATTGGGTGGATTGGCTGTTTGCCGCCGTCCTGCTCTATGGCGCGGCGGCGGGGGCGATCCGGGGACTTTCGCACGAGCTGGCCACGCTGGTCGGCATGGTCGTCGCCGTTCTGGTCACGCGGCTGTTCTACGAGCCGGCGTCGGCGTGGCTTTGCGCGCGCTGGAATTTGGATCCGGGCCTCACGCGTTTGCTGGCGGTGGTGGGCTTGGCGCTGCTGTCGCTGTACGGGATGCGCGCCCTGCGGATCGGGCTGGGGGCGCTGGTGACGTTTTCCTTCAAGGGGGGGGTCGAGCGGGTGGGGGGCCTGTTGACGGGGGCCGTCCGCCAGGGCTCGGTTTTCCTGGTGTCGCTGTTGGCGGCGAGTTTCGTGCCTTCGGCGGGCTTGCAGCGGGCGGTCATGGTGGAATCCCAAACCGGCCAGGCGGCGTTGCCGCATCTGCTGGTGGGCTACAACGCCTTGGCGGAAAAGGCGGCGATGATCCGGGCGGAAGTGCCCGTCGGCGTCGAGCAGCCGTATGCGATCATGCCGCCCGCCGCGGCGGAGGCCGGCGAAACCGGCGGTTCGCCGTCCGCCGGGGAGTGACGCTTCCGTGGCGGGACGGGTATCCAAGGACGTGATCGACCAGATCCGCAACGCGCTGGACATTTGCGAAGTCATCGGGTCGTACATCCAGGTCAAGCGCGTCGGCCATTCGGCGAAGGCGCTGTGCCCGTTCCACAAGGAAAAGACGCCGTCGTTCCACGTCAATCCGGCGCGGCAGGCGTTCCACTGCTTCGGCTGCGGCGCGGGCGGGGACGTGTTCAAGTTCGTGATGCTGTACGAGAACGTGGATTTTCCGACGGCGCTGCGGATGCTGGCGTCGCGGGCGGGGATCGCCCTCCACTTCGACGACGACCGGTCGGCGAAAAAGGAGGGGCCCGGCAAGGACGATCTGTTCAAGGCGAACGAGGAGGCCTCCAAGCGCTACCACAAGGAGCTGCTGGAAGGCGCCGAGGCGGAAGCGGCGCGGGACTATCTGAAGAAGCGCTCGCTGGACGTGGAGGTTTGGAAAGAATGGGGCATCGGCTATGCGCCGGTGGGTTGGGGGTTGCTGTCCGACGCGGCGGGTCCGCGCGGCGGGG
>JBFXHR010000067.1:0-9264 GCA_050176815.1 Kiritimatiellia bacterium
TGAAATGCGAGCCCATCGTGCCCGAACACCACATGGTGATGGGCGCGCTCGGCGCGGCCCTGCTGGCGAAACGCGCCGCGCCGACCGCCTCGCGCTTCCGCGGCTTCGCCGTCTGCGAACGCGCCATCGACACCTTGGCTTTCACCTGCGGCGACTGCGCCAACGCGTGCGAAGTCATCGAAATCGTCGACCGCGGCGAAATCGTCGGCCGCAGCGGCGGCCGCTGCCGCAAGTGGGAAGGCCGCGCCGGCCCCCGCTAGACCCCCCGACCGGGCATTTCCGCGTTCCGTCCACATTTCCGTTTGAAATCCCGGACCGCCGCGCTACGCTTTCCGCCATGGATCCCACCCGCCGCCCCAACCGCCTGAAGCCGCCATGCCGACGCTCGACCTGAAAACCGTCATCGCCGTGGGCCTCGCCCTCGAAGCGGTTTGCGCCGTGGTGCTGGTCGCGCTCTGGGGCCAGGCGCGCCGGCAATATCCGGGGCTGGGCTTCTGGGCGCTGGATTTCGCCTTCCAGCTGTCCGGCCTGGCCTTGATCTTCCTGCGCGGCACCGCGCCGGACTGGCTGTCGGTTTTCGGGGCGAACCTGCTGGTGGCCGTCGGCGCCTGGCTGGGCCTGTGGGGGCTGGAAATCTTCGTGGGCCGGAATCGATCCCAGCGCGCCAACCTGCTGGTGCTGGGCGCGAGCGGTCTGGTCCACGCCTACCTGACGTTCGGCCACCCGGACCTGGCGCTGCGCTCCTTGAACCTCGCGGTGATTCTGCTGTTTTTCTTCGTCCAGTGCGCCTGGCTCATGCTGCGCGGGGTCGAGGCCTCGCTGCGGCCCGTCACCCGCTGGGTCGGCCTCGTGTTCGTCTTCTATTCCGCCGTGTTCGCCTTCCGGATCGTTGCGCTGGCCGGAAATCCGCAGCGGCTCAACGATTATTTCCAATCCGGCCCCGCGGAAAGCCTCTTCCATCTCGCGATCCAGATGCTCTTCGTGCTGCTGATCTATTCCCTCGGCCTCATGGTCAACCGCCGCCTGCTGCTGGACCTGTCGCTCCAGCGGGAAAAATTCTCGAAGGCCTTCCACTCCTCGCCGTACGCGATGCTGCTGACCCGCCTGTCCGACGGCAAGATCCTCGAAGTCAACGACGGCTTCACCGACCTCGTCGGCTACGGCGACGAAGAAGTCCTCGGCTGCAGGACGACCGACCTGAACCTCTGGGCGAAAGCCGGCGACCGCGACGCCATCGTCGCCCAACTCGCCGCGCGCGGCCGCGTCGACGGCTTGGAATTCGCGTTCCGCAAGAAGTCGGGCGACCTGCTGACCGGCCTGTTTTCGGCCGCCGTCCTCGCCGTCGGCGACGAGCCCTGCATCCTGTCCAGCATCGCCGACATCACCGCCCGCAAACAAGTTGAAGAAGAGCGCGAGCGGCTCGTGGCGGACCGCGAACGCGCCCTTCAGGAAATCAAAGTCCTGGGCGGCCTTTTGCCCATCTGCATGTCCTGCAAGAAAATCCGCGACGACCAGGGCTACTGGAACCAGATCGAGTCCTACATCCGGTCGCATTCCCAAGCCGAATTCAGCCACAGCCTGTGCCCGGAGTGCGCCCACCAGCTCTACCCCGAATACGAGCCGCCTCCGCCGGCGTCCCCCGCCTCCCCGCCCTAGAAAACCGCCACGGCCAGCGCATAGGCGCCGCCGAGCACGCGCCGCGACCACACCTGCACCCGCGTCGCGGGCTCCGTCTGGAGGGCGGCGAGTTCCAGCCGCGTGTGGCGCACGACGTTTCCGTTGGCCCAGCCGCACCCCAGCGCCTTCAGCAGCGCTTCCTTCTGGCTCCACAGCGCGAAAAACGCGTCCCGGCCGACCGCGCGCACCAGCGCCCGCTCGCTCTCGGAAAACACGCGCTCCCCCAGCGCCTCGACGTCGGCCTTGCGCGCCAGCGCCTCGAGATCCACCCCGATCGCGGCCCCCTTCGCCAGCGCCGCCACCACGTAGTTCCCCGCATGCGAGAGATTGAACCCCCACTCCGCCGCCGCGCGGGCCAGCCGCGGCTTGCCGTGCGTGCCCGTTTTCCACTCCACCCGGTCCAGCCCCAGTTCGCGCGGCAGCCAGCAGGCCTTGAACCACTCCGACGCCCCGGCCCGCGCCCGCGCCGCCGCACCCGTGAACCGCTCCGCGCGCGCCCGCGCCGCCGCCGGCAAGTGCGCCGCCCAGTCGGCGGCGGCGACGTCCACGGCCACCAGCCGGAACGGCTCGCCGGGCAACGCCCAGTCCTGCAACGGGATGTCGGGTCCACGATCCACGGCCGCCATCCTGCCAGAAGCCCCCGCCCGGATAAATCTATTTGTCATCGGCCGCGTTCTGGGCCATGCTGGCCCCAGAATGCACGGCAAGTTCGTCATTTTGACCGTCGCGCTGCTCGCCGCGCTCGCCTTGGGCGGATGCACGGTTTTTTTTCTCGATCGCGGCGATGGCCTGACCTACGGCCGGGTCGTCCGGATCGAAACCACCGCCTATTGCCCGTGCGGAGTGTGCTGCAGCTGGAAGCTCGACCGGAACGGCCGGCCCGTCGTTTCCGCCGGCCGCGACCGCGGCAAACCCAAGGCCGTCGGCATCACCGCCAGCGGCAAGCGCGCCCATCCCGGCACGATCGCCGCCGATACCCGCTACTATCCCATGGGCACCGTCATTTACGTCCCCGGTTACGGCTACGGCATCGTCGAAGACCGCGGCGGCGACATCAAGGGCCGCCATCGCCTCGATCTCTACTTCAACACCCACCAGAGCGCCCGGGCCTGGGGCCGCCGCAAAGTCGCCGCCGTCGTCTTCCCGCCCGGCACCCCCGCCGTGCCCCAGAACGCTCCGCCGCCCCGCTGACGGCCCCGTGGCGCCCCATAAAATGCCCGATTTCTCATTTCGGGGCTTGATTCCGGACGGAAAACCCCTATAAATGGCCGGCCTTATGAAAAAGTCCTACAGCATCGGATTGATTCCCGGCGACGGGACCGGCCCTGAAGTCACCCGCGAGGCCGTCAAGGTCCTCGACGCGGCCGCCGCGAAGTTCGGCTTCAAGCTGGATTACACCCCCTACGATTTCGGCGGCGACCGCTACCTGAAGACCGGCGAAACGCTGCCGGATTCCGCGATCGAGGACTTCCGCAAGCATGGCGCGCTCTATCTCGGCGCCATCGGGCATCCCCAGGTCAAGCCGGGCATTCTGGAATGCGGCATCCTGCTCAAGACCCGCTTCGCGCTGGACCAGTACATCAACCTGCGCCCCGTGAAGCTCTACCGCAAGGAAGACTGCCCGCTGAAGGACAAGGAACCCAAGGACGTCGATTTCGTCGTCATCCGCGAAAACACCGGCGGCATCTACACCGGCGTCGGCGGCGCCGTCCAGAAGGGCACGAACCTCGAGGTCGCCACCCAGGTCATGGTCTACAGCCGGCCCGTCGTGGACCGCTGCCTGAAGTTCGCCTACGAATACACCCGCCGGCGCAACCGCAAGAAGATGCTCACCCTCGTCCACAAGTGCAACGTCCTGACCCACTGCGGCGACCTCTGGGTCCGCGCGCACCAGGAAATGGGCGACCGCGACTTCCCGGACGTCAAGCAGGACTACAACCACGTGGACGCCTGCACGATGTGGTTCGTGAAGCAGCCCGAATGGTACGACGTCGTCGTGACGGAAAACCTCTTCGGCGACATCATCACCGACCTGGCCGCCATCGTCCAGGGCGGCCTCGGCGTCGCCGCCGGCGGCAACATCAACCCCGAAGGCGTCTCGATGTTCGAGTGCATGGGCGGCAGCGCCCCGAAGTACACGGGCAAGAACGTCATCAATCCCATCGCGGCCATCGCCGCGGGCGGCATGATGCTCGACACCCTCGGCGAAACCGAAGCGGCGCAAGCCGTCGATCGGGCCGTCACGGGCGCGCTCAACGGCGGGAAGATCAAATCCCTCGCCGCCGGCCGCATGGGCCTGGGCACGTCCGAGGTCGGCGACCTCGTCGCCGCTTCGCTCTAGCATCCATCCAGTTGACAAATCCCCCCGCCGGGGTACCGTAAGGGCCCCGTTTCACAGGAGAAACCAATGAAGAAATACAACGTGTGCATGGTCGGCATCGGCGCGGTCGGGACGGAAATCGTCCGGCTGCTGCGCAAGCGCAATTTCCCGCTGGCCAAGTTGACCGCGTTCGCCACCCGCGAGCGCACCGAACTGATCGATGGCCTGCCGGTCGACGTGCAGGTCGCGACCGGCCCCGAGTCGTTCAAGGGCTACGATTTCGCGTTCTTCGCCGGCACCGAAGGCGCCAAGGGCGCGTCGAAGACCTTGGGCTGGGGCGCGGCCGACGTCGGTTGCTGCGTCGTGGACAACGGCGACGACTTCCGCATGGATCCGAAAGTGCCCCTGTGCATCCCGGAAATCAACGCGGACGCCTTGAAGGGCCACCAGAACTTCATCGCCAACCCGAACTGCTCGACCGCCATCGCGCTGATGCCGCTGGCCGTCCTGCACCGCGAGGCCAAGATCAAGCGGATCGTCTGCTGCACCTACCAGGCCGTCTCCGGCTCGGGCAGCGCCGCCATCCGCGAACTCGAGAGCCAGGCCCGCGCCTGGGCCGCGGGCCAGCCGATCGTCCACGAAGTCTATCCCGCGCAGATCGCGTTCAACGTCATCGCGCAGATCGGCTCCGAGGCCAAGGACCTGCCCGGGTACACCTCCGAAGAAGCCAAGCTGCCCCGCGAAACCCGCAAGATCCTCGGCGACGATTCCATCCAGGCGGTCTCCACCTGCGTGCGCGTCCCCGTGATCAACGGCCACAGCATGGCGATCCACGTGGAGTTCCACAGCCCGCTCTCTCCCGAGCGCGCCCGCGAACTGCTGTCCAAGGCCGAAGGCATCCAGGTCGTCGACGATCTGTCCAAGTCCGTCTTCCCGACGCCGCTCGAGGCGTCCGGCAAGTACGACACCTTCGTCGGCCGCATCCGCAAGGATGCCACGGTCCCGAACGGCCTCTCGCTGTTCGTCGCCGGCGACAACATCTGGAAGGGCGCCGCCCAGAACGCCATCCAGATCGCCGAAAAGATGATCGCGATGGGCCTCAAGTAAAGCGGCGCCCCCCCCGCCCCTGCGCCCCCGGTCGGCTCCGCCGTCCGGGGTTTTTTTGAATGCCCGGTCCGTCCGCCCCCCTACCTTATTCTTGCGCTTATGCGCATATGCGCATATGCTGTAAATATGAATTCAAACCGAGCCAAGGTCCAGGCCGAAATCCTCAAAGCCCTGGGGCATCCCATCCGCGTCCAGATGGTCGAGGCGCTCAGCCGCGGCGACCGCTGCGTCAACGACCTGCGCCCCCTCGCGACGGTCTGCCAAGCCAACATCTCCCGGCATCTGGCCTGCCTCAAACGGGCCGGCCTCGTGACCGAGCGGCGCGCCGGTCCCCGGGTGATCCATCACCTCGCCTGCCCCGGCATGCTGCAGGCGCTGAACTGCGCCGACGAGGCCGCCCAAGCCGCCATAAAACGGCGCGGCAACGCCTGAATTCCGTCTCCGCTCGACCCGTCCGGTCGGGACGCAGGAATTCGCGGGCTATTTCCCGCTGCCCCCCCGCAATAGAAATGGCCGGCCCCCAACGGGACCGGCCACGACGGTTATGCCGGGACGCCTACTTGGCCTTGTTCACGACGGCCTTGTCGATGCCCTTTTCGTCGTGGTCGATCAGTTCCCGCGCGGCCAGGTCGGCGGCCTTGATGTTCGCCTCGCGCGTGCTGGCGCCCAGGTGCGGCACCATGATGTCGGCGACGTCCGCCACGCTCTTGGGCCCTTCCTCGTCCTTGGGATAGACATCGTTCAGGTAGCGGATCTTCTTTTCGGCCTTGAGGGCGCGCAGGTCGGCTTCATTGACGATGCCGGCGCGGGCGCAGTTGATCAGCGTAGCGCCGGGCTTCATCTGGCCGATCAGGTTGCGGTTGATCATGCCCTTGGTCTCGGCGATCTCGGGCAGATGCAGGGTGACGTAGTCCGACTCGGAGAACAGCTCGTCGAGCGAAACCAGCTTGACGCCCAGTTCCGCGGCCTGCCGCATCGTGATGCCCGGATCGTAGCCCAGGAACGTGGGCTCGAACCCGGACAGGCGCTTGACCACCAGCCGGCCGATGTAGCCCAAGCCGACGATGCCGACGGTTTTGCCCGTGATTTCGGTGCCCATGAACGCGGTCTTTTCCCACTTGCCGGCCCGGCAGGAGGCATCGGCGGGAATGAGCCGGCGCGCGTCGGCCAGCATCAGGGCGACGACTTCCTCGGCGACGCCGTTGGAGTTGGCGCCGGGGGTGTTCATCACGTTCACGCCCTTCGCGCGGGCATGGGCGATGTCGATCGTGTTGTAGCCGGCGCCGGCGCGGACGACGACCTTCAGCTGCGGGGCGGCGTCGATGATCTCCGCCGTGATCTTTTCGCTGCGGACGATCAGCGCGTGCACGTCGGGATTGTCGCGGACGAGCTGGAGCACGTCGCATTTGGGCACCTGCACCACCGCATAGCCGCCGTGATCCTCCAAAATCTGCTTGGCCACGGAATCCAGCGCGGTCGGAATCAATACCTTTTTCATCTCTTCTTCCTTTTGCTCTTTTCGATTTGAAGCTGAAACTCTATCCCGCCCGGATGCCGCACGCAAGCCCTTCCCGGCGCGATCGGCGCCGGATCCGGCGCCCGGCTCAAGCGAAGGAATGCCGACGTTTGGCCGCTTCCGGAACGAAACTGGCCGCAAACGCATCGCGGTTCATCGCCGCGAAATCGTCCGCCGTCAATCCGTGCAATTCGGCCATGAGCCGATACTCGTGGTTGAGGTCGTAGGCGAACACCCCCGGATCGTCCGCGTTGAGGCACACCTTGACCCCGGCCGCCCGGATTTGCCGGATGGGATAGGCTTCGATGGCCGCGATGGACCGCGTCCGGATATTGCTCGTGGGACACAGTTCGAGGAGGACGCCCCGGCGGGCCACTTCTTCCATGAGGGCCGGATCCTGGTGGATCTGGACCCCGTGTCCGATCCGCTCGGCCCCCAGATCGTCCAGCGCGCTCCGGATGGACTCGCTCGACGTCGGAATGGCCGACTCGCCCGCATGCACCGTCAGGCGCAGCCCCGCGTTCCGCGCCTTCCGGAACAGGCCCGCGAAAGGCTTGCCGCCGAAGTTCGCCTCGTCGTTGGCCAGATCCAGACCGACGACCGTATCCCGGTTCGCGATGCAGAAATCCGTCACGCGGGCCGCCGTCGCCAGATCCCACTCGCGACCCAGGATGCCGATCAGCCCGACCGGCAGCGGGTATTGCTTCTGCGCCGCGGCGATGCCGTCCAGCAGCGCGGCGTGGATCCGGTCGAAATCCAAGTTCGCGCGCGCCCCCTGGATGAACACCGGCGAATAGCGCAGTTCCAGCAGCCGCACGCCTTCGCGCCAGGCGTCTTCGCAGGCCTCGAACGCCATCCGCCGGATGCGCTCCGGCGTGGACAGCACGCGGTGGATCAGCCCGAATTTTTCGAGGAACACCTTCAAGCCGTCCACCGGCTTGTCGATCAGGATGAAATCCCGGAGCTGGGCTTCCGGCGCGGCGGCCGGCTGCAAGCCGTCCGCCAAAACCCAGGCCTTCATCGTTTCATAGCGGATCGCGCCTTCGACGTGGCGGTGCAGTTCGACCTTGGGCAGCGTCTCGACGTTCATGACTCCGTTGTGTAGGCCAATGGCTCGGACCTGTCAAAGCGGAAGTTCCGTCGGCCGCCGTTTCCGGCGCGAATCGAGCCGTTTTCCGGGGATTTTCCGCGAAAACGGGCTCCGCCGGGCGGCCGATCGCGCGGCGCCGCTTGATTTCCGGCGGAAACCGCCTAGTATTCCGGTTTTCGCGCCACTCGGGCGCAGCAAAGGAAACGGCAGGATGAAAATCGTATTGGCATATTCGGGCGGCTTGGACACCTCGGTCATTTTGAAGTGGCTCAAGGAAAACTACCAAGCCGAGATCATCGCGTTCGCGGCCGACGTCGGCCAGGCGGAGGAACTCAAGGGCCTGAAGAAAAAAGCGCTGGCCACCGGCGCGAGCAAGATCTACGTCGACGACCTCCAGGCCGAGTTCGCCAAGGATTTCATCTATCCGATGATGCGCGCCAACGCCATCTACGAAGGCCAGTATTTCCTCGGCACGTCCATCGCGCGTCCGCTCATCGCCAAGCGCATGGTCGAGATCGCCCTGAAGGAAGGCGCGGCCGCCATCGCCCACGGCGCCACCGGCAAAGGCAACGACCAGGTCCGCTTCGAGTTGGCCGCCGCCGCCCTCGCCCCCGACCTGCAGGTCATCGCCCCGTGGCGCATCGAGGCCTACCGCAACGAATTCCCCGGCCGCGCCGAAATGATCGCCTATTGCGCCAAGCACCAGATCGACGTGCAGGCCTCCGCCAAGAAGCCTTATTCCATGGACCGCAATTTGCTCCACATCTCCTACGAGGCCGGCATCCTCGAGGACCCGTGGCTCGACGCCTTTGCGCCGAAAAACAAGGACATGTTCCGCCTCTCCGTCGCCCCCGAGGACGCCCCCGGCCGGCCCGAGTACGTCGAACTCGAATTCAAGCGCGGCGATTGCGTCGCCGTCAACGGCAAGAAGCTGACGCCCCTCGAGGTCATGCGCAAGCTCAACGTCCTCGGCGGCAAGCACGGCGTGGGCCGCGTGGACATGGTCGAAAACCGCTTCGTCGGCATGAAGAGCCGCGGCGTCTACGAGACCCCCGGCGGCACCGTCCTCCAGTTCGCCCACCGCCAGGTGGAATCGATCACGATGGACCGCGACCTGATGCATCTGCGCGACGGCCTCATCCCCCGCTACGCCGAGATGGTCTACAACGGGTTCTGGTTCGCCCCCGAACGCCGCGCCCTGCAGGCGCTCATCGACGACACCCAGAAGCACGTCTCCGGCACCGTCCGCGTCAAGCTCTACAAGGGCGGCCTCTACGTCGCCGGCCGCAAGAGCCGCGTCAGTCTCTACAATCCGCAGATCGCCACGATGGACGCCGACCCGACCAAGGCCTACAACCAGGACGACGCCACCGGCTTCATCCGGCTGAACGCCCTGCGCCTGAAAGTGGCCGCCAAAGTCCACGGCCAGGCCTGATCCGCCGCCCCCCCCCCACCCCGCCCCGCTGGAAGGAACATCCGTGAATATAACGTCTCGTCTCGTCGTCCTGCTCGTCTTCCTCGCCGGCGGTTTCACCGCGCCGGCTTCGGCCGCGC
>JBFXHR010000068.1:0-9076 GCA_050176815.1 Kiritimatiellia bacterium
CCGATGCTGAAGAGGCTGATGCGGAAAAACGTCCAGAACAGCAGGAGCAGGGCGTTCATGGCGCGATCTCCGGTTTCCGGCGGGCGAAGTGGATGGCCAGGCCCGTGCCCGCGCCGAGCAGGATCAGCGGGATCGGCGGCAGGATTTTCGCGAACAGCAGCGCCGCTCCCGCGGCGGCGGCCAGCCACGCGAACGGCGAACGCAGTTGGCCCCGACCGAGCCGGAACGCCGCCCCGGCGACGACGGCGACGACGGCGGGCCGCAGTCCGGCGAGCGCGGCGGCGATCCAGCGGTTTTCCCAGCGGCCGGCACACGCTGCCGCGAGGGCCAGGATGATGAAGTAGGCGGGCAGGGCGACCGCGGTCGCCGCGACCAGCGCCCCGCGCTTGCCGGCGAGCCGCAGGCCCGTCAAAACCGCGAAGTTGACGATGATGACGCCCGGCACGGACTGGGAAATGGCGTAGGCCTCGGCGACGTCGGGCGGGGTCAGCCAGCGCCGGCGCGTCGCCAATTCCGCCTCGAAGACGGGCAGCGCGGCCATGCCGCCGCCGAACGCACCGGCCCCGATCCGGAGAAAACTCCAAAAAAGGGAATGGAAGGTCGGGCGCGTCATGGGAAAAACCTAGCATTTCCGCCGCGGTGCGCATAGCCCCCGCCGCAAAGAATGTCATTTGCTTCCTGTCCGCCGGGCCGATTGCCTGGGGGATTCCGCTTGGCTTTGCCGAACCGCTTTCCTATCCTCCGATTTCGGGCTGGTGGTTCTACGCGAAAACAAGCCAAGGAAAACCGATGAAACCGTCCATCCCGTATTTTCGCCGCTGCCGGTCGCCCTTTGCCGGTCTTTGCTTCCTGGTCCTTTCGATCTGCGGATTCGCCCAGGCGCCGGTCGTCACGCGCTGGATGGATTCGCAAGGCCGGCCGAAATCCCTCCACGCCGTCGCGCGCGACCCAAGCCCGCTGGTTTTGTCCCGGGATCTCGCCGCGGCCGCGGCCCGAGAATTGCCCCGCGCCGACGCGCCCCATCGGATCTGCCTGATCGTCTCGGCCCCTGCGCTGGCCGGCGCCGGCGCGGCGGTGACCAACTTCGTGGCCGATCTGGAGGCGGAGGGATATGCCCCGTTGCTGCACGCGCATTCCGGCGGAAGCGCGGAAGAAATCCGCGCCTTCTTGGCCGCGCTCTATGCGGAACCCGCCTCCCTGACCGGCGCGATCCTGATCGGCGATCTGCCGCACGTCGTCTATGAAATGAACCAGGATTGGGGCTGGGGCGAGGAATTCGAGGATTTCCCGTGCGACCTGTTCTACATGGATTTGGACGGCACCTGGTCGGATGCCAACCAAACGCCCCCTTTCGCCGCCGGCAAGTACGATGCGCGCGGCGGCGATCTCGATCTGGAGATCTGGGTTGCGCGCCTCAAAACGGATGATTTGCCGGCGTTGGGCGGGGAAGCCGCGTTGCTGAATGCCTATTTCGGCAAAAACCATCGCTATCGGACGGCCCAGCTGAGCCCGGCCAGGCGGGCGCTGCTCTACAACGACGACGATTGGTCCGACCTGATGCCGGACGACGCGGCGACGATCGGGCTGATCTACGGCGACGATCATCTCCGCGTGGTGCGGGATCCGGAAAGCACGACGGCGGGCGATTATCGGCAGCACATGACCAACGTCTACGAATTGATGTTCATCCGTTCCCATGGCAGCCCCGCGGGACATGGGTTCTATGAAAACGGCAAAACCAACTTCAATTTCGTCGATGCCGCGGAATATCTGGCGCGCCCCCCCCCGGCCTTGTTCTATTCCTTCTACGTCTGCTCGGGCTGCGACTACACGGAAAGCGACTACTTGGCCGGCCTGGTCGTGCAAAATCCGGACGATTCGGGTCTGGCGGCGTGGGGCAGCACGAAAACGGGCGGGATCTGGGAGGATCGGTTTTTCTACGAGCCGATGGCCCTGCGGCAATCCATCGGCGAGGCGTTCGTGGCCTGGTTCAATGCCGTCCAGGAGCGGTACCCGGCGTACGCACCGCCTTGGTGGTACGGCATGGTGCTCATCGGCGACGGGACCCTGCGGTTCAGCCATTCCCAACCGGTGGCGAGCGTGCGGCCCGGCGCGGGCAACCAGCCCGAAATCCGGTTCACCGCCCAACAAGGCTCCCGCTATGAAGTGCGCCGCACCCCATCGCTGACCGCCCCGAACTGGACCAACGTCGGCGCGTTCGTCGCGACCAACTACGCCCCATCCTTGGTGGACGAAGGCTTCGCGGATGCCGCCGCGTTCTATGCCGTGGCCCGGATGGAGGACGGTCCGAGCAACCGGCTCGCGAACGCGAGCTTTGAAGTGTCGGGTTCATCCGACGTGCGGGCTTGCCATTGGGAAGCGAGCGGCGACTCCCATGGCGATTCGTGGGGCAGCGCGGCCCGGGTGGATTGGCGCAGCCGCCAAGGCGCCGTGGCCGCCGCCGTCCGCGGGTCCTGGTCCGGCTACGATCATGGCGGGTGGTGGCAAGAAGGCGCGGCCCAGGCCGGCAAGATCTATCAGGCCACGGCGTGGTTCTGGGCCGATCACGTCGACAACCCGTGGACCGCCGCGGTACAGGAGCTGAAAGTCGAATTTTACGACGGAACGTTTGCGTTGCTCGATTCCCGCAGCGTAGGCTTGAGCGACGTGGTGGAAACCTGGACGCAAAAAACCGTCCGGGCGACGGCGCCCGCGGGCGCCGCCTGGGCTCGATTCGTCGTGAACGTCAGCGGCGCCAGCGCCGCGGGAGCGCTCCAATTCGACGGTGCGGCCCTGACGGAAGAACCGGATCCTTGAACGCCTGCGGCAGCGCGGGGGAAATCGAAGATTGCGGGCGGGGCGCGACGTGGCAAAATGGCCGCCCGATGAAGCTCCTTCGCTCCAACCCGGCCGAATGGACGGCGGCGGCCTGCGCCGTCGCGTCCGGCCTCTTGCTGTTCGCGGCGTTTCCGCCGTTGGAATGGACCTGGGCGGCGTGGGGGGCGCTGGTGCCGCTGTTGGTCATGGCGCGGCAGGCGCCGGCACGCACGGCGCTTAAAATGGGTTTCGTAGCCAGCCTGCTGTTTTGGTTGCTGAGCCTGCGCTGGCTGACGCACGTGACGGTGCTGGGGTGGCTGGCCGTGAGCGCCTATTGCGCGTTGTACGTCTTGCCGGCGGTCGGGCTGGCGAACCGCTGGCGCGGGGGCGCGGCGGGCTTCGCGGCGGCGCTGGCGGTGGTTTGGTGCGGCAGCGAATTCCTGCGCGGCTGGATCTTCGGCGGGTTTCCGTGGAATTCGCTGGGCGTGGCGCTGACGCCGTGGCTGCCGGCGGTCCAGCTCGCGGAATTCGGCGGCGTCTGGCTGGTCACGGGCATGGCGGCGTTCGCGAACGCCCTGTTGGCTTGGGCGCTGGCGGAGCGGCGCGGAGGACGCGCGCTGGCGGCCGGCGCGTTGCTGGTGGCCGTGGCGCTGGGGTGGGGCGCGTGGCGGGCGGAAACGATTCCGGTTCCGGAGCGCTCCATCCGCGTGGCGCTGGTACAGCCGTCGATTCCGCAGGACGAAAAATGGGTGGCGGCGAAGATCCTCGGGATCTACGAACGGCTGGCGGAGTTGACCCGGAAAGCGCAGGGCGATCCGACCGTGGAACTGGTCATCTGGCCGGAAACGGCGTTGCCGGACGACGTGCGCAACAGCGAAAACAGCTATGCGCTGGTCTATAGCCTGTGCACCAACGGCACGCCGATCCTGACCGGTTCGCTCGACACCGCCGTGCGGGAATCCGGCGAGCCGCAGTACTTCAACAGCGCCTTCCTGTTCGACGTCGAGGGGCGCATCGCCGGGGAATACGACAAGCGGCATCTGGTGATCGGCGGCGAGTTCATTCCGCTGGCGGGACTCGTGCCGGCGGCCTGGCAGGTGGCCTGGGGCTGGCCCGCCAGCATCACCGCCGGAACGGAAAGCGCCGTCTTCCGGGCGGGGAATGCCGCCGTGCCGCTGGCACCGCTGGTCTGCTTCGAGGACATCCTGCCGGATCTGGCGCGGGCGGACGTGCGGGCCGGGGCGCGGATGCTGGTGAACGTGACGAACGACGCCTGGTTCGATGCCCACGTGCAGCCGCGCCAGCACATGCGCAACGCGATCCTCCGGGCGGTGGAAAACCGCGTGCCCTTGGTCCGCGCGTGCAACACGGGCGTGACCTGCGTGATCGCGCCGTCGGGCCGCGTCGCGGCGTTCCTGTCCGACGGCGCGGGCCGGACGGACGGCCCGGGCGTGCTGTGGGCGGACGTGCCCGTGCCGGCCGACGCGGCGCCCTTGACGTTCTACGCCCAATATGGAGATATCTACGGCATCGCCTGCGCGGCCGCGACGGTTTTGTGGCTGCTGGCGGCGGTCGGAAAACGGCGGAAACAGGCGCCAGAATTTTAGCAGGAAAACAGGAAATTTCAGGAAAACAGGAAAAAGCGTTTTTCGGGGTGTACGGCCGTGGATCGGACAACCGTGAACCTTGAACCGCTGAACCCGGACAGGACTTATGTTAGACGAGCTTTCCACGCGAATCGCGTCCGTGAAAGAACACCTCGCAGGAATGCGAGGCTATCTTTGACGTCGACGGCAAAAAACGGATCATCGAAGAACTGACGCAGCAAATGGCGGCGCCCGAATTCTGGAACGACCAGAGCGCGGCGCGGGCGACGATCGACAAGAAAAACGCGCTGGAGGCGGTGACGGGGCCGTACGAACGGCTCGCGGCCCAGCAGGAAGAGCTGGAACTGATGGCCGGCCTGCTGGCGGACGAAGGGCGCGTGGCGGCAGACCATCCCGACGTGGTCGCGCTGGCCAAGCAGGTCGCCGCACTGGAAAAACAGTACGAGCACGTCGAACTGCAATCCCTGATGACGGGCCGGTTCGACGCCAACAACGCCTTTTTGACGCTGCATGCGGGCGCGGGCGGGACCGAGTCGTGCGATTGGGCGGCCATGCTCCTGCGCATGTACGACCGCTATTGCCAGAAGCAGGGTTTCGAGGTATCCACGGTGGACTATCTGCCCGGCGACGAAGCCGGGGTGAAGAGCGTGACGCTGATGGTGAGCGGGCCCTGGGCCTACGGCTTCCTGAAGGCGGAACGCGGCGTGCACCGGCTGGTGCGCATCAGCCCCTTCGACTCGGCCAAGCGCCGGCACACGTCGTTCGCTTCGCTCGACGTCGTGGCGGAAATCAGCGACGACGTCCCGGTGGAGATCGACGAGAAGGATCTGCGCGTGGACACGTACCGGTCTGGCGGGGCGGGCGGCCAGCACGTCAACAAGACCGACAGCGCCATCCGCCTGACGCACATGCCGACGGGCCTCGTGGTGGCGTGCCAGGCCGAGCGCAGCCAGCATTCGAACCGCGCCCGCGCCATGAAAATCTTGCGCGCGAAGATCTACGAGCTCGAGCAGGACAAGAAAAAGCGCGAGATGGAGAAGTTCTACGGCGACAAGGGCGAGATCGCCTGGGGCCACCAGATCCGCTCGTACGTGCTCCAACCCTACACGATGGTGAAAGACCACCGCACCGAGGCCGAGACCGGCCAGGTGGACGCCGTGCTGGACGGCGATCTCGAGCTGTTCATCGAAGCCTGGCTCAAGCAGAACCGCGGCGAGGCGGCGCAGTAACCCATCCTCCGGCGGGGCAGCCGCTTGACTCCGCCGGGATGCGGCCCTATGAATCGCCGGAGGTCCAATTTTTTCGCCATGCCGGACGCGCCATTCCATCCTCGCCGCTTGCGCAGCTATGTGATCCCGCATGGCCGCGCGATCCGGTGGGGCGTTTTCCTGTCGCTGTTCACGGTGGCGTTCAGCGTCGGCATTCCCTTCATCTCGCGCTACGTGATCGATGGCCTGACGGCGGGGACCTTGGCGCGTCGGGAGCTCTGGGCCTGGCTGGGCGCGTACGGCGTGGCCACGCTCGTCTCGACGGCGCTTTCCTTCTGGATGCGCCAGCTTCCGCTTCGCGTGGGGCATGCCGTGGAGACCAGCATCCGCGGAGATCTGTTCGACCATCTGACCCGGCTGGACCGGGGCTTCTTCCGCGCGCAGCATACCGGCGACCTGATGAACCGGTTGTCGGCGGACGTCCGCTCCGTCGGCATGGGCATCGGCCAGGGGCTGATGCAGAACGCCCGCATGGTCTTCGTGTTCCTCTTGACGTTCGGCGTCATGTTTTCCCTGAACGCCCCGCTGGCCGGGATGGTCCTGATCCTGGTGCCCCTGATGATCGGGAGTTTCACGTGGTTTGCGCGGCGGATCAAAAAGGGGCATCTCGCCGTCCAGGAACAACTCTCGGAGATGGCCAGCTTCAACCAGGAGACCTTCACGGGGATCCAGACCCTGAAATCGTTTGCGGTCGAGCCGCGCTGGCTCGATCTGTTCCGGAACAAGAACGAACGGCTCCGGGCGGAGAACCTGCGCTTGGCCTACGTCCATGAAGGCACCCATCCGTTTGCCGCGTTTTGGTTCACGCTGAGTTCGGTGCTGGTTTTGATGGCGGGGGGGCGCTTGGTCATCCAGGGGCGCCTTACCCTGGGCGAATTCGTGCAGTTCAATCAATATCTGCTCTACATGCAGTGGCCCTTGCTCTCGCTGGGCTGGGTAATCAGTCTCCTCCAGCGCGCGTGGGCGAGCTGGGAACGGATCCGCGAGGTTTTGGAACGCGAACCGGCCATCGCCGATCCGGCGCCGGCGCCCGGGCCGGCTGCGCCCGTTTACGGAGATATCGTTTTCGACCACGTCACGTTGAAGGCGGGGGACGCGACGCTGCTGGACGACGTTTGCCTGGCCGTTCCGGAGGGAACCCGCGTGGGCATCACCGGGCCGACCGGCAGCGGGAAGACCGTGCTGGTCTCCCTGTTGCCGCGCCTGTGGGACGTCACGTCCGGCTCGGTCCGCATCGGCGGGCGCGACGTGCGCGACTTCCCGCTGGCGGAACTCCGGGGCCGGATCGGCATGGCCGAGCAGGAGCCCATGCTGTTTTCCGATTCGATGGCCAACAACATCGCGTTCGGCGCGCAGGACCCGACCGAAGAAACCATTCTGGCGGCGGCGGACATCGCCCATCTCCGCGCCGACGTGGAGCAGTTGCCCCGGCAGTACGAGACGATGGTGGGCGAACGGGGCGTCTCCCTCTCCGGCGGCCAGCGCCAGCGCACCTCCATCGGTCGCGCGCTTTCCCGCGATCCGAGCCTGCTGATTCTCGACGACGTGCTGGCGTCGGTGGACACCGAAACGGAAGCGGCCATCCTGCGCAAGCTGCAGCCGGTCTTCTCGACGCGCACCACGCTGCTGGTCAGCCACCGGGTGAGCACCCTGGTGACCATGGACGTGATCTGGGTGCTGGAAGACGGACGCGTCACCCAGCAGGGCACCCACGCGGAACTGATCCGGCAATCGGGCTATTACCGCCGCCTGCACGAGATGCAGCAACTGGCCGCCGTCCTCTGAAGCGATGAAACTCGCCCCGGAAACCAAGATCCCGAGCGCGCGCGAAACCGTCCGCCTGCTCCGCCGGCTGTTGGTCTATACCCGGCCCTACCGGGGCGTCATGGGAGCGATTCTGGTCCTGACCATCGCGGGCAGCGTGGGCATGAACGTTCCGCCGGTCCTCATCCGGAACGCCGTCGACCAGTGGATCGGCGACGCGACCCTCGCCCTGGACGCCCGCTGGAACGGTCTCCTGCGGACGGGGGCGCTCTTTTTCGGCATCAGCCTGGCCAGCATCGTTCTGCGCTATCTCCAGGCGATCGTCGCCGCCAAGATGGGGCAGGGGATCGTCCGCGACGTCCGGCACGACGTTTTCCGCAAGGCGCTGGATCTGCATCTCCAGTACTTCGACCAAACGCCGGTCGGCCGCCTGATGACGCGAGTGACGTCCGACGTGGATACCCTGCAGCGTTTCGTTTCGGAAGGCGTCGTGGGGGCCGTGGCGGACGTGTTCCAGATCATCGGCGTGTTCGCTTTCATGATCTACGTCAGCCCCATTCTGTCGCTGGCTCTTTTCCTGATCCTCCCGTTCATGGCGGCGGCGTTCCTGTTTTCCAATACCCGCGTGCGGATCGCCAACCGGGAGATCCGGCGGGCGCAAGCGGCCCTCAACGCCAATGCCCAGGAAGTCCTCGCGGGGATGGCCACCATCCAGCTCTTTGGCCGTGAACCGACCATCCGCGAACGGTTTGCCCACCTCAACGGGATCATGCGGGATGCGTGCTTCTTCGAAGTCCGCTGGTTCAGCTTCTATTTTCCCGTCCTCGACTTCGCCCAGGCCGTCGCCACCATCCTGGTGCTGGGGGTGGGCGGCGCATGCATCCTCTCCGGCTACGGGGCGGTCACGCTCGGCGTCCTGATCGCCTTCCTGACCTACGTCCGCGACTTCTTCCGGCCGCTGGACGGGCTCTCCAACCGCGCCGGCATGCTGCAGCAGGCCCTCGCCGCCAGCGAACGGATCTTCGAGCTGCTCGAGGAGCCGCAGCGGATTCCGGATCCCCCCACGCCCGTCCCGCTTCCGGCGGCGGGCCCGATCGCGTTCGACCACGTGCATTTTGCCTACGTGGACGAGAATTGGGTCCTGCGGGACGTCTCGTTCCGGATCGAGCCCGGCGAGACCGTGGCCATCGTCGGCGCCACCGGCTCGGGCAAAACCACGCTCATCAACCTGCTCCTGCGCTTCTACAACGACCAGCAGGGGGGCATTTCCATCGGCGGCTTCGACCTCCGCTCCGTCCGGCGCCACGATCTGCGCCGCCAGATCGGGGCCGTCATGCAGGAGCCGTTCATCTTCTCGGCGTCCGTCGCCGACAATATCGGGTTGCTGGATCCGGCCATCTCCCGGGCCACCATCGAGGACGCCGCGCGCTATGTGAACGCGGACGGCTTCATCCGCAAGTTGCCCCGCGGCTACGACACGGTGCTCAACGAACGGGGCGGGGGACTCTCCGCCGGCCAAAAGCAGCTCCTGGCGCTGGCGCGCGCGATGGCCCAGAACCGCGCCGCCCTGCTCATCCTCGACGAAGCCACCGCCAACGTGGACAGCGAAACCGAGGCCCT
>JBFXHR010000069.1:0-8791 GCA_050176815.1 Kiritimatiellia bacterium
GACGTCCGCCGCGTCGAGGAGCTATTGAACAACCGGCCCAGGAGGTGCCTGGGCTATCGGACCCCCGCCGAAGCCTTGCATGCCGAACTTTCGTGCACTTGATGTTTGACACCGCCACTACGTAAAAATCAGAGGATGAGCATGCAGTCGCCGTAGCTGTAGAAGCGATAGCGTTCGCGGATGGCCTCGCGGTAGGCGTCCAGGACGAATTCGCGCCCCGCGAAGGCGCTGATCATCATGATGAGCGTGGACTTCGGCAAATGGAAGTTGGTGACCATCGCGTCCACCATCTTGAATTCGCGGGGCGGATGGATGAACAGGTCCGTGCGCCCCTGCCCCGCGCCGAACCCTTCCGGCCGCGCGGCGGCGCTTTCCAGCGTGCGCACGCTGGTCGTCCCCACGGCCACGACGCGCCCGCCGGCGGATTTGGCCGCCGCGATTTTCCGCGCGCTTTCCTGCGGAATCTGCCAGCGCTCGAAGTCCATCTTGTGGTCTTCGACGTTTTCGGCCGCTACGGGCCGGAACGTGCCGATGCCCACGTGCAGCGTGACCGTGGCCTTGTCCACGCCGTGCGCGGCGAGGCGGTCGAGCACCTCGGGCGTGAAATGCAGGCCGGCCGTCGGCGCGGCCACCGCGCCCGGATCGCGCGCGAACACGGTCTGGTAGCGCACCTTGTCGGCGGCGCGCCGTTCGGGGGAAGCCTCCTTGCGCTGGATGTAGGGCGGCAGCGGCGTCTGCCCGATGCGGTCGAGCACCTCCAGCCACGGCATCTTCGATTCCACGCGCACCTTCGCGCGGCCCAGCTCCCCGTCTTCCAGCACCGTGGCCACGGCCAAATCTTCGTCGAGCATCACCTGTTCGCCGGCCTTCGGGCGGCGGCGGGACCGCATCAGCGCGTCCCAAACGCCCGGCTCGATTTCTTCCAGCAGGAGGAATTCCACTTTGCCGCCGGTGCCGGCCTTGGCCTTGCGGCCAAAGACGCGGGCCGGGATCACGCGCGTGTCGTTGACGACCAGCAGGTCGTTGGGGCGCAGATAGTCGGGCAGATCGACGAACCGACGGTGCGCGACCGAGCGCGCGGCGCGGTCCAGCACCATCATGCGCGCGCCGTCGCGGCGCTCGGCGGGTTCCTGGGCGATCAACTCCGGCGGAAGCTCGTAGTCGAAATCGGCGGCCTTCATCGGTTCAGCATCAGGCGCCGCTGGAGCACCATGCCGACGAGGGCGGCGAGAAACGCGCCCAGCAGCACCAGACCCAGGCTTTTCAGCCAGCCGCCGCCCTTTTTCTCCGGTTCCGCCGCGGCCGAATCGTCTTCTTCGCCCTGTGTTCCATCGGCGATCGCCGCGGGCGCTTCCGTCGCCGCCACCGGCGCGGCCGGCTGCACGACGGGCGCGGCTTCGGCAACGCGAACGGCTTCGGGCAAATAGCGGTTGATCAATTCCTTCGTCTTGGCGACGTTGACGCTTTTGCTCGTGCTGCCCATCAGGACGGAGATGATGCGCCGTCCGTCGCGCTGGACCGTGGCGGCCAGACAATAGCCGCTGGCCCGGATCCAGCCGGTCTTCAGCCCGTCGCAGCCGGGGACCACGCCCAGCAGTTCGTTGTGGTTCCCCATCATGATCGGCTGGAACGGCGCCACCGCGTCCGGCCGAAACACGCGCTGCTGCACCGAGGTGTATTTCAGCGTCTGGGGGTGGGCGGCGAGCAGCGCCTGGCAAAGCTTGGCGAAATCGCGCGGGGTCGTGATGTCGGGCCGCTGGCCTTTGCCGGGAGGCAACCCGTGGGGCGACTGGAATTGCGTGACGGGCGAAAGCCCAATTTCGCGGGCCTTCTCGTTCATCATGCGCACGAACCCCTCGCGGCTGCCGCCGACGTGCAGCGCCAGGGCCATCGCGGCGTCGTTCGCGGACTGCACCATCAGGGCGTACAGCAGTTCATCGACCGTGAAGCTTTCGCGGGGATCCAGCCAGACCTGCGAACCGCCCATGTCGAAGGCCTCCTTCGTCACCGGCACCATTTCGTCGAGGCGCAGGCTGCCCTGCTGGATGCGGTCGAAAAGGACGAACATGTCCATCAGCTTGAGCATGCTGGCCGGAATGCCGGGCCGGTCCGCGCCGTCCTCGAACAGCACCCGCCCGTCGGAGGCGTCGATCACGATGGCCCCGACGTAGGGATCGCGCGCGTTCCCCTGCCCGCAAGCCGCCGAAACCCCGAACGCCAACGCCAAACCGATGCAAAGAATGTATTTCATGTTTTCCCTTTATCCGTATTCCCCAGCGGCGTCAAGCCGGCGCGCGGGACGGCGGCCGCCCGGCAAGGGGTCAAACGCGTTCCGGCGGGAATGCCTTCAGAACGACCGTCTCCGCAGCCGGTCCAAGGTCTTCTCTGCATCCGCCATGTTCGGATCGATCTGGAGGGCGCGTTCCAGGCAGGGCACGGCCTCCGCAGAACGTCCCATCCGCGCGTAGGCGACCCCGAGGCTGTACCAGATCAACGCCAGGTCCGGCCGGCCGCGGGCCGCGGCTTCGTAGTGCGGCAACGCCTCCTGCGCCCGGCCCGATTGGGACAGCAGATTCCCGAGGTTGAAGTGCGCCTGCGCGAAATCCGGAAGGAGGCGCAGCGCTTCCCTGAACGCGGCCCGGGCCTCGTCCGCCCGGCCCAGATTCGCCAGCGCGTGTCCGCGATTGTTGTGGTAGCGGGCGATATGGGGATGCAGCCCGATGGCCTTGTCGTACGCGGCGAGGGCCTCCTCCGCGCGGCCCAGCCGCAGCAAGGCCATGCCCCAGATCGACAGAAACTCGCTGTTCTCGGGCTGCAGGCGAAGCGCCTCGCGCAAATGCGCCTCCCCCTCCCGCGCCTGCCCGGCTTCGAGCAGCGCCAACCCATGGCAGGATTGGACGATGGGCGCGTCGGGCGCCAGAACGATCGCGCGGGCAAAAAGCGTGCGGGAGTCCCGCCACCAGCCCAGTTGAGCCGGAGTCCGGTACAGGCACGCCGCCAAGACGAATCCGCAGGCCAGGACCACCGGCGCCC
Organism: Kiritimatiellia bacterium; assembly: GCA_050176815.1. Classification (GTDB taxonomy): domain Bacteria; phylum Verrucomicrobiota; class Kiritimatiellia; order CAIQIC01; family Lenti-01; genus Lenti-01. The sequence goes on from JBFXHR010000069.1 coordinate 3,034, forward strand.
GGAGCCGTTTCCACCGCTCCTGCATTTTCCCCGCCGCCCAGGCCAGCATCAGGCCAATGCCGATCCCGGGCAGATAGGTGTAGCGGTCCGAGAAGGCCGATTGCTCGTCGAAACGGATTCCGCGAACGACCGGAAACAGGGCGACCAGGAACCAAAGCCAGCCCACAAGCAGATAGGGGGACTTCTTCCGCCGCCGCCAGGCCAGCGCGGTCATCCCCAGCAGAACCAAGGGAGCCAGCGCGCGGGCCAGCCCCGGCGTCGGGACGTGGGGGGAATGGATCACCGTCAATTGCGACGGCCAAAAGATTTTCTCCAGATAGATGCACGCGTTGGGGGCGATCAAGGTCAGCCGGTTGAGGAACGACGTATCCGCGGGATTTTCGCCCGTGGTGCCGTGCGTGGCCAGCGTGAGACCGATGAAAACGCCCGCGAGTCCGAACAGCAAAAGCTTTTCCGAAAGAAGCGGCCGCCACCGGGTCCAGGCCCCGCGGCCCCAGGGCTCGCCGCCCCGGCCCAGGGGCCAGTAGTCCAGCAGCAGCAACAGGAAAGGCAAGACGACCAGGATGGATTTCGCCATCGAGCCCAACAGCATCAGGACGGCCACCGGCGCCAAGCGCAGCGGGGGTTGTCGTCGGACGCCCCGGACGTAGGCCAGCAGCGCCCCCATGAAAAACAAGCCGCTGAGGACGTCCTTGCGTTCCGTGATCCACGCCACGGACTCGACGCGCAATGGGTGCCACGCAAACAGCGCCGCCGCGAACGCGCTGCGCCACCGGGCTCCGGTCAGGCGGAACAGCGCCCAGAACAGCAGCGCGGCGTTCGCCGCGTGCAGCAGGACGTTCGCGAGATGGTGCCCGTGCGGGCCCGGCCCGAACACCTCGACGTCCGCCATGTACGAAATCCACAGCAGCGGGAGCCACCACTGCTCGTGCACCGTCGTGAACGCCTGTTTTATCCCTTCCCACCGCAGCCCGCCCGCCACCATGGGATTGTCCGGGACGTAGAAATAGTCGTCCAGACCGATATAGTCGAATCCCCGCGCCGGCCAAAACAGCGCCAGCGTCGCCGCAAACAGCAACACGGCCCATCCATGCTCCGCGCGAAAACCAAAACGGAAGAAAACGGGGGTTCCCTTCATGCCTTCTTCTTACTCCAGGCGACGCCATCCCAACCAGCGCAAATTGCGGACGCGACTTTGTCTTCTCGAACCGCGCGGGACGGGAGCCCTGCGCCACGTCCAACCGGCTCCTTCCCCGTAACATGCGGCTCCTGTCGCGTTCGTTCGGCGCCCGATTCCGGATTGAATCGGACCGGCTCCCCAGCCTATGCTGGCCCCGTGATCCAACGAATCCACATTCCGCCTTGGGCGACCTATCTCATCCTGTTCGCCGTCGCCTGGCTGGTGCGTTGCTCCTATCTCGCCGAAACGTCCGGCCATCCCTCGTTTTGCATGCCGTTGGTCGATGCCGGCGAATACCACGTCATCGCCCAGGCCTGGGCCGGTGGCCAGCGCCCGCTGGAAAAACTGGCGTGGCAGCCGTGGTTCTATCCGCTCGCGCTGGCGCAACTATATGAAATCGCGGGCCCCTCGGTCTGGGCCGCGAAGCTCCTGCAGATCACCGTTGGATCCCTCGTTTGCGCGTTCGTCGCCGCGCTGGCGTTCGCCCTGTGGCCTCGGCCTTCCATTCGTTGGATCGCCGGGCTGGCCGCGGCGTTCTACGGGCCAATGATCCACTATGACGGCGAACTGCTCGCCGAGCCGTGGGCGGCCTTGTGGCTGGTCGCCGCCGCGCTTGCCGCGGTCCGCTACCGGGAATGGCCGCGCGGAACCCTCGCGTTCGCGCTGGGTGCGCTGGGCGCGCTCATGCTTTTCACCCGTCCGCCGCTGGTCGCGGCGTGGATTCCCCTGCTGCTGGTCGCCGGTTCGGCCTGGATCCGGCGTCCGGCGGTGCCGCGCCGCATTGCGCTTTCCGACGCCGCCCTGCTGGCCGTCGGTTTCGGCCTGGCCGCCGCGCCGTTCGTGCAGGTCATCGCGACCGCCACCGGCACCACCCGATTTCTGCCCGCCACCGGCGGCATCAATTTCTACATCGGCAACAGCGCCAACCCCTGCGAAACCATCAACATTCGCCCCGGCTATGCGTGGGAAAACCTGACCCTCTGGCCCGAACTGCACGGCGCGCGCACCGAAGAAGAAAAAGACGCATTCTATCGCCGGCAGGCCATGCAGGACATTCGCGCCCATCCCGGCGTCTTCGCCTGCAATCTCGTCGCCAAAACCCGCCAGTTTTTCAGTTCGCGCGAAATTCCCCGCAATATCGATATCTACGCCTTCCGCGATGAATCCCGCCTGCTGCGCGCGCTGGTCTGGAAATATCGCGGCTTCGGATTTCCCTTCGGCCTGTTGATCGGTTTCGCCGCGATCGGCCTGTGGGCGCGGCGCCCGGCGTCGTTCGGCCCGGCCTTGGCCATCGCCGGATATGCCGTCGCCATCATCGCCGTGCACGTCTGCGACCGCTACCGCATTCCCGTCGTGCCGCTCTTCATCGTCTTGGCCTCGTTCGGCCTTCTAGCCGCGGCCGATGCCGTCCGGGCACGTCGATTCGGATGGGTCGCGGCCGGCGCGGGAACGATCGTCCTTCTCGGCGCCGCGACCAGCCTCGGCGGTCCCTTCTGCGCGGAGACGCTGAACTACCGCGCCGAACTCCACCGCCTGATGGCCACCACGGCCTACGAACAAAAGGATTTCGCGCTGGCGGAAGCCTGCACCCTCCAAGCCGTCGCGGAAAATCCGCGCGAGGCCCAGGCCTGGAACCAGCTCGGACTGCTCGCCGTACGACGGGGAAATATCGCCGAAGCCGAAACGCATTTCCGCCGCGCGGCGGACTGCGATCCCGCGTGCGCGCCGGCCTGGTTCAATCTCGGCAAGGCCGCCGGCAAGCGCGGAGAGCCGGAAACGGCCGTCGGCCATTACCGGGAAGGGTTGCGCCATTCCCCCGCCTATCTGCCCGCTTGGATCGCGCTCGGCGACCTGCTTTGGGAAAACGAACGGCCAGAGGAAGCGCTGGCTTGCTATCGCGAAGTCCTCCGCATCCGCCCCGGCTTTGAACCCGCCCGCCAGAGGATCGCCGGAGCGACGCGCTTCACGGCGCCCATTTCGCCTTGATGCGCAAGGCGCGGAAACCCGGTCCGGCATCCACCGGAATCTGCGATTCCCCCGTGGTCGCGTTGGTGGTTTCCGCGAGGACGGGCCACTCGTTCGTCGCCGCCAGATTCGTCGTGCCCTCGACCGAATAGACCTTGCCGCTCTCGCCCCAATACGACAGCGACACTTCGTCTGCGGCATGGGCCACCGCGTTCACGACGAGCTTGCGCCGCGCCACGCGAAAGCCCAGTTGCGAATCGGCATACGCGGCCGGGTAGGATGCGTTGCGAAACGAGCACCGCTGGAAGGAAGGATCCGGAGCTTCGGTGATGAAATAGGTCGTCCAGCCGCCGCCCCGCGCCACGCGTTGCGTGAAGTAGGACTCCTCCGCCGCAGGCCCCGTGGGATCGGGTCCGATGGCCGCCGCGTTCGTGTACCAGTACGTGCCTTGATAGTCGTGGCACCATTCGTAGACGTTGCCCGCCATGTCGTAGAGCCCGTAGCCGTTGGCCATGTCGTTGGTCTCTCCGTAATCCGCTCCGCAATACAGGACGTTCGTGGATAGAGGAGTGACCACCTGCGCCCCGTCGTAATATCCCACCGGCGTCGTCCGTACCGCCTCGGAATACCACGGATGCGCCGGGTGGTTCGTCCCCGCCATGCTGTAGCGAATATCCGAATAATTGGCCTTCACCGGGTCAATGCTGTAGGCATAAATGTTGGTTCCCTGCGCCGAATCGTCCGGCCACGGGAAATGCGTCCCGGGATTCCCGCCGCGGCAGGCCTTCTCCCACTCCGCCTCCGTCGGCAGGCGGTAGCCCGACGCCGAGATGTCCACGGTCCAGTCCGCCGGCGCAAAATCCACCGCGCGGTCCAACCCCTGCCGGTCGCTCAGGTAGTTGCAGACCGCCAGCGCGCCGTGCCACGTCACGTAGATCGCCGGGAAGTTCGTCTGGCCCGCCGCCACTCCGAACGATCCGTTGGTGAATGCGATCTGGCAGTAGGCTGCGTCGAGATTTACCAGCTCCTGCGCCGTTCCTTCCGTATTGCGCACCGTCCCGTACAGGTTGGTCACCACGTTTGTCGCGCCCTCGGAAACGTTCGTCACGATAGTCTGGCCCAGTTCCACCAGCCCGTTCGTCAACGCCCACTGCAGCGTCCGGGCCAGTTCCTCGTTGGTGAACTCGAAGCGGCCAATGAAAAAGTCGCTCACCAGAACCTCGTGCACCGGGATTTCCGACGCCCAGCCTTCGTTGGGAGAAAGGTTGGAGTAGCAATTTCCCATTGCAAAGCTCCCGCCCGGCACCCGCGCCAGCACGGGCGGCGCGTAGGCGGCGGGCGGCAGCGGTTCATAAACGTAGAGACCCGCGACGCCCGGCGCCCCGGACTCCGAGCTCGCGGCGCGCGCCGCTCCCAGAACCCCCTGCGCAGAGACCGGGCAGGCCGATCCCAACGCCAACAGGAGAAACAACAGCTCGCGCGCCAACCCTTTTGACATCGAATGGGACATGCGGGTAGGAATGTACCACCCCCGGATACCGAAGGAAAACGCGATTTTCGGCATTGAACAACGCGGAACCGGAGCCCCCGGCTCCTCCCCCGTGGCACGCGGCTCCCGTCGCGTGCTTTCCTTTCGAACCGCGCGGGACGGGAGCCCCGCGCCACTCAAACCCATTCCGCCTGATAGAGCTCAAACTGCCCCGCCGCCAAATGCGCCTTTTCCGGATTGTCCGCGATGTACTTGCGGAAAATCCCCAGTTCCTCCCGGTTCCGAACGATGCGATCATAGCTTTCCGCCTGAAACAAGCGCCCAGTTTTTTCGCCCTTGGACGAGGCTTGCGCGGAGACAAACCCCTTGATCGAATTCAGGATGCTCTCCAGTTTCCACCCCGGCATGGGCGTCGCCAGCCAATGCACGTGGTTGGGCATAATCACCCAGTCGCCGCACCAACACCGCTCGCCGTGAAAATGGCGCAGCGCCTCCCGCAAGGCATCCCGAACCGCCGTTCGCGCCAGCAGGCACCTCCCCTGGCCACGATCCAACTCCACATGCAACCGATGCGCCTGGCGCCTCTCGAAGGCGCGGCGAACGCGGACATCGACCTCCAGATATCGCTTGGAGAAATCCGTTCCACGCAAGCCATCGGGAATTCCATGCGCGCCCAGCCAGGACTTCCTTTCTTCTTCCCAAGCCAGCAAAATCCTGCGGGGAATGGAATCGGCAAGGCGAAACGTCACGAAATAGGTGCATCCCTCTTGCCGCCAATGCGGTAAATTCCGCCGGTAGGAAACCACTGGCGCGCGCGGATTGAAGGGCTGGAAGGATATCTGCTCCACCCTGTGGATCGTAAAACGAGGATCCACGCCGGCGCAAGAACAGGATTCGATCGTTTCTTTCCAAACCGCGCGGGACGGGAGCCCCGCGCTACTTCAGATCAGTGCCTCCCCCGTGGCATGCGGCTCCCGTCGCGTGCATTCTTCACATCTGCGCGGGACGGGAGCCCCGCGCTACTTCCGATCAATACCTCTCCCCGTGGCACGCGGCTCCTGTCGCGTGCTTCCTTCCCGAACCGCGCGGGACGGGAGCCCCGCGCTACTTCCGATCAGTGCCTC
>JBFXHR010000070.1:0-8657 GCA_050176815.1 Kiritimatiellia bacterium
CCCGTCCGGCGTGAGGATCTCGATCACGGGCAGCACGACGTCGCCCACCACTCCCACCGTCAACTCCATGCCCGGAATGAATTCTTCCACCAGCGCGATCTCGTCGTAGCCCAGCGCCGCCGCCAGCGCGGCTTCCCAATCCTCCTCGCGCATCACGCACGACACGCCCACGCTCGATCCCTGCCGCACCGGCTTGACCACCACCGGCAGCGGCAGCGTCCGCGGCTGCCCCTTGCGCAAGAATTCGAACGGCGGCGTGGGAATCCCCGCCTTCGCCAACACCTGTTTGCTCTGGTACTTGTCGAACGCCCGCGCGCTGGCCTCCGGACTCGATCCCGTGTGCGGAATGCCCCGCTTCCGCAGCTCCGCCTGAATGCCGCCGTCCTCGCCAAAACGCCCGTGCATCGCCACGAACGCCACCTCGGTTCCCGCCGGCACCTCGAAGGAGCAATCCTCGCCCACCAGCACCTCGGCCACCTCGTAGCCCCGCTCCCGCAGCGCCTTCGCCACCGCCGCCCCCGACCGCAGCGACACCTCCCGCTCCGACGACGGCCCGCCCTTCAACACCGCCACGTTGTGAAATCGTTTCTGGCCGCTCATTTTTTCCTGCCCGGTGTTTCTCCGCGAAATTTTTTGCACTCTACGCCCGGACCTCCGGCGGTTCAACGCCGATTCCATCCCGCCCCGACTTGACGCCATGCCTCTTTTAGGCGAAAACCGTGCCATGAACGTCGATGGCAAGCCCTATCGCACCATCTGGCTGGAAAGCCCGGACTGCGTGCGCATCATCGACCAGGCCCTTCTGCCGCACCGGTTCGCGTTCATGGACTTGCGCACCCCCGAAGAGATGTGCGACGCCATCCGCAAGATGCACCTGCGCGGAGCCGGCCTGATCGGATGCGCCGCCGCCTGGGGCATGTATCTGGCCGTCTGTCGGCATGCCGCAAATCCCGATTTCGCCGGCAACATGCAAGCCGAAGCCAGCGCCCTGTGCACCACCCGCCCCACCGCAAAAAACCTCGAATGGGCGGTGCGGCGCATGGAAATAACACTGGCCGCTTGCGTCCCGGCGGCGCGAATCGATTGCGCCCGGCGCGAGGCACAAGCCATCACCGACGAAGACGCCGATTTCAGCCGCCGCATGGGCCAGCACGGACTTGAATTGATCCGCGCAATCTCCAAACGCAAGAACGGAAAGCCCGTGAATATCCTGACGCATTGCAACGCCGGGTGGCTGGCGTTCGTGGACCATGGCACCGCCCTGGCTCCCGTCTACGCCGCCTTCGACGCCGGCATCCCCGTCCACGTCTGGGTCGACGAAACCCGGCCCCGCAACCAAGGGGCCGCGCTGACCACGTGGGAACTGGGCCACCACGGCGTGCCCCATACGCTCATCCCCGACAACGCCGGCGGGCATTTGATGCAACACGGCCTGGTGGATATCGTCTTCGTCGGCTCCGACCGCACCACGGCCGCCGGCGACGTCGCCAACAAGATCGGCACCTACCTGAAGGCGCTCGCCGCCCGCGACAACGGCGTGCCCTTCTATGCCGTCCTCCCTTCCTCCACCATCGATTGGGATATTTCCGACGGCGTGCGCGACATCGTCATCGAGGAGCGCGGTTCCGAGGAAGTACGCTACATGACGGGCTGGAATGAAGCCGCCGGCCAACCCGCCACCGTCCGCATCTGCCCCGAAAAGACCGCCGCCGCCAACTACGGGTTCGACGTGACCCCCGCCCGCCTCGTCACCGGCATCATCACCGAGCGCGGCCTTGCCCCCGCCTCGCGCGAAGGACTGCGCGCCCTCTATGCCGATCTCCACCCATAGGGACGAAGGCTACATCAAGTTTTCCTTCGCGCACGAGGCAGGCCCCACCCCGGCGCATCCCCGGCTCCACGACCTCATGCGCATCCGCGACGACCTGCACGAGTGGGAACTCATCGGCGTCCTACCGGAGGGCATCGGCTACGGCAACGTCAGCGCGCGCATCGAAGGCACCGGAAAATTCATCATCACCGGCAGCGGCACCGGGCTGAAATTCCCGATCGAAGCCGCCCACTTCTGCGAAGTCGTTTCGTTCGACGTCGAGAAAAACAGCGTGGTCTGCCGCGGGCCGCTGCCCGCTTCGTCGGAATCGATGAGCCACGGCGCGATCTATGCCGCCCGCCCCGACACGGGTTCGGTGATCCACATCCACGACCGGATCATGTTCGGGCTGCTGATCCAGGAAGGCGCGCCGCAAACTCCCGCCGACGCGGCCTTCGGCACGCCCGAGATGGCCCGCTCCGTCGGCCGTCTCGCCGCCACCTTGCCGCCCGTCGCCTGCATGGTCATGGCTGGGCACGAGGATGGCATCCTCGCCTACGGTCCCGATCCCCAATCCGCCCGCGACGCCCTCTGGGACGTCTACGCCCGTTCCCGGCGCGAGTAGACCCCTCTGCCCCGTCCGCGAAAAAGCCCCCGCGGAATTCCGCGGGGGCCTTGGCGCCTACCGGCGATTACCAGTTGGGCAGGAAGCGCTGGATCACCGGCGTCCAGCCCAGCAATACCGGAGCGATGACCAGCGCGACCACGCTCATGAGCTTCATGAGGATGTTCAGCGAGGGACCCGCCGTGTCCTTGAAGGGATCGCCCACGGTGTCGCCGACCACGGCCGCCTTGTGCGAGGGCGAACCCTTGCCGCCATGAGCGCCGCCTTCGATGTGCTTCTTCGCGTTGTCCCAGCATCCACCCGCGTTGCTCATGAACAGCGCCATCAGCACGCCCGAAGCCGTCACGCCCGCCAGCAGGCCCCCCAGCATCTCCTTGCCGAACACGAAGCCGGTCACCACCGGAGTCAGGATGCCCAGCAATGCGGGAACGGTCATTTTCTTGATCGCCGCGGCCGTTGAAATGTCCACGCAGCGCGCATAGTCGGCCTTGGCGCCTTCCCGGCCTTCCAGCAGGCCCGGGATCTCCTTGAACTGGCGGCGCACTTCCTCGACCATCGCGAAGGCCGCCTTGCCCACCGCCTTCATGGCGAAGGCCGAGAAGAGAAACGGCATCATGGACCCGACCAGCAGGCCGGCCATCACCTTGGGATCGGTCACGTCGATGATCGGCAAGTCCACCGTCTCGCGGAAGGCCGCGAACAGCGCCAAGGCCGTCAGGGCGGCCGAACCGATCGCAAAGCCCTTGCCGATGGCCGCCGTGGTGTTGCCGACCGCATCGAGCTTGTCGGTGCGCTGGCGGACTTCCTTTTCCAGGTGCGCCATTTCGGCGAGACCGCCCGCGTTGTCGGCGATCGGCCCGTAGGCGTCCACCGCGAGCTGGATGCCCGTGGTCGCCAGCATGCCCAATCCGCCCAGCGCAATGCCGTAGAGTCCCGCGAAGTAGTAGCAGGCGATGATCGCCACCGACAGCACCAGGACCGGCATGGCCGTGGAGATCATGCCCACGCCCAAGCCCGCGATGATGTTGGTCGCCGCGCCCGTTTCGGAGGCATCCGCCACGCCGTTGGACGGGCCCTTGCCTTCCGCCGTGTAGTACTCGGCCAGCAGGCCGATGATGGCGCCGGCCACCAGGCCCACCACCGTCGCCAGGAAAACGCCGCCGCTCGTGCAGGTCAACGCGCCGGCGCCCGCCACCGCCGAACCGATGTTGAATTCGCCCGGCAGCATGCGCTTGCAGATGAAATAGGTCGCCACCGCCATGATCAGGCAGGCGCCGAACGTGCCTTGGTTCAGGGCCTTCTGCGGATTCCCGCCTTCCTTCGTCCGCACGAAGAAGGTTCCCGCGATCGAGAAAAGAATTCCCGCGCCCGCGATCACCAGCGGCAGCAAGATGAAGGTGATGTCCTTCGCGCCGTTGACCGTGATCGTCGCGCCCAGCACCATGGCCGCCACGATGGCGCCCACGTACGACTCGAACAGGTCCGCGCCCATGCCCGCCACGTCGCCCACGTTGTCGCCCACGTTGTCCGCGATGACCGCCGGATTGCGGGGATCGTCCTCGGGAATGCCGGCTTCGACCTTGCCGACCAGATCCGCCCCCACGTCCGCCGCCTTCGTATAAATGCCGCCGCCCACGCGCGCAAACAGCGCGATCGAACTGGCGCCCATCGAGAAACCCGTCAGAATCGGCAGCACGGTCCCCTGGATCACGTCGACGTCCAGGCCATACCGTTTCAGCAGCGCCATCAGGGTCAGCGTCAGGCCCGTCAGTCCGAGGCCCACCACGCACATGCCCATCACCGCCCCGCCCGAAAACGCCACCTGCAAGGCTTCCGCCAGCCCTTTGCGGGCCGCGTTCGTCGTGCGCATGTTCGCCGCCGTCGCCACCCGCATCCCGAAGAAACCGGACAGGGCCGAGCAAAACGCGCCGAACACGAACGCCAGCGCAACCAACCGCACCGGACCGCTGTTGATGAGCGCCAGCAGAACCGCCACCACCACCACCACTGCGGCCAACACCTTGTATTCGCGCTTCAGAAACGCCATGGCGCCTTCCCGCACCGCCGCGCCAATTTCCAGCATCCGGGCGGTTCCGGGATCCTGCGCATTGATCCATTTCGTCTTCCACCAGGCGAAAACCAGCGCCAACAGCCCCGACCCCAAGGCGATATATAGAAGGTTGTTCGTGTCCATGTGAACCGTTTCTCCTGTTTTGTTCCTAAATCGACTTGGTGGAGGGTATGGATTCCCCCCCCCCGCTGTCAAACCAGAACCCGCTTTCTACAGCAAATCGCCGATCTTCCCTCCAAACAGGATTTCCAGGCCGATTCGCAGCGAAGGTTGCGGCTCGTAGTCGTCTTCCCGCGGAAACTGCACTTGCGGCGTCAGCGTGTAGTAGATCCATTTCCGGTACAGGGCATCCCGCCACGTGACGTTGACGAGATAGTCGTCCATGAACCATTCGGAACTTTGAAGGTGCGGAAACATGCTCGCCTGCGCCACCCACCCCCGGCCCCGGCCCGAGCGCAACCAGGCGAATCGAAGGCTTTGTTCGAATTCCACCCCGTCCAGGCCTTCCGAAGATCGTTCCGCCGTGCGGATCTGGAAGATTTTCTTTTGGCCGATGGGACGGGTCCAGGTCAGCGTGATTTTCTGCCCAAACCCTTCGTCGCTGTAGTATACCCCGCGCGGATTCAGGCGGAATTCGAAGGGCCCCATCTCCCGCGTCCAAGGCCATTCCAGGGCCGTATACACCACGGGATTCGAGTCGCGCCATCTCAATCCCCCCCCCAGATTCAGTTCCGTATTCTTGATCATCCGCACCACGGTTCGCACGCCCAGCCGCGTGTCGGACTCCTGTTTCATCGGATCCGCGCCCGGCAGCGAGTCCCGACCGGCATTGTCGACGTACAAGTGCAGCTTTTTTTCCAATCCCGGCAGCGCCACGTCCGCCCGGAACCGCACCAGGATTTCGCTGTCTTGTTCGTTGCCGCGCCCTCCGACCCGCGCCAACGTCCGCAACTTGAAGGTCGACAGCTCGGGGTTGTAGGGATCGTCTTCCGCCAGCCACTTCACGTCCACCTTCCGCACGGCGTTGTCCATCCAGCAATAGGCCTTCGCGTGGGCGTCATCCATCCAGCACGTCGCGCGATTCCGGCGCTGGATGAACGCGTTTTCGTCCTGTTGCTGCTCCCGGATCGCCCGCATCTGCAAGGCCAGCACGTCCGACGGATCCAGTTTCAGCGTTTTTTCCGATTCGGCCTTCTGGCCTTTTATCTTCTTATTGCCTGAATCCTTCTTCGTCCCTTTCGGGATGCGCCGGCCCTTGTCCTTCTGGACGGAAGGCCGCGACGGCGCTATTTTGGCGGGAACGCCGCCGGACGCCATCGGCTCTGCGGCGGGCCGCCCCGCCGCGGCCTTCGCCCGGCGGTTTCCAGAATGGACGCAGGCGGCCCCCGCCAGCCCCAGGGCCAAGGCCAGCGGCAAAATCCGGCCAACGACCTGTTTCCATCCCGGTTTCATGCCGTCCACCGGCGCGCCCGGCAGTCGTAGCGGCCTGTCCGCACGATTTTCACCGACGTGAAATCCCCGGCATGGGAACCGCGCCCGGCGTTTTCCAAAATGGTTTCGCCGTCCACTTCCGGCGCCTGCCACGCGGTTCGCCCATGCCACCCGTCCTGTTCCCGGCGCTCCAGCAACATCGTCGCCCGGCTACCCTTTCGCGCGCGCAACCGCGCCGCCGAAACCTTGCCCTGCGCGGCCATCAGCCGGTCGCGGCGCTCTTTCGCCGCCGCGATGGCCACGCGACCCGGCATCCGGGCCGACGCCGTTCCGGGTTCCGGCGACCAGCAGAACACGCCCACGTGGTCGAAATGACCTTCCTCGACGAACGCCAGCAACTCCTCGAATTCCGCGTTTCCCTCGCCGGGATGCCCCACGATGAACGTCGTCCGCAACGCCGCTCCGGGCAACAGCCGGTCGATCTGCCCCAGAACCGCGTCCACCCTTTTCCGGCCATATCCGCGTCCCATCGTCCGCAGCATTTTCCCGTTCGCGTGCTGCAACGGCAAATCCAGATAGGGGCACACCCGGGCATCCGATCCCATCGTCTCGAGGATCTCGTCCGTCATATGTTTCGGATGCGCGTACATCACGCGGAACCACAGTTCGCCGGGCAGGCAAAACAAATCCTTCAGCAGAGCCGCCAATTGCGGCTTGCCCGCGAAATCGAGGCCGTACGCCGTCGTGTCCTGCGCGATCAGCACCAGTTCCTTGGCCCCCGACGCCGCCAGATTCCGCGCTTCCTTCAAAATCGCTTCCGGCGGGCGACTGGCTCGCCTCCCCCGGATCAGCGGAATCGAGCAATACGAGCAGAGGTTCGAGCAGCCTTCGCCCAGTTTCAAATACGCCGTGGCGGCCGATCCAATCCGCATGCGCGGTCGGTCCAACCACTTGAGATAGGTTTTGGGCAGCGCCTTCCCGGCATACCCCCCCGTGCGGGAAATCGCGGCTTTCCCCTCCAGCAGGCCGCGGCAGATTTCCGGCAAGCGCGGATAGTCCGCGAATCCCACCCGCGCGTCGGCGGCCTTCAAAAACCCATCCAGTTCCGGCGCGCCCCCGACCCGCTCCACCAAGCACCCCGTCGCCACCAGCAGCGGCCGGCCCCGTCGGTCCCGTTGCGCGGCCAATTCCTCCAGCACTTCCGACGCCTCCCGCCGCGACGCATCGAGAAATCCGCAGGTGTTCACCAGGCACACATCCGCCTCGGCGGGATCCGCCGTGAACCGGAATCCGGCCAGGGCCAGGCTTCCCAGCATCCCCTCCGAATCCACCGTGTTCTTGGGGCACCCCAGGTTCACCAGGCTGAACAAATGGCCGATTCTAGCCATTTTTCTCCATGAGCCCGAACAGCCAGACGATTTGCCCGCCCAGATTCTCCATGTTGGCCAGCCCTTCCTCGTCGTTCAGCACGTCGCCCGGCGCGCCCCCGATCCCGAAATTCCAGTAGGTCGATCCCGGCACCACCATCTCGCACGCCAGAAACAGATGGTTGATCGTTTCCATCACCTGCACCGCCCCGCCCCGCCGCACCGCCGCCACCGCCGCGCCGATCTTCCGCCGGAGCAGGCCTCCGTTCGCCCGCCCCACCCGTCCCGCCCGGTCGATCAGCGCCTTTGTCTCCGCCGTCACGTCCCCGAAATACGTCGGCGAGCCGATCACGATCGCGTCCGCCTCGCACATTTTCGCGAACGCCAGATTGAACGTGTCTTCGTCGATCACGCATTGCCGGTTCCGGATCCGCTTGCAGGCGTCGCACGCCGTGCACCCCCGGATGCGCGTCCCGCCCACTTGCAGGTAGTCCGTCTGGTGCCCTGCCGCCGCGATCGGCTCCAATACCTTGCGCAGCAGGATTTCCGTGTTGCCGCCCTTGCGCGGACTGCCATTGATCGCCAACGCTTTCATGTTTCTCCTCGGTTTGGAAACCAGCAGGCCGCCTCGTGGCCCGCTTCGATCTCCCGCATTTCCGGCGCCTGCTCCCGGCAAACGGCCTGCGCCTGCGGGCACCGCGGCGCAAACCGGCAACCCAAAGGCGGATTCGCCAGCGACGGCAATTGCCCCGGGATGTCCGGCAAGCGCTCCACCTGGCCGTGCAGCCGCGGCATCGCCGCCAGCAGGCCGCGCGTGTAGGGATGCGCCGGCCGCCCGAACACCGCCTCGCGGGACCCTTTCTCCGCCAGCCGGGCCGCGTACATCACGTGGACGCGGTCGCACACGTCCCACACCGCGCCCATGTCGTGCGTAATCAGCAGCACCGCCGTATCGCCGCCGCGCACCTGCAGGAGCAATTCGAAAATCTGCGCCTGGATCGTCACGTCCAGCGCCGTCGTCGGCTCGTCCGCGATGATGAGCTCCGGCTCCGGCAACATCGCCATCGCCAGCATCGCCCGCTGCCGCATCCCGCCCGAAAGCTGGTGCGGCCAATCCTTCATCCGCTGTTCCGCGTCCGGCAGCCCCACCCGCTTCAGCCAGTCCAGCCCCAGCGCCCATGCGTCGTCGGTCGAAATCTCCCGGTGCAGCCGCGCCGCCTCGGCCAATTGGTCCCCGATCCGGTGCAACGGCGACAGCGCCGTCATCGGCTCCTGGAAGATCATCCCGATCTTGCCGCCCCGGATTTTCCGCAACTCTTCGATCGGCATGGAAAGCAAATCCCGCCCGTGGAA
>JBFXHR010000071.1:0-8386 GCA_050176815.1 Kiritimatiellia bacterium
GCCGCGCCGGCGTCCTGGAAGCGGATCGGGACGCCCCTTGGCATTTCCGCGTCAGCCGGAAACGCTGCATTGACATGCTCCGAAAGGATAAACCCATGCAACCTCTCACCGATGCCCAAGCCGCGATCCTCCCCGCGCCCGGCCGTTCCCCCGCGGAGGAAACCGGCCTGCGCGAAAGCGTCTCGCTCCTTCTCCAGATGCTCGCCCAGCTCCCCGCCAACCAGGCCGAAGTCATCCGCCTCAAGTTCCAACACCAAATGAGTTACCGCGAAATCGCCGCCGTCACCGCCCTCAGCGTAACCAACGTCGGCTACCTCATCCATGTCGGGATCCAAACCCTCCGCCAGCAAACCGCCCAATTATAGGAGAAATCCCATGAACCCCATCGACGAAATCCAGCTGACCGCCTACGCCATCGGCGAAGGCTCCGCCGCCGAACGCGCCGCAATCGAAGCCCGGCTCCGCGACGATCCCGCCGCGCAAGCCGCCGTGGACGACATCCGCGCCCTCGCCGCCCGGCTCGAAACGGAATTGAAGACCGAGCCCGCCATCGCCCTCACCGACGACCAGCGCCAACGCATCTTGAAGGCGCCGGGCCAAGATGCGGGCCGCCTCGTGCGGTTCCCGTGGCGCAAAATCACCGGGTTCGCCGCCGTCGCCGCCGCCGTCACCCTCGTCTTTGGCGGGGCCTTCTGGGCCACCACCCGCTCGCTCCAAGGCGACCTCTTCGCCAAATACCAGGAACGCGGCGAAATGGCCGTGGGCACCGAAATCGAAGTCCAGCTGGACGAACTCGCCGAAATCGCCGAAGTGCCCGAGCTTGTGGACACCATCGCGCCGCCCGACGTGGACATGGATGTGACGCCGCCACCTGAAATCCAGGACTTCAGCGCCGCGCCCGTCATGGACACCGTGACGGAACTCAACGTGGCCTCGGATGCCATCTCTCCCATCGTCATGAAAAGCCTGGCGCCGGGCCGGATGGCGAACCGTTCGGGCGCCGGCCGGGCGGCGAGTATCGGCTCCTATGGCGGAAAATGGCAGCCCTATTCGTGCCCGCCGCCGGCGCACACGGAATCCTACGCCCCCATCCAAGGCAATACCTTCAAATCCATCGCCGACGAGCCACTCTCGACCTTCTCGATCGACGTGGACACCGCGTCCTACGCGAACGTCCGCCGGTTCCTCCGCGCCGGCCAGCTGCCGCCGCCCGACGCCGTGCGCATCGAGGAAATGGTCAATTACTTTCCCTACGACTATGCGCAGCCCAAGAACGACGTGCCCTTCGCCGTGCATGTCGAGTCCGCCGCGTGCCCCTGGAACAAGACCCACCCACTCGTGAAGATCGCGCTCAAAGGCAAGGAGTTCGACGCCGAGTCCCGCCCGCCCTGCAACCTCGTCTTCCTGCTCGACGTCTCCGGATCGATGACCGACGAAAACAAACTGCCGCTCGTCAAGAAGGCCATCCCGCTCCTCGCCCGCCAGCTCACGGCCAAGGACCGGGTTTCCATCGTCGTCTATGCCGGCGCCGCAGGCCTCGTCCTGCCCTCCACCCCCGGCAACGATCTCGCAACCATCGACGCCGCCATCGAACGCCTCCAGGCCGGCGGCAGCACCGCCGGCGGCGCCGGCATCCGGCTCGCCTACGACGAGGCTCTCGAAAACTTCCTGCCCGACGGCAACAACCGCGTCGTCCTCTGCACCGACGGCGATTTCAACGTCGGCATCGTCGATTCCGGCGAACTCGCCGCCTTCATCGCGGAACGCGCACAGAAAGGCGTTTTCCTGACCGTGCTGGGCTTCGGCATGGGCAACTACAAGGACGACCGACTGGAGACCCTAGCCGACAAGGGGAACGGCAACTACGCCTACATCGACAATTTCAGCGAGGCCCGCAAGAACCTCGTCGAACAGGCCGCCGGCACGCTCTTCGCCATCGCCAAGGACGTGAAGCTACAGATCGAGTTCAACCCCGCCCACTTCTCTTCCTACCGCCTCATCGGCTACGAAAACCGCCTGCTGGCCAAGGAGGATTTTAACGACGACCGGAAAGACGCCGGCGAACTCGGCGCAGGCCACGTCGTCACCGCCTTCTACGAGCTCGTGCCCGTCGGCGCCGAAGGCGTCCCCGGCGTCGATCCCCTGAAATACCAGGCGCAGGCCGAAAAACCAGCGCCCGAGAAAGAAAGATCCGCGAATGCCAGTCCCGAGTGGCTCACCGTCAAGCTGCGCTACAAGCTCCCGAAGGAAGACCGCAGCTCGAAAATCGAAGTTCCCTTCGTCGGCACCTGTGGTTCCCTCGATGACGCTTCCGAAGACTTCCGCTTCGCCGCGGGCGTCGCCGCCGCCGGCCTCAAGCTGCGCGGCGATTCCGCCGTGCGGGACGTCGATTTCGGCGAAATCGCCGCATGGACCTCCACGGCCGCCGGCTCGGATTCCAACGGCTACCGTCGGGAATTCATCGATCTGCTGAAGAACGCCGCCGCCCTTGCGCCTTGACGCGTATGCGTCTCCGGAATCCTTGCGCTTCGCGCGGGTCCCGCCGCGTCGGGCGCCCGCGCGGGCGTGTTTTCCCATCCAGCCCCCGCCGATCGGCCATTCTTCGATGGCAGACGCAAAAAAATCCCCCGCCGGAATCGGCGGGGGAAACGACGGAAGCCGCGGCTAATTCATTCCGATGCGGATGATCATGCGCAGGGCGTTGGTGGTGGTAAGGGTCACATTGGTGCCGCTGACCACGTAGTCCACCCCGTTCGACAACGGCTGGAAATCCCAATACCGCTGGGCGTTCGGAACCGCGTCCGCGCCGTACACGGTCGCCGCGGTGTAGCCCTCGGGAAGGCCGAAAACCAAGGCCCGCGCGGCGGAATCGTAGCCGATGTCGTCGACGTGCCGGGTTGCCGGGAGCTCGAACTCCACGTTGAAATCCGCCGTGGCGCCGGACACCGTGTCGGTGGCATACAGGGTCGTCGACCCGTAGGCCACTGGCGTGACGAGGAAGGTCGTCGCATCTTCGTCGGCCGCGAAGATCGCGGTGGATACGACCGTCGCCACGTTCGTATCGGAGCTGCTCAACGCAATGGTATCGCCCACGGCGCCGGTCCGCGTCAGGTCGTATTGCACCGCGCCAAGTCCAGACACCAGGAAGGGCCCTTCAATGGTTAGCGAGGGCGCCACCGGATAGATGTTGTATTCCGCCCAGGCGCCCGTCGCCGCATTGCTGGCAACGATTTTCGCGTCGCCGGACGTCACGCTCACGACGGTGGCGGTGAAGGCCAGCACGTCGATGCCGGGTTCGAACGCCGCGCCGGCCGGCACGGTCACGGCCGCCGGGTTGTCGCTGGTCAGCGTGATTTCGTCGGTCACCTCGCCCGAGCGCGTCAGTTCGAACGGATAGTCGCCGGGCGTTTCGGGATTCCACGTGCCGCCGGTGAAAGTCAGGCGCGTGGGCACGACGCCGACGATGCGCAGGACGTTCATGAAGATCGCGTAGTTCACGATGTTTTCCGGGACGTCGGAATACCCGCCGCAATACATCGCGATACTGGTCGCGCCGGCGCCATGGGCGATGTTCGTCGTATAGGCCAGATTGACAACGCCGTTGGTCGCGCGCGTCAGGTAGACCTCGATGCCGTCCGCTTTCTGCGCGATTTCCACGTAGACGACCGCGCCGGGGGTGTATTCCGTCGAAATGACCGCGCCGTTCACGCCGAACGCGTTGCCCTCGCCGACGTTGATCAGGTTGGCGAACTGTTCCTGATCGCCAGAATAAATGTCCACGCCGCGGTTGCCGGCAACCCAGTTGTAGGTGAACGTGAAGCTGAACGTATCGCCGGGCTTGAGGGCTTCGGCGAAGTTGCGCCGCGCGTTGCAGTAATCATTCGTGCCGTCGGCCATGAAGCGGAACGCCACCCCGTTGGTATCGTTCAGGTCGCCGCCGCCGCCGGCCGTCGAATCGCCCAGGGAGGCCGGCGTACTCCAGAAGTCCCAGGCGCCAAACCCGGTGCCGAGATTGGCGCCGTTGACGAAAGTTTCGGACGTGTAGTTGCCCGAGTGGTCGGCGGCCAGGACGCCCGGCAGGTCGGCCACGGTCGCGTCGAACGTGGCGGGCTCAACGTCGTCGTTGTCCGCCGTGATCGTCACCGTCCCTGTGGATACGCCCGTGGCTTGGAAATAGACCACCGTCGCGTCTACCGGGAAATCCACGGTCGCAGGCACGGTCAGCCTATTCGTGTCGGAACTGGTCAGGTTGACGCTCGCGCCGACGGCCGCGGTGGAATTGCGGCGCAGTGCGTAGTACTTGGCGCCGCCGGTCCAGACCGTGGCCGGCCCGGTCAAGGACAGCGCCGGAGCCGCGACCGTCACGTCGAAGGTCGCCCATGCGCCGCTGGCGGCGTTGCTGGCCACGATCGTCGCCGCGCCGTAGCCGACGGCAAGGGCGTTAAACGTCACGCTGGTCGCGCCGGCGGCGAAGTTGGTGGCGGCGGGCACGGTCAGTACGCCGGCGTCGCTGCTGCTGAGCACGACGTCGTCGCCCACCGCGCCGATGCGGTTCACGGCGTATTCCGCCGGCGCCAGCGCAAACAGCTCCCACGGCCCGGCCAAAGACAGCTGCGGCGCCACCGGCGTAATCGTATAATCCGTCCAAACGCCCGTCGCTTCGTTGCTGGCGACGAGCGTCGCGGGGCCGTTGGTCAAGCTGACCACCGTGACGTCAAACGCCACCGAGTTGGAAACAAACGTCGCGCCGGCGGGCACCGTCACGGCATCGGGATTGCTGCTCGTCAGCACGATGTCGTCGCCCACCGCGCCCACGCGCGCCAGAACGAACTCATAGTCGCCCACCGCCTGTGGATTCCAGGTGCCGGACGCAAAGGTCAGCGATCTCCGTTCTTCGCCGACGATCTGGATGTCGTTCATGTAGATGGCGTAGTTTGGATTGTCGGTTTCGCTGGAGGTGTAGCCGCCGCAATAAAGCGAGAAGCCCGTGGCGGGTTCTGGATTGAGGATGTTGGTCGTGTAGTTGAGGTTTTCCGTCCCGTTGGTCGTCCGGGTCAGGTGCATTTGGATGCCGTCGGCCTGCTGGGTGATTTCCACGTTCACCACGGCTCCGGGCGACCAGTCCGTGGAAAGCGTCTGGCCGTTAACCTTGAAGGTGTTGCCAGGCGAAACGTCGATCAGGTTGGCAAACTGGCCGCTCGCCGAAAAGATGTCCACGCCGCGGCCGCCGCCGTCCCAATTGTAGGTGAATGTGAAACTCAGCACGTCGCCGTTCTGCAGCGCGCCGTCGAAATTGCGCTTGCCGTTGCACCAACTGTTGGGTGCGTTGGTTGTCCCGTCGCTCATGAAACGAAAGGAATAGCCGTTGGTGGAATTCAGGTTGCCGCCGCCACCCGCGGTGGAATCCCCCAGCGTAGCCGGATTATTCCAGAGATCCCACGCGCCGAACCCGGTGCCGAGGTTCGCGCCGTTGACGAATGTCGCCGGGGTGTAGTTGCCCGCCTCGTCGTAGGCGATGGTGTTCGTCGCCCCCATCGCCGCGCCGGCCAGCGCCAGCATTCCGATCAAGAATCCGCCCAGCATGTTCGCCTTCATGTCCGCTCCTTGTGGTATCCAACGGGCCTTTGCCGCGGATTTCGGCAGCTTGGCATGCCCCTTTCCCCAAAAGCAAACAAATTATGGCGGGAAAAACGCTTTTCTATCCTCTCCCCCGGAAGGACTATTGGACCGTGAACGTTCCGGAAAAGACAAAGGTGTCTCCGGAAATGCCATGAACCCTCCGGCAGGAGAATCGGTTGGTGCCGGCGCCGGGGTTGAATCCCAGCGAATAGTAGTAGTAGTAGATACGGGAATCCAGGGAGACCAGATAGGCCGAATAGGCGTTTTGTGTCCACGATTCCCAGCCCGAAAGCAATTGGTTGGTAACCACGGCATTCGTGCCCACCCACTCGTAGGACACGCCCGAAGTCGCGGCATCGGGCCCAAAATGCGATTCGTTCGTCACCGCCGGCACCGTGTTCCACGAAAAGGTATAAATTCGACCCCGGTGATTGATCGGTGCGGTGATCGGCACCGGATAGCGGATGCGGGACGAGTGGAAGAAGTGCCGGTCTCCCAGCATGGCGATGTCCCACGATTGGGTCAGCACCAAAGAATCGTTGGTGTAAAAAGTCAGGTTGGTGAACATCACCTGATGATCCCATTCCGAGAACAAGCGGATATTCGTTGCATCGCTGAACATCATCGGCTTAGTCTGGGCCGCCAGTTCCACCGCCAGCGCGACGTTGGTGGTCGAAATCGTTTTCACAACGGAAATCCGCGTGGGCGCGGACTCGGGCGAAGGGACGCCTTGCGCGGCGACGTCGAACGCTTCGGCCGCTGCGCCCACGCGGCGGATGACGACGTTGCTCAGCACGATGTCGTCCACGGGCCGATCGCCCGTGCCCTGCACGGCCACGGCGGCGATCGAGGTCACCACGTTCATTCCCTCCGTCACATGGCCGAACACCGAGTAGCTGCCATCCCAATTCGGCCAATTCGTCGCTGTAATGAAGAACTGCGAACCGTCGGTGTTGGGTCCCGAATTGGCCATCGAAATCACGCCGTTGGAATGCGTCAGCCCGTTGGTCACGCATTCGAGCATCTGGTAGCCGGGACCGGAAATATTGGTGGTAACCACGCCCGTGTTGGTGTTGACGGATCGCCACAGATAGGCCCCGCCCTGAATGGCGATTCCGTTGGTCCAAACGGACACTTCGTTGCTTTCCACCACCTTTGCGACGCGATGGAAAATCGAACCGTCGTAGAACGGCCGGTGGAAGACGTTGCTTTGGGGATCCGCCCACCCGCCTTCCCCCGTGGCGAGCCCCACGAAGCTGGCCACGGCGCGCGGGGCGCGCTCGTGGTCGAGCCAGACGGTGAAATCCCCCATCGACGTGGAGAAATCGGCGAAAATCCCGTCGGTCTGCCCCCTGACGGAGGCGGACAGCGCCCAGAACAAGATCCATGCGATGCGCTTCACGATCGGCATCCTACCACGGCGGAGCGCGCGCGGGTAAAGCAAAAATACGCCCGGTTGCCGACCTCCGGCTTCCCGCCGCCTACGGCTCGTGGTCCTCGTAGAGCAGCTCGCCGGTCTGGCCATGCGCGATCCGGAAGTCCTCGACGTGCAGGTTCGAATCGCTCACGAACGTCAGTTGCGTGGCGCAGCGCTTTTCGAGATCGATCAGCACCTGCTCGTCTTCCTTGCGGAGGCGCTCCATGATCATCGGATTCACCGCGATGCGCAGCGGAATGTCCCGGCGGTGCTGGTTTTTCTTCATCACCTCGAGGATGCGCCGCTGGATGCGGACGCTCATGCTCAGGTTCGAAAGCACCTTGCCGCGCCCGTGGCAATACGGGCAATCGGCGAAGTTCGCCGCGCGCAGGCTTTCCTCCATGCGCTGGCGCGTCATCTCGATGAGACCGAGCTGGGAGACCGGCAGCACGTTCGTGCGCGCCTTGTCGTTTTGCAGGGCCTCCTTCAGCGTCCGGTGCACCGTGGTCTGGTTCTTGCGCGACTTCATGTCGATGAAATCGATCACGACCAGGCCGCCGATGTTCCGCAGCCGCAGCTGCCGCGCCACCTCCTGCGCGGCCTCGATGTTGACCTGCAGGATGCTTTCCTCCTGCGTCTTGCCGCCCTTGTGCCGGCCCGTGTTCACGTCGATGGCCACCAGGGCCTCCGTCTCGTCGAAAATGAGGTACCCGCCGGACTTCAGCCACACCTTGCGGCGCATCGCGTTTTCCAGCTGCTTTTCGACCTCGAAATGGTCGAAGATCGGCGCCGCGCCGTCGTAGAGCTTCACCCGGTTCTTGACGTGCCGCGCAATGCGGAGGGTCATTTCGCGGATGCGCTCGAACGTCTCGCGCGAGTCGATCACGATGCGGTCCACATCCTCCGTCAGCGAGTCGCGCACCACGCGCTCGACGAGGTCGGGCTCGTGGTAAAGGCAGCACGGCGCCGGCTTGTTCTTGATGCCGTCTTCGATCTTCTGCCACGTGTCCAGCAGGCCGCGCAGGTCGCGCGCGAAACTCGTGGCCCGGGATCCCTCCGCCGACGTGCGGATGATCAAGCCGATGCCCGACGGAATCGGCAGGCGCCCGAGGGCCTTCTTCAGCCGCTCGCGCTCCTTGTCGTCCTCGATCTTCCGCGACACGCCCTTGAGGCGGCTGCCGGGCATCATGACGAGATAGCGTCCCGGAACGCTCAGGTTCGCCGTCACCCGCGGGCCCTTGGTGCCGATGGGACCCTTCGTCTCCTGCACGATGATCTCGCTCCCGGGCGGGAACTGCTAGGCCATCTCCCCGCGCTGCGTTTTTTTCTTGCGCGGACGGTAGGCGGCCA
>JBFXHR010000072.1:0-7916 GCA_050176815.1 Kiritimatiellia bacterium
GGGGGGGGCTTACGCCCGGGGGGCGGCTAGGGGGTTTCGGGCGGGGTGGGCGGGGGCCGGGGCCTTTTAAATGGGGGCGGGGACGGGTTGGGCCTTGGGGGGGAAGATCTTGGTCATGATCTTCCGGTCGATCGTCGGATAGGCCAGGAAGATTGCGAAAATGGCGACGATGGGAATCAGGTCTTTTTTATTCATGGTTCAGCTCTCGTTTAAATCTTTTGCTTTTTGGGCGGCACGGGGTCGTAGCCGCCGGGATTCCACGGGTGGCACCGGCCGATGCGCCGGAGGCCGAGTAAAACGCCGTACCCTACTCCATGGACGCGGATGGCTTCCAGCATATAATTCGAGCAGGACGGCTCGAAGCGGCAGCAGGGGCCGAAGAGGTATTTCAGCGTGTGCTGGTAGACGCGGATCAGGAAGCAGAGGGACGAGGCGACGGGATTCATTTCGCGGCGGGGGGCGCCAGGCCGGCCTGCGCGGCCAGCCGGAGCAGTTCGGCGACGAGTTCGGGCCACGGGGCGGCGAGAATGGAGCGGCGGGCGACGAGCACGACGTCGTCGGTGCAGGCGGTGAATTGGGCGCGGTGGCGGCGGAAGGCTTCGCGGAGGCGGCGCTTGGCGCGGGCGCGTTCGGGGGCGTTGCCGACTTTCTTGCTGGCGACCACGCCGAGACGCAGGGAGGCGTCGGGGGCGGCGCGCAGGAAGAGAACCAGGTAGCGGCCATGCCAGCGGCGGTTCTGGTCGTAGGTCTCCTGGAATTGCGCGGTGTGGCGCAGGCGCTGCTTGCGGCCAAAGGTCTCGCGGACGCAAAACGCCCGGCCGTTGACCTGCGGGGCGGACGGGGCCGGGCGATCGCTGCCGGGTTGCATGGGGAAAATCGTCCCCGGCGCGGGGGCGAACGGGGGTTACTTCCGGTCGCTGACGGTCAAGGATTTGCGGCCCTTGGCGCGGCGGCGGCTGAGGGTCTTGCGGCCGTTGGCCGTGGCCATCTTGGCGCGGAATCCGTGCTTGCGGGCGCGCTTGATCTTGGATGGATGGTATGTCGGTTGCATGCGGGAACCTTTCTTCAAACAAAATGACGGGCGTGTTTAGCTTTTTGGCGCAGGCACGTCAACACCTAATGGAAACGGAAAAGGGATGGAAACGGGATGCACGGAAGAGTCGGGAGCGGAAGCGGCGAAAAAAGGTTTTTACGGCGGAGCGGGTATGGCATAGTGCGGGCCGGCAAAACCCGGAAAGAGGAAATCGACTTGGCCTATGGACATCCAGAGCGGCGGCGGAAAAACCGTCCGCGCGAAAGCGTGCTGAAAGTGGCGGCGCGTTCGGCGGAACGCCGTCGGACGCTGGGGCGCCGGATCGGCGGGGCGCTGGTGCTGCTGGTGGGAATTCCCGCCGTGCTGGCGGGGCTGGTTTTCGGCGGGCGCGCGGCGTGGCTGGGGCTTTTCGAGGAGAACGATTTTTTCCGCATTCGCCGGATCGAAGTGACGACGGACGGGAATCTGGGCGCGGGCCACGTGCGGGAATACGCCAAGGTGAAGGAAGGCATGAATCTGTTTGCGGTGAGTCCGCAAGCCGTCCGCGAGTCCCTGCTGTCGGTGCCGGTGATCGCCCATGCCCAGGTGGGCCGGCGGTTGCCGGACACGCTGGTGATCGAAGTGGCCGAACGCGTGGCGGTGGCGCGGCTGGGCCGCCCGGGATCGGGAAGTCCGCTGGCCGTGGATGCCGCGGGGCACGTGCTGGGGCCGAGTTCGGTGCGGCCGAGCCTGCCGGCGATCCTGGGCGTCCGGGACAACGGGCTGCGTCCGGGCGACGCGGTGAAGGATCCGATGCTGCAGGATGCGCTGAAGGTGCTGGTCCTTTGCAACCAGTCGGAACTGCGCGAGGCGATGTCGGTGGAAACGATCGATTTGGCCAACGAAGAGTATCTCGTCGTGGGGTTGAAAACGGGGGAGCGGGTGCTGTTGTCGGGGCCCCAGTGGGCGGACAAGCTCGTGCAGCTGCGGGCCATGCTCGACGTCGCCCGGGACCGGGGACTGGGCCTGGCGGAATACGACATGACGGTGGATCAGAACTTCGTGGGGCGGCCGGCGGGAATGGTTTCATCCGCGGAAACGGACGCCGCGGCCCGCATCGAATAGACCGGGGAAAGGGACGGGAACGGGAATGAGCATGGAGCCGATCGTTGCGCTGGAAATAGGCACGAGCCGGGTGCGCGTATTCGTGGGCGAAGCCCGGGAAGACGAGGGCCTGCTGATCACCGCGGTGGGCGACAGCGCCAGCAGCGGCATGCGCAAGGGCGAGATGTTCCATTTCGACAGCGTGTGCGCGTGCGTCGAAACGGCGCTGCGGCAGGCGGAGGAGGCGGCCAACCTGTCCATCAACGAAGTCTATCTGGCGATGTCGGGATCGCAGATCGAGGGGTTGCCGAACCGCGGGGAGATCGCGGTGGACGGCGAGATCGCGCAGGAACACGTGGACCGCGTGCGGAAGGTGGCCAAGGAAGTGACGCTGCCGGCGGACCGGCAGATCCTGCACAGCATCGTCAGCCAGTATTCCGTGGATGGGCTGGGCGGCGTGATGCCGGTGGGCATGACCGGCAAGACGCTGGCGGCGGACGTCCTGATCGTGCACGGCCTGCATTCGCGGATGGTCAACCTCGTGAAAGTCGTTAAGTTCCTGAAGCTGGACGTGGAGGATCTGCTCTTCAGCGGATTGTGCTCGGCGATGTCGGCGCTTTCGACGGAACAGAAGCTGCAAGGGGTGCTGCTGCTCGATTTGGGCGGGGGGACCACCGACTACATGGTCTACGCGAACGCCAAGATCGCCGACGCCGGCGCCATCGGCGTGGGCGGGGACCACGTGACCAACGACGTCGCGCGCGCGTTCCGGCTTTCGACGGCGGAGGCGGAGGCGCTGAAAATCGCGCACGGCGACGCCATGATCAGCGCGGCGGGGCGCACCCGCCGCCTGCCGTTGCCGGCGGCGGCGGGGGAAACGCCGCGCGCCGTCAAGCAATCCGATTTGCAGACGATCGTGCACCTGCGCATGGAGGAAACCTTCGGCCTGATCAGCGCGCGGCTGAAGCGGCAGGGCCTGCTGAATCTGCTGGGCGGGGGGGTCGTGCTGACGGGCGGCGGCGCCGGCCTGAAGAACGTGGCCCCCCTGGCGGAAAAGGTGTTCGGGCTGCCTTGCGAAGTCGGGGGCCCGCGCAACGTCAGCGGATTGGCGGCGAACCTTTCCCGGCCGGAATACGCCACCGGGATCGGGGCGCTGCTGTATGGCTACAAGAACGTCCGGATGAACGCCGAGCAAAGCCGGAGTTCCTTGAAGCGGGTGGCCCGATGGTTCGGTTTCGAATGACGGAAAGAGGGGAGCAAGCGATGGACGTGCATGGAGCAAGGGCGGACGGCGTGGAGCCGCGGTGCCGGATCTTGGTGGCGGGAGTCGGCGGCGGCGCCTGCAACGTGCTGGACCACGCGCTGGCCGATTGGCCGGACCCTCCGCCGGTGGCCGGCGTCAACACCGATGCCCGCGCCCTGTCGGAGACGGGGATCGCCCTGAAGGTGATGATCGGCAAAACGGTGGGCAAAGGCATGGGGGCGGGCGGCGACGCGGAATTGGGCCGGTTGGCGGCCAACGAAGATTTGGATGCCCTGCGATCCCTGCTGTCGGGCTACGATTTGCTGCTGTTGGTGGCGAGTCTGGGCGGCGGAACGGGAACGGGCGCGGCGCCGGTTTTGGCGCAGTTGGCTCGCGATGCGGGCCTGCTGACCTTGGCCTTCGTGACCACGCCCTTTGCGTTCGAAGGCGCCCGCCGCCAGGAACAGGCCCAGGAAGGCCTGTCCGCGCTGAAACAGGTTGCCGATGCGGTGGTCTGCCTGCCCAACCAGCGGCTTCACGCCATGCTTTCGCCGGGAACGCCGCTGGTGGATGCGTTTGCGTTCGTGGACCGCATGGTGTCCGCCGGTTTGCGGGGCTTGTGGACCTTGCTGGCCCGCGACAACATGCTGAACCTGGATTTTTCCGACGTGCAGAGCCTGGTGGAAAACAGCGGCAACGAATGCTGCTTTGGATACGGGGAGGGCCGCGGTCCCGACAAGGCCGCCCAGGCGCTCCGGGAACTGCTGGACGGCCCGATGCTGGAAAAAGGCCGGGTCATCGCCAATTCCGGCGCGATGATTTTGAGCGTGGCCGGCGGGCCGGACCTCTCGCTGGCGGAACTGGAGTCCATCCACAAGCGGTTCCAGGAAGCGGCGCGGCCGGGCGCGCGGATTTCGATGGGCGCGGCGGTGCTGGACGGATGGGAAGGCCAGTTGGCCTTGACGGTGCTGGCGGCGGAACACTGGATGCCTTCCGCGCGGGACGCGGCGGCCCCGTCCGCGCCGGGAGGCCTGTTTTTCGAAGAGGCGCCGCCCGCGGCGGACGGTGCCTCGCGCCATTTCCGCAAGGGGGGACACCAGTCGGTGCTGCCCCTGGAAGCCTCGGCCAACGACACCGGCCGGTTCCAGGACGTGGCGCCGACCCTCTACGACGGCGCGAATCTGGACATTCCCACCTTCATGCGGCGGGGCATTCGGATCCCCACGTGAAGCAAGCTTGATTTCGGACCGCGAAACCGCAACAGTTCCCCCAAACGGAATCGATCAGGAGATGGAATCATGAAAATCGCGAAAGCATGGATTTTGGCGTTGGCTCTCGGCGGAACCGCGACGGCGGCGATGGGCGAAGCGTTGGTGTCGAAAGGCGCCAGCGAAATGGCGATCGACGGCATGGTGGACTTTGCGACGTTCCAAGGCGTGGAGACCGAGTTGGCGGTCCGCTACGGCTATTTCTTCGTCGACCGCTTGTCGGTGGGTCCCAAGGCGATGCTCTACAACAACGACGCGGTCAACCACCTCGGGCTTGGGGTGGTCGCCGAGTACAACTTCCAGCTTCCGCCCAACTACAAGCCCCTGTTCGGCACGGATCTGGTGCCGTTTCTGGGCGGATCCGTGGAATACCGCCGCGCCAAGCTGTTCGACGAGACGGAAAGCGCCGGGGTGTTCGGCGCGGATGCCGGCGTGAAATTCTTCCTGACCGACACGACGGCGCTGGCTTTGTCGCTGCGGGGCGAACTGGCGACGGAAGACGTCTACGACGACGATTTGGAAGCCACCGACAAGAACCTCAGCCTCCTGCTCGGCATGCGGCTCTATTTTTAATAAACCGCAGGAGCGTTTCGAAGGCGCGGGACGCCGGTCCCGCGCTTTTTCCATGCCATTTTCCATGCCGGTCCAGAATGCGGTTGAAATCCGCGCGGGGCTGGGGTATTCATCTGCGAGTTTTCGTCCCGCGGCGCGGGACGGATGCGGAGGGATGGCTGAGCGGCCTAAGGCACCCGACTCGAAATCGGGCGGGCGTTAAACGCGTCCCGTGGGTTCAAATCCCACTCCCTCCGCCAATTTTTTATGCGCCGATTTTGGGCGACGAACGCCCACGGCCCGACGAACTGGATGTGCAACACGGGATCGGTTTTCGAGCCGAGCGCGCGAAAGATTTTTTGGGGCGGGAAATACGCGGCGACCTCTTGCGGCAGGATCGGGAGGAACGGGGCCTCGGGATCGGCGACGAACGAAAACGATCCATTTTGGGGGGGATTCGGGCAGGCCGAGCGTGCGGCAGAGCCGCCGCGAGGCACGGGGATCGGCGGGGGGCGAACTCCCGAACCGCAAGGCGGCTTGGCCTCCGAAGCCTTGGCGAAGGGGGCGGCCGCCTGCATCGCTCCGCGTTCGGCCGCCAGATTCCGAACCGCGAAAATCAGGTTTGCACCGATCTTTTGGAAGAAAATCCGCAATTCCGAAATGTTCTCGTTTTGCGCGTCGTATTTCGCCTGCCGCGACGCGGTTAGGAAGTCCACCACAGGTTTCAACCGACTCGCGCCCTCCACCTCGAATTTGGCGATGGCATCGGCAAGGGCGGCCTTCTCCTGAATATATTTTTCCTTGCGGACGGTGAATTCCTCCCGCTCGATGTCGCCCGCGAGGAATACATCCACTAGCCGATCCTGCCGGGCGGAAATCGCCGCCAGTTCGGCTTTTTGACGATCCACCGAGGCAGCCTGCGCGGCCCGGTCCAGGAGGATGCGCCGTTCCATTTCCGCCAGCATCAAATCCGCCTTGTCGTCGGGAATCGAAACGATCTGCTCGGCCGTCCGCAGCAGTTGCACAAGCGCCTCCTCGCGCATCGTTTTCAGGGTGCAGGGGCCGCGCCGCTTGCCGCAGCGGTAATAATGGTGCCCCTTCTGGCCGTCCGCCGTGATCAGGCAGCCGCACTCGTGGCAGACGATCAGGCCGCGCAACGGATAGAGTTCGTGCTTGGCGTAGCGGCCCCGGCCCGTGTTCTTGCGGACGCTCTGCGCGCGCTGGTACAGCTCGCGCGAAATCAACGGCGGGTGTTTCCCTTCGTACACCTCGCCATTGAAGCGGAAAAGGCCCGTGTAGAAAATGTGGTCCAGCGTCCAATAGACCTTGCTCAGCGGGAGAGGGAGGCCGTTGAAGGTCTTCAACCCCCAGGCCGTCACCAGATCCTTGATTTGCGCCCCCGTGTAGCGCCCCGTGGCGTAGGCCTCGAACATTTTGCGGACCAGCGGCCCGCGCTCGGGGTCGATGTACACCGTCCGCGTCTTGGAATCGTTCAGGTAGCCAATGGGGGGCTTGGTCGGGAAGATGCCATCGCGTAGTTTTTTGCGGATGCCGCGTTTGATGTTCTCGGAAAGGCTGTCCACATAGTATTTCGACTGCCCGAACGAGATGCTGAGCATGAACTTGCCTTGCGGCGTGTTCTCGAACCAAGTCGTGGGGAATTTCAGGGTGGCAAGCGCCCCCGTGTCGAGGTCGTAGATCAAGCGCCCGCCGTCGACCGAGTTGCGAGCCAGGCGGTCGGGGTGCCAAGCCAGAATCGCTTGCGCTTCGCCCCGTTTGATCGCCTTGAGCATTTCATTGAAGATCGGTCGGCCCGGCTTCTTCGCCGTCTGCGATTCGATATATTCGCGGACGACTTCCAGTTTTTCTTTCGCCGCCAGCATCCGCAATTCGTCCAACTGCGCATCGATCGAGAGGATTTGGCGCTCCTCGTCGTCCGTGCTCTTGCGCGCATAGATGAAGTATTTCATTTCTTGGCCCCCTTCTTCTTCGCATTCAAAGCGGTTTTCTTGGCTTCACTCGCCAGCTTGCGGAAACCGGACAAGTCGGGCGCGGGGATGGGCTTCAAATAGATGCTCTCGCCGTCGTGGAACATGGCGAGCTTGGTGCCGGTGCGCAGGCCCATCGTTTTGCGGACTTTGCCGGGAATGACAAGCTGGCCCTTCGAAGAAAGCCGCGTGATTTCAAACTGCATGAACCCCTCCAATATGTAAGACCACCTTACGAGCATGATAAATACTATGGCACAGGAGGGGAGGGGGTGCAAATCTTTTAGAGACAATTCCGCCAATGTCCGCCCGCAAGCGCTGGCGTGGCGAGGTCACGAGCCGCCAGAAGCGGTTGCGGGCTAGGAGCCGACCCGGAAACCTATGATGGCCGTGACGCGGGGAGATTTTGGCGAGTCCGCAAGGCGCGGGGGCGGTGGGGTATCCTTGAAAAGGCTATCCCCCGCCCGCGCAACGCAGCGGCTCGTCAAAAGAACCCGCGCCCCTTGGGTGGCGGCTCTTTTCGCGCAGGGGTTCGTTCGCCACGAGGAGGACATACCGCCCTGGGTATGCCCGTCCGCGTGGCCGCCTGCCCCCGCGCGAAAACTGCCGCCATCACGGCTCACCAGAGGTTTTCGGGGCGGCTCTAACGGTTCGGAATCTGGCGGCCGAACGCGGAGCGATGCAGGCGGCCGCCCCCTTCGCCAAGGCTTCGGAGGCCAAGCCGCCTTGCGGTTCGGGAGATCGCCCCC
>JBFXHR010000073.1:0-7884 GCA_050176815.1 Kiritimatiellia bacterium
CCGATCTGCTCCAGCAGCGCTCCGGCCCCGGCGTCGTGCAGGCGTCCCTCCTCCTCGCCGCGCTGCCCACCCTGGCCGTCTTCCTCGCCTGCCAGCGCGTCCTGCTGCGCGGCATCGTCGTCCCCGTCGAAAAATAGCTCCCCCCGGCCCTGCCGCCGCCCCGATACGCTCCGCGTCCGCAACTATCACATATTATAATAAGTGATAGTTGCGACCGAAAGGCGAAGGGCACAAAAAAGGGCCGCGGCTTGCGCCTCGGCCCTTGTTTCGCCGGAGGAATTTTATTCCACCAGGTCGATCAGGTTGCGTACCGCGCGGTTGTCTTCCCGCGGCGCCTGCGATTCCTCGCCGCCGCCTTCGGAAGAAGCCGGAGCCTCGGACGACGCATCGCCCGCCTGCCCCTGCTCGCCTTCGCGCGGCGGACGGTTGCCGCCCCGGTCGCCGCCGCGCTCGCCGCGATCGCGCCGCGGACCGCGATCCCGCCGGCGGTCCCGGCCGCCCCGGTCGCCCCGGTCTCCGCCGCGCTCGCCGCGCTCGCCGCGCTCGCCGCCGGGCATGCCGCCCTGCAGGAACGCCTTGCGGAACGTGCTGCTGCACAGCACCGGAATCCCGGCTTCCGTCGCCCGGCTTTCCATCGTCACGCCCGAACTCACCAGCGTGCCGCCCGTGCTCTTGCACAGCTTCAGCGCCACGGCCACCAGTTGCTCGTTGTCCGGCGCGTAGAACACCTTGACGCCGTTGAATTCGCCGCCGTGTTCCACTTCGCGCAGGGGGCGGTCGCTTTCGAACACCGCCTGGATCGTCAGGCCTTCCTGTTTCATCACGCGCGCCAGCGCGTTGAGCATCTGCACCTGATCGCGCGGCGCCATGCGCCGGCCCGTCTTCTCGTCTACCAACCGCGCTCCGTCCACCACGTAGGTCCGGGTGTCCCGCCGAGCGGATCCGCCGGCCGGGGTGAAGAGCGATTTGATCGCATCCATGAAGCTCATTCGAACTTCCATCCTTCTTTTTCTCTACTCGTTGTCCCGGGACGACTTCTGCCGCGGCCGCAATCCGAAACCCTCCCCCGCCCCGATGCCGTGGTTTCCTCCCCGATGCCTGCGCGCCGACCGTCGCATTGTCCTACACTTTCCCGGACAAACATTCCGGTGAATCTACGCCCCCACCCCCCCGCCCCGCAAGCCCGGATTTCGCCCCCATTCTTAATTCTTCTTTCTTCATTCCCGTTCGGCTAGGCTTCTTTTCTGACATGACGACGCCCTTCGCCCGCCTCGAACTCCTCCTCGGCCCCGACGCCCTGCCGCGCCTGGCCCGCGCCCGCGTCGTCGTCGCCGGCCTCGGCGCCGTCGGCGCCGCCGCCGCCGAATCCCTCGCCCGCTCTGCCGTCGGCCACCTGACCCTCGTCGATTTCGACGAACTCCGCCCTTCCAACCTCAATCGCCACCCCTTTGCCTTCCACTCCACCCTCCGCCAGCCCAAGGTCGACGTCGCCGCCCGCTTCCTGCGCGACGTCAATCCCGATGCCGACGTCGTCCCCGTCTCCGCATTCCTCGACGCCGAGACCGCGCCGAAGCTGTTCGCCGACCAGCCCGTCGACGTCCTGATCGACGCCATCGATTCCCTGCTCCCCAAAACCGAACTGCTCCTGGCCGCCCGGGCCGCCGGGGTACCCTTCGTCCTCACCT
Source organism: Kiritimatiellia bacterium (assembly GCA_050176815.1). Classification (GTDB taxonomy): domain Bacteria; phylum Verrucomicrobiota; class Kiritimatiellia; order CAIQIC01; family Lenti-01; genus Lenti-01. Next base: position 1,686 of record JBFXHR010000073.1, read on the forward strand.
GCCTCGGCGCCGCCCGCAAGCTCGACCCCACCCGGTTCGTCGCCGCCGACCTCGCCGACTCCCACACCTGCCCCCTGGCGCGCCTCCTGCGCAAGCGCCTCGCCAAGCGCGGCGGCACCGCCGGCATTCGCGCCATCTTCTCCACCGAACTCCCCGCCGAACCCCTCGAACCCGTCGAGCCCGCCGCCGACTTCTACGTCCGCGGCCGCCTTCGCCCCCCCATGGGCAGCCTGCATTGTGTCACCGCCGCCGCCGGCCTCCTCGCCGCCCGCGAAACCCTCCGCCACCTCTTGGAAACCCCATGCTCCCCGCTGGCTTGAGCGCGCCCCGAAAGTTTTTACGTGCCATGGAAAATCCGCCCAAAGTTTTTACGTCGTACGTAAAAATCGCCGAAAGTTTTTACGTCGTACGTAAAAACCGCCGGAGGCTTCCGTCATGATCGCCCGCGACCAGCACGCCGTCGCCGGTTCCGGCGAACGCCTCGACCGGCAGCTTCTGCGCCTCTATCCCTGGCTCGACCGGACCCTCGTCGAAGACCTGATCGCCCGCGGCCACGTCGCCCGCAACGGCCGCCCCGCCAAGAAGGGCGCCAAACTTGCCGCCGGCGACGTCCTCGACTGCCGCGACGTGCCCGAACCCGCCGATCTCAAGCTCCAACCCAATCCCGACCTGCCCCTCGCCGTGCTCTACGAAGACGAGTTCGTCCTCGCCCTCGACAAACCCGCCGGCCAGCCGACCCACCCCCTGCGCTTCGCCGAAACCGACACCCTCGCCAACGCCCTCGTCGCGCGCTATCCCGCGCTGGCCGGCATCGGCGACGACCGCCTCTTCCCGGCGCTGCTGCATCGCCTCGACACCCAGACCTCCGGCCTCGTGCTCGCCGCCAAAACCGCCGCCGCCTATGCCGAACTCCGCGCGCAGTTCCGCCGCTTCACCGTCCAGAAGCATTATACGGCCCTCGTCCACGGCTGCGTCGACCAGCCCGGCGCGCTCGCTGCGCCGCTCACCCACCAGACGCGCAGCCCCTGCAAGATGGCCGTCGTGCGCAACCCCGACAAAGTGGCGCCCCGCGATTGCTTCGCCGCCAAGACCGCTTGGCTCCCCCTCGAAACCGGCCCGGAATTCTCGCTGCTCGACGTCACGATCTACACCGGCGTCACGCACCAGATCCGCTGCCACCTCGCCGCCGCGGGCCACCCCATCGCGGGCGACGCCCTCTACGGCTCAACCCTCGAAGCCCCCCGCCACTGGCTGCACGCCGCCCGGCTCATCTGCACCCACCCCGCCACCGGCAAATCCCTCGATCTCACCTGCCAACGGCCCCCGGACTGGCCGCCCGCACGTTGATGCCCGACGCCGCGCCCATCCTCGTCGCCGCCCTCAACGCGCGACACAGCCACGCGTCCATGGGCGCGCGGTGCCTGCTGGCGAACCTGGGCGAATTGCGCCCGCAAGCCGAGTTGGCCGAATTCACGATCCAGCAAGCCGCCGCCGAAATCGCGGAAAGCATCGCCGCGCGCCGGCCCCGCATCCTCGGCCTCGGGGTCTATATTTGGAATTCCGCGCGCGTGGCCGAACTCCTGCCGCTTCTGCGGCAAAAACGGCCGCAACTGACAATCGTTTTAGGCGGACCTGAAATCACGGAAGGCACCCCCGGCGCCGACGTCTTGATTTTCGGCGAAGGCGACCTCGCCTTCGCCGCGCTCTGCCGCCAAATCCTTTCCGGCCCCGATCCGTGTCCATCCGTGTCCATCCGTGGTTGTGCCCATCCGGCGTCCCCAGATCTGGCCTCTCTCCAACTCCCCTACGCCGAGTACACCGACGCCGATCTCGCCCACCGCCTGCTCTACGTCGAATCCTCGCGCGGCTGCGCCATGCGCTGCGACTACTGCGTCTCCGCCAACGATCCCCAGGTCCGCTTCTTCCCCCTCCCGCCCCTCCTCGCCGCCTTCGACCAGCTCCTCGCGCGCGGCGCGCGCCAATTCAAGTTCTGCGACCGCTCGTTCAATCTCGACGTGCCCCGCGCCGTTGAAATCCTTTCGTTCTTCCTGGCGCGCCTGCCGCGTTTCCCCGGCCTCTTTCTGCATTTCGAGATGCTGCCCGACCGGTTTCCCGCCGAACTGCGCGACATCCTCGCGCGCTTTCCGCCGCGCTCGCTCCAGCTCGAAATCGGCCTGCAGTCGTTCCATCCGCAAGTCCTCAACACCATCCGCCGCCCGCAAAACCTGGAACGCGCCGCGGACAACTTGCGCTTCCTGCGCGAACGCACGCCCGCCTGGCTGCACACCGACTTGATCGCGGGCCTCCCCGGCGAAACGCCCGAGAGCTTCGCCGCCGGCTTCGACCGCCTCGTCGCCCTCGGCCCGCACGAAATCCAGCTCGGCATCCTGAAAAAACTCCCCGGCGCGCCCCTCGCGCGCCACGACGACGAATTCGCCATGCGCTACCGCCCCGCGCCGCCCTACGAAATCCTCTCCAGCCGCGATTGGCCGGCCGAGCATCTCGTCCGCACCGCGCGCTTCGCCCACTACTGGGACGCCATCGTCAGCTCCAACCGCTTTCTCGCCGCCGCGCCGCTGATCTGGCAAAACGCGCCGTCCGTCTTCGGCGCCTTCATGGAACTATCCGACTGGATGGCCGCGCGCTTCCCGCGCGAACACGGCGTGCCGCTCGCCGACCTCGTCGGGGCCTTGTTCGGTTTCTTGACGCAAGTCCGCGGCATTCCGCCCGAAACGGCCGCCGACGCGCTGATCCGCGGCTACCGCCACGCCGGCGCGCGCGACGTCCCCGCCGCCCTCGCTCCTCACCTGCACCGCGTGCCCCCGCCCCCGGCCCGCGGCCTCCCCAAACCCCTCCGCCGCCAAATCCTCCCCTGGACGTGGGCCCCAGCGAGTCCTACCATTCGCCCATGAGCTTCAACACCGACCCTGCCCCGGTTAGTCCGTATCGTTCTCCGGCCTCGGCCCCGCTGGCCGGAGCGCCCCCATCCAAGCCGGGGGGCGTGCCCCCGCCGCCCATCATGCACCCACATCACATGGATGCCTTCGCGATGCAATCCATGAGCGAAAAGAACGTCTGGGCATTCATCGTGTCCGGCATCATTTTCGCCGGGCTGGCGAAACTGCTGGTCGGCCATTTCTGGCCGGGATCGCTGATGCTGCTTTTTGCCGCCTCGTTTCTGCTGGCCACGTATTACGCCAAGCGGCCGCGCATCCAGCATAGCCTCGCCAACGTCCTCTGCGCCCTGTTCTTCGTCACGTTCCGCAATTCGCAAACCCGGCGGATCACCTACCGCTACCTCCGGACCTCCGCGACGTTTGCCGTTTCCATTCTGTGCGCGTGCTTGTTCTTGTGGACTTGATGCACTCCGATCCGCAAATCGCCTACACCCCCTGCCGCCTCTGCCCGCGCCAATGCGGGACGGACCGTCTCGGCGGCGCGCCGGGCGTCTGCGGCGAAACCGCCGAGCTGCGCATCGCCTCCTCCGGCCCCCATCTGGGCGAGGAACCCTGCTTCAGCGGCACGCGCGGCTCCGGCGCGATCTTCTTCTCGGGCTGCGCCTGCCACTGCTTCTTCTGCCAGAACTGGCAGATTTCCAACGCGCGCGGCAAAGGCCAGGCCGTCACCGCCGAAGAATTCCACCGCCTCGCCCTCGGCCTGATCGAAACCGGCGTGCATAACCTGAACTTCGTCACCCCCGACCACTTCTGGCCGCACGTCGAGGCCCTCTGCGCCCGCCTGCGCGACGAAGGCGTCCAAATCCCGTTTCTTTTCAATTCCTCCGGCTACCAGTTACCCGCGATGATCTCGCGCTACGCCGCGCAAATGGACGTCTTCCTGCCGGATTTCAAATTCGCCGATCCTGTCCTCGCCCGCCTCGTCATGCGCGACGAGCGCTATCCCGAAATCGCCCTCGAAGCCCTGCGCCTGATGGTCGCCGAAAAAGGCTTTCTCGAACCGTTCGATCCCACCGGCACGGACCTGGCCAAGCGCGGCGTGCTCGTCCGGCATCTCGTCCTGCCCGGGAACGTCGAAAACACCCTGCGCGCCCTCGATCTGCTGCGCGAGGAATTCGGCCGCTGGCTGCCGCTCTCGCTGATGAGCCAATACGTGCCCGTGCCCGCCGCGCAGAACCGCCCGCCTTTCGATCGTCCCCTCGCCCCCGAGGAATACCAAACCGCCGTGGAACACGCGCAGGAGCTCGGTTTCGAGAATCTCCTGATCCAGCCCCTCGCCGCCACCGACGACTTCCTCCCCGATTTCGAGCAGGACAAGCCTTTCAAGGGGAATCCGTGACCCGGGTCCCGCGCCGCCGGACTCAATAGCGGCTGTCGTCGAGCGTCTTGGTCGCGCCGCAGGCCTGGCACGCCGGCAACAGGCTGTGGCGGATCGCCCCGCAGGACGCGCACTTCTCGAACAGGGCCGTGCCGCAGGTCGGACAGACGTACGGCTGGTCGGCCTCCGCCGCTCTTCCGTCCGTCGGGGCCAGCGCCACCTTGTGGACCGTGCGCCGGGTCCAGTAGAGATGCTGGCGCGGTCCCCGCCGGATGGGATACTCGCAGACCGGGCACAGATAATGCTCGTAGGCCTGCCGATACTGCTTGAGCAGCAGGTCCAGCTTGGGCCGCACCAGGCGGCGGATCAGCCAGACGAAGCCCCCGCCCACCAGCGCCAGCAAACACGCCGTCACGACGTACTTGAAATGGCGGGTCGGAAACCGCTCGTGAATCACCAGGACGGTCTTGAGGCCGAGCGCCACCGCCGTGCTGGCGAAGATCAACCGGTACATGCTGTCGCGCTTCCGCACCAGCACGACCGTGGCCACCACCACCAGCGGGAGCAACAACGCCAGCCGCAACAGCGTGGTGCGGATCTGCTGCCGCCGCAACGCGTCGTCGTACTCCCGCCGGATGGCCTCGGCCTGGTCGCGGATGCGTTTCTTCAGGGCCGCGATGCTTTTCCGCAATTCGAACTGGTCGCTCGTGATCTGGACGTAGCGTTCCGCCGTCGCCTGGAATTCCCCCTGGATCGCGATGATCTTGTCCAGCGACGCCAAGACCTGCCCGAACTGCTCCGCCGACACCAGTTGCTGGTTCCGATCCTTCAGCCGGAACAGATTGTCCACCGTGACCTGCAGGCTCCCCGAAGAGTCCCGGATGAACTCCCGCTGCTGCTCGAGCAACGTGTGCTGGTGTCCCAATTCCTCCAGCCGGCGCTCCAGCGCCTCCAGATTGTCCGGCAACGCGGAATCCGCGCGCGCCTTGGAAAACGCCTCCCAGTCCGGCCGCCGGAACACATGGATGTCGTCGAGCAGGAAGCCGACCGACCAATACACCAGCACCCCGAACAACGCCGCCAACAGCAGGATCCCCGACCGCATCCACCACGTCCCGCGCGCTTTTTTCATCGGCCCCTTCCTTTCCGGGTGCTTGGCGCGCCTGGCAGGACTCGAACCTGCGACCGCCGGATTAGAAATCCGATGCTCTATCCAACTGAGCTACAGGCGCTTTTCCGGCAGGGAGAGTAGCGCAACGGGCGGGGCTCCGCAACGGGCAAGGCGCGGGCGCGCCCGGCCGCTTGCGCCGGCCGCCCGCCAGCGCTACAATGCGCGCCCATGAAAACCACCCCCTCTTGGCTGTCGTCCGCGATCGTCTACCAGGTCAATCTCCGCTCGCTCGCCGCGCGCGAACCCCGCAATGCCGTCGAGGCCGCCACGGAAAAACCGCTGGCCGAATCGCCCTTGGCCTACTTGACGAAACACCTGCCCCGCCTCCGCCGCCTCGGCTTCAACGTCGTCTATCTCCTCCCGCCCTATCCCATCGGGCACTTCGCGCGCAAGGGCATCGGCTCGCCCTACGCCTCCCGCGACTTCACCGCCGTCGAACCCGAATACGGTTCCAAGGCCGAGCTCCTCGACCTGATCCGCCGCGCGCACGCCCTCAAGCTCAAGGTCCTCTTCGACATCACCCCCAACCACACCGCGCGCGACCACGTGTGGATGACCGCGCATCCCGACTATTACGCCCAGGCCGACGACGGCTCCGCGTTCTTCGACTGCGATTGGTCCGACACCGCCAAGCTCGACTATACCAACCCCGCCCTGCGCCAGGCGATGATCCAGGTCTACGACCACTGGCTCTCCGCCCTCGGCCCGGACGAGGACGGCCGTCCCGACGGCATCGACGGCTTCCGCCTCGAC
>JBFXHR010000074.1:0-7791 GCA_050176815.1 Kiritimatiellia bacterium
CGGAAAAGGATTTTTCCCTGCATTCCCCATACCCCCCTGCCTGCGGGGGCATAACCTCTTGGCGAAAAACAAATTGCGAGCCAAAAACCACTTTTCGTTGTTGTCTTGACGATTAACAGCCACATTGTGTTGTGGTCCATGGCTTTTTTGTGGATTTTCTGGTTTTGCCGGTTGTGAGGTTTGCCTCCTTGGCGTTAGATGCCTCTCAAACGGTGCGAGGCAACTGCGGGTTGCCTGGTACCGTTGCGATTTTCTGGAGCCAGCGAAAAAGGAGAAACGGCGGCATGAACAAGACAGAAGCGGCGATTTTCGATGGGTTCCGGAAGCGCGACGGGTTGGTGGTGCCGTTCAGCCGCGACAAGATCGTCCTGGCGATTTCCCGCGCGGCCGACGAAGTGCACCGCCGCGACCACGTCGAAACGGGCGAGACCATGCCCGACCAGATGGCGGACCTCGTGATCCAGCAGCTCTCCGATCCGCGCAGCGAATACCACGTCTCGGCCGACGAGCACGGCCGCCGCATCCCGCACATCGAGGACATGCAGGACCTGATCGAGATCGTGCTGGCGGAGCAGGGCTACGCGCCGATCGTCGCCGCCTACAAGCGCTTCCGCAAGCACCGCCAGCTGGCCCGCGAGCGCATCCGCGTGCGCAGCCAGCACAAGCGCGGCGGCGGCGACAAGCCCGTGGACCTGACCGACGCCAGCATGCTGATGGTCGAATCCGTCGCGCGCGGCAGCACGCTGCCGTGGGACCGCAAGGAGCTGATCGACACGCTCGTGCGGCACACCGACCTGAACGAGGAAGTGGCGTTGAACATCGCCAAGACGGTCGAAAACCAGATCATCGCCAGCGGCATGGGCAGCGTGGACAGCACGCTGATCCGCGAGCTGCTCAACAACGAGCTGTCGCTGCGCGGCTACCGCCACCAGCTGCGCGATCTGTCGGTCTACGGCGTCTCGCGCCAGTTCGTGGACCGGTTGATGTACGCGAAGAGCCTCGAGAACAGCAACATCGTCAACAACAACCCCGAAGCCGTCCAGCTCGGCATCGCGGAGCTGGTGCTCAAGCAGTGGGCGCTCGACACGATCTTCTCCGCGGACCTGAAGAACGCGCACAACACCGGCGCGCTGCACCTGCACGACCTGGGCTATCCGCACCGCGTCTATTGCTCGTCGCACTCCGTCGAATACGTCAAGAAATACGGCCTGCGCGGGCTGAACAACCTGAACAACGACAGCGCCCCGGCGTCCAGCGCCCACGTGCTGACCGGCCACCTGAACACGTTCGTCGCCTCCATGCAGGCGAACTACGCCGGCGCCCTCGGCCTGGCCTATATCAACATCATGTTCGCGCCTTACCTGCGCGGCAAGAGCGCCAAGGAAATCCGCCAGGTCGCCCAGGGCCTCATCTTCGGCGGCGCCCAGAACGCGTTCTCGCGCGGCGGCCAGACGATCTTCCTCGATTTCAACATCCACACCGGCGTGCCGAGCTATCTCCAGACCGTGCCTGCCGTCGGTCCCCACGGCCGCTACCTGCTGCGCCGCGCCAACGGCGAAGTCGTCCGCCTCGAGGAAACCATCCGCGCCGAGAAGGACGCCAACGGCAACCGCCTGATGGAGCTGTTCCTGACCGAAGCCGACGGCTCCCGCCGCTGCGTCCTGCGCGAGGTGACCGATCCGAAGCACGGGCAGGCCTACGACGCCGAAGTGGAAAAGGACCTCGCCGCCCGCGGCGAACGCGTCCTGACGTACGGCGATTTCGAGGAGGAAGCCCGCGAGCTGACCCGCGCCCTGCTCGACGTCTGGGAGGCCGGCGACGCCAACGGGCACGTCTTCGAATTCCCGAAGTGCGATTTCCACGTCAGCGCCGAGACCTTCACCGATCCGCAGCAGCTGGCGATCTACCAGCGCGCCTGCGAAGTGGCCAGCCGCAACGGCTCGGTCTATTTCATCTTCGACCGCGACGAAGTCACGCTGTCCGCCTGCTGCCGCCTGCGCACGACGATCCAGGACAACTACATGCTGCGGCATCCCGAAAGCCTGCGCTTCTGCGGCTTCCAGAACGTCACGATCAACATTCCGCAATGCATGTACCGCGCGGCCCGCGCCGGCGTCCGCACCTACGACGGGCTCGTCGCCGAAATCGACAAGATGATGGACCTGGCCGTGAAGGCCCACGAGCAGAAGCGCACGCGCATCGCCGAAATGATCAGCGGCCCCGGCTTCCCCCTGTGGCAGATCGGCAAGGAGGCCTGCGACGGCAAGCCCTACGTCGAGCTGGAGAAAGCCACCTACATCATCGGGCTCATCGGCGTGAACGACGCGGTGAAGTTCCTGATCGGCCAGGAATTCCACGAGAGCGACGCCGCCCTGCGGTTGGGCGAGCAGATCGTGGCCCACATGTTCCTGCGCTGCAAGAAGCTCTCCGTGAAGCACAAGATGAAGCTCACGCTGGAGGAATCGCCCGCCGAGAGCGCGGCGCGCCGCCTGGCCAAGGCCGATCTGGTGTACTACCGCGACGAAGCGCTGCAGGTCTACAAGGGCGGCAACGAGGACGTGGCCTACTACACCAACAGCGTGCATCTCTCCGCCGACGCCCCCGTCTCGCTGGTCGAGCGCATCCGCAAGCAGGCGCAGTTCCACAGCCTGATCGAGAGCGGCGCCATCACCCACGCGTTCATCGGCGAGGAACGCCCGTCGCCCCAGGCCATCGCGACCCTCATGCGCGAGACGTTCTTCCGCACGCAGTCGGCGCAGGTGACTCTCTCGCCGGAGTTCTCCTACTGCCTCGATTGCGGCCACAACATGCGCGGCCTGAAGGACACGTGCACGTCCTGCGGCTCCGCGCACGTCGAGGGCGAAACCCGCGTCGTCGGCTACTTCAGCAAGATCAACAACTGGAACAAGAGCAAGCGCGACGGCGAGCTGCCCGCCCGCCAGCGCGGCGTCTACGCGGTCGAAGCCGCCGCCGCCCCGGCGCCCGCCGCCTGCCTCGAAACCCAGCCCGCGGAGGCCTGAGCCATGTCCAAGACCTACCAGATCCACGTGTTCGGCAAGCCCGGCTGCGACAAGTGCCATACCCTCAACGGCCGCCTCGACGACCTCCTGCAGGAAGCCGAATGGGCCGATTTCGAGAAGCGCTACCACGATCTCGAAACCGAACCCGGCCTCGTCGAATTCTGCGAGGCGGAATGCCTGAACCCGCAGCGCGTGCCCGGCTTCTACGTCTCCAAGGCCAATCCGGCCACCGGCGACCAGGAGCCCCTGCCGAATCCGCAGCCCGGCTCCGCCGACGCCCCCGGCGGCTCCAGCGCGCTCTACACCTGGATCGGCCTGCAGACGGATTATTCCAGCGTCGGCCGCGGCGTCATCACCCCCAAGATGATCGAAGCCGTCCTGCGCCAGGCCAAGGCGCTGTGAGGGGGAAATGGTGCCGCGTTCCAACGGCTCGGCGGGGACGCCTCGCCCTACCCGAAACCGGATCGAGGTAGGGCGAACCGTCCCGGCGAGCCGTTCTTCGTTTCCATCGGAACCATGAGCCCGTCCCCCGTCTACGGCGTGCTCCAGAACGCCTCGATGGTGGACTTCCCCGGCAAGCTCGCCGCGGTGTTTTTCCTGACCGGCTGCAACTTCACCTGCGGCTTCTGCCACAACGCCGCGCTCATGGGCCGCGTCGATGCCGCCGGCCTGCCGTGGACCGAGGTCGAGCGGATCTGCCGCAAGTTCCGCGAAAACTGGGTGGAGGGCGCCGTCGTCACCGGCGGCGAGCCCACGCTGAACCCCGGCGTTTTCCACGTCGTGGAAAAACTGCGCGAATGGGGGTTCGCCATCAAGCTCGACACCAACGGCTCGCGCCCGCGGGTGCTGGAAAAGCTCCTGCCGCTGGTGGACTACGTCGCCATGGACGTCAAGTTCGCTCCGGCCGACTATCCCGAACGCGCGGGTTTCGCCGACGTCGGGGCGCTGACCGAATCCATCCGCCTGATCCGGGAAAACGCCGCCGCCTACGAATTCCGCACCACGGTCATCGAGGCCTGGCATGGAGAAGAGCAGATGCGCGCCATCGGCGAATGGGTGCGGGGGGCCAGGCTGCACGTCTTGCAGGCTTTCGTCCCGCGCCCCGAACTGCCCGATCCCGTCTGCCGCGCCATGCCCGAGACCCCCGCCGAGACCCTCCACGCCTACGCCGACCTCCTGCGCCCCTACGTCGACCGCGTCGAAATCCGCGGGGAATTCTAAGCCATTTTCACCACAGAGGGGCCCCGAGGGAATCCTCTCTGCGAACCTCTGTGTTCTCTGTGGTTGAGATGGATCTTGTTTTCCATGGCATGGGAAACCAGCTCCATAATTCCCGCGATTGTATTGCTGCATCAAGCTCATATCCATAGAGATGCGGCTTTTGCCGCGCGGATCTGCCCGATTCGCGATTTTTGCGGTTGACGCTACATCGCCATGCGATATAGCGTATGGGCATGCTCTCGAAGCCGGATGCCTCGTGGATCGCCCAAATGCGCAAGGGCTGCGCGGAGTACTGTCTGCTGGCGGCGCTGGCCGGCGGGGAAGCCTACGGATACGAAATCCTGCAGCGGTTGGCCCGCTATGAACCGCTCACGCTGGGAGAGAGCACGGTGTATCCCTTGCTGAGCCGCTTGACCCGCGAGGGATTTCTCACGGTGCAGGTCCGCGATTCCAGCAGCGGCCCGCCGCGCCGATACTACCGGTTGACCCCCGAAGGCCGGGAACGGCTGCGGGGGATGCACGCCTATTGGGATCATCTGGTTGAATCGATGTCCAACATCAAAAAGGAGCCCGGCCATGGCTGAGAACGCGAACCGCCGCTTGTCCCGCGAAGTCGAAGAAGCCATTCAAGACTATTTGGGAAAAATCGCGCGCCGAATGAAATCCTCCGGTTCCGATGCCGCCGAGTCGCGGGCCGTGCTGGACGATCTCGAAACGCAGATCCGGACCTTGCTGGCGGAGAAGGGGCCGGAGCCGACCTGGAACGACCTCGCGTCCGTGCTGTCGAAGATGGATTCGCCGGATAAATTCTCCTCGGGAGCGGAGTCCCGGCGGTCCCTGCGGCCGGCCGTCGTGTTCGCGGGAATCCTGCTGGTGGTTGGCGCGGCCGTCGCCGGCGCGCTGCGGGCGGCGCGGCCGGGGAGTCCGGCCATTGCCGACGGGGCCGTTTCCGAGCCTGTCGATCCGCCGGCCGCCGAATCGGAACCGGCGGCCACCGCCTTGCCGCCGGTTGCCACCGAGTCCGTTGCGGAAGCCATTGCCGCCGAGCCCGCGCCGGCGGGCGTTGCGGAGCCGGAAAAAATCCCGGTGGCGATCGCTTCCTTCAGTTCGGCGGCCAACGTGCGCGAGGCGGACACGGTGCGGCGCGCCTTGGCGGACGGGCTGATCAACGCCCTGGCGCAGCGCGGAGACGTCCGCGTGGTGGAGCGGGAGCGGATCGCGGAGGCCTTGCAGGATCTGCGGATGAGTTCCGAAGGCCTGATCGACCAGGCCACGGCGCTGCAACTGGGGAAAATGACGGGGGCGCGCGTCATCGTGACCGGAAACATCCTCCAGTTGGACGACGAGCTGGTCATCACGGCGCGCCTGATCAATACGGAGACCAGCGAACTGGTCGCCACCCGCGCCAACGGTTCGAGAGGCAATCTGCTCGCGGTCGTGGACGAACTGGCGGCAGGCGTCGCGGAACGCCTGGTGCAGGACGACAAGGGTACGCTGGCCCGGGCAAACGATCTGGATGCCGCGCGAAAGGCCGAACAGCGGCAGGCGCTGCAAGACCAATTGAAGGGCTTGGAGCGGCCGCGCCTGCTCGTGCTGCTGCCCGAATCCCACCTGAACCGGATCGTGCCCGATCCGGCCGGCGAAACCGAATTGGTCGAGTGGCTCCTGGCCTGCGGTTTCCCCGTGGCTTCGGCCGAATACGCGGGAATCGAAGCGCCGACGCCGGCGGCGCAGTGGGATTCGGAGACGGACGTCCGGATCCGCCGGCCGGACGTGCGGGACGGGGTGCAGTGGCTGATTTCCTCCCGGAGCATCCACAGCTTCGTGACCGGCGGGATGTCCAAGGATGCCGACAAGCTGCTGGAGATCGCCGACGTGCTGATCTTGGGGCAGGGGATCAGCGAGCGCGCCAGCACCCGGTCCGGTATCCAGTCCTGCAAGGCGCGGCTCGAACTGAAGGCGATCGACATCAAGACCGGAGAGGTCCTGCTGGCCAAGTCCACCTATGGCGCCGGCTTGGACGTGGCCGAGCATATCGCCGGCAAACGCGCCCTGCAGGCCGCCGGGCGCCAGATGGCTCTCGATCTCCTTCCCGCGCTGGCCAAGCGCTGGACGGAAATCCGGTCGTCCGTTCCCGCGAAAGGAACGCCATGAAAATCCTGCGCGCGGGGGGAGTGTTTCTGGCGGCTTGCGGGCTTGGATTTTGCCTGGCGGCGGCCGGGGCCGATGCGCCGCTGTATGAAAAGGGGCTCCAGTGCGAGGCCGCCGAAAACTGGGAAGCGGCCTACGATGCGTACGTCGCCTCCGTCGAGAACGGGGAACAAGTCGACGTGGACGAGAAAAAGCGTCCCATCGACCGCGCGATTCTGGTCGCCACGGAGCATCTGGGCCGGTTCGACGAGGCCCTCGCGTTGATGAACCGCTACCTGGAGGGCCGGAAGGACGGCTACGTGCATCGGCTGATGGGCTATTTCTACAAAGAAAAGCTGCACGACTTCGACAGGGCCCGCGAACAGTTCCGGCTGTCGTACGAGGATTTCCTGGCCGTCGAGGGCCGCTTGTTCGCGGCCTTGTACAGCCTGGAGCAAGAGGCCGGCTGCTACCGCACGGAACTGTACGAGATGGAGTATTACGCCAACCGGAAGCATCGCGAAGCCTACACGCGCCGGGCCCACAACATCCTGCTGGAGGGGTTCGCGCGCGTGGAGGACGTCCGGGCCGAAGGCGAGTTCCGCTACAACAAGATCCGCAAGATCTATCTCGGTTCCCTCGGCTACGTCTACGGCCTGTCGTGGTATTCGGGGCGCAATCCGGAATTGGCCAAGGAGTACGAGCAAGGCGTGCAGGAGTATCGCGACCGCGAGTGGAATCCCCACCGCGATTTCTTCGCGGAGATGGATCGCCAGACCGCCGAAGGGAATTGGCCAGAAGCCGCCCGGATGTGGGAAGGCTACCGGGCGGAGAATCCGGCCGTTTCCAACGATCTGAGCATTCTCGAGCATTTGGTCTATTGCTATTACGTGGCGAAAGACTGGGAAAACACGTTGCAGACCGCCTGCCAGGCCATGGACGAGATGGAGAAGCAGCTCAACGCCATGAAAACGGACATCGAGAAGACGGTGGCCGTCGAAGGCGGCTGGCTGGCCACGTACGACCGGGCCGTCGCGGCGGCGGAAGCGTTGAAGCGCGACGGCATGGTTTTCGACATCATGGAACGGTCCCGCGCCCGCGCGATGCTGGATTTGCTGGGGGGGCGGGATTACACGAAGCGGCAGGAACGGCTCTCGGCGGACGAGCGGGAAATCCTCCTGCTGAAAACCCGCATCGACGAGATCCAGGGCGCCATCGAGAACGAGCGGAAAATCGGCCGGCCCGAGGAAATGGCCTCCCTGCAGCGCTCCCTGGTCCTGGTCGAGGACGCGAGCGCGAAAATCCAGCGCCGGGCGGACATCGCCCGCCGGGAAATCCTTTCTGCGACCCGGGTGGAACCCCTTACGGTCCAGGAAGCGCAAGCCTTGATCGGGGACGACACGTTGATTTCCATCTGGAC
>JBFXHR010000075.1:0-7675 GCA_050176815.1 Kiritimatiellia bacterium
GGCCGCCTCGCCGCCCCGTCCGGTTGCCTTTTCCCGCCGCTTCCGGTATCCTGCCCCGCATGACCCCACCCCTCCGTTTCCGCGACTTCCCCCGCCCCGACTACCACGGCCGCAACATCGTCAATCTGATGTCCTCCATCATCCGCGGCCGCGGCGGACGCTCCCCCCACCGCCCGCTGGCCGGCCTGCCCCCCGCCGCGCTCCGCCCGTACAAGAAAGTCGTGCTGCTTCTCCTCGACGGCCTCGGCTCGAAGCAGTTGCATCGATTCATCCTCGCCGGCAAGGGCCGGAAATTCCTCGCGCTGCACCCTTGGCAGAAGATCACAACCGCTTGTCCCGCCACCACCGCCGCCGTCGTCACCACCCTCGCCACCGGCGCCTCGCCCACCGAACACGCCATCCTCGGCTGGCACCTCCACCTCTCGGATCTCGGCATGGACGGCACCATCCTCCCCTTCGTCACCCGCACCGACACGCCCATCGCCACCGACGAGTTCGATCTGCGGAAATATCTCGCCCTGCCCGCCCCGGTCGCCACCATCCGCGGGCGCCGCGTGCTCATTTCGCAAGGCCATATCCCCACCAGCCGCACCTCCCTGGCCCAGCCGTGGTGGACCGAGCGGCATGCCTTCGAGAATCTCGACGGCATGCTGCGCCAGCTCCGCGCCTTCGCCCGCTCCCCCGGCCGAGCCTACGCCTACGCCTATTGGCCCTTCTACGATTCCCATTGCCACGTGCACGGCCCCGAGGGGCGCGTCCCCGCCCGCCACCTCGGCGAAATCGACGCCTTCCTCGCCCGCGCCCAAAAAGCCCTCGCCGGCACCGACACGCTTCTGCTCGTCACCGCCGACCACGGCCACATGCAGACGCACACTCGCATCGACCTCTCGCAAATTCCCGGCTTCTACGACACGCTGACCTCGCTGCCGTCCGGCGATTCCCGCATGGCGCAGTGTTTCGTCCGCCCCGCGCGCGTGCAGGAATTCCTGCGCCTGACTCGCGCCGCGCCGCTGCTCGGCGCCTGCGCCTGCGTTTCCCACGCCGAGGTCCTGCGCTCCGGCGTGCTCGGCCCCGGCAAACCCCACCCCGCGCTGAAGAACCGCCTCGGCGACTACGTGCTCTTCGCCGCCCCCGGCCACGCCTTCCTCTATCCCGCCGCGCTCTCCACCGCCCGGCACGTCAAGTTCGGCAACCACGGCGGCCTCTCCGCCGACGAACTCGACGTGCCGCTGTTCGTCGTGCGGCCGTAAAAGAGGGGGCAGGGTTCAGGGGCTGTTCCCTTGAACATTGGACATTGATCATTGGATATTGGATATTCTGCCCCGGCCCGCCGGCAAGACGGAGCCCAGATCCCTCGACAAGCTCGGGATGACAGCCGTGGAACCCCTGATCATTGGATATTGACTCCCTCCCCGCCTTCGTGTATCTACGCACAGAAACATCGCTCAACCCCATCTCAGGAGACGCCATGAACGTGCCCGATTATTCCAACTACTTCAATCTGCACCCCGACCAAAACGGCCGGTTCGGCAAGTACGGCGGCGCCTACATCCCGCCCCCGCTCGAAGCCATCATGAACGAGATCCGCGACGCCTACGACACCATCTCGCGCTCCGCCAAGTTCATCGCCGAGCTGCGCTCCATCCGCAAGCACTACCAAGGCCGCCCCACCCCCGTCTACCACTGCGAACGCCTCTCCAAGAAGCTCGGCGCCGCGCAGATCTACATGAAGCGCGAAGACCTCAACCACACCGGCGCCCACAAGCTGAACCACTGCATGGGCGAAGGCCTCCTCGCCGTCTACCTCGGCAAGAAGAAGCTCATCGCCGAAACCGGCGCCGGCCAGCACGGCGTGGCCCTCGCCACCGCCGCCGCCTACTTCGGCCTCGAGTGCGACATCCACATGGGCGAAGTCGACATCGCCAAGCAGGCCCCCAACGTCGCCCGCATGAAGCTCCTCGGCGCCAACGTCATCCCCGTCACCTTCGGCCTGCGCACCCTCAAGGAAGCCGTCGATTCCTGCTTCGGCGCCTACATGGCCGATCCCGTCACGCAGCTCTACTGCATCGGCTCCGTCGTCGGCCCCCACCCCTTCCCGATGATGGTCCGCGACTTCCAGCGCGTCGTCGGCATCGAAGCCCGCGAGCAGTTCTACGACATGACCGGCGACATCCCCGACATCGTCACCGCCTGCGTCGGCGGCGGCTCCAACGCCATGGGCCTGTTCAGCGGCTTCCTGGCCGACCCCTGCGAGATCCACGGCGTCGAACCCCTCGGCAAGGGCACCAAGGTCGGCGAACACGCCGCCACGATGACCTACGGCCGCGAAGGCGTCATGCACGGCTTCAACTCCTACATGCTCCAGAACGAGAAGGGCGAACCCGATCCCGTCTACTCCATCGCCTCCGGCCTGGATTATCCCTCGGTCGGCCCCGAACACGCCTTCCTCAAGGATTCCGGCCGCGTGCAGTACGTCGCCGCCACCGACCGCGAAGCCGTCGAAGCCTTCTTCATGCTCTCCCGCGTCGAAGGCCTCATCCCGGCCCTCGAGAGCTGCCACGCCGTCGCCCACGCCATCCGCCTCAGCCGCGAGAACCCCAAGCATGCCCGCAGCATCCTGGTCAACCTCTCCGGCCGCGGCGACAAGGACATGGACTACGTCATCGAACACTACGGCTTCGGCAAGGACTTCAAGATCTAGGATTCCCCGAGCCATGGATAAGGGACCGGTCTTCCGATCGGTCCCTTTTTCATGGCGCGAGGGTTCACGGTTCACCGTTCAACGGTTCCGCGGATGGGGTGGCGATCCGGTTTTTCAGACCCCCGCCCGGTCATGTCGAGCGCAGTCGAGACATCACGGCCCGCTCACCCGCCATCGCCCCGCCACGAGCCGAGATCCCTCAACATGCTCGGGATGACAGCCCCCGACCCAACCGTTGAACCGTAAACCGCTGAACTCCTGAATCCGCCGCCTATTTCGCCAGTTCGGCCGGCGGAGTTTTTTCCGCCGCCTGGATGACGGGCGCGACGTCGGGGCCGGGCTTGAAGACGGAGTAGAGCATGAGCAGGCCGAAGACGAGGAACAGGACGCCGCCGACGCCGTGGATGAGGCGTTCGGACGCCACCTTGGAGATCAGTCCGCCCAGGTAGACGCCCAGCAGCGTGGAGAGCACCAGCGCGAGACTGGCGGCGAGGAACACGACCCAGCGGCCATGCACCGCGCTCTGGAGCATCACCGCGAGCTGGGTCTTGTCGCCCAACTCGGCGAAGAACACCAGTCCAAACGTCGCCATGAAGATTTTCCAGCTCATCCGCGCGCCTCCGTGGGGGAAATCCGGGGGCATCTTGCCACAAGCGGTCCCGGCCGGCAAGCGCTCGGGGAGCGTTCCGAGCCACCGGACAGAGCCCGGCGCTTTCGGCGAAAGCGCCCTACCTACGGATCTGAAGGTAGGGCGCGCTGGCCCAGCGCGCCGCAGGAGTTGATTTGCACGGCGTCACGACCATGCTCAAGCCCAGATCCCTCGACACGCTCGGGATGACAGCCCCCCGCGCCCCCTGTCCCCCAACCGTTGAACCGCCGAACCGTTGAACCGCTGAACCCAGGCTCCCCGCCCCCGCACTCTTTGCTTTCCTTCCGCCGCCTGCCTGACGTATCTTTTCAGGTCCGGAGATTGACCCATGGCAAACTGGTATTACGTGGTTTCCAAGACCCGCGAGAAGAGCGGCCCGCACGAGGAATCGTTCGTCCGCGCCAAGTTCATCGCGGGCGAAATCGTGCCCGAAGCGCTGGTTTGGCACGACGGGCTGGCCAACTGGATCCCGGCGGGCCAGGCCTTCGCCGCGCTGAAGGCGCCGGCCGGCACGGAAGGCAAAGTGCCGCTGCCCGACGGGTTGCGCGGCTGGATGTCGTTCATCGGCGTCATGACGATCCTCGGCGCGCTGCTGCCGTCGGTGGCGCTGGTGGGCCTGCCGATGCTGCTGGCGGGCCTGGCGCTGCTGGGCGCCCGCGCCTCGCTCGACCGCGCGCCGTACATTTCCCCGGACATGGTGCCGTTCTTCACGCGGCTGCGGACGTTTTTCTGCTGCTGGGGCTGGATGTACATCCTCGGGCTGTTCCTGGTGGTCCTGATCCTGCTGGCCTATTCGGGCATCGCGCTGTGGGCGCTGTCCACGGGC
Source organism: Kiritimatiellia bacterium (assembly GCA_050176815.1). Taxonomy (GTDB): domain Bacteria; phylum Verrucomicrobiota; class Kiritimatiellia; order CAIQIC01; family Lenti-01; genus Lenti-01. Next base: position 4,177 of record JBFXHR010000075.1, read on the forward strand.
CAGGTCGCCCCGCATTCGTTCTTCGCCAACTGATCCCGCCATGCTGTTCACTCCGGAAGAACGCCAGCGCTACGCCCGCCACCTCGATCTGCCGGGGTTCGGCGCGCCGGCACAGGAACGCCTGCGCGCGGGCCGCGTGCTGGTGGTCGGCTGCGGCGGGCTTGGCTCGCCGGCGCTGTACTACCTGGCCGCCGCCGGCGTCGGCCGCCTGGGCCTGGTGGATCCCGACCGGGTCGAGATCTCCAACCTCCAGCGCCAGATCCTGCACGCCACGCCCGACATCGGCCGGCCCAAGGTCGATTCCGCCGTCGGCCGCCTGCGCGCGCTGAATCCCCACGTGCGCTTCGTCTCCCACCAGGACCGGCTCGACGCCGCCAACGCGCGCGACCTGTTCGCGCCCTACGACGTGATCCTGGACTGCACCGACAACTTCGCGGCCAAGTACCTCATCAACGACGTCTGCGTCGCGATGAAGAAGCCCTTCGTCCACGCGGGCATTTCCGGCTTCTGCGGGCAGCTCATGACGGTGGTCCCCGGCAAGAGCGCCTGCCTGCGCTGCCTGTTCCCCGCGCCGCCGCCGCTGGCCGCGCCCGAATCCGGTCCGACCGCCGGCCCGCTCGGCGCCATCCCCGGCGTCGTCGGCTCGCTCCAGGCCGTCGAGGCCATCAAGTTCTTGGCGGGCGTCGGCGCCTTGCTGACCGACGTCCTGCTGACCTACGACGGGCTCGAAGTCGAATTCCGTCCCATCCACGCCAAACGCGATCCCGCCTGCCCCGCCTGCGGAGCCGGCACCCCACCCCAGGAGTAAACCCATGGCCGAACTCGTCCAATTCACCCTCAACGGCGCGCCCCGGACCGCCGCCATCGAGCCCGCGGACAAGATCATCGACGTGCTCCGCGAGCATCTCAACCTGACCGGCACCAAGCGCGGCTGCGACGACGGCACCTGCGGCGCCTGCACGATCGTCCTCGACGGCGAGGCCAAGCGCGCCTGCCTGCTGCCGGCCGCCAAGCTTTCCGGCGCGACGGTGCTGACCATCGAAGGCCTCAGCCAGGGCATGGAGATCCATCCCATCCAGAAGGCCCTGATCGAAGCCGGCGCCGTCCAGTGCGGCTACTGCATCCCCGGCATCGTCCTCGAACTCTATGCGCTGTTCACCAAGAACGTGAACGCCTCCGACGACGAGATCAAGACGGCCCTGTCCCGCCACTTCTGCCGTTGCACCGGCTACGAAGCCATCTGGGAAGGCGCCAAGCTCGCCCAGAAAACCATGCAGGCCAAAGCCTGAACCGAGCCGAAACTACGAAACACGCGAAACACACGAAAAGAACCCCGGGTTTTGGATCCCAACCGCTGAACTGTGAACCGTTGAACCGCTGAACCCCCGAAAGGACTCCCCATGTACGACATCCTCATCAAAAACGCGCAGCTCCGCCGGAAGGCCGGGCTCTGGAACGTCGCCATCGAAAAGGGCGTCGTCCAGAAGATCACCAAGCAGCCCATCCGCGCCAAGGCCGGCAAGGTCATCGACGCCGGCGGCAACCTCGTCACCGAATCCTACGTCAACACGCACCTGCACCTCTGCAAGGTGTACACGCTGGAAATGATGGATTCCAAGGCCCTCAGCGCCTACCACGGCGCCGACATGGGCGGGGCCATGACGGCCATCGAGCTCGCCGCGCGCGTCAAGGCGAACTACAACGAAAAGTGGATCCTCCCCAACGTCCGCAAGGCCCTCAAGCTGGCCGCGCTCAACGGCAACCTGCACATCCGCGCCTTCGCCGACGTCGATTCCAAGGCCAAGCTGATCGGCCTGAAGGCCCTGCTCAAGGCCCGCAACGAATTCAAGGGCATCGTCGACGTCCAGGTCGTCGCCTTCCCGCAGGACGGCGTCGTGCGCGAGCCCGGCACCGTGGACCTGATGAAGGAAGCCATGGACCTCGGCGCCGACGTGGTCGGCGGCATTCCGTGGATCGAATTCACGGAGAAGGACGAGCAGACCCACATCGACGAGATGATGAAGCTGGCCGTCGGCTACGACAAGGACATCTCGATGCTGGTGGACGACGCCGGCGACGCCACCTTGAAGACCTTGGAGATGCTCGCCGTGCGCACGCTCGAGGAAGGCCGCATCGGCCGCTCGCTGGCGCACCACGCGCGCGCGATGTGCCTGTATCCCACGCCCTACTTCAAGAAGATCGCCGCGCTGCTGCGCCAGGCCGGCATGGGCGTCGTGAGCGATCCGCATACCGGCCCCCTCCACGCCCGCGTGAAGGAGCTGCTGGAAGAAGGCAACCTCGTCTGCCTCGGGCAGGACGACATTTCCGACGCCTACTATCCCTATGGCCAGAACAACATGCTCGAGGTCGCGTTCCTGGCCTCGCACCTGCTGTGGATGACCACGTTCCCCGAGATGGAGACGCTCTACGACCTCATCACGGTGAACCCGGCCAAGTGCATCAACCTGCCGAAGTTCGAGCTGAAGGAAAAGGCCAACGCCAACCTCGTCGTGCTCGACGCCAAGACCGTCTGCGAAGCCTTCCGCTACCACAAGGCCCCGCTGCACGTCATCTCCCACGGCAAGCTGCTCAAGCCCGCCGACCTCCGCGGCTAACCCCGCGGCCACCCGCGCGGACCGGCTCCTGCAAAGGACCGGTCCGTTTTTATGCCCGGAGGGACCCCCACGGGCTTGCACAGGGCGTTTGGTCGTGCTTTGAGACCCCCACGGGCTTGTCCCGTGGGTGAATCAGGTCCGATCACCCCAACAGCCAAGCAGGAAAACAGGAAACACAGGAAAACAGGATAGAGGCTCTTTCCGATCCTGTTTTCGTGCAATTTTCCTGTTTTCCTGCTGAAATTCCCCGTTTTCAGGCTGTCCGCTTTTTGGGCTTCCGGGTCGGTTGTAGGCCGCCCCTGCGCGGGCGGCGGGCTGTTTCGGCCCCGAATCCCGCCGGGGATGCAAACCCCGGCCGACAACGCCGACCTTGGAACCCAAAATCCAACCACGGATGCACGGATGGACACGGATTGGTTCCTGACGGCCTCCCAGGGCCATCAATCCGGTCATGTCGAGCGCAGTCGAGACATCTCGGCTTTCGCGCCAACCAACGCCACCGTCACGGCCCAGATCCCTCGCCAAGCTCGGGATGACAGCCACCACGGCCCCGCAATCGTCTTCAAGCCTCAAAATACCCGTTTTTCGACCATTTTTCGCCGTTTCAAGCCCTCCGGAGCACCCTGGCGGCCTAAAATTGACCGCAAATGGACGCAAATTCACGCAAACGGGCCATTCGGTCCTCGGGACCCAAAAATCCAACCACGGATTCCGACTTGAAGAGGGCGGGACGGAGGGAGACGGATCGAATTTTATCCTCTTCGAGCCCACCGAGTGTGCCCGCTCGGCCCCCTGTAGCGAAGCCATATTTAACGTAGCGAGTGACTCTCGATAAGCAGCGGCTCACCCGGAGGGTTCGCCCTACCCATGATCCTTAGTTACAG
>JBFXHR010000076.1:0-7633 GCA_050176815.1 Kiritimatiellia bacterium
CCCGCGGTATCGTGCCCGAACCGCGCCGTGAAGACCTCCGCCATGCGCGCGGTGAGCCCGACGTGCTCGAGCGTGCCGGCGACCGCGAAGAGCATCATGAAGAACGTCAGCGTCCACCAGTCCACCTCGCGCTCCACGTAGTGCCGGGCGCGTTCCTGCCGGAAAATCATCGTGATCCCGGCGCAGATGAGCGGGGCGATCAGCAGGACGCTGTTCTTGTCCAGCTTCAGGACGCCTTCGATCTGGTGGTGCAGGGCGATCAGCGCGAAGGTCCCGACCAACAGGGCGAGGCCCCGCTTGTAGGGCACCTCCATCTGCGGGGCCAGGCTCAGGTGGCGATCCAGCCGCTCGGCCAGCCGCTCGTCGAACTCGCGCAGCTCCGCGCGGTACCAGAACATCACCACGGCCATCGTGGCCCCCAGCGCCAGCAGCATGACCGGAAAGGCCCAGACCATGAAATCCATGAACGTCAGGCCGGCCTGCGTGCCGATGTAGATGCCCACCGGATTGCCCATCATCGTGCCCGCGCTGCCGACGTTCGTGCACAGCACGCAAATGACCAGATACGGCGTGGGATTGAGCTTGAGCCGGTCGCAGACCTGGAAAATGAGCACGCTGATGAAGATGATCGAGGTCACCTCGTCCACCATGCAGGCCAGGATCGCGCTGGCCGCGGCCGTGACCGCGATGAACCGCCGGCCCGTGATCCCGGGCATGGAGATGATCGCCTGCACCACCCAGGTGAAAAAGCCGAGGTCCCGCAGCGCGCCCACCATGATCATCATCCCGACCAGGAAGAGGATCACCGGCAGCGAGGTGGATTCCACGAAGGTCGGAATGTCGAAGGACCGCGTCAGGATCAGCACCGCCACGCCGAGAAAGGCGATGGCCAGGCGGAGGTGCCAGAACAGCAGCGTGCCGAGAATGGTGGCCAGGAACACGCCCCCCGCGATGCACTGGTGCGTCTCCAGGCCGGCCCACCGGCCCAACAGCCCCAGGCCGGCGCTGATGCCCAGCAACACCGCGATCCGCCGCGCGAGGGCGGCGGATCCCATCCGGGCCTGTCCTTCTTCGGCGTGCATCGTCCGGTTCCCGGTCCGCCGTCAGGCCCAGAACAATTTCGCGACGAACCCCGGCAGCGTCACCACCCCCGCCAGCCTGCGGCCCTCCAGCACCAGGATCTGGCGGACCCCTTTCGCCAGGAACAGGCGCGCCAGCTGGATCGCGGGGACGTCCGGCGCCACCGAGACGTATTGCTCGCGCATGAAATCCGCCAGCCGCGTTTCCTGCTCCTTGCGCAGCAGGTCGGCAAACGGCTCGAACTGGAGGATCGGCGTCAGGTCTTCCATCCAGCGCACGTGCTCCGGCAGGCTCAGCCCCAGCACGTCCTCGAGGGACACCACGCCGCGCAAGTCGCCCTGCTCGTCCACGACGGGAAGGTCCATCAGATGCTGGCCGCAGAGCACGTCCAGCGCCCGGCCGAGGTGGTCGCCCTCCCGCAGCGTGACGGGCTGCGAATTCATCACGTGCGACGCGCTCAGGAACGGGGGCAGATGCCCGCCCCCCCCCGCCAGCAGCCCGCACACTTCCGCCGGCGTCGAACAGCCCGCCAAAATCCGCACGTCCTTCAGGGCGTACAGCGTCCGCGCCAGGCCGGCCACGAGCTGGAGATAGGTGCCCGGCTCCGATTTCGGCGTCAAAACCAAAAACACGGCGCGCACCAGGCCGTTCCCCGACGCCTGGAAATCCACGCCCTGGGCCGACAGGCCCACGGCGATCTTCAGCCGGTCGATCGTCCCGAGGCGCGCGTGCGGCAGCGCCACGCCGGGATGGATCACCACCGAGCCGGCCTTTTCCCGCAGCAGGATTTCGGCCATGGCTTCCTCGCGGTCGAACCCGCCTTCGACGCGGTGCAGGAAGTCGAGCAGCTCGGACAGCGCGTCGTCCCGCGTGCGGGACTCCAGGGCGCAGAGCACGTTCTTCTCGCGGAGGAAATCGGCGATTTGCAGCGGGGCCGGATTTGGACTCATGTCCGGACAGTAGCACGGGCCGCGCGGGCCCGACAAAGGGAAAACTCACCGCCCGGGCGCCGCGCGCAGGTCCCGCAGCGCGGCGAGAATGCCGCGCAGTTCGGGCGTGGACAGCGCCTGGTCGGCCGACGCGAAGAACGCGGACAGGTCGCCGAGGCCTTCCTGCTCGTACACGCTCGCCTGCAGGCCCATCTCGAGGCGGTCGATTTCCTTCACGAACCGCGCCTCCGCCGTCTTCCCCTCTTCGAATTCCTCCCAGACGGCCAGATAGTCCTTCCCCTTGGACAGCCGCCCGAACACGCGCTCGACGGATTCCCGCTCCCGCCCGTGCTTGTCCGCCAGGGACATCCCGCCCGGCACGATGTCGCCGGCGTAGATCTCGCCGAAGTCGTGCAGCAGCCCCATCCAGACCAGCTTGACCTTGTCCAGCGCCGGAAACCATTCGTCCGCGAGAAACAGCGCCAGCAGCGCCACGCCCAGCGAATGCTCCGCCACCGTCTCGCACTGCTCCTTCGGGATGCCGTGGCGCAGCCAGCCCTGGCGATACAGCGCCTTCAGGTGGTTGAATTCGTAGAACACCTCGACGACGGGCGGAGATTTCTTGCCGTCCAAAAGCCGAATGGCGTGCGGGCGCTTCGTTTCCATCGGCCCGCGCTCAGAGCTTGCGGTTCAGCTTTTCCGCGCCGTTCCACAGGACAATCCCCGTCTTGCCCTTCGTCATGGTCTTCAGATAGGTCTGCCGGGCCACGACGACGATCGACGGATGCATCCCCGACACGTCCGTCTTGATCGTGAAGATCACCTGGTCGTCGTGCATCACCGTGGCCACGCGCGGATCCTTGGAATCGACGGCGATTTTCACTTTTCTGCGCAGGGGCATCTTGTCCGACGTATTCATAGTGAAAACATCCTACCATGAACCCGCCGGAGTCTACGACTCAATTTATGCGTTATTTCAAAGGCGGGGCGAACCGCGGTTTCCGCCCGGCCGGGCGCCCGGTTCCGCCGGACGCCCCCCCCCTCACCAGCGCAGCGTGCGGTTGGTCTGGTAATCCCCGCAATAGATGGTCAGCCGCTTGGGCTGGATGATCGGCACCAATATCTCCAAGGCTTCCCCCTTGGCATTCGGCGGAATCTCGAATTTCTTGCCCCCCATGATGGCGGCCTGCCGCTGGTTGTAGGGAATCGCCCGGATCGACTGGGACCTCCCCGTGTGGTTGCGGATCGAAAAGCGGATCCGATACTGGCCGTCTTTGCGCCGGTCGGTCTTGACGCCGGAAATGGAAACCGGCGCGGCCGCGGAGGCCTTCTTGGCGGCCGCCTGCTTCGCCCGGCGCGCGGCCTCTTCCTCCTCCGCCCGCTTCTTCGCCGCGGCCGTCGCGCGCTGGTATTTCGCGGCGGCCTGCGGGTCGTATCCGTATTGTTTCCGCAGCTCCTTCGACAGCGAGGGAAACCGCAGCTTGGTCACGCCGCCGGCGTGGCGGAACGTCAGCCCGTCCGGCTCCGCGCGGCGGATTTCCACGTCGCGGAAAATCTGGCCGTCGACGGCGACCCAGTCGTTGGAGCCCAGCGGGGCGTCCGGCGACGGCGTCGCCGTCCGGTACCGGTCGCGCACGGCCTTGTCGGGAATGTCCGTGAAATACACCTTGGCCGCGCCCCCGTCGTGGGCGATGACGACGGCGTGCTCCTCGACGCGCTTCACCACCACGTTCCGGTAGACCGGCCCGTAGCGCGTCGCGATGTCGTTGGTCCCCGCAGGCCCATCCCGCCCGCCGGACGTCTTCGCTTCCAGCATCGGGATCCGCGCCTGCTTCTTGTAGTACTCCCGCAGCTCGGGCAGGATTTCCTTGAAGGGGATCTTGTTGGTCCCCCCGTCGTGCTGGATGAAGATCCCCTGCCGGTCGCACCGCTGCACCACGACGTTCGTGTAGGTCTTCCCCTCCAGCGTCGTCACGTCTTCCGCCGGAACCGCGAGCGGCCAAACCGCGCACGCGAAAAGGATCGCATATCGGTAGTTCATAGCCTCCCTTTCTATGGATCCGATCCTACTCCATTCCGCCGGCCTTGGAAAGCCCCCTTTGGAACCCAGCCTAACGGCTGGACTACGAACGGGTCGGGTACGTCGTCCACGCTTTGGCGCGAGGCGGTCCTTTTCGGCCTGAAACAGGGGCGGACGCGCCCAATCGCGGATGCCCCCCCTCCCGCGGCGCGTTTCTTTGTATTGCGGCCGCCGTCCGCTTGTGGCTAAATCCCCCGCCATGCAAGATTTTTTCCGGAAAATGCTCGTCGCGATGGGCGAAAACCCAGACCGCGAAGGACTGAAAGCCACCCCGAAACGCGCCGCCGCCGCCTGGACCTATCTGACCCGCGGCTACCAGCAGGACCCCGCCGCCCTGATGAAGTCCGCCATTTTCGACGTCGAGGCCAACCACATGGTCATCGTCCGCGACATCGAGATCTACTCCCTCTGCGAGCACCACCTCCTGCCGTTCTTCGGCGTCTGCCACGTCGGCTACATCCCCCGCGGCAAGATCATCGGCGTCAGCAAGATCGCCCGCCTCGCCGATCTCTTCTCGCGCCGCCTGCAGGTGCAGGAGCGCCTCACCAACCAGATCGCCCGCACGATCATGGACACGCTGGAGCCCGAAGGCGTCGGCGTCATCATCGAGGCCCAGCACCTGTGCATGATGATGCGCGGCGTCGAGAAGCAGAACTCCCGCATGGTCACGTCCGCCATGCTCGGCAGCTTCCACGACTCCGTCGCCACCCGCAACGAATTCCTGCACCTGTCCCGCCACCGCCCCTACGAATGACCATGTTCCGACGCCGCCTCCCCATCGCCGCCATCCTGTCCTGCGCCCTTTCCGCCTCCGCCCGGACCGCCTTCGTCCCCCTCGACCCCGCCGCGCTCGGCGGCGCCGGCGTCTTCGTCCAGGCCGAGCAGGCCGCCGCCCGCGCCGCGCAGGCCGCCGGCGCCGCGTTCGTTCCCGATTCCCGCCCCCTGCCCCCGCAGATCGTCATGACGTACGACACCCCCGACGGGAAAATCCGGAAGCGCAACGGCATCCTCTACTGGCGCGGCGACATGCTCCCCGACCAGCTCGCGCCCGGCGAAACCGGCGCGCTGGTCCGCCGCCGGCTCGGCACCAACGGCGTCTGGCGCACCGTCCGCACGAAGAAAGACGTGCCCCCCGCCTCCGACACCAATCTCGTGTCCGTCTCCCGCGCCGCGGCCGGCGTCGCCCTGCCCCCGAGGATCATAGAAACCCCCTCCCCGCTCGGCACGATCGGCGACGCCCCCGTGATGCTCGTGCACTGGCGCACCGCCGCCGAGGACAGCGCCCCCCTCGCCGGCGCCCTCGCCCTGCGGGATCCCCCCCCCGCCCTGCTCGACGCCCTTCGGTCCCAGGTCGCTCCGTTCCCCGCGCAAGCCGACTGGACCGCCGCTTTCGACGCTTTCACCCCCTGACGCCCGCCCGCCGCCGGCGGGAACGGGCTTTGGATCACGGGTTCAGCGGTTCAACGGTTCACGGTTCAGCGGTTGGAAAACCATTTCGAGCCATGGGGCTTTCCTGGCGCACGCCCCCGCCCATCGCCCTTAAACCGTTTTCCCCCCCATTCTTAATTCTTAATTATTCATTCTTAATTGTCCCTCCCCCGCCCCCGTGTTACATTCATCCTCCATTCGACACCCCTGAAAGCGAGGCCCCCATGGCAAAATTCAAATACATCGGCCAATCCATGACCCGCCCCGACGCCATCTCCAAGGCCATCGGCAAAGCCCAGTACCTCGACGACGTCCGCCTCCCCGGCCTCCTCCACGCCGCCATCCTCCACCCCGAAACCGCCCACGCCGAAATCCTCTCCATCGACTCCTCCGCAGCCGAAGCCATGCCCGGCGTCGTCAAAGTCGTCACCGGCCGCGACTGCAAGACCCTCTACGGCGACAACGTCAGCGACATCTCCCCCATGGCCGTGAAAAAAGTCCGCCACATCGGCGACCACGTCGCCGCCGTCATCGCCGACACCAAGCGCCACGCCGTCGACGCCCTCAAAGGCATCAAGGTCGAATACAAACCCCTGCCCGTCTATACCGACGCCCGCGCCGCCCTGGCTCCCGACGCCGTCCTGATCCACGACCACGCCGAAAACTATTGGCACCTCCCCGGCCTCGGCGCCGTCCCCGGCACCAACATCGCCAACGTCTACCGCCTCAAGAAGGGCGACGTCGAAAAGGGCTTCGCCGAAGCCGACGTCGTCGTCGAAGGCGAATTCGTCTATCCGCACGGCTCCTGCGCCGCCATCGAGCCCCACGGCGCCATCGTCCGCTTCAACGAAGACGGCACCATCGACGCCTGGTCCTCCTCCATCTGCCCCTTCATCATCCGCGACGACCTCGCCCACGCCTACCACAAGGCCTCCGCGATGGTCCGCGTGCGCATCCCCGAAATCGGCGGCTGCTTCGGCTACAAATCCGACATCACCGTCGAGCAGACCGTCGCCTGGATCGCCTCCCACGTCCCCGGCCGCCCGGTCAAGTGGGTCGCCTCCCGCCGCGAAGACTTCACCAGCACCCTCATCGGCCACGGCTTCCGCCACCACATGAAGATCGGCGCCAAGAAAGACGGCACCCTCGTCGCCATCCAGGCCGACATCCTGCACTCCACCGGCGCCTTCTCCGACACCGGCATCCACGTCTGCAACGCCGCCACGCACAACTGCACCGGCCCCTACGTCTTCCCCCACGCCCTCCTCGAATCCAAGTGCGTCTACACCAACACCCCCCCCGTCGGCGCCTTCCGCGGCTACGGCCACCAGGAAGGCCACTTCGCCGTCGAGCGCCTCATGGACATCCTCGCCCGCAAGCTCAACCTCTCCCCCTTCGCCCTCCGCGAGAAAAACTACCTCGGCCCCAACACCCAGAACGCCGCCGGCGAGCGCATGTATTCCACCAACGGCTCCGTCCGCGACTGCAAGGACAAGGTCCAAGCCGCCATCTACGCCGGCGACAAACCCGCCGAAGACGAAAACTATTTCTACGGCCGCGGCTTCGCCGCCCTCATGAAATCCCCCAAAGGCGCCCCCTTCTCCTCCAAATCCTGCTACCTCAAGCTCAACCCCGACGGCTCCGCCGCCATCAACATGGGCGGCGCCGAAGTCGGCCAAGGCCTCCGCATGGCCGTCCAGCAGATCGCCGGCGAAGCCCTCCAGATCCACCCCTCCAAGATCAGCGTCTACCGCGAAATCGACACCCAATACTGCCCCTGGGAATGGCAGACCATCGGCTCCATGTTCACCACCCAGGGCGGACGCGCCATCATCCGCGCCTGCAACAAAGCCATCACCATGCTCAAGGAAACCGCCGCCAAAGCCCTCCTCGTCGACCCCGACCACCTCGACTACGACGGCGAACGCGTCTTCCTCAAGCACGACCCCGAACTCGGCATCCCCATCACCCGCCTCATCCACGGCTACATCACCGAAACCGGCATCACCATCGGCGACGTCGTCCATACCACCTCCGACGCCCGCCTCCCCCGCTACTCCAACCCCGACCCCGACGGACGCGGCGGACTCGGCGTCGAATACACCTTCGGCTCCCA
>JBFXHR010000077.1:0-7090 GCA_050176815.1 Kiritimatiellia bacterium
GGCGGCGCCGGCGGCGCGGAGCGCGGCGAGGATGCGGAGCGGCAGGCCGCTGGCCTGCAGGGGGGCGTTCCGGACCGCATCCGCTCCGGAGAATGCCGGGGCGGCGTTCACAGGTTCGGGGCGGTGGAGGAGGCGAGGAGCGCGTCGTACTCGGCGGCGGTCAGCCATTTCTTTTCGAGGACGAGATCCCGGAGGGATTGGCCGGTGGCGAGGGCTTCCTGGACGAGCTGCGCGACGCGGTCGTAGCCGAGGCGCGGGTTGAGAAGCGTGGGGAGGCCGGCGCTGCGCTCGAGGTGGCGGCGGCAGATTTCTTCGTCGGCGGAGATGCCGGCGACGCATTTTTCGGCGAGGGCGCGGACGGCGGCGGAGAGGAGCTTGGCGGCCTGGAGGGCATCGGCGCCGATGAGGGGCATGTGGGTATTGAGTTCGAGCTGGCCGGCGCCGCAGGCGAGGGCGACGGCGTGGTCGAGGCCCTGGACCTGCATGCAGACCATGTTGACGGCTTCGCAGATGGAGGGGTTGATCTTGCCGGGCATGATGGAGGAGCCGGGCTCGACGGGCGGCAGGCGGATTTCGCCGAGGCCGGCATGGGGGCCGGACGCGAGCAGGCGCAGGTTGTTGGCGATCTGCTGGAGGTCGAGGGCGCAGGAGCGGAACGCGGCGGAGAGCGCCGAAAAATCCGTCATGAACTGCGTGAGGTGGATGCCGTCTTCGGCGTGTCGGAACTCGCCGCCGGTTTCCTCGTTGAGGGCCAGCATGATTTCGGCGCGGAAGGCGGGTTTGGTGTTGACGCCGGTGCCGACGGCGTTGCCGCCGGCGCCCAGCTCGCGCAGGCGCGCGGCGGCGGCGCGGATGCGTTCGGCGGCCAATTGGACGGCGCGGGCGTAGGCGGCGAATTCCTGGCCGAGGGCGACGGGCACGGCGTCCTGCAGATGGGTGCGGCCGGCCTTGAGGATGCCGGCGAATTCGGCGGCCTTGGCGCGCAGGGTTTTTTCGAGCGCGGCGAGGGCGTCGAGGAGCAGGAGGGTCTGGCCGAGGACGGCGATCTTGGCGCCGGAGGGGAAGCAGTTGTTGGTGGACTGGCCCATGTTGACGTCGTCGTTGGGATGGACGGGCGCCTTGGCGCCGCGCGTTCCGCCGAGCGCTTCGTTGGCGAGGTTGGCGAGGACTTCGTTGAGGTTCATGTGGGACGAGGTGCCGGAGCCGGCCTGGTAGAGATCGACGGGGAATTCGCGGTCGTGGGCGCCGGAGAGCACGGCGCGGCAGGCGTCGGCGATGGCCTTTTCCTTGGCTGCGGGCAGGAGGCCCAGCTTGGCGTTGGCGCGGGCGCAGGCGAGCTTGAGCAGGGCCATGCCGTGGACGATCTCGATGGGCAGGGGGGTGCCGGAGAGGCGGAAGTTCTCGATGGAGCGCGAGGTCTGGGCGCCGTAGAGGGCGTCGGCGGGGACGTTGCGGGGGCCGAGGGAGTCGGTTTCGATGCGGGTGCGCGGCGTTGTCATGGTGCGGGGAAGGATAGTGGGTGGGGGGGAGGGTGACAATCCGAATTCGGCGGGAAAACGGCGGGGCGCGCCGGGAATGCGCCGGGAACGTGCGCGGGGAAAGGGTTGATTTCGGGCGGAAAGCCGACTATCGTGCGCCTGTTTGAGTCAACCGGAATTCCAGGAGCGTTCGCGATGAAGATATCCGTGGTGGGAACAGGCTATGTCGGGTTGGTGACGGGCGCGTGCTTTTCGGACGCGGGCCACGAGGTGCTGTGCATCGACAACGATCCGAAGAAGATCGATTTGCTGCACCGGGGGGTCATGCCGATCTACGAGCCGGGCCTGGACGAGATCGTGGCGCGCAACGTGAAGTCGGGGCGGCTGAAATTCAGCACGTCGATCGCAGAGGGGACGGCGTTCGCGGAGGTGATTTTCATCGCGGTGGGGACGCCGCCGGGCGTGGGGGGCGAAGCGAACATGACCTACGTGGAACAGGTCGGCCGCCAAGTGGCGGAGCACATGACGGGCTACCGCCTGCTGGTCGAGAAGAGCACGGTGCCGGCGAAGACGAGCGAATACCTGAAGCGCACGGTGCTGAAGTACCTGCGGGAAGACACGGATTTCGACGTGGCGTCGAATCCGGAGTTTCTGCGCGAGGGCACGGCGATCGAGGACGCGACGCATCCGGACCGGATCGTGGTGGGCGTGGAGAGCCAGCGCGCGGGCGACCTGCTGGAGGAAATCTACAGGCCGATCCTGCAAAAGGGCGGCGGGCAGTTCCTGCGGATGAGCGTGACGAGCGCGGAGCTGACGAAGCACGCCTCGAACTCGTTCCTGGCGATGAAGATTTCGTACATCAACGCCGTGGCGCGCATCTGCGAGCTGGCGGGGGCGGACGTGCAGCAGGTCGCGAAGGGCATGGGGCTGGATCCGCGCATCGGGCCGCGCTTCCTCAGCGCCGGCGTGGGCTACGGCGGCTCGTGCTTCCCGAAGGACGTGGACGCGTTCGTGCGGCTGAGCGACGCGATGGGCTACGACTTCAAGCTCCTGAAGGAAGTCCAGGCGGTCAACAAGACCCAGCGCGAATACGTGATGAAGAAGATCAAGCAGGAGCTCTGGGTCGTGCAGGACAAGACCATCGCGATCTTCGGCCTGGCGTTCAAGCCGGAGACGGACGACGTGCGCGAAGCGCCCAGCCTCTACTTCGTGCCGAAACTGCAGGAGATGAAGGCGAAGGTGCGCGCGTGGGATCCCGTGGCGGAAGGCAAGTTCAAGGAAATCCATCCGGAACTGGAATGCGTGCCGGACCTGTACGAGTGCGCGAAGGGCGCCGACCTCGTCCTGATCCTGACGGAATGGGACGCCGTGAAGAAGATCGACCTGAAGAAGCTGAAGGGCGCCATGGCCTGCCCCGTGATCGTCGACGGCCGGAACGTCTTCAAGCCCGAGGAAATCCGCGCGCTGGGGTTCACCTACCACAGCGTGGGCCGCGACTAAACCGCAACGGGAGGGGACCGGGAACGCCTGGCGGGAACCTTCCGCCGGGCGTTTTTCATTTTTTGTCCGAAGCGGCACAATAAAGCCCGCCTCTGCTCCGTTATTCGTCCTGAAAAGCATTTGCGCCCGGCGCGGGCAAAAAAGAGGATGGGCGTCGGCGGAGGAGACGTGGTAGATTTCTTGCGCGGCAAAAATGAAGTCTTGGAGGTGCACGATGAACGGACGGAACAGAGAAATTCGGCGCGGGGACGCGGGCTTCACGCTGATCGAAATCCTGCTGGTGGTGGTCATCATCGGCATCTTGGCGGCGGTGGCGGTTCCGCGGCTGGGGGGGCGCGTGGGACAAAGCCAGATCGCGGCGGCCCGGGCCAGCATCGGGGCCATCAGCACGGCGATCGACCTGTACGAAACGGACAACGGCAAGTTTCCCGACAGCCTGCAGAATCTGGTGACCAAGGGCAGCGAGCCCAACTGGAACGGCCCCTACGTGCGCAAGGCGGAATCGCTGAAGGATCCCTGGGGCAACGAATTCCAGTATTCCAGGCAAGGCGACGTCTACACGGTGGCCTCGGCGGGCCCCGACGGCAGTTTCGGCAGCGGAGACGACGTGAAGTAGGCCGCCGGAGCCCGAGGGGCGCAGGAACGGGCCGCGACATGGAACACAGGGGCAGGACCGGCCGCCGGGGATTCACGCTGATCGAAATCCTGCTGGTGGTGGTGATCATCGGCGTGGCGTCGGCCGTGGCCGTTCCGGTTTTCGCGCGGTCGTTCCGCGGGGCCAAGCTGCGCAGTTCCGTGCGGACGGTCCTGATGGTGCATCGGCACGCGCAGTCCAAGGCGGTGCTGGGCCAGCGCTACATGGCAGTGCTGTTCGACGAGCGGAAAGGCACGCTGGAACTGGTCGACCAGGGGCAGCCGGGCGTGAAGCAGGATCAGTTTTTCGGCGACGTCGGCGGGGCCGGCGGCGGCCTGGGCGATGCGGCGAGCGGGGCGGATGCGCCGGCCGCCGGCG
This sequence comes from Kiritimatiellia bacterium, assembly GCA_050176815.1. Lineage (GTDB taxonomy): Bacteria > Verrucomicrobiota > Kiritimatiellia > CAIQIC01 > Lenti-01 > Lenti-01. The sequence goes on from JBFXHR010000077.1 coordinate 3,991, forward strand.
AAGCGGCGGGCGGACTGCCCACGGTGCTGGTGCGCAAGCTGGAAGAAGGGGTGAACATCCTGTCGTTCAGGGGCGGGCGCACGTACGACGACATCGACTACGTGAGCTATTTCCCCAATGGAATGTGCGAGGCCTTCACGGTGGAGATCGGCGACGACGAAAACCGCCGGGCGAAAATCCGGGTGGATCCGGTGACGGGGAAGGCGAAGGTGGAAAAGTGAGCGGGCCGGGGAGCAGAGGAGCGGGGGGCCAGATCCGGCGTCCAACGGGGGGAAGGGCCGGCATGACGCTGGTCGAAGTGCTGCTGGCGGTGGTGATTTTGGGGACGGCGCTGGTGGCCTTGGTCGAGGCGGCTTCGCGGGCGCTGGCGGTGGTGCGGCAGGCGCGCAACTACGAGACGGCGCGGCGCATGCTGGGCCAGGTGGATGCGGAAAATCCGCTGCGCCTGCTCGACGAAATCGAGGCCGGCGAGGAAAGCGGGGGCTTCGAAAGCGGTCCGGCGGGCTGGAGCTGGACGCGGATCATCGCGGACCTGGGCGAGGACGACGAGCAGAAAGAAGGGCTTTTCCAGGTGACGACGCGCGTCCATTGGTCGCAAGGCGGCCGGAAGGGCATGGAGGAAACCGTCCAGTTGCTCTATGTCCCCGAAAACAGCGATGGCGTGCCCACGCTGAAGCCCAAGACGCTCTGATGAAACCGCGGCAAAACAAAAAATCGGCGTTCACGCTGATCGAGCTGCTGGTGGCGCTGGCGATTTTCAGCCTGGCGGCGGCGATCGCCGCCGGCACGTTCTGGAGCATTACGAAGGCCTGGACGCGCGGGGGCGAGATGCTCGAGCAGTTGCACTACGGCGAATTCGCGATGGAACAGGTGGTCACCGCGCTGCGGGGCGCGGCGTGGTTTTCCTCCAAGCCCGAGGCCTTCGGGTTCTGGCTGGACGACAGCGGAGGCACCTCGAAGGAAGCGGCCAACCGCGTCAGCTGGGTCACGAGCGGGACGGCGTTCCTGCCGCCGGATTCGCCGCTCCAGAACGGACTGCACCGGCTGTCGCTGACGGTGGAAGGATCCGGAGACGAGCGCGGCCTGGCGGTCCGGGCCTGGCCCCACCTGTCGGAAGACGTCGACGAAAGCGACGTGGAATCGTGGCTGGTGGCTCCGGGCGTCGAAGGGTTTTCCTGCGAGTGGTACGACTTCGAGGACGAAAGCTGGAGCCAGGACTGGGAAGAGACGAACTCGCTGCCGAAGCTGCTGCGCATTACCCTGACGATGCGGGAGCGCAAGGAATTCGACGAAAACCTCGAACTGGTCCGCCTGGTGGAGCTGGAAGTGGCGCCCGACCTGCCCGGCCGGGAGACGCGCGACCGCACGACGGCGACGTCCGAAGAGCAGGCTTCGGCGGGGAGCGCCAGCGCCGGCGGCGGCGCGGCGGGCGGCGCGGGCGGCGCAGCCGGAGGTCCCGGCGGGGCTCAAGGTGGCGGCGGGCCCGGCGGGGCGGGCGGCGCCGGCGCGGCAGGCGGTCCGGGCGGCGGCGGGGGCGGGGGCCGGGGAACGAAAACTCCCTATATCAATCCGTGGGGCAACAGCGGGAGCGGTCCCGGCGGCGGGGGTTCAGGCGGTAGTCCGGGCGGGGGCGGTCCAGGTGGCGGGGGCGGAGGAGGAGGAGGCGGCGGCGGTGGTGGAGGGGGCGGCGGCCCGGGCGGTGGCCGATGAGTGCGCTTGGCCATCGGAAAGCCGGCAAGTCGTCGCGGCGGGGCGCGGCGCTGATCGTGGCCTTGTGGACGGTCTTGATCCTGAGCCTGCTGATCAGCGGGCTGGCCTACGAAATGCACATCGAGGCCGGGATCACGTCCTATGCGCGCAAGCGGCTGAAGGCGCAGGTGGCCGCGCGCGGAGGCGTGGAGTACGCCAAATTCCTGCTGGCGAAGAGCTACGAAAGCAATGCCTTCGAAGAAGGCGAAGAGGAAAAAGAGGCGCTGCGCATTTTGGCGAAAAACCTGGCGAAAGGCATCGGGATTACCGGGGTGAAAGTGGACATGGGCGGTTCCAGCGCGACGGTGGACATCCTGCCCGAATCCGGCCGGCGGAACGTGAATCTGCTGGGCGACGAGGATTGGGAGGAATTGCTGGACCAGGCCGGCGTTCCGGAGGAAAAATGGGCGGAACTGATCGATTGCTTCATGGATTGGACGGACGAGGGCGACGAACACCGGCTGAACGGGGCCGAGGAGGACGACGCGTTCTACAAGGACAACGGCTACGCGCCCAAGAACGCCCCGCTGGACACGGTGGACGAGCTGCTGCTGATCAAGGGGTTTTCCCGGGAAATCGTCTATGGCGGCCCTCCGGAAGATCCCAAGGGGGCGCCGCTGACCGGGATCGCCCATCTGCTGACGACGTTCGGCGACGGCAAGGTGAACGTGAACACGGCGTCGCGCGAAGTGCTGCTGACGCTGACGGCCGGCAACGGCACGATGATGGACGACTGGGTGGTGGACGATTTGCTGAAGAACCGGCTGGGAGACGACGGCCTCGCGAACACGAAGGACGACGGTTTTTCCAGCGTGCAGGACGCGGTCAGCAAGTCGGGCATGAATTCGGCCCTCGCGGACAAGCTGTCGGTGTCGGACCGCCGCTTCGTGCGCGTGGCGTCGATCGGCGAGAACAACCGGGTGCGCAGCGGCGTCTGGGCCGTGTTCGAGGTGGGCGGCAAGAAAACGACGCCCATCTATTGGCGCGAGGAGCAAATGCAGTAGGAATATTCAGGGGGAAAAGTCCTGTGCCTGAAAGAGGGAACAAATGGATAGATGCCATGCGATAATCCTTTCAACTGAAGGCGAGCGCCCGTAAAGGTTCTTATCCCATGCGCATAAATGAAGTCATTGAATGTTTCTGCAGACTGCTCTGGATCGTGGTCTTATTCATGCCTTTAGTTTTTCGCGGTGGCGGCACTTTGCAGTTTCGCATGGCCACCGCACAAGCGGGAACGGCACAAGTATTTTACGATACCGGACTGGGGTACAACGAAAAAGATTCCATCGTGTGTCCCATTGATCGAACGGATTCCCAGCCATTTGAAGTTCGGGTTTCTCTTCCTAACGCG
>JBFXHR010000078.1:0-6893 GCA_050176815.1 Kiritimatiellia bacterium
CTACTTCGACGAAAGCGATCCCCTCGACCCCGGCTACCGCTCGCCCGCCACCAACGTCGCCCCGCTCACGTCCATGGATTCCAATTCCTTCGAGCCCCCGCCCGCCTCCAAGGGCAACGTCGCCCGCGCCGTCTTCTACATGGCCACCCGCTACGACGGCACCGCCGACAAAACCTCCGCCCTCTGGTTCTCCGACGATCCCACCCACACCAATTCCATGGGCAAGCTGACGACCCTCCTGCTCTGGCATGCCCTGGATCCCCCCGACGCCTTCGAAAGCAACAAGAACGAACTCATCTACGCCAACTGGCAATCCAACCGGAATCCCTACGTCGACCACCCCGAATGGGCCGAGGAAGTCTTCGGCACCGATTCCGACGGCGACGGCGTCACCGACACCCACGAAATCATCGCCGGCACCGCCACCAACGATCTCAACTCCGTTTTCGAAGCCACCCTTACGCCCACGCAGATCGTCTGCGGCTCGCTCTCCTCCGGCGCCGTCTGGCGCCTCTACGAAGGCGCCTACCAAGGCCACGACATCGTCTGGCGCCAAATCGCCGAGACCAACCGCCTCCAATCCGGCACCCTCCGTTTCCCCGTCGCCCCCACCGGCACCGCCACCTTCTACCACCTCCGCGCCCTGCGGCCCTTGGAATAACGGCATGCAACGACTCGCGCCCCTGATCGTGTTGGCCACCCTGCTCGGCGGCTCCCTCGCCCGTGCCCAAGATCCGTTGCCCGCCCCGGCGGAGGACTCCCGCGCTGCCGCGATCGATGCCCTCTATGCCCAGGCCGATGCGCTGATCCGGCAGATCGACCGGACCGCCGCCGGACCGGACCGAAGCCTGGCCGTCGAACAACTGCGCCGCGTGCTGACGCAGATCGACGACGCATATTCGGTCGAGGAAAAAGCCGATCATGCCCGCCGCAAGATCGCCGCCCTGCGCGCCGCCGTCGAGCGCCAGCGCCTGCGGCTGACGGAGGCCGGCCGAGCCATGGCCCTGGCGAAGAACGCGGAACCGCCGGATCCGGCGGACGTCCAAGCCAAGGGTAGCGACTACACGCTCCAGGAAGCCATCCTCAAGGCGCTCGAAGTCAAAGTACGGCAAGAAGAGCGCGCCCAATCGCTGGGAACCGCCGAAGCCCTCCGCCTCATGCAAGAGGTCGAGTAGCCACCTCCGCCGCCTCTTTGATTGCTTTAGCCCCCCCCAACAGGCTGTCCCGTGGGTGAATCTGGTCTGCCATAAATTTCCCAAGCACGAAAACAGGAAAAAGCCCCCGAATGTCCTGTTTTCCTGCTGATTTTTCGTTTTCAGGCCATTTTGGGCCCATTTTCGACCTCCCACCGGCCCCTGTGGCCACGAGCGCCGCTCCCAGCTCATTTTCAACCGCCGCCGGCCTCGACGAGGCCAGCCATGACCCCATCTGTTCGCGAATTTCGAGTTTTTCGTAGTTTTCGCCTTCGGTTTTGCCGGTGGGGCTATTTCCAGGCCGTTTTTCGCCGTTTCGGACCGTTTTCAGGCCGTTTTTGCCCCCGCAGGCCTCCTCCGTGGCCAGTTTTAACCTCAACAAACCATTTTCAAGGCATTTTCAGCCCGCCAGAAACTTCCCAAACCCCAAATCCAATAAAACCAACCACGGATCAACACGAATGGACACGGATAATTAGACTTCGGACTTCAGACTACCGCCCTCGGGCCTCGGTTCTCCATCCACTGCCCCGCCTAACACCGAACTCTCTTTGTGTCCGATCCTCCTGCGCCCCACAGAGAAACTCCGCTTTGACATCGCCCCCGGCCCGCCCTACTATCGGAAACGCGCAGTGGATATTCACCCGGCACACGGACAACTTGAAGGCCGGCGGATTAATATGGCCGGGTCAAATATGTGAATGATGAGATGAATGAGATTTTGCTAGGCGAATACGAGATTCCCGATGCCTCTCGTTTACTCGAGGCATTGGAAAAGGTCGCGATTGCCTTTCGTGTCGATGAGCTTGATGAGCGATATAAAATCCGTTCCAAGGGGGCGTTTGGGCGTCATAGCCGCATCCGGATATGGATTGATCCAGCGGACCAGGAAAGCGCTCAGCAGATTCAAACCGCATGCTTAAACATTATCGTCTGAATACATGGATGCCTTGAAGACCGAACAAGGCGTTCTGCAAGAGATATGAAGAAGCAGATTCGACGGCGCAACCGCAGTTCGCACGGCTGGTGGATCGCAACCATTGTGCAGCGGTTCGAGTATTTCGATGAGGACGTCTCCAATCTCAACCGGCGTTGCACCTCGTGGCAAAACACAATCTTGATTCAAGCCCGCAACCGCAACCAGGCGTTCCGCAAAGCCGTCGCCAACGGGAAGCTGGGTGCCGATTCTGCATGCGGCCCCCCGGATGGAAGACAAGGTCGTTGGGTTTTTGAGGGCCTGTCCAGTCTCCTTCCCGTGTACGACAAGCTAGAGGATGGTGCCGAACTCATTTGGGAAGAGACGCCGAACATCACCGTCCGGACGGTGAAGTCCCGCGTCCGACAGAAATGCGAACTCGAATGCTTTCAGGACGACTAAAAACTGCACTCGGTTGCCGAGTGCCCCCGAAAGAGGCGCGTCCCCAGCTCGTTGACATCGGATGAGCCGCGATTCCCCGCAGCGAGGTGCGGGTGAAGATCTAAGGTGCCTTGGGCTTGTCGCAGCAGGCGCAGGTGGAGATGCCGAGGGGCAGATAGGCCGGGCAGAAGCGGAAGATGGCGGTCAGGAGCGGGACGAGGCCGACCAAGCCCCACCAAGAATGGTGATAGGCGCCCGCCGCCAAGAGGCCCAATCCGACCACCGCCCGGAGGATCCGGTCCGTCTTCCCGACATTGCACGTCATGGCCCGCTCTCCTTTATCGCTCCCGCGTATGGAAAAGCGTTCGCCATCCGCCCCGTTTTCGCCAATAAAACGCTTTGTCCGGGCCCGGTTTCCACGTTTGCATCTGGTTCCCTTTTGCTTTAGGGTTTCCCGGAATATTTTGCAGGAGCGCACGATGACGAAACGACCCATCCAACCCGGCCGACTGATCGGCAAAGGCATGCCCCGCGTGGATGCCGACGGCAAGGTCCGCGGCACGACCCGCTACCTGAACGACATCGACTACAAAGGGCTCCTGCATGGCGTCGTCGTGCGTGCGCCCGTGGCGCGCGGCATTTTGAAGGCCGTCGTGCCCGATCCGGCGTTCGCGCAGTCCGGGATCGTCTTCGCCACCGCGCGGGACGTCCCCGGCGAAAACGTCGTCCACATGCACGACTGCACGATGCCGCTGCTGGCGGCCGTCGGCGGCGAAATCCGCTACCGCGGCGAGCCCGTCGCCGTCGTGGCCGCCAAGACCTACGAACTCGCCGCCGCCGCCGCCCGGCGCGTCCGCGTCGAGGTCGAAGAACGGCCCGCGCTGCTCACTCTGCACGAGGCCATCGCCATCTTCAAGTCGGCGCCCGGGAAGCTGGACTCCATGAAGGACCAGACCATCGTCAAGGGCGACGTCGCCCGGGGCTTCGCGGAGGCGGACGACACGATCGAAGCCGAATACTGGGCCGGGCACCAGGAACAGCTCTATCTCGAAAACCAGGGCCTCGTCGTGTTCCCGCAGAAAGACGGGGGCATTCTCATCGAAGGCTCGATGCAATGCCCTTATTTCCCCGTGCACGAGCTGAACGACTGCCTCCGGTTGCCGCCGGAGAAAATCCGCGCGCGCCAGACGCCCGTCGGCGGCGCGTTCGGCGGCAAGGAAGAATATCCCACGATGCTGGCCGGCTACGCCGCGCTGCCCGCGCTCATGTCCGGCCAGCCCGTGAAGGTCACCTACGAGCGCAATGAAGACATCCTCTACACGCCCAAGCGCCACCCCATCTGGGTCCGCTTCAAGACCGGCTTCAAGCGCGATGGCACGCTGACGGCAGTCGAATGCGACTTCATCCTCGACGGCGGCGCCTACCTGACGATCTCCGACGTCGTGATGTTCCGCGGCATCCTGCACTGCGCCTTGGCCTACCGCTGCGAGAACGTGGTGGTCCGCGGCAAGGTCGCGCGCACGAATTCGTTCCCCTGCGGCGCGTTCCGCGGTTTCGGCGCGCCCCAGGCCATCTGGGGCATCGAATCGCACGTGGACGCCATCGCCGCGCGCCTCGGCCGGACGCCGCACGAATACCGCCTGCAGATCCACGCGCGGCCCGGCGACGTCACCCCCACCGGCCAGATCCTCACCGGGGAAAACGGCTCGACCGCCTGCCTGCAGCTCGCGCTGAAGCGCTCGGATTTCGCGAAGAAGCTCAAGCAGGCCTCGCGCGGCCGGCTCCGCAAGGGGCAGAAAAAGCTGGTCGGCATCGGCCTCTCGTTCTTCGCCCACGGCGCCGCGTTCACCGGCGACGGGGAGGCCAAGTTCAAGGCCAAGGGCCGCGTGGAGCTCGCGCGGCTCGACGCCGGGAAACCCGTCGTGGACATCCGCGTCTCGTCCACGGAGATGGGCCAGGGCGTGCATACCATCTTCACGCAGATCGCGGCGGACGCGCTCGGGCTGGCTCCGGCGCACATCCGCTTCCCCATGGCGGACACCGGCCTCGTGCCCAACTCGGGCCCGACGGTCGCGTCGCGCACCACCATGGTCGTCGGCAACGTCGTGTTCCGCGCCGCGCAGGAGCTCAAGCAGCAGATCGAAGCTTTCGCTTCGCTGCGCTTTTTCAAAGGCGCCCCGGCCGAGCTGCGCGCGTCGCAGCTCGTGGCCAAAGGCGCCAAGCCCGTTCCGTTCGCAAAGGTCGCGAAGACGCTGCTCGCCGAGATCGGTCCCGCCAGCGGCTTTTTCCAGTTCGAGCTGCCGCCCGACATCCGCTGGGACCAGCACAACTTCAAGGGCGATTCCTACCCCGGCTATTCGTGGTCGGCCAACGTCGCCGAAATCGAGATCGATCCGCTCACGTGCGAACTCGAGGTCAAGCGCGTCACGGCGGCCGTCGACGTCGGCCGCGTCATCAATCCCACGCTGGCCGCGGGCCAGGTCGAAGGCGGCCTGACGCAGGCCCTCGGCTACGCCGTCATGGAGAAGATCGGCACCGGCAAGAACGGGCTCTACGACGCCGCGCGGCTGCAGACCTACATCATTCCCACGGCGCTGGACGTGCCCGAGTACGACGTGAAGTTCGTCGAATATCCCTACTCGTTCGCGCCGCCCGGCGGCAAGGGCCTCGGCGAGCTGCCGATGGACGGCCTCGCGCCGGCCATCGCCAACGCCGTCGAAGCCGCGACCGGCTGCCGGCTCCGCTCCATTCCCATCACGCCCGAAGCCATCTTCGCGGCCTTGCACGCGCCCCAAGGAGGCACCCCATGAGCACCGTCCAACGCACCTGGAAAATCAACGGCAAATCCGTCGCCGTCCGCGCCCCCGCCGGCCGCCGCCTGCTCGACGTCCTGCGCGAGGATCTCGGGCTCATCGGCTCCAAGGAAAGCTGCGGCGAAGGCGAATGTGGCGCCTGCACCGTCCTCGTGGACGGCGAGCCCGTCGTCTCCTGCATCCTGCCCATGGGACAGCTCGCCGACGGCACGGAAATCCTGACGATCGAAGGCATCGAGAAAAAGCGCGTCGGCCGGCTGATCCAGGCGGCGTTCATCGAGTGCGGCGCGGTGCAGTGCGGCTTCTGCATCCCCGGCATGGTCGTCAGCAGCTACGCCCTCCTCTGCAAGAACCCCAAGCCGTCCGCGAAGGCCATCCGCGAAGGCCTTTCCGGAAACCTCTGCCGCTGCACCGGCTACACCAAGATCCTCGCCGCCGTGAAGCTCGCCGCGTCCCGGATCCCCGCCGCGAAACGGAAATGAGCAAGGCCCGCCCATGAAAACCACCGAGAAAATCGACCTGCGCTTCCCCAAGACCCTCGCCGAAGCCCTGCGCCTCCAGGCCAGCGACAAGACGCGCGGCAAACTGCTCTCCGGCGGGACCGATCTCATGGTCCAATGGGCCGCGGGCGTGCCCATTCCCGAGCGCGCCGTCTCCGTTTGGAACCTGCCGGAATTGTCCGCCATCGAAGTCTTTCCCGACCGCATCGAAGTCGGCGCGGGCGTGACCCATGCGTTCCTGGTCGACGCCGTGCAGATCCACCGGCACGTGCCCGCGCTGATCGCGGCCGCCGCCACCGTCGGCGCCAAGCAGATCCAGGCCCGCGGCACGCTCGGCGGCAACGCCGCCAACGCGTCGCCCGCCGGCGACACCGCCCCCGCCCTCTTGGTCACCGGCGGCTCCGTCCTGCTCGCCTCGCATTCCGGTATGCGCGAAGTGCCCCTGGCGAAGTTTTGGACCGCCTACCGCAAGATCGACGCCCGCCCCGACGAAATCATCGTGGCCTTCCGCCTGCCCAAGCGCGGCAAAGCCAAAGAGCGCTTCCGCAAGATCGGCACCCGCCGCGCCCAGGCCATCAGCAAGGTCATGGCCGCCTCGCGCATCCTCGTGGAAAGAGGCAGCATCGTCTCCGCCGCCATCGCCCTCGGGTCCGTCGCGCCCACTCCCGTCCGCTTGGCCGAAGTCGAGGCGTTCCTGATCGGCAAGAAGCTCTCGCCCAGACTGATCGACGATGCCGAAAAACTCGCCCAAGCCACCGTCCAACCCATCGCCGACATCCGGTCCACTGCGGAATACCGCCGTTGGGTTTCCGGACGCCTCGTCCGCGACGCGCTGGAAAACCTGTAAGCGTTTTACGCTTTTTCCCATAAATCCATTGCGCCGGGCCGTCCGGTTGGGCTATCTTGCGCCCGGATTACTTACTCAAAAAGGAGTCGAATTATGTCGCGCTGGATGCTGATCTCGCTTTGCTCGCTCGCTCTCGCGTTACCCGCTTTTGCCCAAGACGATCTGGATTCGCTCCTGGCCGGT
>JBFXHR010000079.1:0-6740 GCA_050176815.1 Kiritimatiellia bacterium
TCGGCGTGCTGTTCGCGGTCGCCATGCCGATCTTCGAGAACATGGGCCGCAAGGACACCAACCGCGCCGCCCAGCAGGTCGTCAACGTCATGCGCCTGGCCCGCCAGAACGCCGTGTCCCGGCGGCAGTGGACCCTCGTGATCGTGCCCAACCGGGACGGAACCTACGTGGCCGACCCCAAGGCGCCCAACAGCATCGAAAAATGCCTGCGCAGCTACGCCGTCATCGCCGTCACCAACAACATGGACGAGTTCCGGATGTACCAGGAAGACGCCGACGGCCCGACGGCGGACGACATGAAGTTCGAATTCGTCTCGGATTGGAAGTACCTGCCGGAGGGCGTGTACTTCGACGACGACATCACGCTGACCGGCAACCTGATGTTCGGCCGCGGCGGGGACTACGTGCCGAGCCAGGCCGGCAATTTCCGGTTTCCCGTGGATCCCGGGGACCCGAACGCGAACGCGGTGGACAAGAAGATGATCATGAGCGCCGTGCTGTTCAAGCCCAACGGGCGGCTGTTCAAGATGATGCACTCGAGCGATCGGCACTGGGCCGAACCCCAGGGCATGCGGCTCCACCTGACGTCGGACAAGTACTACGAGCCGGAGGGCACGACGCTGGGCGCGCCGATCGACGTGCCGGGCACCAGCACCATGATCCAGTTCCAGGGCAAGACCGGCATGGTCAAGATCATGAACTGAGGACCACACGCATGAAAACGGAAAGCACAAATCGGCGCCGCGCGGGCTATTCGCTGGTGGAGGTGACGCTGGCGCTGCTGGTGGTGGCGATCGGCATGACGGCGACCTTCGCGCTGTTCCCGGAAGGGCTGAAGGCCACCCGGGCGGCGGTCAACGACACGGAAGTCGGGCTCTTCGCCGACTACGTGTTCTCCACCTTGGCCGCGACGGCGGCCGCGCAGGGACTCAAGGAGGACCTGCCCGATGCCGTCAAGGCGGACAAGTACGCCTCGCGCGTGCTGTCGGACGACCACGACGAGGAAAAGCTGCTGAATTCGGGCAACGAACTCAGCCGGTTCTACTGGATCGCGCGCAACATGGACATGGGCACGGGCAACTGGGACCTGACCAGCCAGGCCGGATTCTGGTCGTCCGCGTTCACCTACCAATTGGATTGGAAAAAGAAGAACAACGGCAACAACCGCGACACCTATTACGCCGTGCTCAAGGTCTGGCCCGGGGAGTGGGAAGAGATCGCGGACGAGGAGAAATTCCCGCCGTACGTGTTCTACCGGGAAATCGTTCCCTATCCGGATCTGTAGGAGCCTGGGAATGAACAAAGAAAATCAATATCCAATGTCCAATATCCACTGTCCAATGTTCAAGGGGAACGAGCCGGGGACGGAACAGCCCGGCTCGGCAGGGACGCCTTGCCCTACCAGGAACCGCGGGAGCTTGGGCTGCCGGGGCAGGGTGATCCGTCCCGGTGAGCCGCGGCGGGTTTCCGCCTTCACGCTGATCGAGGTGCTCGCCGCGATGGCGGTGCTGGTGATCCTGATCCTGGCGCTGACGCGGATGTTCGTGGAAGCGGCGAACATCTCCAAGCGCGGCACGACGACCCTGATGCGCAACAGCGTGAACGAGACCGCCATGGACACCATCCTGCAGGACCTGGACTCCATGATCATCAACGAGCGGTTGACCGCCGCCAAGTTCGCGGACGACGTCAAATACCTGGCCGGCGACCCGCAGGGCGCGTTCGACACGTTCTATTTCATCACCACGTCCGGCGACCAGGACGACGACCTGCCGTACGAATACACCAAGTACTACGTCCGGCCGATCCTGACGAACAACGTGAACGGCGCGGCCTATTGGCGGTACGACCTCTACAAGTCGCGCATGATCATGGCCGTCGGCGCCGACGCGGCCGGCGGCTCGTCGTTCTACGCCCTGCGCCAAGGCGACCAGGAGTGGTGGGACCCGTTTGAAAACCACACGGACGATTCCGAAGTGATGGCGGAAAACGTGGTGATGTTCGACATCTACTGCCAGCGCTGGGACACCGGGGCCGACTTCGTGACCCGGGGCGACGACTATTTCAGCCTGGACAAGGTCGACCGCGGCGGCGGGGTGAGCAATGTGCCGCCCGTGGCGATCGACGTGATGCTGGTGACGACCAGCCCGGAAGCGGCGGTGGAAGGCGGCATGCTGCTGGCCGCCGGCGAGCGGGAACGCGGCCTGGCCGTGCTGAACCGCGACGCCAGCACGGTGATCGGCCGGGCCATGCCGATGATGGGGCCGACCCAGTACCGCTTGCAGCGGCGCATCGAGAATCCCCTGAGCCATTACTACATCGACCGCAAGTAGCGGACGGAGAGACGAACATGAACGCGATTTCGACGAACGGAACCGAGCGGCGCCGGGGCGTGGCGCTGATCGTGGTGCTGGGGTTCCTGAGCATCATGGTCATGATGGCCGTGGCGTTCCTGACGCAGGCGCGGATCGAACGCCTGGTGGCGGGCGCCTCCCTGGAAGGCATGCGGACCCGGCAGCTGGCCCAGACGGCCATCGCCGCCGGCATGCAGGACTATCTCAACGCCCTGAAAAAAATGGATAGCCAGGCCGACACGGAACACGACGTGTTCCTGTCGGGGGACGAGAGCGGTCCGCTGGGCTACTACTATTCCGGCCTGACGATCGACGACGACCGCCTGGCGCTCGGCAAGGTCGAGGATTGGCTGCTGGAAAGCCATCTGGAGGCCGCGCTGAGCGGCGGCGGCGACGCCGTGCGGAACGCCGAATGGATCTGGGTGCGGGAACGGCCCGGCCAGCGCAGCCGGATCCTCGGGCGCTATGCCTACGCCTGTTTCGACATGAGCGGACAGATCGACGCCAATCTGCTGGGCACCGGATTCGGCGACAGCGTGCCGACGGCCTATGAACATGGCGGCGATTCGACCAACCGGAACAACGTGCGCAAAATGCTCTTCGACGCCGTCAAGAAAGACCCGGATACCGGCAATGCGCGGCAATCGGTCCTCAACAAGCACCAGCGCATCTGGAAGGGATTCGACACGCCCGCCGCCTTGCTGAACCTGACCGACGGGGATTGGAACGACGGCCGCAACAGCGGCGCCAACCGCTGGCTCGGCGCGGACATGGACGAAGAGGACATGATCGACGTGTCCGACCTCTCCTGCTACAGCTACTCGGCCACGCATCTGGGATCGGAAGCCGGCGGCAACCTCAAGGCGCCCTGCAACGCGTCCGGCATCGAGCAGGTGGGCGGCACCGATTTCGACGCGATCCTGGACGGCGCCGACCGGACCGACGTGCTCAACGCCCTCCAGGACTTCGAAAGCCCCGCAAGCCTCTATCCCAAGGGCGTGGATTATCCCTCCGTCAAGAACGTGCCGATGTTCAACGAAATCGGGGTCAAGGTGGATTTGGAGAATCCCGGCGGCGGCGCCAACTATGAAATGGTTGTGCGGCTCAAGCTTGAATTCTGGTATCCGTTCGCGTCGGAAGACAACGAGCGGCCCGATACCTTCACGATGACGCTGCCAACCTTGGGGTTTGGCACCGCCGGCGACGGTCCCGAAGACATCTGGGTGCGCGTGGCCGGCGGTACGAATGCCTCGACGCCGACCATTTCCTTCACGCCGGCGGGCCCGATTACGACCGTGCCGGCAGACAGCGTCAACGTGAGCGCCAAGTTCAACAATGGCAAACCGTACTTCGCCAACGCGTTGACGGACGATGAAATCGTGTACCGCGTACCGCTGGGAAGTTCGGGCGGGCCCCTGCCGCCGGGCATGTATCTGTTCGTCCGCGCGGTCCGCATCAAAGGGCCCCTGAAATTGGAATTGGCCGGACAACCCTGGGATGCGACTTCCAGCGAGCCCATCGGTCACTTGATTCAAGGCTCGTATCCGGCCGGCGGGGGCACGCCGTGGTACTCGATAGCGGTGAACGATCCGCGCCTGAACCACGAGGCGGATGCCTGGATGCCGGAAGATCCGCCGTCGTTTGGCGAGGTCAACCACGTGGCCGAGTCGGCCCGGAGTAGCGCCAAGAGCGGAACGGGCGTGGAGCCGGGCGAGTATCTGTATTGCCGGAACGGGCCGATGCACAGCCCGGCCGAACTGGGCTATCTGCCGACCGCCAAGGCGTGGAGCACGCTGGACATCTTCAGCGACCAGGGCACGTGGCTGATGAACCGGCTGGTCAGCGACCCGGCGGTCTACGGCATGATGAAGGCCTACAAGGTCTTTTTCACCAACGGCACGATCAATCCCTACACGCGGAACACGAACGTGCTGAACGCGGCCTTCTACGGCGTTTCCCTCGCGGAAGTGCCCAACATGCTGGGCACCGCCAGCGGCAACGACAAGCAACTGACCAGCTCGTCCGAGCTGGACGAACTGGTCGAGGTCATGTTGGCGGAGGAAGCCAAGAAAGGCCACGCCGGCTGGAGCACGATCCTCAACCAAGGCAGCCTGAATTCCGACTGGAACAAGAACAACCGCATCGCCCTGCTGAGCCACACCTGGGGTCTGTTCGACGAATCGGACCGGCTTTTCGTGATCGCGGTGGTGGCCCAGTCCATCAAGGAAGGCGAGGGCCTGACGGGGCGCGGCAACTGGAACGACGAGGAAGACATGATCACCGGCGAGCGGCGCGCGGTGGCCTTGTGCTGGATGGACGGCAGCTCGGAAGGCTCGGCCGACACCCTGGCGCAGGAATTGAACATCATCGCGTTCCAGTACTTGAACGACTAGGGGCGGGAGCCGAACGGCTTCACCACAGAGCCGCAGCCAGGGATCTGCGGCCGGTGGCTAGCCGGCCGTATCGGGGGGAGCTGAATCTGGAGTGCGGTGGCTCGACACCGCTTTGGCTTGCGGCGGCTTGACGCCGCTTTCCTCGGTCTGGACGGGTACCGGCTCGAATGGATCCAGCACGTTGATCCGATCCGTCTTGAAGCTTTCTACCGTTTTGCGAAACGCGGCGTTCGCCGTTCGGGCAAACCAATGGGCCGAACACCACGGGTAGTTTTCCGCGTGGAGCACCACGCCGTGATGCGCCGGATTGCCGTGCACGTATTTCAGGCGGGCGAAATACGATTCCGGAAAGGTGACGTGGGTGTCGAAGAATTGGAACCACACCTTGCGTCCAGGCGTTCGGTCCTGGGCGTTGAATTCCCGGGCGGAAAGCGCGTGCAGCTTGGAAAGTACCTTTTTCAGCGAGGCCGGATCTCCGGGCGAGGAGGCCACGAAATGATAGTGATTGGAGAGCGCGGCCCAAGCGTGAAGCGTCCATCCGGATTCATCGGCGCACGCAAAGAGCAAATCCAGGAAAAAGTCCAACCGGGCCGAATTGGACAACCAATGGGCTTTCCGGTAGGTGCCCGCCGTGACCATGTAGGCGCCGGCCTCGGTCAAACGGTGGGGCGGGGCATGGGGCCAGTTGTGCATGGAATTCTTGTGCTACAGGAGGGGTTCGGCGTCAGCCGCCGGAAAGGAAAGCGGCGTCGAGCCGCCGCACTCCAAACCGATCGTGCGAAATCCGCGCCGCGGACTTTACGGCCAGAGGGGTTCGACGGCGAAGAAGCGGTTGCTGCCCGGCGGGTTGGTGAGGGTGAGGTAGTTCTGCTCGTTGGTGCGGGAGACGGCCTGCGGCACGATGACGTCCCACTGCCAGGTCGGCATCGCCAGGTTGGTGGTGGCCCGCACGTTGAAGTTGACGAGGGGGTCGATCGGATCGTTGCCGTCGGTTTCCAGGCGGAGGAGGGCGTTGGTGCGCGTGAGCTTGGTGATCTCGATGACGTCGGCGATGGGGAACGTGTAGCGGAACGGGAAGTTCGTGGCCTGCTCGAACGACGGGTAGGACGCGCTGGAGCCGAGGCCGTCGCTGCCGAGCCAGTTGGTGCCCTGGAACGAGCCGGCCGGCGGGATGGCTTCGATGACGTACTCGATCGTGTCGAGGCGGTCGTAGGTGTAGCTCGCGATCGGGCCCATGCGCAGATAGGCGTAGCCGGTGCCGTTGGTGTCGAAGCCGCCAGGGAAGTCGGTTTGCTTGTTGCCGACGGTCCAGGCGCCGCCGCTGCCCTGCCGGTGGTGGTGGACGCGGCCGCCGAGGACGGAGTAGTTGTTGTACTCGCTGTTGGTATAGGCGTAGTGGAAGTAGATCGCGTCGGACTGGGCCGGGGGATAGGGATGGAACTGGCTGAACAGTCCCTGCAGGGAGGTTTGGGCCGCCGCGGACGGCGTGTGCCAGGCCCGCATGAGCGCCAGCACGACGTTGGTGAGGTTCTGGCCCGTGTTGGCCGTGCCGATGGTCAGCGCGCCTTCGTCGTTCCACTCGAAATCGCCGTAGCTCGAACCGGTGCCGGACAGGGAGATGGAATTGGTGTTGTAGCCCGTCGGATCCAGGGCGACCAAGAGGTGTTCGGAGCTGGATTCGTAGGCGCCGTAGGCGAGCGAATAGACCAGGTTGCCGTAGTTGTCGAGCAGGCGGACGATGCCGGACGGATCGCGGATGTGGTCGCGGTCGCCCGGGTTGAAGGGATTGACGGTGGCGGGGACCAGGTTCGTCAGGACGAGATCGATGGGGTTGTTGGTGGTCAATTCCTGGTCGCCGATGACGTAGAACCCGAAGCCGTTGGTTTCGTTGGCGAGGACGGTGCCGCCGGGGAGGGTGTAGGTGGCGTACTTGGCCACGCCGCCGTTCTTCGAGACGTCGGAGAGCGAGGCGAACAGGAGTTCGACCTTCCAG
>JBFXHR010000080.1:0-6439 GCA_050176815.1 Kiritimatiellia bacterium
GAAATGTTCCGCGATATGTTTCTCGCCTATTTCGTCAAATTCAATCTGGCCTATTTGACTCGATATTCCGTCGAGGCGGGCAGCATCCAGTCGTATCTGGGCTACACGCTGTACCGCCTGGGAATCGTCGCGGACGATTGGCATTCCATCGCTCATCTGGCCGAGGAAGTCCTGCTGCCGGCCGTTCGCAGCGAGGTGACCGCCGAGATCGGCGGTCGGCCGTTTTGGAACGTTGCGGATTTGCTGCGCAGCCGTATTTTGGTTCCGTTGATCGATTGGGGCATGCTCGAGGGAAGCTACGATCACGCGGAAAGCAGGCATTTCAAAACGCTGGCTTCCATTCGCGTCACCCCGCTTTATCGGGATTTTCTGCGATTCAACCTGGGGTGAAGAAATGGATTTGACGGAAGCCCTAGACGCCTTGAAGCCGTTCGTTTCGACCGTTCCGCGCGACGCGCTGGCATGGTTGCAAGCCCACTGGAGCGAAGCGGAAGGCCCGCTGCTGGCGGCCATGGATGAAAGGCGGGCGCATTTCTCCGGCGCGGATCGGGATGCGCGGTTCCTGTACGCGTTGTTTCTGTGCGCGGAGATGCGATGCCCGGCGGCTTTTCCGCGCTATCTGGTGTTGTGCCGGCTGCCGAACGCGGTTTTGGACCATGTGTTGGGCGACATCCTGACCGAGAGCATGCCGGACATGTTGGCGCGAACCTGCGCCGGACGGATGGCGGACCTGCAAGGGTTGATCGAAGATCCGGTGGCCAACGAATATGCCCGCGGCATCGCCTTGGAAGCCCTTCTGGTCATGATGCGGGAGGGCGAAATCGGGCGGGATTGGCTTGCAATCTATTGCGTGGCGCTGTTGCGCGGCGGTTTGGAACGGAGGCCTTCGTTCATTTGGGATTCGGTCGTCGCCGTGGCAGCCACGCTGCAAGCGGACGGGGCGTTGCCGCTGATCGAAAAGGCCTATGCGCGCGGTTTGGCCGATCCGGGCTCGGCCAGTCTCGAGTCGATCCGGAGCGATTTCGCCAAGTCGCCCGATCTGGGGCTGGAGTGCGTGCGCACCTATCGGAAGCCGTGGGCAGGCGTTGAGCCGGCCATGAGGTTTTTCGTCGAGCATTGGGGCCGGGAGGCTGCTCTCCGAAAGCCGGAAGAGCTATTGAACATCTTGGAAAAGCGCAGCGAAAAAGCCGTCTCCGCGGCATGGGGAGATGGCCAGGGACGAAACGATCCCTGTCCTTGCGGAAGCGGACGGAAATTCAAGAAATGTTGCATGGGCAAGACGTCGGCGCCGCTGGGCGTGCCTCTTTCCGCAAACCATCAACCCATTCGGGAAGAGCACCGCGCGATCAGCGATTGGATGGAGGCGGGCTATCTCCACTTGACGAAGGACCGGAACGCCGCGCGCGCTTTGGAGTGTTGGAAAATCGCTTGGCGCGAATTGCTGTTGCGGTTGCCTGCGACGCTGTTGAATCCGGAAGATGCCGAGGCAACCGGAGCTTTCGAAGGGCATGAATTTCTGGACAATTGGCTGCAGGATTGCCAGATGTTGCTGATGGACCGCGTGGAATCGAGCCTTGATGCGGTCGAGTATGCCCTCGCGTTTTTCGGCGGCTTGTTGACCCGTTTTCCGGCCATGCCCGACTTGATGCGGGGGAATCTGCGCGCTGACTTGGCCCGCTGTCTGGCCCTGTCCGGCAAGCCGATGGAAGCTTTAGCCTTGGCGGAGGCCCTGATTGCCGATGCGCCGAACCGGGCGCAAGGGTATGTTCTGTTGGCCGAAATGCGCGGCGAAGACGCGGCGAAATTCAACATGCGGCCGGATGTGTCCGGCGCCATCGCGTGCCTGAAAAACGCGTTGGAACGCGCGGAGGATTGCGAAGATTACGACGTCGCCCTGCGGCTCAGCGATTTGGAACCATGGCGAAGGGCCGATGAAGAGCCATGGTGATCGTCCTAGACCGGGGCGAAACAACGGGAAATGCGAAGTCGTGAAGCTGCGCAAGATCGTATCGGGCGGGCAGACGGGGGCGGACCAGGGCGCGCTGAGCGCGTGCGTGCAGGCGGGGTTTCCGTACGGCGGCTGGATTCCGAAGGGCCGGCGCACGGAAAAGGGGAAAGTGCCGGCGCGTTACCGCCTGCGGCAACATTGGAGTCGGCACTATCCGCCGCGCACGGAGAAGAACGTCGTCGATTCGGATGGCACGGTCATTTTCACCTACGGCAAGCCCGACGGCGGGTCCCTGCTGACGATCGCTTTCGCGAAACAGCACGGCAAGCCGTGCCTGAAAGTCGATCTGAACCAACCGCACGACGTCGTGGTGGCGCGGGTCGTGCGCTGGGCGAAGCGGAATCTGCCCGCCGCCGCCGTGTTGAACGTGGCCGGTTCGCGCCGCAGCAAGGCGCCAGGCATCCACTTCATCGTAAAACGCGCGATGCTGGACGTCTTGGCGCGCGTGAATTAGGCAATCCGTGTCCGGGCGGGCCCCACCGCCTTGCGTGGTGGGGGAGCAAACTTTGCGTCCCACGGCGCAAGGCCGTGGGGGCGCAAGGACCGCGTCCGGGAGCGAGTTTCAGGGCGCAGGGAGCTTTTGCACGGGGATGCAGATGTCGACGAAGTGCTTTTGCTCGGGATCCTCGGACGAGTCGTTTTTCTGGAGTTCGTAGGCGAGGCCGGCGGGGGCGTAGCCGCTTTGGGGAATCCATTCGCCGTAGAGGTAGCCCCAGGCCGCGCCGAACTGGTCGGACGGAATCGCGAAGCGGCCGACGGCGTGTAGGCCGGCGGGGAGCGTCAAAACTTGGATGCCGGCCGGCGGCACGGTGTCGTCGGGGATCGTGATGCCGAGCCAGAGACGCTGCTGGTCCGGAGGCGTGGACGCGGGATCGTCGGGGTAGATGCAGACGATGAGCGTTTTTTGGGGGAAGTCCCAGAGCTGGGAGGGAAGGGCCCAATCGAGGAGCTTCTGGAGGAGGACGTCGTAGATGCCGGGATTGTTCTGGAAGTTTCCGGTTTGTTCGACGGTTGCCACGCGGCGGGCGGGAAGATCTTCCACGGCGACCGGCGCGAGCAGGCCAGGGGGCGGCGCAGCCTGCGCCGCCATCGTGCCCACCATTCCGGTCAGGGCCATCGCGATATGTTTCGTTTTCATGCTTTCTCCTGTGCGGGACGCCGCGGCATGCGGACGCCCATTTGCGGGAAGGGTTATGGCGCAAAGCGGGAGCGAATACTTTTCCCGGCTTGCGCAGTGCGTTTCCGTCCTTGCGGAGCATTTGCGATCGAGTGAAATCAAGCCGAGCGTTGGTGGTAGGCGTGAGCGGCTGTCATCCCGAGCTTGTCGAGGGATCTGGGCTTGGTCCCGCAAGCTTGCTGTGGAGGCAATGCCGAGATGTTTCGACTCCGGCGCGATGCGCCTCCGCTCAACATGACCGAGGATCGCACCGAATCGCAGAGGCGCCTTAGGCCGCATGGTTACCGGGCCGGGGGTGACGGCGGCGGGCGGACGTGGTAGCGTGGGAAACATGAATTCGGACCGATTCGACTGGATTTTGCGCGGCGGGACCGTGGTGGACGGGCTTGGCGGAGAGGGCGTGCGGGCCGACGTCGGGCTTGCGGGCGACCGCATCGCGGCGGTGGGGGATCTGGCGCAGGCGCAGGCGGCGAACGAATTCGACGCGACGGACCTGCTGGTTTGTCCGGGCTTCATCGACGTCCACACGCATTCGGATGCGTATTTGCTGATCGAGCCGGGGGCACCGTCGAAGATCCGGCAGGGGGTTACGACGGAGATCACGGGCAACTGCGGGGCCAGCGCGGCGCCGCGATGGCCGGGCTACACGATGCCGTCGGACTGGCTGGAACAGAGCTATCCCGGCGACTGGCATTCGGTGGCCGAATACCGCGCGCTGCTGGACGAGCAGAAGCCGGCGGTGAATTCGGCGATGCTGATCGGGCATCGCGCGATCCGCGCGGCGGTCATGGGCATCGAAGCGCGGGCGGCGACGAAGGACGAAATCGCGAAGATGCAAGTCCTGCTGGACGCGGCGCTGGAAGAAGGCGGCGCGGGGCTGAGCACGGGGCTGGTCTACGCGCCGGCGATGTACGCGCAACCGGAGGAAATCCAGGCGCTGGCGCAGGTAGTGGCGCGGCGCGGCGGAATTTACGCCACGCACATGCGCAGCGAGGGCGGAAAGCTATTGGAAGCCATCGACGAAGCCTTGGACGTGGCGCGGGCGAGCGGCGTGCGCCTGCAGGTTTCGCATTTGAAGACGGCGGGGCGGGCGAATTGGGGCAAGCTCGACGCGGCGCTGGAAAAATTCCGCGCGGCGCAGACGGCGGGCGTCGAAGTGGCCTCGGACCGGTATCCGTATACCGCGTCGTGCACGGATCTGGACGTCATCTTGCCGACCTGGGCGGCGCAGGGCGGGCGCGCGGCGATCTTAGCGCGCCTGCGCGATCCGGGGGAGCGGGCGAAAATCCGCGCGGAGATGGCGGCGGCGCGCGACGAGACATATTGGGAGAACGTGTGGATCGGCAGCACGCGCCATCCGGACAACGCGCCCTTCGCGGGCAAGCCCATTGCGCTGGCGGCGGAGGCGTGGAAGCGGCCTCCGCTGGACGCGGCGCTGCGGTTCATGGAGACGGACGAACTGTTCACCGGCGGCATCTTCTTCGGCATGAGCGAGGAGAACATGTGGAAGATTCTCGCCGAGCCGTGGGTGATGATCGGTTCCGATGCGTCGATCCGCTCGCCGACGGGGCCGCTGAGCCACGACCATCCGCATCCGCGGGCCTACGGTACGTTCGGACGGTTTCTGCGTGCGGCGCTGGACGGGAAGACCGTATCCGTCGGCGAAGCGGTGCGCAAGATGACGAGCCTGCCGGCGGAGCATTTCCACCTGAAGGACCGCGGCGCGATCCGCGCCGACGCCTTCGCGGACGTCGTGGCGCTCGATCCAAAGACGTTCCGTGACATGGCGACGTACGAAAAGCCGCATCAGTTCTGCGAGGGGATTTCGGCGGTCTGGGTGAACGGTGCGGCGACGCTTCGCGACGGCAAAGAAACCAGCGCGCGCGGGGGCCGGTATCTGACGGCTTGAAGCAGGCAACGGACAGCGGAACCGGGAACAACCACGGATGAACACGGATGGACACGGATCGGATCGGAACCCGAAATGGAATCCGTGTGTATCCGTGTCTATCCGTGGTTATGATTTTTGGACGGTAAGATAATGGTCGAGTCCGCGGAACAGGCAAAATTCTCCGTGCCGCCGCCAGGGCCGGCGGAACGCGCGTTTTTGAAGGAAGCGCTGGCGCCGGGCGGGAAGGGGCGCGTGCAGGAGGTGGACGACGCGGCGCGGGCGTGGCTGGCGCTGGCGGCCTCGCGCGCGGCCTCCGGGCCGCTGGTCGTGGTGGCGGAGAGCTCGCTGGCGCTGGAGTTGTTCTGGCAGGATTTGCAGACTTTCGGCGCGGGGGAATCCGCCGCGAAGCTGCCGGCGCTGAACGTGGAGGCGTCGCGGCTGGCATCGGGCCAGCCCTCGCCCGACGTGAGCGGCGAACGGCTGAAGACCCTGCAGCGCTGCCTGTCGTGGAAAGGGCGGGGCATTCTGGCGACCTGCGTGCAGGCCTTGCTGGAATCGGTGGCCGCGCCCGACCGGATGAGGCAGGGCAGCGAGCGCGTGGCGGCGGGGCAGGAATACGACCTGGACGCGCTGTGCGAGCGGCTGGCCGCGGCGGGCTACGAATTCGAGGTGGAAGTGCTGGCGAAGGGGCAGGCGTCGCGCCGCGGCGGCCTGCTGGACGTGTGGCCGCTGACGGAAGACTGGCCGGCGCGGCTGGAATTCTTCGGCGACGTCCTGGAAAGCATCCGGCGCTTCGATCCCTCGGCGCAGCGGTCGCGCGAGGAAATCCGGGAACTTTCGATTCCGCCGGCGAGCGAAGAGGCGGACGGCGCGGCGGTCCCGCCGACGGACTATTTTCCGGCGGACGCCTCGTTCCTGTGGCTGGATCCGGACGCGATCCTGCATCATTACGCGATGAGCGCGGAGTTGGCGGGGCGCGGCGGGGCGGACGTTTCGATGGAGCGCGAGTTCGCGAACTGGCGGCTGGGGCTGGCGAAGCAATTCGCGGGCGGGGGCCAGCTCGACGCGGGCGGGAGCGACGGGGCGCGGGATCTGGGCGCGCGGCCGTGCGAAGGGCTCGCCGCGCTTTCCTCGCGGGCGGTGCCGCCGGACGCGCTCGAAAGCGAGCGCCGGAAATGGTTCGAGGTGCTGAAAGCGCGCGCAGCGGACGGCTGGAAAATCCAGATGTTTTTCGGCACGGAGGCGGGGGCCCGGCGGTTCGAGGCGGCGTATTTGAAACCGGCCGGATTCGGCATCCAACTCGGCGCGCTGAGCGGCGGCTTCGAGCTGCCGGGCGCGAAATGGATGGCGGTGGCCGAGGCGG
>JBFXHR010000081.1:0-5818 GCA_050176815.1 Kiritimatiellia bacterium
AAGCTCCAATTGCCCGGCGACGAAATCCGGACCATCCAGGTCCGCGAAGGAATCGATCTGTCGCAGGTGGAAGCGGGCGACATGGTGGCGGTCGCGATCGCCACGGCGCTGGCGATCGAAGTGGGAAAACCCTAGGGGCGATGACGTCTGGATATAGAAAAGCGAGTCCATAACCAACCCAAGAAAGAGGATGAAAATGAACACGAACAAAGCCAAGAAATGGGCCCAAAGCCTGCTGGCCTTGCCCCTGCTGGCGGCGATGCTGGTCCTGGTCGGTTGCGAGAGCGACGACACGGAAACGGACGTCACCCCGACCCGGTTCACGCTCGACAGCGAGCTGTGGAACTATTCGGACACGGACGATTACACCTGGGACACCACGCTGGACCGGGCCGTCGCCATCGTGCGCATCGACGACTTCACGGAAGGCGACGTGGGGATGCGGATCTACGACGGGGCCGGCAAGCTCGTCTTGGTTGCGGCGCTGAACACGCTGAACAACGCCTTCTACAACGGCGAAGACCTGTTCTTCCAGCGGCAAACCGACCAAGGCGTCGCCGGCCGCTGGCGAATCGTGCTGGATTTCAACGACTTCAGCGGAAAGTTCGATCTGACGCTTGAATAAACGAAACAACAACACAAGGAGAGACACATGAAGACGAAAAT
Source organism: Kiritimatiellia bacterium (assembly GCA_050176815.1). Lineage (GTDB taxonomy): Bacteria > Verrucomicrobiota > Kiritimatiellia > CAIQIC01 > Lenti-01 > Lenti-01. The sequence continues at coordinate 667 of JBFXHR010000081.1, forward strand.
AGTGGTTACGTTGGTTGCCGCCCTGTTGGCGGCGTCGGGCACGGCCGCCCTCGCGGCCGATCCGCAGGGCTGGAAGATCGAGACCACGCCGTACCTTTGGGCGGCCGGACTCGAAGGTGACGTCACCGTCAACGGGACGGAAGTGGAATTCGATCGGTCGTTCAGCGACATTTTCGAATCGGTGGACATGGCCGGCTCGATTCTGGGCGTGGTCCAGTACAACCGCTTCCTCTTCTGGGGACAGGCGGATTACTACTCCATGAGCACGGACAACCTGGACGTGGAGGACCAGCCCGAGGGCGGCAAGCTGGACGTCCAGATGATGCTCGGCGAGCTGGCCGTGGGCTACCAGATCGACGGCTGGGCGGAAGGCCAGACGTTCGACATCCTGGTCGGCGTCCGTTCCCTGACGTTCGACAACGAACTGACGGTGTACGAAAGTGGCGCGGTGTATGAAACGGAAGACCCGGGCCAAGACAGCCGCGTGGACGGTATCATCGTCGTGCGTCCCAGCATCCCGATCTTGCCTTCGAAGATCGACGGGCTGCGGTTCAATCCGACGCTGGCCATCGGCGGCGGGGATTCGGACCTGGTGTATGAACTGTTCCCCCAGATTCAATACCAGATCACGGAACACGTCGCGGCGCGCCTCGGCTATCGCACCGTCGGCTACAAGCTCAAGGGCGACAAGAACGAAGACAACGAGCTGAACGTCAACCTCGCCGGCCTGATCTTCGGCGTTGGCGTGACGTTCTGATCCGTCATCTCGACGGAAGGAGGGGGTGCTTCGGGCCCCCTCTTTCCGAATTTCTCCCCGTCCGCATCCAGTCAAGCAAAATAGGTACTCCCATGACGAAACAAAGCAAAACATGGATGGCCGCACCTCTGGCGGCCCTGTTGTTCTTGGGCGCCCTGGCGGTTCACGCGCAGGAGGGCGGTCCGCCCAAGCTCAGCACGAATCCGGGCGACCACGTCATTTTTCCGGCCAAGGACCAGACGCCGGAGCAGCAGGAGCAGGACCAGCTTGCGGCGTACGACTGGGCGACCCAGCAGACGGGTTGGGACCCCTATACGGCAGCCGGGCAGCAAGTGAAGCAAGAATCCGCGGCGGAGCAGGCCAGCGATGCGACGCGCGGCGCGGCGGTCAAAGGGGCGGCCCGGGGAGCGCTTCTGGGGGCGGCCATCGGCGCGGCTGCGGGTGATGCCGGGCAAGGCGCCGCCATCGGAGCCACGGCCGGCGGGGTGGGCCGCGGAATGCAGGGCCGCCAAACGCGGAAGAAGTTGGAACACGGCACGGAGGCCGACGAGGCCGCCTACCAGGCGAAGTTCGCGGATTGGGACAAGCACTTCGTCGCCGCGATGGAAGGCAAGGGCTACACGGTCAAATAACGAGCCCGGCCGTCGAGCCATGCGGCCGGAAGTCCGGAGTCGCGCGCCGCGGGAACACGACACTTGTGAAAGCTAAACGCAACGCCATCCGGGTTTCCTTGGCTCTTTGGCTTGCCGGAGCGGCGGCTCCGGGACTGGTCTCGGCCCAAGAAATCCTCCTGCACGAAGGCCAGACCAATTCGTTGCCCGGAACCTTCACGATACCCTTCGCGTTCTACAGCGGCTCGCTGGGGCCTTCCGCCGGGTTCAGCGTCGGGAATCGCGGATTCTTCCAGCCGCAGGCCTCTGCCTTCGCCACGGTGATCGGATCGGCCGAAGGTTCGCTCTATGGGTTTCTGGCGATTCGCGATCTGAAAATACCGTGGACCGAGCGGCTATTCATCAATGGGCAACTCAATCTGGGCACGTTCAACCAACTGGACATCTATCAGGATGGGAATCCTGGTTTTCCGGACGACCGGGCCGGTCGCAACGATTCGGATCCGGACGACTACGTCACCGGCGACGGCACGGACGTGAAAGTTTGGGCCCTGTTTGGATACGTCCTGCCGATCGGCGGCGGAGCCGCGGATCCGAAATCCAGGCTGACGTTGCGCGAAGGATTGGTCGTTGAAGGGGCGCGGGACACCTCGATTTGGAACCCCTTCCGAAGCGGATACACGCTGGCGGGCGTGAAGCCGTTCTATCGCCGGCAGGACGTGGAGACGGACGAGACGGGCGACCAGGAAATCGCGACCTCCGGCGCGGAATTCCTGTTGCGGTACGAGAACACGGATTTCCACGAGAATCCCAGCCGCGGCAGCTACCAGCAGTTGCGCTACACGAAGGACTGGGGGGCGCTGGGCAGTTCGGCGCCCTGGGAGACCGTGGATTTCACCGCCGCCAAGTTCTTCCCACTGGCCGCCGGGGCGCGCAGCCGCCAGCGGGTACTGGCCCTGAGCCTGTGGTGGATCGACACCCCCTCCTGGGAGGACACCTTCGTCGGGGACGGGGAGGATCGATACGAGCGGCCGCCTTCCTATGCCGGGGCCACGCTGGGCGGAACGGAACGGATGCGGGGGTATCCCGAGGGGCGGTTCAACGACCGTTCCGCGGTGTACTACGCGGCCGAATACCGCCACGTTCCGGATTGGAATCCCCTGAAGAACTTCGGCTGGCTGAACCGGCGCAATGCGCACGTGCAATGGTTGCAGTACGTCGTGGGCGTGGAAGTCGGGCGGACCGGGGCTGAATTCGATCTGGGCGAATTGCATTCCGACATGAAGGTCGCCGGAATCGTCGGACTCCGGGCCATGGTGAATACCTTGGTGGTGCGCGCCGACGTCGGCATCACCGACGAAGGCGGCGCGGTCCAGATGACGATCGATCACCCCTTCTGACCAGGATGGCCCGATGAAGAATTCGAATCTGCCCATGAAACGCGGATTATCCGGGCGGCAAACCTATTGTGCCGCGGTCCTCATGGCGCTGGCCTGCCTGCATCCGGCGCGGGCGGAGGAGTCGTGGCAAGTCTGGCTTGATCAGTCCGCAAGCAAGGACCTGACGGAAAAATCCACGGTTCGGGCGGCCCAGTCGTTCCGCTACGACTGCGACGAAGGTCGGCTGGCGACCTACTATCTGGAAGCCGGCTATGCGCGGCATCTGCGGTCTTGGCTGGATGGAGGCTTGGGATACCGCCAGCAGTACGACCAGCGGGACGGCCATTGGATCGAAGAAAACCGGCCGTTCGTCGAGTTGACGCCGCGTTGGAAGACGCGCCTCGCGACGCTGTCAGACCGGAACCGGCTGGAATATCGCGTCCGGGCCGGCCAGGAGGACGTTTGGCGCTATCGCAACAAATTGACGCTGCAATGGAACGCCTGGGCCGCCTTTGGCCTCAAGCCCTACGTGGCGGCCGAGGCGTTCGCGGACGAGTCGGCCAAGCTGAAAGAGCGCAACCGCACGCGCTTCACGCTCGGCCTCCGCACGGACCCGGATCGGTTTCTCTTGCGGCGGGTCCGGGCCCGTTGGGCGGAAACGCTGGCCATGGACTACTACGTCATCGTCCAGCGCACGAAAAACAACGACCAGTGGGCGGATGAATACATCGCCGGCCTGCAACTGGGCGTGCATTTCTAGGAGGACCAGACCCGTGAATCGAACGCATGCGGCCGCGATTATTTCCGTAGGGTTTCTTCTGGCGGTGCCGTTTGCGGCGCCTGCGGGTCCGCCGGAGCCGCCCGTTCGTCCGAAAGTCGGATTGGTGCTGGGCGGGGGCGGGGCGCTCGGGCTCGCGCACATCGGCGTGCTGCGGGCGCTGGAGGCGCAGCGCATTCCGATCGATTTCGTCGGCGGGACGAGCATGGGCTCGATCATCGCGGGATTCTATGCGAGCGGCATGTCGCCCGATGAGGTGCAGGCGTTTCTGGAAGGTCTCGACTGGGACGAGGTGATGAGCGACGAGACGCCTCGGCGCGAACTCTATTTCCGCCGCAAGCAGGACGACCAGCGATATCTGTTCGAAATGGGACTGAATTTTCGCGGCCCCAAGATGGGCACGGGCATGGCGGCCGGACAGAAGTTCAACAATCTGCTGCAACTGGCCACGCTGCGTTCGGCGGCCATCACGAACTTCGATCGCTTGCCGATCCCGTACCGGGCAGTCGCGACGGATCTGCAGAGCGGGACGGCGCACGTGCTCGACCACGGCAATCTGGCCACGGCCATGCGCGCCAGCATGGCCGTGCCGGGGGCCTTCACGGCCGTGGAGCTGGAAGGCCGCATCTTCGTCGATGGCGGCATCGTGGACAACCTGCCCGTGGACGTCGTCAAAGCCATGGGCGCGGACGTCGTCATTGCCGTGGACGTAGGCTCCGATGCGGACCTGGTGGACCCGGAATCCCTGAAATCGCTCGGGGGCATCCTGGGCCGGACCTATACCATCGCGCAGCGGCCCGAACAGGTCGAACAGTTCCAGCGCGCCGACGTCGGTATCCAGCCCAAACTGGTCGGCCTGACGGCGTCGGACTTCGCCCGCGTGGCCGATTTCATCCCCAAGGGCGAAGCGGCCGCGCGCGGAAAAGCCGGGGATCTGGCGCGGCTTTCCGTCGGCGAAGCGGAGTACGCGGAATTCCTCGCGAAACAGCGCCGCGCCAAGCCCGAATCGATTCCGGTCGGCGAGGTGGCGGTGACGGGCAACCGGCGGGTCGGCGAAGGCATCATTCGGGGGCGGATCCACAGCCGGGCGGGCGAGCCGTTCGACGAGAAATCGCTGCAGCTCGACCTGATGCGCATCTACGGTATCGGCGAATTCGAGCAGGTCCTGTTCCGGCTCGATCCGGGCGCGGAGGGGCGGCGCATCCTCCGGTACGACGTCAAGGAGAAGAGCTGGGGGCCGCTGTATCTGGCCTTGGGCCTGAACCTGCGGAGCGATTTCGAACAGGACGCCGAATGGGCCCTGCTGGTGAACGTGACGCGCCGCAGCTTGAACGCGCTCGGCGCGGAGTGGCGCAACGAAATCGAGTTCGGCAGCCGGCAGAGCGTCCTGTCCGAATTCTATCAACCCCTGCATGCGGCCGGCGTCCTGTTCCTGGCGCCCACGGTCGAATATAGCTCGGAGACCGAGGCGATCTACGAGGATGACTCCCATGTCGCCGATTACGACGTGCAGAAAGCCGAGGTGAGACTGGATTTTGGCATCCAGTTGCGCCGCTATGCCGAACTGCGCGTCGGACCGGTGTGGGGCACGGGCCAGGCGGAGGTCGAGACGGAGATCGGAAGAGCG
>JBFXHR010000082.1:0-5775 GCA_050176815.1 Kiritimatiellia bacterium
TGGCTGCGGAAAAATTGCCCGGCGCTGCTGGACAAGAATCCGGAATCCGCCAGGCGCGCCTCTCTGGATGAATTTATCCGCGGACGCGTGGCGGAAGCGAGGAGCGATCGCGGGCTCCAGCTCGAGGAAAAACTGCTGCGAACCTTGAATTTCGCCCCCCGCGAAATGGCCGCGGACGTTCCGCCGGACGTTCCGCCGGAACTGTTCGCCCGGAATTTGATCGACTATCGCGGACAACCCTGGACCTTTCCCGTGGCGGGGGCGCTGTCCCTCCAGGTGCAGAGCCTGAAACTCGGCGCGCCGCCTCTGTTGCAGGAGGCGCTTTCGTCCTACGCGGCGTTTTTCGAGCAGCTCTCCACGCCGCCGCCCGAAAAGCATTCCTGGTGGAAACGGGACAGGAGGGAGCCCGGCAAAATCCGGCCGCCCGACGACGCCACCTGGCGCGTGGCGCTGAACCAGCTCTGGCTCCGGGCCGAGCGGACGCACCAGGATTTCCTGGAACGCCACCAGACCCGCAAGCGCTACGTGGACTCGTTCGACCGGGCCGCGCCCGGCGAATTCGACGAGCCAGCGCCCGCCGCCGCCGAAGCGCCCAAGACCCGGATCCACACATACGTGGACGAGGTCGAAGAACGAATGGGGCGATCGCCGGAATGATTTTCAGCCGGGCGCATCTGCGGTCCGGTGCAACCAAAATCAGCTCCCGGTGGCGCGGGGCTCCCGTCCCGCGCCGCGAATCCGCACGCGACAGGAGCCGCGTGCCGCCATGTCGGACCTTTCTCGCCCAAACATCGACGGGAACAGCCGCACGCTAGAGCAAATTAAGAATTACTGTAGACACCCGCAACAACGGATGAATTCCAAAATGTAGGCCCGGTCCCCCGACCGGGCGGGGTATCGCCGGGTGAGGGCACCCGGCCTACAGCGTAAAAGTCTGCTGCGGAATATCTGAAAATGCCATTAAGCGTGGACTACAAACGGTTCCAGTTCGTAGTCCAGCCTTCAGGCTGGATTCTTGAACTCCATCGCAAATGCGCCCAACGGATTTCGCGCCAAACACGGGGGGTTGCGCCGCGGGGCGGATTGGGGCATGCTCGAACCATGAACAGGCGAATGCGGATTCGGACGGCGTGGGCGGCGGCGGGGGTTGTGTTTTTGCTGGCGGCGAGTGGCCGGGCGGAGGATTTCGCGTGGACGACCCGGAACGGGGCCGCGACGCTGTCTAAATACTCGGGACCCGGCGGCGCGGTGGAAATTCCCGCGCAGGCCAACGGGCTGCCGGTGGTCGGCATCGGCCCCGGCGCCTTCCAGGATGCCTTCAAGCTGGCGAGCGTGAAGATTCCCGACGGCGTGGTTGAAATCGGCGAGCAGGCGTTCGCGTATTGTTCGGGGCTGACGAACGTGGCGATCGGCGCCGGGGTCGCCCGCATCGGCGATTGGGCGTTTCGCGGTTGCGCCAAGCTGGCGGCCATCCAGGTGCATCCGCGGAACGTTTCGTACGGCAGCGCGGACGGGGTGTTATACGACAAGGGCTTCCGCGTCTTGATCCAATGCCCCGCGCGCAAGGCGGGGAGCGTCGCGATTCCGACCGGCGTCGTCGAAATCGCCAAGGAGGCGTTTGCCCACTGCGCCGGCTTGACCAACGTGTCGATTCCGGAGGGGGTTGTCCGCATCGGCGATTGGGCGTTCGACCGCGCGGGGATACCGGCCATCGCCCTTCCGGACACGGTGGCGCAGATCGGCGAGGGCGCGTTTTCCGGATGCGACAAGCTGGCGGGCATTGCGATGGGGGCGGGCGTGGTCCGGATCGGCCCCCGCGCCTTCGAACGCACGGCGCTGGCGGGCATCGCGATGTCCAACCGCGTGGCGGAAATCGGCGCCTGGGCGTTTTATTCCTGTTTGCGGCTCAAGAAAATCGCGCTGCCCGAGAGCCTTGCCCGCATCGAGCCGCGGACTTTTTTCAATTGCACGGCTTTGGCCATGGCGACGGTGCCCCGAAAAGTGGAATCCGTCGGGGAATGGGCGTTTGGGGAATGTCCGGCGCTGACGGCGGTCTACTTCAAGGGTACGCCTCCCGCGGCGGAACCGGACGTCTACGGCGGAACCCTCAACGTCACGAACTACCATCTGGCCGGCGTGGCCGGGTGGGGCTCGGCGTTCGCCGAGCGGCCCACCGCGATCGGCGCGCCGCCGATCCCGACCAACGCCCCGATGCGGGCCGCGACCAACGCGCCAATCCCCACCCGCGGCCTTCGCCGTTGACGCGCCATCGCCGGAAAAACGTGCGGGAAATCCGCGCTCGGGCTATTGAACGTCCGGTGCGGGGAATACAACCGTGTTTTTATCGGTTTCCGATTGTCCGCGCGCCCGGATGATCGCGATTGCGTTGGACTTTACAAAATAGAGTTCCATGTTTTTCCCGGGGGCGGTGGTGTGGTCAAACCGGTAGTCGCCGATGTAGTCGCCAATTTGGGCGGCGTAGACCCGTGTGGGGTCTTTTCGGTGGGAGAGCTTTACGATGAACAACCGAATGTCCTGGGCCTGTTCATCCCACATCGTCTGATAGCCCGGAAAGAAAATATTGGTAATTCCGGAGGCGGGGAAAGGGAGGGTTTTGTGCTTGTCCGCAGCGGGGTGCCCATTCTCTTGGCCCGTAGCCGCAGTGCTTATCATGATGGCCAGAGCAGTGAGGGCATATATTTTCATGATGTTTTATCCAATGTCACGGGTCAGGCCAGGCTGGAGGCGCGCTTGGGCGCCGATCGCCTGCAACGCCTTCGCCATTTATTCGTAATGGGCCCACATCCGAATGACTTTCACCGTCTTGACGTCGTCGAGAACCTGATAGACCAGCCGGTGCTGGATATTGATGCGGCGCGAGCAGGCGCCCGCCAGGTCGCCCATCAACTTCTCATAGGGCGGAGGCATTTGATAGGGATTGACCGCAAGGATCCTCAGCAACCGTTCGGCCTGCGGTTTCAGGCCCGAGCGCAGGAGTTTCTTCGCATCGCGCCGCGCCTGCGTCGTGAAGACCAGCTGCCAGCTCACCAGCCGAGATCCTTGTGGCATTTCCCAACGGGCGTCTTGAGTCCCCGCACGATCGATTCCTTCATGCCGGGGATGGAGGCGAGATAGAGCGTCTCCTGGATGGCCCGCCAGTCGCTCTCCGAAACCAGCACGGCGGAATTCCGTTTTCCGGCGATTTGCACGGGTTCATGCGACAGCGAAACCTCGTCCACAAGATTGTAGAGGGTCTGGCGGGCTCGCGTGGCAGTAATCGTGACCATGGCGACTTCTCCTATTCGTACGCAATATCGTACGGCATTCGGGCGGGCGCGTCAACGGATTCTTTTGGCGAACAGTTAAAAGGCGCGGGCCTCGATTCCCTGGCGGGGGGGGCAAGCGGGGGGCAGGTGGGCGAGGATGGATTGGCCGAGGGCTTGGGCGAGGAGGGGGGGGACGGCGTTGCCGATTTGGAGGTTCTTTTGGATGCGGGAGCCGGAGAACCGATAGCGGTCGGGAAAGCTTTGCAGGCGCGCGCCTTCGCGGGTGGTCAGTCCGCGGTCCGCGTGGGGGTGGATGCAGCGGCTGCTGCTGGGCGTGCCGAGATTGCGGGTGATGGTGGTGGAGGGTCGATCCCACCACAGCCGGGAATAGGTGTTGGCGAAACAGGATTTGGGCCGCAGTTCGGGCGGCACGTCGAGGATGGTGCCGCCGGGCGGCACGCGGGAAATGACGTTCAAGAGTTTCGGGCCGTGCCAGGGGCCATCCTGTTCGGTCAAGACGCGGCCGGCGCCTTTGCGCATGAAGGTTTGATAGGAATTGGCGGGGGCGCGGAGATAGCGGTCGGAGGTTTCGCCGGAGGCGACGGGCGGCAGATCGGAGAGGGCATCCGCGAGGGTGAGGTATCGTTTTTCGCAGAGCGGGTCTTGGGCGGGGGCGTGGGTGGGGGCGGGAAACCGGAAGGGGCGGTCTTCGCGGAAAGCCACGACGAACGTGCGTTCCCGGAGTTGCGGGACGCCGTGGTTGACGGCGTTGAGGATGGCGAAATGGGGCGAGGCGTAGCCCAGTTCTTCCAGCCCTTGGACCAGCGCGGCGAAGGCGCGGCCTTCGTACATGCGGCGGAATCCGCCGACGTTCTCGAACAGAACGGCGCGCGGCCGGAGGTCGCGCACGATTCCGAGGAACGCGTAGAACAGGCGGTTGCGGGGATCCGTTTCGTTTTTTTTGCCGACGGTGCTGAAGCCCTGGCAGGGCGGGCCGCCGGCGACGAGATCGACCCCTTGGGCGGCGGCCAGCAGTTTGGAGCGGACGTTCCGGTCCAGGACGTCGCCGGGAAACACGTGGGTTTGCGGATGGTTGTCCGCGTAGGTGGCGGCGAAGACGTCCTCGTACTCGTTGGCGGCTTTCACGTCGAAGCCGGCCCATTCGAGGCCGAGCCCGAGGCCGCCCGCGCCGGCGAAGAGGTCCAGCGCGGAGGGGGGGCGGGGTTTTCGTTTTCTCGGCGTCATGGATTTTACGTAGTACGTAAAAAGTTTTCGCGGATTTTACGTAGAACGTAAAAAAAGTTTACGTAGTACGTAAAACCGGGGGCGGGGGGCGTCAGAGGGACGCGCTTTTGCACGGGCTGAGGAAGGCTTGGGCGACGATGGCGTTGCGGAGTTCCCGGCGGGAGCGGAGGCGGGCGCGGAGGGGCAGGGCTTCGCGGTGGGCGGGGGCGAGGGCGGGCATGGGGAGGGAGGGCAGGTTGGCGAGGCGCATGCTCATGGCATACAGGCGGGGCAGGATCATGCCGGTATGCCGCGTGGCGGTGTCGAGGGAGCGGTGTTCGCCGGCACGGCTCTGGACGCCGGGCACGATGGCGTTTTCGGCGGCCTGGATGGCGCGGGCCTGCCGCGCGGCTTCGTCGGCTTCCTGGCGGGCGCGGGCGAGGCGGCGGGCGATTTCGGGCTGGACGCGCGGCGCGGCGGTCTTGCGGACGAGCGGGCGGGAGACGGGCCTGGCGGCCACCCGCGCCGCAGGGGACGGCGCCGGCGGCGCGACGCGGGGCGCGGGCGGAGGCGTGGCGGGAATCTGCCCGCCGAGGCGCCTGAAGATTTCCGCGAGTTCGTCGGGCGTAGGGGCTTCCCCGCCGCCGGGGCGGGCGGCGGGGGGACGGGGCGGCTGCGCGTCGCGCGGGGCCTTTCGGTCCTTTTTCTTCTTGGCGGCTTGCGCCTGGGCGAAGAACCAGAAGGCGGCGGCGGCGATCCAGATGAGCAGATCGAGTCCGGAGCCGTCGGAAGCGGCGAGGAAGATGGGCGCGAACGGAGGCATCAGGTTTGCGGGGGCTTTTCGCCTTCGGCGAGGGACTCGCGCATGGAGGTGTCGGCCATGACGTTCTGCATGCGGAGGTAGTCCATCACGCCGAGTTTGCCTTCCTTCATCGCCTGGGCGATGGCCTTGGGAATCTCGGCCTGCGCGGCGACGACGTCGGCCTGCTTGGCCTGGATGAGGGCGCGGTTTTCCTGCTCGGCGGCGACGGCGGTGGCGCGGCGGCCTTCGGCTTCGGCCTGGCGCAGCTTCTTGTCGGCTTCGGCGCGCTCGGTCTCGAGCAGGGCGCCGACGTTGGCGACTTCGCGCGCGCCGGAAACGCCGGCGACGGAGACGTCGGCGATGTCGATGGAGACGATCTCGAAGGCGGTCTGCGAATCGAGGCCGGAATTGAGCACCTTCTTGCTGATTTCATCGGGGTTTTCGAGCACGTTCTTGTAGCTGGGGGACGAGCCGATGGCGGAG
>JBFXHR010000083.1:0-5561 GCA_050176815.1 Kiritimatiellia bacterium
CGCGGCCTGGGGAACGGCGGGCTCCCAACCCAAGGACATGCGATGTATTTGAAGCTGATCTATCCCCGCTGGCCGAAGCTGCAGCACCAGACGGAATTCCATCTGCCGCCGCACGGGCCGGTGTGCTTCGCCGCCGCCCTGCCGCCGGACGTGCAGGTTTCCTTCGTCGACGAAAACGTGGATCCGCTGGATCTCGGCGACCATCCCGACCTGGTGGCGATGTCGGTCATGCTGACCTGCCAGATTCCCCGCGCCTGGGAAATCGCCGATGCCTACCGCGCGCGCGGCATTCCCGTGATTTTCGGCGGCATCGCCACGATGCTGCACGCGGAGGAAACGAAGGCCCACGCGACCAGCGTGTTTCTCGGCGAAGCCGAAGGGCGCATGGAACAGGTCATCGCCGATTTCCGGGCGGGGGCCCTGAAGCCGGTCTACGACTACTTGCGCGACCATCCGGACATCCGGCTGGTCGGTCCGGCCCGCCGCGACATCCTGAACCGGCCGCGCTACAATTTCCGGGGCGTGCAGATGGTCGATCTGATCCACGCCTCGCGCGGGTGCAAATTCAAGTGTTTCCCGTGCTGCACGCCGTATCTGGGCGGATGCACGTTCCGTCCGCGGCCGCTCGACGTCGTGGTGGCGGAAATGGCGGCGATTCCGAACAACCGGTTTTTCATCGTGGACAACTCGCTGGCGCAGGACGGCAAGTGGGAGAAAGAACTGTTCAAGGCCATCGCGCCGCTGAAGAAGAAGTGGGTGTCGCATCCCATCTACGACGACGACGAGGTGCTGTCGCTGGCGGCGGAGGCCGGCTGCTGGTACGTCTACCAGGCCGTGGCGGGCATCACGAACGGCATCCGCCGCCGGATCGAGCGGTTGCACGCGCACGGCATCGGGATCGAAGGGACGATCCTGCTCGGGTTGGACGACCAGACGGAGGACGACGTCAAGCGCTTGGTCGATTTCCTGCTGGAGATGAAGCTGGACATGGCGGAGTTCACGGTGCTGGTGCCGTTTCCGCATACCCCGGTGCGCGCGCAGCTGGAGCGGGAAGGGCGCATCCTGCACAACGACTGGATCCGCTACACCTGCTCGGAAGTGGTCTATCGTCCGGCCAAGATGTCGCCGGCGACGCTGGAAAAGATGTACCACTACGCGTGGGACGCCTTCTACAAGGAGGCCGACGCCGCGACGCGGATGGCGCGTTTGTTCCTGAAGGTCATCCACAAGGAAATGAAGGACGGCACGAATCCGGACGTCGGCCGCCGCCGCGAACGGAAAGGGTGGGGGACGGGAGGCGGCGGCGCCCCATGAAGATCCTGCTGGTCTCCTGCAATCCGGTGGTCGCGCCCTACCCGGTCTATCCGCTGGGCATGGCGGTGATCGCGAGCGCGTTGCGGCAAGCCGGCCACGCGGTCCGCCAGCACGACATGCTGGCGGGCGGGTTTTCGCTGGACAAGCTGCGGGAAGCCCTCGCGGCGGAGCCGCCCGAGCTGATCGGCGTTTCGTTCCGGAACCTCGACAACGTGAATGCGTGCAATGAGGCCTGGTACGTCGACCAGTTGGCGGATTTGGTGGCCGCGCTGCGCGCGGCGACTCCGGCACCGATCCTGCTGGGCGGGCCGGGGTTTTCCGTGATGCCGGAACAGGTGCTGGCGGCTGCGGGCGCGGATTACGGCATCGTGGGGGAAGGCGAACGCCTGGTGGTCGAACTGGCGGAGCGACTGGCGCGCGGGGAACGGCCGGAGCAGCGCATCTGGCGCGCCGGGGCATCGCTGGATGCGGCCGGCATGGCGGCGCCCGATTTCGACGAGGCGATTCTGGCCTTCTACCAGGGCTCCGGCGGCGTGACGCCGCTGCAGAGCAAGCGCGGCTGCCCGCACCGCTGCGCCTATTGCACCTATCCGCTGCTGGAGGGCCATCGCCTTCGGCCGCGCGACCCCGACCGGGTCGTCGACGACGTGCTGGCGCTCCAGGCGCGCGGCGCCAAGCAGATCTTCTTTACCGATTCGATCTTCAACGACCAGGCCGGCCATTACCGCGCGCTGGTGGCCGCCATGCGGCGGCGGGGCGTCCAGATCCCCTGGACCGGGTTCTTCCGCCCCGAAATGCTCTCGCCGGAAATCCTCGCGGAAATGAAGGCGACGGGCCTCAATTCCGTCGAACTGGGGTCCGACGCGACGTCCGACGCGACGTTGCGCGGCATGGGGAAGGATTTCACCTTCGCGGAGGTCCAGGCCGTCCATGATCGCTTTCTGGCGGCGCACCTGACGGTTTCGCATTACTTCATGATGGGCGGCCCCGGCGAAACCCGGGAAACGGTGGCGGAAGGCATCGCCAACGTGCTGCAGCTGAAAGGCGCCGCTTCGTTCATTTTCCTCGGCGTGCGCATCCTGCCCCAGACGCCGCTCGCCGCGCGGGCATTGGCGGAAGGCCTGATCGGCCCGGACACCGATCTGCTGCATCCGGTCTATTATTTCTCGCCCGCGATCGAGAAGGATTGGCTGCATGAACGGCTGGTCGCGGCGTTCAAGCCGCATCGCCACGTGGTCTATCCGCCCGACGCGATGGACAGCGGCTTGGCCTTCCTGCACCGGCTGGGCTACACGGGCATGTCGATCGACCTGCTGCTCAAGCGCAGCGACCGGCGCGGAACCCAACCGGCATGACGGACATGGCCGCCGAAGGATCCACCGCCCGCGTGCCGGAATCGCCGGCGCGCCCCCGGTCCCGGGGGCGCGGCAATGCCTTGGGATTCTGGTTCTTCCGGACGGCGCTGCGCTTCACGGGGCTGCGGGGCGCCTATGGGCTGCTCTATTTCGTGGCGCCGTACTATGCGCTGTTCGACCGGGCGGCGATCGCCGCGGCCAGCGCCTATTTGCGGCGCCGCTTCCCGAAGCAGTCGCCGCTGGCCCGGCGGCTGGCCATCTGCCGCCTGTTCATCGGCCAGGGCAAATGCCTCATCGATCGCGGGGCCTACAACGTCGGCCACGTCGAATTCCAATTCGATCCGGCGCAAGTGGCGCAAATCGGCGCCGAACTGGCCGGGACGCCGAACGGGTTCATCGTGCTGTTGTCCCACTTCGGCGGCTGGCAACTGGCCTTGCCCCATCTGCGGAACCTGACGGCCGCGCGGCCGGTTTCCCTGCTGATGAACGCGGCGGAAACCCCCGACGTGCAGGCCCACGTGCGCGGCGACGACGCCGGATTCAACGTGATCTCGCCCGAAGCGGGTCCGGCCTGCGTGGTCGAAATGGTGACCCGCCTCCAGCGGGGGGAAATCGTCTCGATCATGGGGGATCGCGCCTACGGCGGCCAGACCGTGGCCGTGCCGTTTCTGGGCGAAACCGCCTATTTTCCCGCCAGCGCCTTCGCGGTGGCGCGGGCCGCCCAGTGCCCCGTGCTGGCCCTGTTCGCCCCCAAAACGGGCTGCCGAACCTATGCGCTGGAAGCGCGCCTGTTCGCGGCGCCCGCCCGGGACGACCGCCAGTCGATCCGGCAGGGCACGGCCGATTTCGCCGCGACTCTCGAGGCGTTCGTCCGCCGCCATCCCTTCCAAGGGTTTCTTTTCGACGACGTTTGGCGGAAACCGGAGGCCGGATGAGCCCGGCGCGCCGTTCCCTGCGGTCCGGAAACGAGGCTTTGCGCCGCCGGACGAATGGGGTATATAAATCGTAAACACCGATCAAGGAGCGCATATGGACCCCCGCGAGCAAGCCCTGGACGAAATCAAGAAGAAGCTGAAAACCCACTTGATCGAACACCTCAATCTCCAGGACGTCGCGCCCGAACAAATCAAGGACGATGACCCCTTGTTCGGTGGCGGGCTCGGGTTGGATTCGCTGGATGCCGTGGAAATCGTGGTCGTCCTGCAGCGGCATTTCGGCGTGGAAATCAAGGACATGGAAGTCGGTCGGAAAGTATTCCAGACCGTGAATTCGCTGGCCGAATTCATCTACGACAAAACGCACGCCTAACATGCCCGCGGCCGGCATGAGCGCGGAGGTGGCGATCGCGGGACTGGGCGTCTTGTCCGCGGCGGGCAACGACGTTGCTTCTGCGCTGCAAACGCTGCACGCCGGCCGGCGTCCGGATTGGATCGCCTGTCCGTTCGCGAAATTGCCCGCGGCGTTGCCGATGTTCGCCGTGGCGGGCGGGCCGCAGGTCGATCGCACCTTCCATCTGGCCATGCAGGCGGCGGGACAGGCGCTGGCGGAGGCCGGCTTGGATCCTGTGCCGGCGGGGTTTCGCCTCGGGGTTTGCTTGGGCACCACCGTGGCTTGCCAACTGAACGACATTCCGTTCTATGCCGAATATCGGGCCACGGGAAACCCATCCCTGGAACCCGTCGAACGTTTTGCGGCGGGCAGTTTGGCCGAACGCGTCGCGCGGGCCGTGCGGGCGACCGGACCGGTCATGACCGTGGTAAACGCCTGCTCGTCGGGGACGGATGCGATGGGCGTGGCCATGGCCTGGCTGCGCGCCGGCCGGTGCGATGCCGTCTTGGCCGGCGGGGCCGATGAGCTGAGCCCGATCCCCACGGTCGGGTTCCATGCGCTGGGTCTGACCAGCCCGGAACCGTGCAAGCCGTTCGACCGGACGCGGCGCGGCTTGAATCTGGGCGAGGGCGCCGGCGCCGTCGTTTTGGAACGGGCGGAGAGCGCCCGCCGGCGCGGACGCGCCTGCGATCTGTTCGCCGCCGGTTTTGGCGGTGCTTCGGACGGCTACCACCTGACGGCACCCCATCCCGAGGCGCTCGGGCTGGAACTGGCTGTGCGCGCCGCGCTGCGCGAGGCGGGCATCGAACCCGCCGACGTCGATTTCGTCAATGCCCACGGGACCTCGACGCCCGAAAACGACCGCATCGAAGGCGCCGCCCTGGCCCGGATCTTCGGCTCCGGCGTGCGGGCGATTTCGACCAAAGGCGCCACCGGCCACACGCTGGGCGCGGCGGGCGGCATCGAAACGGTGTTCACGGCCTTGGCCCTGCGCGCAGGCTGGATTTCACCCAGCATCGGATTCGCGGAGCGGGACGAAGCGATTCCGTTCGCGCCGTTGACGGAGGTCACGCCGGTCGTTCAGCGCTATGCGCTTTCCACCTCGCTGGCATTCGGCGGCAACAACGCGGCGTTGATCTTGGAACGGCGGGAGGTGTCGACATGAACCTCGCCGGTCTCGGCATCGTGTTTCCGGGCGGCGCGGGCGTATCCGCGCTGCGGGACGCGTTGATCGCCGGCCGGCCCTTGACGGGCGAGATGCTGGCGAAAGAACAAGTGCCGGTTTTGAAGGTGCCCGCCGCGGCTTTGTCCGGGAATCCCGTGTTGGCGCCGGCCCGCCGCGCCGACCGGTTCTGCAAGATGACCCTGCTGGCGGCGACGGAAGCGTTGGCCGGCGGCCAGGCGGATCCGGCGCGCACGGGCATCCTCCTCGCCACCGCGCTCGGTCCCCACGGCACCGTGTTCAAGTTCGTGAACGATCTCGTGGAGTTCGGGGACGAGCAAGCTTCGCCGACGGTGTTTTCCCAGTCGGTCCATGCCGCGGCGGCCTCGATGGTCGCGGCG
>JBFXHR010000084.1:0-5360 GCA_050176815.1 Kiritimatiellia bacterium
AGCTGGCCTCGTTGAGGCCGGCGGCTGTTCGATCCCCCGGCCCCACCGGGGCCGGCTACAGTCGATCCAAATCCATAGATCCGCATTCCGCGTTGTAGCTGGCCTCGCTGAGGCCGGCGGCTGTTCCGATCCCCGGCCCCACCGGGGCCGGCTACAATCGAACCGTCACGAACCCAATGGCGAATCGAAATCCACAAACCCCTGATGAGGCCATTGATCCCATGTCGCCGCCAACCCCGCCCGCACCGGATTTTCGCGCACATAGAGCCATTTTTCGGCATACGACTCTTCGTTGCGCAACGCATGATCGAAGAATTCCGGCTGCCAGATTGGCGCCGGTGCGCCGTCTGCGCCGCAAATTCCCTTGGCCGTCCATTCCTTCCATTTGTTCATGAATCCGGCCAAGGGCCGCCGAGCGCCGCACGGTTGCTCGGCGCAAAAGAAATGGACGTGGTCCGGCATGATCACGTATCGCCCGATCAACCACCCGTGGTGCTCGCGCGCCGCTTGCCATTCATGGCGCAGAATGTCCTCGATTTCCGGAACGGCCAAGATCGGCTTGCGATCCTTCGTGCAGGCCGTGACGAAATAGACCGCGTTCGGAATCCAAATCCGATCCAGCCGTTTCAGATGGCCTTGTTCCGGCATTTGTCGTGCAGGATAGATGGCCGCGCTGAACGGGTAAATCCAAATAAATCCCCGGCCTCAGCGAGGCCGGCTACAGTCGATCCAAATCCGCAGATCCCCATCCGCGTTGTAGCTGGCCTCGCTGAGGCCGGCGGCTGTTCGATCCCCCGGCCCCACCGGGGCCGGCTACAGTCGATCCAAATCCACAGATCCCCATTCCGCGTTGTGGCTGGCCTCGTTGAGGCCGGCGGCTGTTCGAGCTCCGGCCCCACCGGGGCCGGCTACAACAACGCCACACCCCTAAAACTCCCCACGGATCTCGACGCGCCCGCCCCCGGGCTCCGCTCAGCGCAAGACCCGCTCGACCTGGAACTCCCACGACGCTTCCGCCCAATCGGTCTCGGGCATTTTCTCGAAGGTGGCGACCAGGCCCCGGACCGCATCCCCGTCGTTGACGGAGTTGAACGGCACTTGCGAGTAGTCGCGCACGTAGAGCGGCACGTCTTCCGTGGTCGCGAACAGCTTCAGCTGCTCCTTGCCGGGCGGCCCCTGGACCCGGATGCGGTAGCCCCCCTCCTCCGCCGGAATGCGGTAGGTCCGCTCCGGCCGGACGCGGTTGTCGGGCTGGAACCGGTTGGGAAACAGAACGGTGATGGAGCCATCCGTCGAATAATCGAAAATCGTCACGTGGCAGGGCCGGTCGACTTCGAAGCACACCACCGCTTCGTCGCCGATCCCCAGGCGCTCCCGCTCCGTCCACACGCGCGCCTTGAACTTTTTCCCCGTCGATTGGATGGACGCGATGTCGTCCCACAGCGGATGGATGAACGACCGGATCTCGCGCCGGACCACGATGGTTTTCGCCCCGAGGACTTCGCCGCTCTCGACGGCGAACAGGCGCGCATGGATCTCCACGTTCTCGCCCATGGCGATCAACGAGGCGGTCAGGACCGCCCCGGCTCCCGTGAGGCGCCCGGCCTGCGCGGCCGATTCCGGCGAAATATAGCCTTCCAGGGCCAGCTTCTGCTCGGCCAAGGCCTGGTCGAGGTTCTGGCGCTCGACGATTTTCAAGCCGGGTTCCAAGGTGAGATCCGCGACCAGCCGCTCCGAAATCAACTCCCCCTCCATGGATTTCGAGCCGTTCTGGTTCCGGAACGGCAGGACCAGCAAAACCGGCGTGGGCAATTGGGCCGCCTGTTCGCGCACGAAAGCCAGGAGATCCTCGGCGGCGGAGGCCGACAGCGGCGTCTCCGCGCAAACCGGCATGGCGGCCAGCCACGCGGCGAGCAGCGGAATCAGCGATTTCTTCATTGGTAGTCTCCGTACAGGCAGAACGCCGCCCAGTAGAAGGGGCCCAGGCCTTCCCGGATCATGTCGATCTGGGCCAGCTGCAGGGCCTTCGCCTTGTCGTGCGTTTTCAGGTTTTCGTAGAAGGCCGTCATCAGCCGCGACGTCGCGCGGTCGTCCACTTTCCACAGGCTGGCCAGCACCGACGGGGTGCCGGCGTAGATCCACGCCCGGGTCAAGCCGAGCACGTCGCCCCCCATGAGAATCCGCCCCCGGCCGGTGTCGCAGGCGCTCAAGGTCACCAGCGAGCACGGCAAATTCAAGTCCATGATCTCGTCCGCCGTCAGGAAGCCGTCGTTCTCCTTGTCCGGCGCCAGCCGCAGGTGGCTCTTCATCGGATCGTCTTCGTCAATCACGCCGTGGCAGGCGAGATGCAGGACGTCCGCATCGGGGGCCAGCAGCTGCACGGCGGCCTCCGACGCCTCGGCGCCGGTCAGGATGCGCGCGTCGGGATAGATCTCCGCGAGTTTCTTCACCTCGTCTTCGGCGTAGGCGAGCGCGTAGTCGGGATTCCCCAGATCGGGATTGCCCAAGGCCACCAGCTTCTGGCCCGCCGGCCGCCGCCGCTCCATGCAATGCTTGAGCACGCTCGCGCTGGGCGCATAGACCAGGGCGTACTTCTCCGCCAGATACCGCTCGCCGTCGTGCAGTACCTGGTAGGGAATCCGCGGATGCTGGCGATCGTTCACGACGTAGATCCGGTCGGACGTCTGGCTGAAGTCCTTTTCCACGGGCCGGATGATGTAATCGTACAGCCTCCGGGAAATCTCCATGAGCTCGTCGTCCGCGGCCGGCGGCAGCTCGCCGTCGGGCTGCAGCACCAGGGCCCGGGAACGCGCCTCCTGCCGTTCGATGGCCTTGCGGTAATCCCCGATCAACTTCTCGAAAAAGGAGTGGCCCCGCATTTCCCGGGAGACGATCTTGTCCTTGGTCAGCACCACCTGGTAAATCCCGGCAAACGTATAAATCAGGGTGTCATCTCCGATCAGGGCCTGCGCCTCCCGCGCCGTCACGGGATCCATCCGCCGGGGGGTCAGGATTTCTCGGCGGGCAACGTCTGCGCGCCGCCGGATCTCGGTGCTGGCGTCTTCGGCCACGACCAGCGACCGCTGCAGGGAGGCCATTTCTTCGGCACGCCCCAATTCCCGCTCCTTCTCGATGGCGTCTTGGATTTCATCGATGCGGGTTTTCAGCAGAAGCAGTTCCCGTTCGTCCGCGGACAGCCGGGCTTCCCGCTTGGCATAGTCCCGGTTCCCGAGCAGATCCAGCATGGCCCGGGCGCGGGAGCGTTCCATGATCTCGAACACCTCGTCGTGGCGCTTCAGCTTCAGCGCCGCGGCCAGGGCCCGTTCGTAGTCGGCCAGATAGCCGCGTTCCATGGCCACCGCTTTTTCGATGTCGGTCGACAGCGCCTCCATCCGACGTTCGACCAGATCCAGCGCGTGCATGCTTACCCGCAGCTTGTTTTCCCAATCCTCCGCGTTCCCGTAGCACTTGGCCACCCGCTTGGTGAAACTCAGGCTGTTGGAAGTTTCCGGCCAGACCCGCGCATAGTCCTCCCACAACTGCGCCGCTTCCGCCCATTTCTTCGCGTCGGCCAGCTTGGCGTACTCCGCATGGCACCGCTGGAAGGGAGTGGCCGCGCCGCTCTCCTGCGCTTTCAATTCCCGCTCGTATTCCGCGACCAGGTCCGGGTCGTATCCCGAATACCACGGCCGGCCGCAGACGTACGCGAGCGACTTCAAATAGATGTTCCGGATCCGGTTCCGCTCCCCGTCGTTTTCCACCTGGTCCACGAGGGCAAAGCCCTTCAAGAGGATCTCGTGTGCCTGCCGGGTGTAGGATTGGCGATATTTCCGGTTCGAATAATACTCCATTTCATGCAGTTGCGTCCGAAAGCATCCCGCCTGCAACTCCAGACTGAACAGCGCATCGTAGAGGCGGCCCTCGACGGCCATGTAATCCTCGTACGACAGCCGGAACTCTTCCCGGGCACGGTCATAATCATGCAAAGTTGATTTATAAAAATAGCCCCGTTGCCGATGGGGATAGCCGTCCACGTTGTCCTTCAGGTATCGGTCGGTGTATGCGATCGCTTCGTCGAACCACCCGAGCTGTTCCGTGGCGACCAAGAAGGCACGGCTGAGGGCGCGGTCCCGCTGCCGCCCCACCGGCACCTGCTCGCGGTTTTCCACCGATTGGAGATAGGCCTGGTAGGCTTCCTCCCACCGCTCGGCTTCTTCCAGCCGGAGCCCCTGCTCGTAAAAGGGCGCGGCGGCCAGGGCGGATGCGCAGCCCAGGCCGAGACCCAACGCCACCAAGAGAGCCAACGGATAGCGGGACGCATTCATTGGTAGTCTCCGTACAGGCAAAACGCCGCCCAGTAGTAGGGACTCAGGCCCTCCTGGATCATGTCGAGCTGCGCCAACTGCAGGGCCTTCGCCTTGTCGTGCGTTTTCAGGTTTTCGTAGAAGGCCGTCATCAGCCGCGACGTCGCGCGGTCGTCCACTTTCCACAGGCTGGCCAGCACGGACGGAGCCCCCGCGTACATCCACGCCCGCGTCAGCCCGAGAATTTCGCCCCCCATGAGGATCCGCCCCCGACCGGTGTCGCAGGCGCTCAAGGTGACCAGCGAGCTTTGCAGGTGCAGGTCCATGATCTCGTCCGCCGTCAGGTAGCCGTCGTTCTCCTTGTCCGGCGCCAGGCGCAGATGGTTTTTCCTGGGCTCGTCCTCGTCGATCACCCCGTGGCAGGCGAAATGCAGGATGTCCGCATCCGAGGACAGCAGCTGCACCGCGGCCTCGGAGGCCTCGGCGCCGGTCAGGATGCGGGCGTCGGGGTAGATCTCGGCCAGCTTCTTCACCTCGTCCTCGGCATAGGCGAGATTGTAGTCGGGATTCCCGAGGTCGGGATTGCCCAGGGCCAGCAGCTTGCCGCCCAGAGGCCGGCGCCGCTCCATGCAATGCTTGAGCACGCTCGCGCTGGGCGCGTAGACCAGGGTATATTTTTCCGCCAGATACCGTTCGCCGTCGTGCAGCAATTCGTAGGGAATCAGCGGATGCATCCGGTCGTAGACGATATATACCCGGTCGGATTTCCGGCTGAAATCCTTCTCCACGGGCTTGATGACGAGGTCGTACAGTTTGCGCCCGATGGCCAAGATCTGGGCGTCCGCTTCCGCCGTCGCGTCGGGCGGGACGGTTCCGTCGGCCTCGAGCGTCAACGCGCGGGCCGCCCGGCCCCGGTTTTCGATGGCCTTCCGGAAGTCGCGGATCAACTTGTCGAAATAGGAACTGCCGCGGATGTAGCGCGAGGTGACATGGTCCTTGGTGACCACGCTGATATGGATGCCGGTCCAGATAGATCGGAAGAGCGTCGTGTAGGGA
>JBFXHR010000085.1:0-5301 GCA_050176815.1 Kiritimatiellia bacterium
ACCGACGGTGAAGTTGGTCAGCGATAGCACCGTCGTCGGCCCCGCGAACTGGTTGGAGGTGTACAGCCCGTCGGGACCCGGCGGGGTGTAGGCGTTCCAGTAATCCACCCATTCGGTGTTCTTGTAGTTTGCGCCGCCGGTGCTGGCCCAGGCGTAATAGGTCGCCGGCGATCCCGAGCCGGTCCCGTTCCCCGGCAGGTTGTTCGAGACCGCGAGGGTGTAGCTGATCAGCTGGCCTTCGCGGACGGCGTTGGTGCTGACGTGCCGCTTGACCAGCGTCAGGGCGGGCGCGAAACCGAAGTCCGCCGTCAGGTCCACCACCCCGTTGACGTTGGTGCGCGCGGGATCGAGGGCGATGGAATACGTGCTCGGCGTCGTCGGCGTGTAGCCGAACGGGATATTCGAGTTCGTGGTCTCCACCGCCACGACGAAGTGGCCGTCGGGCAGGTTGGTGATGCCGTAGATGCCGTTCAATCCGGTGTTCGTCCAGGCCACCAGGTAGTCGCCGCCGCCGACAACGCCGTCGCCGTCGGCATCGTAGTACACCCGCACGGTCACGCCGGTGATCCCCGCTTCGGCGCCTTCTTGCAGTTGGTTGCCGAGCAGGCCGCCGCCCGCGCCGTCGTCGCGCCAGACCAGATCGCCCAGCGCGTTGTTGCCCAGCAGGAGCGTCTCCGCATCCGCCCACAAGAACGGCGCCGTGTTGCCGAAGCTCAGCCCCGCCGTGTTGGGCACGATCGGGCTCGGGAAGGGCCAGGGGTTCTGGATCGTGACGGAGAAGCGCACGATGCCCGTTCCTCCGGGCGGCAGCGGATCGCTCAGCCACCATTGGACGTCCGTCACGTTGGTGGCGACGGCGGGTTCGACGGTGGACCAAGTCGCGCCATGGTTGGTCGAGTAATAGATTCCGTAGGCCGTCACGCCGCCGGGCAGCACGTTGTCGGACACGGCGCTGCCGGCCACGTAGACCGTGCCCGTGGGGATCGAATCCTGGACCACCAGCGGGAGCCCGATGTCCGGCCGCCCCGAAGCGTCCGGGCCCGAATTCGTATAGGTCACCGTGTAGGCGATATTGCTCCCGGGCCGCGTCACGAGCGGGTCTGCCGATTTCGCGATGGCCAGCAGCGAGGTGCCGCCGGTCAGGGTCTGCCCCGGCGCGCCGTAGTCGCCGTTGAACTTCTCGTTGTCGAACCCCGACGCCACTTCCTGGTACGGCGTCAGCGTGCTGACGCACCCCGAGCCGATGGCAACGAACTCGTACATCACGTAGCCCACCGCCCCGCGGTTGTTCTCGGGAATCTGCGTGAAGTAGAGCTGGTCTTCCACGATGACGACCTGCTCGGTGCCGTCGTTGAGCTTGACGATCACCATCGCGTAGGTGCGGACCATGCGGAAGCAGGACGGATCGAACAGGTCCGGATCGCCCACGGGCTGGAGCCACGCGTTGCGGTCCGGCACCAGGTCGCCGTCGTTGTCGAACCCGTCGCCGACGTTGCCCAGGTCGTACCAGATGCCCTCCGTGCGCAGGACCGCGCCGGGCGTGGCCACGGCCGACGTGTTCGTCCACAGCGGCGCGTACTGCTGCAGCAGGTCCTGGTATTCCTGCGGCACCTTGTTGGCGCCGTTGGGCCAGATCTTGTTGGCCATCGCGGAAATCTCGTTGCGGCACGTCACCGTGCGCGAGTCGTCCGCCTGAAGATAGGCGGCGCCGTCCATGGCGGTGGCCCACACGTCGTATTCCAGCCACAGGTCGTCGTCGGGCTTGACGTCGCCCGCCACCGTGTGGCCGTCTTCGTCCAGCTGCGGATAGCTGGCCAGCCAGTACATCGTCACGCATTCGCCCGGCTGGATCGTCCCGACGTAGCGCGTGGCGTCGCGGGTGCCCATGGTCCCGCCCTCGTGCGTCAGCGCGAATTCGTCGCCCGGCAGCGGCCCGTTCAACGGCGGATGCGCGCGGCTCGGATAGATTCCCGGCGTCCCGGCATCGTAGTTGCCGATGTACGCCCAGACGTTCGTCAGCGGCTCGGTGCCGTCGTTGTAGAACTGGGCCCCGATGTACGCCGATTTCGGCGCGTAGGTCGACGGCGATTCCGCGTTGGAATCCACCACCAGGTTGTAGGCCGTGATGATCTCGACCCGCAAATCCCCGTCCGGATTCCCCGCGCAAACCGCGACCGGCGCCAGCAGTACCAGCGCCGCTACGCCGCGCGCAAACCATCCGGCCCCAAAAGACGAAAATCTTTTTGCGCCGCGGTCCCCGCAACCGATGTCCGCTTGTCTCATGTGGTTTCTGTTTTTCAAAAGCGTAGAAGCGCCAAAATACACCTCCCGCCTATTTATGGAATATAGGATGGCACCTCCTTAATCACAACGATTTGATTGTTAAAATCTCGTTAAGCGGAGCGGATTTTGACCTTTTTTTCAAAAATATTGGCTATAAATGGCCAATTTTTGCCAATTTTAGTTGTTTTTGATAAAAATAGCCAAAAATGGATGAAAACGCACGGCTGTCCGGTTGTTTGCCGCTGTAAGCGTTGCAACATCCTAATGGGCATGATGTTGAGCCGAAGCGAGACCGTGAGCGATTTGAACAAGCCCCCGTTTTGTCCTGCCGTTTGGCACCACTATAACGATTCATGGGCACATCGGCCAACGCAGTCAAAACCCAGGTATGGATTGCCATCTGTTTCTACGTCCAAGTCGCCATTTTGGAAAAGCAGCTCCGCTTGCCTCAAAGCCTCCGCAAAATCCTCCGGATTCCGGATGTGCACGCATTCGAGAAACTGTCTCTAACGGAATTACTTACAGATTCCGGACCGCAGGACGGAAATGACCGGCCCCATCATCGTTTCCGCTGTTTTAGATATCACCGGACAGTCGTGGATTTTATGCCTCGTTGGGAGCGTTTCGGCATTTGCTTTTTCCCCCGCTGATGTAAGCCGCGTATTGTGAGAGGGGCCGAAAAATATTAGGGCGCCGCCAGGCGGACCCGGATGATTCCAAACCATTGGTCGGGGCCATTGGTGGCATAGATGCCTGTTCCGCCCCACCCCAGATCGCGCACGATCGCGGGACTGGTCAGATTGGTGGAATATGCCAGCTGGTAAAAGCGGTTTGGGCTGGCGGGAAAGGCCAAGTGGATCGTGCCGGTTTCGTAGCTGACCGCGACCGCGAACACCTCGTCGGGATCGTTTGGACGGGTGTCGGCCACGTATTCCTCCCAGGTGGTCCGGCCATCGTCATCGTCGTCTTCCTGCGTCGCGAAGTTCTCGTCCGCCGGGTCCAATCCTAGCTCGTGCAACCAATTTTCGAACGCATCGAGGGGGGCGGAAATCACCAGCGTGCCCGCAGCGGATCCCACGTAGTTCGCGTCGGACACGGTGGCCTCCACGGCATAGCTGCCCTCGGCCACCGGAGCGGTTGCCCCCCCGTCGTAGGTCAGGTCCACGGCCAACGCCCACGGATCGGTCAGGGCGGCCGCGCGCTTCGGCGCTCCGTCGTAGGGCTGCGCCAGGCTCTCCAGCATGACCGTCGCCACGGCCTTCGCAATCCCCAACGTGCCCGTCGCCGAACCCGCGTAGTTCGCATCGTGGACCGTGCCGGTCACGGCATAGGTCCCGGCGGCCGACGGAGCGGTCTCCGATCCCTCATAGGTGAAATCCACGGCCAGCCCGGCCGGCACGGTGATGGCCGTCGCCCACCGGGGCGCGCCATCATAGGTCTGCGCCAGATCCTCCAGCACCGCGATGGCCGCCGCCTTCGCCACCATCAGCGTGCCCGTGGCGGAACCAGCGAAGTTGGCCTCGTCGATTTCGGCGACCACCTCGTAGGATCCGGCCCCCACCGGAGCCATACAATCGCCGTTGCAGGTCCATACGATCGCCAGCCCCGAGGGCGCGGTAAGCGCGGTCGCGCTCTTCGCCGCGCCGTCGTAAACCTGGTTCAACCCATCCAGCAACACGACCGCCGGTGCCTTGGCCACCACCAGCGTCCCCGTGGCCGCGCCTTCGTAGTTGGCGTCTTCCACGGTGCCAACCACTTCGTAAGGTCCCGCCGCCGTTGGAGCGGTCGGCGATCCGTTGTAAGCCAATTTCACGGGCAACCCAACGGGATCGGTTGCCGCCCTCGCGCTTTTCGATGAACCATCGTAGCCCTGGGCCAAATCGCCCAACGACACCGTTGCCGCCGCCTTCGCCACGGTCAGGATGCCGGTGGTCGAACCCTCGTAGCCGGCCGTGGCCACCGTGGCCGCCACGGCGTAGGTGCCGGCCACCGCCGGCGGCGCGGTGCTACCGCCGTAGGTGATCCGCACGGCCAGGCCCGCGGGAATCGTCGTGGCCGCCGCCATCCGGGGCGTTCCATCAAAGGTCTGCGAAAGATCCGACAAAAACACCTGTGCGCCGAGACGCGGCACGTTGGTCTCTTCGTTTCCAGCGATGCGCAGCGCCGGATCGCCGAGCAGATTGTAGACCGCCAACGTATCCTCCGTGAAAAGGCTGGCGGGCAACGACTGGCGGGCCCGCAGGAAAGCCAATCCCAGCCGCCCCGCCCCTTCCTGGAAGACGGCGGCGTAGAACGCCTGGCCCAATTCGGAAGCCGGGGCGTTGCGCGTCAGGCCCGAGGGCCCCAAAACGGCGACTGCGCCGCCGTCGGCGCGTTGCAGCAGCACCTCGCCCAGGCTGGACACCGACGGATACTCGAAGCGCGCCGCCAGGCAGGTCAGCGATACCAGGATCGGCGGGCGGGTGGAATTCGTCATTGAGCTGCCGTTCAAGTACGTCAACAAATTCTGCGCGCCGAGGTTTTTCATGTCGCCATGGCCGGTGAAATGGATGAAGCCCACGCCGGCGTTGAACCAATTCATGAAGGTCGCCCGCCCCAAGCCAATGGCCATGTCGTCCAGATCGATGCGCGCGGCCACCGAATACGGATCCGTCGCCAGCGCCGCCAGCTTGTCGTTCTCCGCCGTGAAGTTGCCGACGGCATCGGCCGGATCGGCGGCCAGCGAAATCTGGTTCTGCCAAGCGGCGCCGAAGTCGGCCTCGTAGGCCTGGATTTTCGCGATCATGGCGGCCAATTCCTCCGGCGTCTTTGCAGGCAGGCGCCCGATGGCGACGTCCGGGAGCGCATCGCCACCCGCGTCCGCCAGCAGGCCGTCCGAAGCGCACACTCCGGCCGGCGTCTGGACCAGCATCGGCGGCAGTTGGTTCGTCTCGGCGGTGTTGGCCTGCAAATAGTCGTAGTGCCCGTTGCCCGCCAGCACCACCATGCCGGGCGCATCCGCCCACGTCGTCGCCGCCC
>JBFXHR010000086.1:0-5265 GCA_050176815.1 Kiritimatiellia bacterium
ACAGCGAAGCCGTTGCGATTTCCTTCCGGTTCCGGGTTCTGACGTGGGGGATGACGGCCAGAATCTTGATGCCCGCACCGGTTTCAACGTCGCCGGCCCCCATGACACGGTCTTCGAGCAAATAGGAGAGGAAGGCCAGGCCAAACCCGATCCCCAGCCCGATCAGCAGGGCCAGAAACAGGATTCGCGCCGGGCGCGGCTGGACCTGGATGGGCACCGACGCGCTTTCGACCAACTTAACGGTGGCCGTGTTTTCGTCGGCGGACAGCCGCGCTTCCTGGATCCGGAACAGCACGCCCAGATAGGAGGAATCCGCCGCGCTGCGCTCCCGCTCGAGGGCGGCAATGTTCATGCCGCCCGTGAGAATGTCGCGGTCCAGATCGGAGGCGAGCTTGAGCTGCTCTTCCTTTTTCGCGCGCAAGCCCTTGGTTTGCTCTTCGTACAAGGCCAAATTGGCCGCCGCCGTGGTCTTCGCCCGTTTCAGCGCGGCCATCGCCTGGTCCCGATAGAGCGCCACGGCTTGGTCCTGGGCCACGACCGCCGGGTGTTCCGGCGTGTAGCGGGAAAGCAAGGCGTCGCGCTCCGTCACGGCCGCCCGCCAGCGTTCCAGCGAGACGCCGACGTCGGCCGCCCGCGGAATGTCGGCGGGAAGCTTGCCCGCCCCTTCCGGATTCAGCTCCGCGGCCTCGAAGGCTTCCAGCAGCTTCCGTTCCAGCGACGCCTTGCTTTCGATCTGGACCAGCGAGTCGTTGAAGGCCAGCAAGGCGCTTTCGACGGTCTTGCGCTGTCCGGCCATCACGTCCATCTGGTATTTTTGCCGGGCGTCCAGCAAGGCGTTGTCCGATGCTTCGAGCTTGTTTTTCTGGCCCGTGGCCTGGGCTTCCAGCCACGCCACGGCGGCATCGGAGACCGCCTTGTTTTCCGCGCGGGCGCTGGCTTCGGCGCCGGCGGCGTAGGCGTTGCAGGCCTTGACGGCGAATTCCGGGATGCTGCTCAGGCAGGACACCCGCACGAGGCGCGTATGCCGCACCAGCGAGAAACTCACCCGGCCGGCCAGCCGGGCGGCGAGGACGTCGTCCGAGATCGGGTCGTCCGGATACAGGCTCCGGTAGCTCGCCACGACGTGGGGCAGCATGGTCTTGCTTTTGAACTTCTCGATCTGCGTGTTCAAGGTGTCTTCGATCTGCATCATGGCCGCCGGATCTTCGATCATCGCCTCCTGCTTGTTCAGGATGCGGGGCCGCCGGACGCTGAGCTCGATGGTGGAACGGGACTGGTAGATCCGAGGGGTTTTGCTCAAGTAGAAAAGCGCCGCCCCCCAGGCAAAGAGAACCGCGAGCAAAATGGTCAGCCACTTCTTGCGCGCGATCGCGAGCAGGCGCAGCGGATCCATCGGGCGGAGCGGATTGGCGGCCGACGGAGACTCTCCGTAATAGGGCATGGCCGGCGCGCCCCCGTAGTACGCCGGAACGCCGGGAGACGCCAGAGGAGCCGGCCGGGGGGGAGGAGATGCGGAGAGCGGATTCGAAGACGCCGGGGGATTATTCATGGTTCCGTCCTTTGGAAAAACCGTTTCCGCTCCGAGGGCTTTCTCTCCCGCCCGTCTCCCGCCCGGCGTGGACCGAGCCCATCGCCGGCATCGCCGCCAGAAGCGCCACCCAGGTATAGAGAATCGCCGGACAGCGGAACGGAATATCGATGAAGCTAAAGAGGACGGTGAGCCCGAGTCCGGCGATTCCCATGGCGCAGAAGGCGTCGTGCCGGCACCGGCGCAAACCGCACAGCCCGCGGGCCATCGCCCCCAGCGCCGCCAGCAGAAGGCCCGTTCCCACCACGCCGAACTCCGCCAGGAATTGGAGCAGATCGACGTGGACGTTGGCCCAGCCTCTTTCTTTCAAGGCGGGCCATTGGCTTTCCGGCACGTGGCTGGCGACCAGGTATTTGAAACCCCACCCGCCTACGCCGAACCAGGGATGCTCCCCAAAGATTTCCGCGGCGGCCCGGGCATAGTGCGGCCTTCCGCCCAATTCCAAATCGATTCGATCCCACAGGGAATGCAGCGTGTCCGGCGCCGCCGGCCGAAGGGAAAACTCCTTCCGGATTCCGTTTTCGCCGAATCCCGCCACGGCGAAATAGAGCCAGCCGATCACCGCCAGCGACAGCGCGGCGAAATTCAGGCGGCCCGCCGGCTGCAGCAGGGCCCATCCGCGCTTCCATCCATACCCCGCCACGAAAACCCCCAGCAGCGCCGCCATGATCACGCCGGTCCGGCTGAAACCCATGTTCGCCCCGATCAGGCACAGCAGGAGGACCGGCACGAGAACCACCACTCGCCACGGATGGCGGAGCCGCATGGCCGACGGGCTGTCTTCATGCGCGATGCGGTTGTCGAAAACCTCGCGGTAGAGCAGCCCCGCCGCCAGCGCGCCGGCCAAAACGAAATAGGGCGCCGCATGGTTTCCATAGGCGAACGTGGCGAAAAAATAACCGTCCAGGGGGTGGGTCCAATAGATCGAACGGGTTCCGGACGCGAACTGCACCAGCCCAAAAATCGCCACCGCGCCCGCATTGCAGGCCACGAACGTCAAGAAGCCCCGCAGCGCATGGCGATCCAAGATTCGCGACCGGATCGACACGGCAATCGCCCACGCCGGAAAAAACCAAGCCAGCATCTGCGCGGCGTCCGCCCGGGCAAAGGACGAAGGCCATCCGCGCCACGGAGGATCCGTATAGGTCCAGCGCCGGAATCCCACGTCGAAATACTGCTCCCGCCCCGAATTGATCCACTGCAGGGCCAGATAGCCCAGAAACGCCAACCCCAGATGGAACACCGGATCGCGCCAAACCACGCGCCAGACGAAGCCGCGGCCTTCGAGAAAAAGCGCCGCCAACAGGATGCCGGCCGCCGCGACTCCCGCCGAATGGAACGAAGGGCGCAATCCCGCCCACGCCCAGGTCGTATAGGCCAGCAGGAAGGCCAGCGCCCCCAACGTCCAAGCGCCTTTTCCCCGACGATGGGAAGGGGAATCGATCATGGAAGTCGCAAAAGGCATGCGGGGCATTTTCCGGCGGAGCTAGAACATCGCTTCCGGCACGTAGACCACGTCGTTGGCTTCGAGAAT
This sequence comes from Kiritimatiellia bacterium, assembly GCA_050176815.1. Lineage (GTDB taxonomy): Bacteria > Verrucomicrobiota > Kiritimatiellia > CAIQIC01 > Lenti-01 > Lenti-01. The sequence continues at coordinate 3,123 of JBFXHR010000086.1, forward strand.
GATGTCGTCGTCCAGCCGTCCCGCCGTGCCCACGGCATGCAAATTGACGGTTCGGCTTTCCGTCTTCCCGTTGGGAAGGGACCGCGTCACGAGGATGGCGCTGTCCTTGGCGCTGGCGGCGAATCCCCCTGTTTTCTGGATGGCGCCGCTCACCGTCAGATCCCGTGTGGCCGGAATCGACACCCGCCCGGGCTTCAGGACCCGGCCCAAAACGGTCACGTAGCCCCAGGGGGAAATGCCTTCCGCATCTGAATCGCGGACGAAATCCACAATGACCTGCGGATCGACGAAGAATTTCTTGTAGCTCTTGGTCAACTTGCCTTGGAGTTCCTCGAGGCTCAGATCCGAAATCTCCATTTCCCCCAGCAGAGGCAGGACGACCGTTCCGCCTTCCGATATCCGCTTGACGGGTTCGTCGATTTCCTTCTTTCCCGCCACCAGCACCGACATGCTGATCATCAAGCCGGAACGAAGCTTGACCACTTCCGCGCTTTTGCCCGCCTCGCCGTGGCCGAAAGGCGGCGCACTTCGGCAGCCGGACGTGCCCGCCGCCCCCGCCAACAGGACCATGCCCATCATGCCTGCCAGCACCCGAACCAACCCACTGGATTTTCCATTCATCGTCGCCAACCAATTCCGTTATCGGACAACATCTTTTTCCGCCTCAAACCCCTGGCCTCATTTTTATACACCAGTGGCAACTCGCGCCGCAGCGGCACAAGTGCGCAATGCCCTGTGCCTCATGATCCTACCGCTATTCTTCAAAGTCAACTCTTGCGAAATTCTTTCATGAACACACTTCGATCCCGGCGGAGGGAACCTCGACTGCCACCCCCCCCCCCATCATTTCCACCTGAAGGATGAGACGCCCCTCGCGTCCCATTCGCTCGAATTTCGCTTCCACCCCTCGGAGAGGACCCCTGACGATCCGGCAGGGTTCCCCCGCCGCAAGATTCTGCACCGGTGTCACGTACAACCCGCTGGTCAGCCCTTGCCAAATGTCCTTCAGCTCGCGGTGCAATTGTTCGGCTTCGCGCTTGCTCCTCGGTTTCAATACGTACGCCACGCTTCCCGACTGGGCAAAATCCTTCTTGGCCAAATCCCCCCTCGCAAACACAAATCCAGGAAATAGAGGCAATTCGCTCGTCCGGCGCTTGCGTCCGCTGAAAGTTTCGTGCCGAAAAACCGGCAAAAAACAACTTTGGCGACGCTCCATCAGCCATTCGGCAAACTTTTTCTCCCAGCGCGGACGGGTCCGAACGCATGTCCAAAACGTTCCCAAACCGGTTTCGGTCTTCCCAAACAGGTCTTCCGGACAGGTAAACGGCTGGCGGCAGGGGACCCGACCCGACCCCGCGCCGTTTTGATCTTGCCTGAGAACCACTCGTCTATTCATGGGTCGCTTGTCTGGGAATGGCCATTCCGTAAGATATGCAATCCAGTCCATTCAAGCCAGATGCAATGAGGTTCAAGCATACGCCAAGCCGCCCGCACGGACAATGGAATTCCTGTTTGTTTTTTATTAAGGCCATGGCGTCGGTCCGGATGAAACCGCCCCATTTCTTCTGGTTGTCTTCCCGCTCCCATCCGCTATCATCCCCGGCAATGTCCCCGCTCGACAACATCCGGATCGTTCTCGTCCACCCCGTCTACGGCGGCAACGTCGGCTCCGCCTGCCGAGCCATGATGAACATGGGTCTGTCCCGGCTCGTTCTCGTGGCCCCCCGCCCCGGCATGAACATGGAAGAGGCCGCGCAAATGGCTTGCCACGCGGGGAACATCCTTCAAAACCGCACGGTGCTCGCCACGACCGCCGAAGCCGTCGCCGACTGCGGCCTCGTCGCCGGAACCTCCAACCGGGGCGGCCTTTACCGCGACCACTCCAAGACCCCACGCGAATGGGCCCCCCGCCTGCTCGAAGCCGCGCTCGATACCCCCGTCGCCCTCCTCTTCGGATCCGAAGACAACGGCCTCTCCCTCGAAGACCTCGCCCTCTGCACCCAGTTCATCCGCATTCCCTCCTCCGAACGCTACAAATCCCTCAATGTCGCCATGTCCGTGATGATCTGCGCCTACGAGCTTTTCGTCGCCGCCGGCACCTTCGAGCCTCCGCAGGAACGCTCCCTGGAATGCCCTTCCGCCA
>JBFXHR010000087.1:0-5193 GCA_050176815.1 Kiritimatiellia bacterium
CATCGGGTTTACCGAGGCGATTTTCTCGGCGTTCCCGGGCATCGCCCTCCCGTTCCGCCACGTGGCTACGCTCACCAACATCGCCGTCTTTGCCTGCGTCTATATCGGCGCCGGGTGGACCATCCGCCTCCAGTACGGCATTCTCGCCGTCCTGCTGCTGTCCGTCCTCTCGTTCTTCGCCGGCGCGGGGATGGACTTTTCCCCGGAGATCCTCCGCGCCAACCTCGCGCCCGCCTGGACGCCGGACCATCCGTTTTTCGTGGTCTTCGCGCTGTTTTTTCCGGCCGTCACCGGCATCATGGCGGGCGTCAACATGTCGGGCGACCTCAAGGAGCCCAGCCGGTCCATCCCCAACGGCACCTTCGCCGCCATCGGGGTTTCCGCCCTCCTCTATGCGGCCATCGCCGTTCTGCTGGCTGCGAGCGTCCCGCGCGCCGAACTGCTGGGCGAGGGGTTCGTGATGAAAGACCGCGCCTACTCGGGCGCGCTGATCTACGCCGGCGTGATCGCCGCGACGCTGTCTTCCGCCCTGGGCAGCATGATGGGCGCCCCCCGCATCCTCCAGGCCTTCGCCCGCGACAACGTCTTCCGCAGCCTCAAGGGATTCGGGCGCGGCAGCGGACCCGCCGGCGATCCGCGCCGGGCCATCGCCCTCACGTTCCTGATCTCGCAGGCCGGCGTCTTCGCCGGCGACCTCGACACCGTCGCGCCGATCATCACGATGTTCTTCCTGATGACCTACGGCACCATCAACCTGGCCTGCTTTTTCGAGAGCATCACCCACAATCCCAGCTTCCGCCCCACCTTCCGCCTGAACCACTGGTCCATCGCCTTGCTGGGAGCCCTGGGCTGCCTCGGCGTGATGTTCCTGATCGATGCCCTCTGGGCGGCCGTGGCCATCGCGGCGGCGACGCTGCTCTACGTCCTGATCGCCCGCGCGGAAATCCTCGTGAAGTGGGGCGACATCGGCAGCGGGCTGGCCTATCAGCGCGCCCGCAACGCCTTGCTGCGCCTGGAAACGGAACGCTACCACCCGAAGAACTGGCGGCCGTCCATCCTCGCGCTCAGCGGCGGACCCTACAACCGCATCCATCTCGCCGAATACGCCGGCTGGCTTACCGAAGACAACGGGATCGTCTCCATCGGACAGATCATCCGCGGCGACCTCGACGACCTGGTCGCGCGCCAGCGCGAAGCCGAAGGCCTCCTGCGCAAGTTCATCCGCGAGGACGAACTCGACGCCTTTCCCGTCGTGGTGGTGGACGAAAACGTCCATGCCGCCGTCCAAGGGCTGTTGCAGTGCCACGGGCTGGGAGGGCTGCGCCCCAACACCCTGCTGCTGGGCTGGAGCCGGGATCCGGAAAAGACCGAGACGTTCACGGGAATCCTGGCGCTGGCCAAGCGGATGGGCCGAAGCATCGTCGTCGTGGCCAACAAGCAAACGGACAAAGAAGCGCGCACCGCCATTCCCGAAGGCGCCATCAACGTCTGGTGGACCCATGAGCGCAACGGGGCGCTGATGCTGCTGCTGGCCCACCAGCTGAAGCGGAATTCCGAGTGGCGCAACCGGCCCATCCGGGTCCTGCGCCCGATCCCGCCCAAGGCCGACGTCCACAACGTCGCCCGGGAAATGCAGGACATGCTGGCGCTGGCGCGCATCGAAGCCGATCTGGTCGTGATGCCCGCCGAATCCCCTCTCGAGGCGATCCGCAAAGCGATGGCGCCTTCCGCCGCGCTCATTGCCGGATTCGATCCCCCGGCCGAGGATCCCGGCGGCGCCTGGCACGCCTTCCTCCAGCAAACGGTGGACCTCCCCGGCGACGTCCTGCTCGTCTACAACGCCGGCGACGTTTCGCTCCAGGCCTGAACATCCCGCGTTTTTTGCTTCCGTTCTTCCGGCCATCCGATCAGCATGGGTCGCATGAGCACCTTTCCGGAATCGAATTCGCCCCCCTCCCGCCACCCGGCGGACATCGCCGACGAATTGCAGCGGCTCGAGACCGCCGAGGCCGTGGCCGCCTTGCGCGCCCTGCCGCCGGAACGGGCCTCCGAAGTCCTGGCCGAGCTGAACGACGACGTCGCTCATGAGGTGCTGGAACAACTGTCCAGCGCGGAAATCTCCCGGCTGCTCGAAGACCGTCCGCACGACGAGGCGGCCGACATCGCCGCGGAGCTCGAACCGGAACAGCGGACGGAAGTCCTCGCGCAACTCGCCCCGCCGGACTCCGCCATGGTTGAACAATTGATGCGCTATCCGGACGGTTCCGCCGGCGCCATCATGAAGGACGAATTCATCGCCCTCCCCGACCGCCTGACCATCGGCGAAGCGCTGGCGGCCATCCGCCGCACGGACGAAAAGGATTGCGACAGTGCCATGTACGTGTACGTCGTGGACGGTCGGCAACGCCTCCAAGGCGTGGTCCGCATCCGCAATCTGGTCTTTTTGCCGCCGGCGCGGCCCCTTCGCGACGCCATGATCCCCGACGTCCGCTTCGTCCGCGCGGACGCCGATCAGGAAGAGGTGGCGCGGATCTTCAGCCAATACCACTTCATGGCCCTGCCCGTGCTCGATGCATCCGACCGGCTCGTGGGCGTGGTCGAAGCCCGCCAGGTGATCGACGTCATCCGGGAAGAGGCCACCGAAGACATGCAGCGGATGGTCGGCGTCTCCGGCGAGGAAAGCGTCTTCACCCCCTGGCCGCGCGCCCTCGCCATGCGCCTGCCTTGGCTCTACGTGAATCTCCTCACCGCGTTCCTCGCCGCGGCGGTCATCGCGCTCTTCGAAAACACCCTGGCCCGATGGACCGCGCTGGCCATCTTCTTGCCGGTCGTCGCCGGCCAGGGCGGCAACTCCGGGATGCAAGCCCTCACCGTGACCATCCGCAGCATGGCGCTGGGGGAACTCACCGGCAAGGCCGGCCGCCGCGTGCTGGCCAAGGAACTGCTCATGGGACTGCTCAACGGCTTGGCCATCGGGCTGACCGTCGGCGTCATTGGCTGGCTGTGGCAAGACAGCGTGCTTTTGGGCGTCATCGTCGCCCTCGCGATGATCCTCAACATCCTGGCTGCCGCCGCGGCCGGCGTCCTGATCCCCCTGACCCTCCGCGCGGTCCGGGCCGATCCCGCCCTGTCGTCCAGCATTTTCCTGACCACCGTCACCGACGTCGGCGGCTTCATTTTCTTTTTGGGTCTCGCCGCCCTTCTCATCCCCCTCTTTGGTCCGGCGTAGCGTTGTTTCAAAGGCAACGGGGTTCGGGACGTCGGACCTTGGCCTCCTTCTTCGTCCGTCGAGGAATCGGTTGACGTTTCAGAAGGGAGCCCAAACCCTCCGGGATTCAACCGACATAGCTTCCGCCGCGCGCGCCGGTGTCTTTCCCGTTGCGGAAGGTCGCCGCGCCGTTCACCCACACGGTAGAAATCCCTTCGCAAAATTGGTGCGACTTTTCGTAGGTCGCCACGTCGCGGAACGTCTTCGGATCGAGCGCCACGACGTCCGCGAAGGCTCCGGCGCGGATCGCGCCGCGGTCGTTCAAGCGGAAATGCGTCGCCGGCAGGCTCGTCATTTTCCGCACCGCCTCGCCGACGGATACGGTCTTGCCGTCCAGCGCCGCTCGCAGGAACCGCCCGAACGTGCCGTAGGCGCGCGGATGCGGATGATCCTTGGACAACGGCCCCGTCGGCGAACGGATCGACGCATCGGAACCGATCATCACCCACGGCTCGGACAGAATTTTCCACATGTTGCCTTCGCTCATCCCGAAGAAAATGCCGCCGGTGAACAGTTCGTCCGTTTCCATGAACCGCAGCGCCGCGTCCAGCGGATGCAACTTCCACGCCGCCGCCGCCACGGCGATGGGCTGGCCCGCGAACGGCGCGTTCTCCGGATGGTGCGTGCTGCCGATCCAGACGTTCTCCCAATATGGATCGTCGCGCGCCGACGCCATCTCCGCGCGGATCTTCGCGCGTTCCGCCGGATCGCGCAGGTGCGCCAGGATCGCCGCGCGCCCGCCCTGCGCCGCCCACGTCGGCAAGATGACGTCCAGATCCGTGCACGACGCCGTATAGGGGTACCGGTCCGAGGCCACTTCGAGGCCCGCTTTTTGAGCCGCGCGGATTTTCTCCAGCGCCGCGTCGAGCTTGCCCCAGTTCGCCCGCCCCGCCGTTTTCAGGTGCGAAATCTGCAGGCGCACGCCGCTGGCGCGCGCGACGTTCAAGGCCTCGTCGATGGCTTCCAGCAGCTTTCCTCCTTCGCTGCGCATGTGGGTCGCGTAGATGCCCCCGCGCCGCGCCACCACCTTGGCCAGCGCCTGGATTTCCTCCGGCTGCGCGTACATCGCTGGCGCATAGACCAGCCCCGTGCTCAGCCCCGCGCCGCCTTCTTCCAGCGCCTGTTCCAGCAACTTCGCCATCCGCGCGATTTCGTCCGGCGTCGCCGCCCGCGCCTCGATGCCCATGACCGCCGCGCGGATCGCGCGATGCCCGATCAGCATCGCCGAATTCACCGCCGGCTTCTCCGCATCCAGCAGCGAGCGGTATTCGGCCACCGAATGCCAGTCGCCGGGATATTTTTGTTCCAGCCAGTCCGACGGCATGGTGTAGCCCGGCCAACGCGGCGCCGCGCTCGCGCCGCAGTTGCCGGTGATTTCCGTCGTGACCCCCTGCCGGATCTTCGACGGCGCGCCCGGCTCGATCAGCAGATAGGCGTCGGAATGCGTGTGGACGTCGATGAATCCCGGACACACCAGCAAGCCCGTGGCGTCGAATTCGTTCGCCGCCTGCGCCTGAGCCAGATCCCCCACCGCCGCAATGCGGTCGCCCGCGATCCCGACATCGGCCCGCGCGCCGTCTCCGCCGAGACCGTCCACCACGGTCCCGCCGCGCAAGATCCAGTCGAATCGGTCCGAATTCATCTGGGCCACGCTACCACGTCCGCCCGCCGCCGTCACGCCCGTGCCCCCGCAAGGACGGAAACGCAAGCCGCAAGCCGGGAAAAGTATTCGTTCCCGTTTTGCGGCATAACCCTTCCCGCGATGGTCGCCGCATGTCGCGGCACCCCGCACAGAAGAAAACATGAAAACGAAACGAATCGCGATGGCGTTGGCGGGCGTGGTGGGCACGATGGCGCAGGCCGCGCCACCGCCCGGCCTGCTGGCGCCGGTCGCCATAGAAAACCTCCCCGCCCGCCGCGTGGCC
>JBFXHR010000088.1:0-5161 GCA_050176815.1 Kiritimatiellia bacterium
GGCACCACGCCGCACTTCTCGCAATGCAGCAGGGGGAACGGCTCGCCCCAGAAGCGCTGGCGGCTGAACAGCCAGTCGCGCAGCTTGTAGTTTACCTTGCCCGCGCCTTGGCCCGTCTTTTCCAGCCAAGCCACGATGCGCTTCTTGAATTCCGCCGTGGGCAGCCCGTCGTATTCTCCCGAGTTCACGGCGATGCCGTCGTCGACGTATCCGCGCCAGTCCACGCCGTCCGGCGGCCGCACCACCTGGACGATCGGCAGGCCGAACTTCGTCGCGAATTCGAAGTCGCGCGTGTCGTGCGCGGGCACCGCCATGATGGCGCCCGTGCCGTAGCCCCACAACACGTAGTCCGCCACCCACACCGGAATCTTCCGGCCATTGACCGGATTCACCGCGGTCGCGCCGGTAAAGACGCCGGTTTTTTCCTTGGCCAGCTCCGTGCGCTCCAGATCGCTTTTGCCCGCCGCCGCCACGCGGTAGGCCGCCACCGCCTCGGCCTGCTCCGGCGTCGCGATCTTGGCCACCAGCGGATGCTCCGGCGCCAGCACCATGTAGGTCGCGCCGAACAGCGTGTCCGGCCGCGTCGTAAACACGCGCACCGTCTCGGCGCCGATCGCGAAATCGACTTCCGCGCCTTCGCTCTTGCCGATCCAGTTCCGCTGCATCTCCTTGATGCTTTCCGGCCAGTCCAGGCCGTCGAGATCCGCCAGCAGTTTCTCGGCGTACTGCGTGATCTTCAGCACCCATTGGCGCATCGAGCGCCGCTCCACGCTGAATCCCTTCGCGCGCCACTCCTCGACCTCTTCGTTCGCCAGCACGGCGCACAGGTCGGGGCTCCAGTTCACGGGCATTTCGCTTTCGTAGGCCAGCCCGCGCTGGAAGAGCTGCAGGAAGATCCACTGCGTCCAGCGCACGTATTCCTCGTCCGTCGTCGCAATCTCGCGGTCCCAGTCGTACGAGAATCCCAGCATTTTGAGCTGCCGCCGGAACGTGTCGATGTTTTCGTAGGTGATTTGGCGCGGATGGTTGCCCGTCTTGATGGCGTACTGCTCCGCCGGCAGGCCGAACGAATCGTAGCCCATCGGATGCAGGACGTTGAAGCCCTTCATCCGCTTGTAGCGCGCCTGGATGTCCGTGGCCGTGTAGCCCTCCGGATGCCCCACGTGCAGCCCCGCCCCGCTGGGATACGGGAACATGTCCAGCACGTAGAATTTCGGCCGCGAACGGTCCGGCGCTTCGGGAGTGCGGAACGTCTTGTTTTTCGCCCAAAACTGCTGCCACTTGGATTCGATTTCGGAATGCGGATAGGCCATGATTCACCTCAAAATGGATTCGAACCGCACTTTATCTCCCCCGCCCCCCTCAATCAATGCCCGAATTCGGCCGGATTCGGCCGCGACGCGCGGGGCAAGCCCCCGCGAGGGCCAGAACCGAAACCGAGCGGAAATCCGGATTGAGCCCTCTCCGGCCCTCTGCTAGTTTTCCGGCATGAAAACAACCGATCGGTTCCGTCCGTTGCTTTTCCTGGCCCCGTTGGCCCTCGTCCTCGCCGGCTGCACCACTGCCCGCATGGCCATCCCCGCCGACCTCGAATCCCGTTCCGACGCCTATCCCTGCGTCGGCCGCGGCGGATTCTCGCTCTCGGAAAAATTCTCCTTTGGCCCCTACGAAGTCTTCGACGTCCGCCGCGGCTGGACGCATCGCGTCGCCTGGGGCATCGTCTTCTACGAACGGTCCCAAGCCGTCCAGCGATATGAATTCGCCCTCCAATCCCCCTCCGGCAAGATCTGGCAAGGCCAGGCCGCCACCGGCGTGCGCCAGGAAGACCTGAAGGACACCCTCGCCGGCGGCGAACTCACCGTGGGCGTTTCCCGCGACGTGCGCTTCATCGCGCGCTTCGGCCTCGCCGGTCAAACCAACGCCTGGACCCTCGCCCTCGCCGAGGAACGCGGGGGCGTCTTGCTCAACGGTACGCTCACCGGCGGCAAAGCCGCCTACCGCATCGACGGCACCCGCCAACTCGCCGGAACCTCCATGCCCCTGATGGAAAACGCAGGATTTTTGATCTACGACGAAACACGTCTCGTCGCCGCCGTCGACCTCCTCAACGCCGGCTCCGTCCATTTCGACCGGAATCTGCCCTCCGCCCGGCGCGAGCCCCTCGCCGCCGCCGCCGCCGCCCTCCTCCTCTACCGCGATATTTCGCAGAACTGATCCGCATCCCGGACAAAATGTCGCACCGGCGCCGCGCGTTTTGGCGCGGACGCAAATGGTTCGGCGTGGTTCTCTGCATTGCCGCCGGTCGATTCTTTCCCTGTCCGCCTTGCGTTTGTCCGCATTTTCAAGGCTTTTCCCGGACTTGGCACGTGCCCTGCTCCATGGATGTCGCCATGACAGACATCGCCAACAACCCAGCACCGGCTCCGTCGGGGGAACGCCGACTGCTCCGCTGGATTTTGGTCTTGCAGGTCGTGATCCTTGGCTGGCTGGCCAAGAACTACTTTGACGGGGCATTCAGCCGCAGAAGCCACAACCAACCCACTGCGGTCGCAACCCAACCGGACACTCCCCCCTCCTTGGAGCCATCCGCCCAACCGAATGCCCCGTCATCTTTTTCCCTCCTGCCGCGGCTCGCCGTCTTCCAGCGCCCGGCCCCCCTGCCGCGGTATCGCCATCCCGCCGACCGCATGCGCGCCGAGATGGAACGCATGATGGCCGAGGCCAACCAGGCCTTCGCCGGTTTCGACTCCTTCTTCGACCGGGACGACGTCTGGGCGACCCTCCCCGCCTCCCCCGCCATGAACCTGCGCGAACTTCCCGACGCCTACGAACTCGCCCTCGCGCTCCCCGACGCCGATCCCGATTCCCTCGACGTCCGGCTCGACGGGCGCTTGCTCAGCGTCTCCTCGCATCAAGACACCCGGACGCCGCGCGCGTCCTCCTCGCAGAGCTTCAGCTCGCGCGTATTGCTCCCGGGGCCCGTCGATGCGAACGCTTCTTTCCAAATCACGAACGTCAACGACCGCATCTGCATCCGCATTCCCAAACCCGCCGCGACCGCCACCGCGTCCGGCAAGCCTTGAGTCAAATCCAGAAGGAGAATCCCATGAGCGATTCCGGCATCACCGCCATCAACGAAAAGGTCAAGGAAGAGAGCGTCTTCGTCGCGGCCCTGCGCGGCGAAATGGAGAAAGTCATCGTCGGCCAGCGCTATCTGATCGACCGCCTGATGATCGGCCTGCTGGCCAACGGCCACCTGCTGCTCGAAGGCGTGCCCGGCCTCGCCAAGACGCTGGCCGTCAAGACGCTCGCCGCCGCGATCGACACCTCCTTCCGCCGCATCCAGTTCACGCCCGACCTGCTGCCCGCCGACCTCGTCGGCACGCAGGTCTACAACCCCAAGACCGGCGACTTCGGCACCCGCAAGGGCCCGGTCTTCGCCAACGTCATCCTCGCCGACGAAATCAACCGCGCGCCCGCCAAAGTGCAGTCGGCCCTGCTCGAAGCCATGCAGGAACGGCAAGTCACCATCGGCCAGGAAACCTTCCCGCTGCCGGATCCCTTCCTCGTCCTCGCCACGCAGAACCCCATCGAACAGGAAGGCACCTACCCGCTCCCCGAAGCGCAAGTCGACCGCTTCATGCTCAAGCTCGTCGTCAAATATCCTTCCCTCGAGGAAGAGCGCCGCATCCTCGACGCCAACGCCCGCACGCAGGTCGACCACCACGTGCGCGCCGTCGTCGATCCTGCGTCCATCCTCCGCGCCCGGAAGATCGTCGACGAAATCTACGTCGACGACAAGATCAAGGACTATATCCTTTCCATCGTTTTCGCCACGCGCGACCCCGCCGCCTACAAACTCGACGCGCTGATGGACAACATCCGCTACGGCGCCTCCCCGCGCGCCACTCTCTACCTCACCCTCGCCGCCCGCGCCCACGCGTTCCTTCAGGGCCGCGGCTACGTCACTCCGCAGGACGTCAAATCCATCGCCCCCGACGTCCTCCGCCACCGCGTCATCCCCTCCTTCGAGGCCGAAGCCGAAGACATGACCTCCGAGAAGATCGTCGCCACGCTCCTCAACGAACTCCCCGTGCCGTAGAGCGAAGAATCGGAATAATGGAATCTTGGAACATTGGAATGACGGACATCCAATCTCCCCATTCTTCCACTCTTCCAATATTCCACTCCCCCCCCCCTAGCCGCTTATGATTCCCCGAGAGACATTGCGGAAGATCCGGCGGATCGAGATCCGCACGCGGCGCTCGGTCAACGACGTCTTCGCGGGGCGCTACCATTCGGTTTTCAAGGGCCAGGGCATGGAGTTCCAGGAGGTCCGCGAATACGTCCCCGGCGACGACATCCGCTCCATCGACTGGAATGTCACCGCCCGCACCGGCTCGCCCCACGTGAAGAAGTTCACCGAGGAACGCGAACTGACCGTCATGCTTCTGGTGGACGTGTCGGCCTCCAACCGGTTCGGTTCTACCGCGCAGCTCAAGCGCGACCTCGCCGCCGAAGTCGCCGCCGTCTTGGCATTCTCGGCTATCGCCAACCACGACCGCGTCGGCCTGATCCTCTTTTCCGACCGGGTCGAAAAGCACGTGCCGCCCGCGAAGGGCCCGACCCACGTCCTGCGCGTCGTCTCGGAAATCCTCAACGCCAAGCCCACCTCCCCGCGCACCGACCTCGCACCCGCCCTCCGCTACCTCAACCAGGTCGTCCGCCGCCGCTCGGTCGCGTTCCTGATTTCCGACTTCATCGCGCCGTCCTGCGAGCACCTCCTGCGCGTCACCGCCCGCCGCCACGACCTCGTCAGCCTCGTCGTCGGCGACAAGCGCGAAAGCGCCCTGCCCGCCGTCGGCCTCGTGGATTTCGAAGACGCCGAAACCGGCCGGCGCATCGTGGTCGACACCTCCCACGCCCCGACCCGCCGCGCGCTCCTGGCCCGGCAGACCGAGCGCCGCCAGACCCTCCTGCGGCAGCTCTCCCGCGCCCGCTCCGACGCCATCGAACTCCACGCCGGCGAGCCCTATGGCCGCGAACTTGTCCGCTTCTTCCGCACCCGGGAAAAACGCCGATGAACGCGCATGTCCCCATGCGGCAAATCTCCGGCCGCGATTTTTCACGCTGTGGAAAAAAGTATTCCACACCGTGGAAA
>JBFXHR010000089.1:0-4996 GCA_050176815.1 Kiritimatiellia bacterium
AGCGGGTAGCGCTCGGCCGCGAACGTCTTGCGCAGGTTGGCGTCCCGTTTGGCATGGCGGGTGTCCATTGGGCGACGGCGACCGCGGCCGTGCCCTCCAGCAAGGCGAAATCACCCTCCTGAACAACGGAAACCGGAAAGGGCTCCACCGGCGCCGTGCCCGTGAAATCGTGCAGGGTCGAGGTGGCTTCGAATTCGATCGCGGCCGTTCCCGTCCAGATCTCCGCCGGCGCCCCGGGAGTCGTCAGGCCCAGGCCCAGCAGGCCGATCAGGGCCCGGTGCGACGAGCGCAGCAACCATGGTCTTTTCCGGTGCATCCGCAGTCAACGTAGTCCATCCGGCGGAAAATGCAACGAGATCCGCCGCCGGGAATCCGGGGGCGGGCCGAGGCGGGCCGTCAATCCACGACGAGCGCGTCGGCGTAGCGGTCGTGGTTGGCGTTGAGGAACTCTTCGGAGAGGGCGAGGCAGTTCTTGGGGCAGATTTCGGTGCACTGGCCGCACTGGATGCACTGGGCGACGAAGATGCGGATCTTCTTGGTGCCTTCGATGAAGTCGATGGCGTGGGCGGGGCAGACCTTGAGGCACAGCTTGCAGCCGATGCAGGTGTCGCGGTTGTAGGTCATCTTGCCGCGCAGCTTGGCGGGGACGGGGACGGGGGGATTGAGGGTGGCTTCGCCGCGGCCGACCTGCGCGAGGAGGCCGGTGACGGTGGGGGGGAGCTGGGCGGCGGGGAAGGGGTTGGTGTTCGGCTTCTGGAAGAGCTGGCCGAGCAATTCTTTGACCATCGGGAAGGGCATGGCGGAATCTCCTTTATCGGATCGCGGCGTCGGCCATGACGAGGGCCAGGCCGACGAGGGAGAGGACGCCCAGGATTTTCCAATAGACGTCGACGACCTGCGTGATCCGGAAACGGGCGACGGAAATCCGGACGAGGGTGACGGAGAAGAACAGCACGACGAGGAGCTTGACGAGGAAGAAGGCGGCATCGGCCGCGGCGGCCAGATAGGGGCAGCACGTGATCGCGACGAGGTCGGTGAGGTTCCAGGGGAAAAAGAGGGCGACGACGAGGGACGTGACGACGATGGTCTTGACGGCGAGGGAGAGCGAGAAGAGGGCGAGGTTGCGGCCGGAATATTCGACGAGCAGGCCACCGGCGATTTCGGTTTCGGCCTCGGGGGCGTCGAAGGGGATGCGGCCGAGTTCGCCGGGGACGACGAGGAGCATGGTGGCGAGGAGGAGGAGGAGGCCCATGAAGCCGATGGGGCCGACGAGGGTCCAGACGGGGACGGCGGCGAGGGTGGCGAGGGAGAAGGGGTTGGCGACGTCCATTTGCGCGAGTTTCCACGCGAAGGCGATGACGGTGGCGGCGAGGGGCAGCTCGTAGGCGATCATGGTGACCATTTCGCGCTGGGCGCCGATGGTGGCGTAGGGGGAGCCGGAGGCGAGGCCGCCGACGACCATGGCCAGGCCGGGGACGAGGAGGAGGTACATGATGAGGACGAGATCGCCGTGGAGGGCCAGCACGGGCAGGCCGGGCAGGGCGGCGAGGGGGACGTAGAGGAGGATGGTGACGGCGGAAGCGAGCGCAAGCAGCGGCGCGCCGTTGAAGAGCCAGGGAATGGCATTGGCGGGCACGACGTTCTGCTTGCACATCAGTTTGGCGATATCGATGAACGGCTGGCGGACGGGGGGGCCGATGCGCGCCTGCATGCGGGCGGCGAGGACGCGGTCGATGCCGGTGAACCACAGGCCGGCGAAGAGGCCGAAGAGGGCCAGGCCGACGGTGCCGGCAACGGTCAACAGAAGGGTGGTGGCGTTCATGGGTTACCTATTTCGCAAGGCCGGCCTGGATGCGGCGGGTCTTTTCCACCGAGAGGCGGTGGAGGTCTTCCTTGGTCAAAATCTGGCGCGAATCCGGCCGGACGAGGGCGACGCGGTCGGTGCAGGAAATGCACGGATCGATGGAAGCGGCGATGATGGGGATGTCGGCGATCTGTTCGCCTTCCATCATGGGGATCCAGGCCATGTAGTTGGAGTACGACGAGGCCTTGACCTTCCAGGCGACGGGTTCGTCCTTGCCGGCTTCGAGGCGGACGTAGTGCATGACTTCGCCGCGGGGGGCTTCGTGGCGGCCGACGGCCTCGCCGGCGACGCCCTTGAGCTTGGCGAGGAGGACGGCGGGCTTGGGGATGGCGAGCAAGGGGCCGTCGGGCAACATGGCCAGAAGCTGGCGGACGAGGCCGATGGATTGCTTGACCTCGAGGAGGCGGGTGATGATGCGGTCGTAGACGTCGCCGCGGACTTCGCCGGTGAGGAGATCGGGCGTCATGTAGGTCATTTCGACGTCGCCGTAGGCGGCGTAGGCGTGGTCGACGCGGACGTCCTTCTTGATGCCGGAGGCGCGGGCGGTGGGGCCGACGGGGCAGAGCAGGCGGGCTTCGTCGTAGGTCAGCACGCCGCAGTCGCGGCAGCGCATCTGGACGGTGGTGTCGTCGAGGAAGACGGCCGCGAGCTTGGCGTAGGCGTCCTCGAAGAACTTCATGGATTCCTCGATGCGGGGAAACTGGTCGGGCACGATGTCGCGGCGGACGCCGCCGATCTGGATCATGGCGTAGTGGACGCGGTTGCCGGTGAGGTACTCGAGCAGGTCCATGACGTTTTCGCGGACGCGCCAGGCGAGATAGAAGGCGGAGTCGAAGCCGAGTTCGTGGGCGGCGACGCCGGCCCAGAGCAGATGGGAATGGATGCGCTCGAGCTCGCCGACGATGGAGCGGATATAGTGGGCGCGGTTCGGGACCTGGATCTGCGCGATCTGCTCGACGGCGCGGACGAAGGAAATGGAGTGGGTGATGCCGCAGATGCCGCAGATGCGCTCGGCGAGATACATGACCTGGATGCAGTTGCGGCGCATGCCCATCCACTCGATGCCGCGGTGGGCCATGCCGGGGACGAAATCGGCCTTCTTGATCCGTTCGCCCTCGATGTCGAGGCTGAACATGACCGGCTCCTTGAGCGCGGGATGCGCGGGGCCGATCTGCGTGGCGTAGCCGGAGGGTTTTTTGACTTCGATGGTTTTCATAAATTCAAGATCTCAATGTTCAATATTCAATAATCAATGTTCAATATTCAGGTAAGAAAGGGTTGGTTTGAAGGGCTTTCCTTGACGATTGAAGATTGGATATTGAATATTGATTATTCGGCTTGGGGTTCGGCGGGCGGGACATGGTCGTTGAACTGGCAGGTGTCGCGGCCGGTGGCCCAGAGGTCCTTGACCATGTCGGGGGGGATGCCGGTTTCGTCCTTGCGCCAGGGGAAGACGCCTTCGGGGAAGTCCTCGGGCAGGAAGAGGCGGCGGCCGTCGGGGATGTCGACGACTTCGATGCCGACCATTTCCTGCTTCTCGCGCTCGCTGGTGAGGGCGCCGGGGATGAGGCCGGTGATGGTGGGGACCTTCAGGTCGGTCTTGTCGAGGGCGACGGTGAACGTGACGAGGATTTCCTCGTGGGGAATGCCCCAGTAGACGTAGAAATGGTACATCAGCTCGACCTGCGCGCCGGTGTCGGCGGAGGCGATGACGGAGACGTGGGGATAGTGGATGTCGACGAGGCGCTGGAGGGTGGGGATCAGGGACTCGCGGGCGATCTTGAGCCAGACCTGCTTGCTCTTGCGGCCCTGGACGCCTTCGGCCCATTCGGTGCAGCGGGCGGAGACGAAGCCGGCGCCGGCGGCGGCCTGGAGGACATCGGCGATTTCCTGGGGGGCGAGAAGGTTCATGACGCGGCGTTCTCCTTGGCTTCGAGGCGGGCGAGGACTTTGACGACGCCATCGATGATGGCTTCGGGGCGCGGGGGGCAACCGGGGACGTACATGTCCACGGGGATGACCTGGTCGACGGGGCCGACCAGAGTGTAGGAGTCGTAGAAAGCGCCGCCGGTGCTGCCGCAGGTGCCGATGCAGACGACGATTTTGGGCTCGGGCATCTGTTCGTAGACGCGCTGGAGGCGGGGGGCCATCTTGCGGGTGACGGGGCCGCTGATCAGGAGGAGATCGGCGTGCCGGGGGGAGCCGACGACCTTGATGCCGAAGCGTTCGAGATCGTAGCGGGGCGTGACGCAGGCCACCGACTCGATTTCGCAGCCGTTGCAGGAGCCCGAATTGAACAGGAAGGCCCAGAGGGATTTGCCGAGGGTTTGGGAGAGTTTCATTTCAATAAATCTCAATATTCAATGTTCAATATCCAATGATCAATTTCCAAGGGTTGGAATGATTTGTTCTGACTCCTGAATCCTGACTCCTGCGATTTTCCATCACACGACCAGGACGACGACGAGCAGGAGGGCCATGACGCCGAGGAGCCAGGCGACGTAGTCGGTGGGGATGCCGGTGTGGAGGGGAACGACGCGGGCGTAGTAGCCCTTGAGGGATTCGAGGAAGCCCCAGTAGAGGTTGGAGGCGGGGACGTGGCCGCCGCCGTTGGCGGGCTCGTCGTTGCCGGAGATGAAGGGCTTGCGGCCGTCGCCTTCGCGGAAATCCTTGCGGCCGCGGGAACGGATGGCGAGGGCGATGCCGAGGGCCACGGCGAGCGCCACCAGCCAGAGCAGCGGGTTCCAGGCGCCCGCGCCGGTTTGCAGGGTTTGGAAGAGGTCCATGTCAGATTCCTCCGAGAACGGCGGCGACGTAGCCCGCGCGGTCGACGAGGGCCTCGACGGCGGGCACGATCAGGTGGTCGACGAACGGCTTGGGGGCGAGGCCCGCGGCGACGACGAACGCGGCGAGCAGCGCCATGCCGGCGAGCATGGGGGCGGGGACTTCGCGCACGGCGGCGAATTCGGCGCGGCGGGGGCCGAGGAACATCGAGTGGAAGACCTTCACGAACGAGGCCAGGGTCAGGATGCTGACGAGCATGGCGACGATCGAAAGGAAGGGCGAGAAGCGGAAGACGGACTCGTAGATGAGCAGCTTGGAGGCGAAGCCGTTGAAGGGCGGGACGCCGGC
>JBFXHR010000090.1:0-567 GCA_050176815.1 Kiritimatiellia bacterium
ACCTACGCTTCATCGTCGGGTCCATGCGCATGCTGGTCAATATCGAGCGGTTGGGCGACGAGGCGGTCAACATCGCCGAGCGGGTGCTGGTGCTCACGACCGAGCCGCGCCAGCCCATGCACGAGGACCTGCGCCGTCTGGTGGACCTGGCCCTCGATCTCATGCGCGCCTGCATCAACTGCTACATGGACCTCAATGCCGAGGCGGCCGTGGCGATCATCGAGCAAAACGCCGCCGCGCTCGACCTCAACGTGCGCATCTTCCGCGAGGTGACGAGCGAGATGATCCGCGAGTCCCGGCCTGTGGAGCGCGCCGTGCAGCAGTCCTTCGTGGCGCACAGCCTCAAGCGCATCTGCGACCAGTGCGCCAACATCGCCGAATCCACGATCTTCATCCGCAAGGCCATCGACTACAAGCACAAGTGCGGCCTGCCGTCCCAGAGCGGCTGATCCCGCCACGTTCGCGGCATCCTCAAAAGCCTGCCGCGCGTTCTCCAAGCCTACGCAATGCTTCGCCCCCCTTTCGAGGAGGTCCAGGAGGGGGTCACCCCCTCCTGGCCGCCGGAGG
>JBFXHR010000090.1:577-4817 GCA_050176815.1 Kiritimatiellia bacterium
CCCCCCCCCCCCCCCCCCGCCGGAGGCACTCTTCCTCTCCCCTGCTCCCCCTCTTCTATCCTCCCGCCGCCTTCTCGCGTTTGCGGGCGGTGGGGTCGCGGTGTTCGCAGGGCACGCCCACCTGGCACAGGCCGCAACTGTTGACCGGGATGCCGGGCATCTGCTCGGCGGCCACGTAGGGCGAGGTGACGCCCCGGATGTAGTCCTTGCAGCGGGTCTTGTCGTGGCCGGCTTCGCTGATGGCCCCGACGGGGCAGCGTTTCATGCAGGCACGGCAGGGGACGCCCGTGGCGCGCAGGCACCAGGCGTCGTGGCGGGCGTAGGGACGCGGCGTGGGAGGGAAGTCCGCTTTGGCCACCACGCTGCCCACGCGTATGGCCTTGCCGGCCGGGGTGATGAGTCCGTCCGAGAGGCCGAAGGTGCCCAGGCCGCAGGCGTGGGCGGTGTGACGTTCGGACCAGCGCGAGGCGAAGCCGTAGCGCGGCGAGAGCGCGCGGCCCCACTGCGGCGACAGGACCGGGGCCGTGGCGGCGACGCCCTGCGCGGCGAGGCGCTCCACGACGAAGCGGCGCAGCGCCTCGTTGACCTTCTCGCCGTAGTGCCTAGCCTGGCTCCAGGGGAGGCTCGGCAGTTCGCTGCATCGCCTGTGCGCCTCGCGCGTGGCCGCTGTCTGGGGCAGCACCCAGGCGATGACGGAAAGTTCCTCGGCCGGCGCGGGGGCGTCCGGAAAGGCGTCGGCAAAGGCGGCCTCGGGCGTCCAGTAGAACTCCGGGCCTATGTCGTCGCGCAGGAACGTGAAGAGCGGGTCCGCGCCCGCGGCGAAACCGACCAGAGGCGCATCGAAAGCAGGCAGTTCGGAACCCGGCCACAGTGCGTTGTTGGCCCGATCGGCCATCCAGCCCATGATGTCCGCAACGATCCCTTCCATCGCGTCCCTCCCCGCATGCCCTGTGCACACGGCAACATGGCACCAGCCCCCTCCCCCCCATCGGGGTGGTCCAGGAGGGGCCCTCGGCCCCTCCTGGCCGCCGGAGGCATCTTTTCTTAACTCTCTCCCCTCTCTCCTCTCTCCTCTCTCCCCGCCCTACTTCTTGCCGCGCTTGCGCTGGTATTTGTTCACGGCGTTGATGTGTTCGTCGAGGGTCTTGCTGAACTTGTGTTCGCCTTCGCCCGTGGCCACGAAGTAGTAGAGATCGTGGACTTCGGGCGCGGTCACGGCTTGCAGGGACTTGAGCCCCGGCGAGCAGATGGGGCCGGGGGGCAGGCCCGGGCGCACGTAGGTGTTGTAGGGGTTGGCGGTATCTTCGAGGTTGGCGCGGGTGAGGTTGCCGTCGAATTTTGTCCCGAGGCCGTAGATGATGGTGGGATCGGTTTGCAGCAGCATGCCCTTGGCGAGGCGGTTGGCGAACACGCCGGCCACGCGCGGGCGTTCGGCATCGACGCCGGTTTCCTTCTCCACGATGGAGGCGAGCGTCACGGCGGCGAGGAGGTCCTTGCCCTTGGGATGGGTGTCGCCGGGCCAGACGGCGTCGGCCTGTTTCCAGAACTCCTTGAGCATGGCCTCGACGACGTAGGTTCCGTCGTCGCCGCGCTTGCGGGTGAAGAGGTAGGTGGTGGGGAAGAGGAATCCTTCGGCGTTTTGGGCCGGGATATCGTATTTGGCCAGGAGTTTGGGGTCGCTTGCGGCTTTCAAGAACGCGCCGGCCGAGCACAGGCCGGCCTCTTCGGCGAGCCGTGCGATCTGGCGCATGGTGAGGCCTTCGGGCGCGGCGAGCTTGTGCTGCACGCCCTTGGCGGTGGTCAGGTAGTCGAGGAGTTGGGTCGGGGTCCAGCCGGTGCTGACTTCGAATTCGCCGGCCTTCAGCTTGCCGCCTTTGTCCGTAATGCGCGCGAGCAGGCGGAAGCCGTCGGCGTCGCGCAGCGCGCCTTCGGCCACGAGCATCTTGGCGGTGGTTTCGAAGGACTGGCCGGGTTCGATGAAGACGACCTTGGTTTCGCCCGGTTTGGCCGGGGGGATGGTGAGGAATTCGTAAGCCTTGTAGCCGACCAGGCCGGCGAGGCCGATCAGGAGGACGCAGACGCCGAGGAGGAGGGATCGCAGCATAATGCTCCGCCGCGCAGGTAGCGCTCCAGTATGACGGCGGCGGCTTCGGCGTCGAGCCGTGCCGCCAGTTCGCGGCCGGAAAGTCCGGCCTCTCGCAGCCGTTCGGCCGCTTCTTCCGTGGAGTGGGCCTCGTCGGCGCAGTCCACGGGGATGTCCGTGCGCCGTTTGAGCCGTTCGATGAAGTTGCGCACCTGCCGGCCGGTGAGGCCTTCGTCGCCGCCGGCGCGCCTGGGGTAGCCCACGACGATGCGTGCGGGGCGCACCTCGCCTATAACGCCAAGCAGCTCGCGAAACAAGGCGTCACGGGTTTCCCAGGCGACGGTGCGCAGGGCGAAGACGACGGTCCCGTCGGGATCGGTCGCGGCGAGCCCGACGCGGGCCTGTCCGTAGTCTATGGCGAGGATTCGCGGCATGGGTTTCCTTCGCGCGCAGCCGGCAAGGGGGCTTTTTGGGGGGCGGCGTCCCTGCTTGCGCGGGGAACACGGCTTGGGCGCTGCGCATTGCCGCGCCTTGCTGCTTGCGTCAGGGCATTGCCCGGAATACATCCTTTGGCAGGATCGACGGCCAAGCAACAGGAGAAAACCATTGGAACGGATCTATGCGGTTTTCCTTCTGGTCTTCCTGGGGGAGATCGCCTGCCGCGCCTTGTTCGGCCTGGAACCAGACATGCTGGCCGCCGGCGAAGATGGCTTCATCGCCGGGCTCACCGTCCTGGCTGTCGATTTCATCCTCTATGCCTTCGAGAACTTTCGCAAGCGGTAGCGGCGTTCTTCGCGCGGCATCCGACTGGCTTCCTATCCCCGCTCGCGCGGGGAACACGAACACGGTCCCGAGCTCGTCGGTCTTGTAGTCCGGATCAACCCCGCTCGCGCGGGGAACACACCCACCCGAGAAAGTTCAAACCGACTTGCGTCGGATCATCCCCGCTCGCGCGGGGAACACTGCGTAAGGGGCTAAATTGTCAAATATCGCTGCGGATCATCCCCGCTCGCGCGGGGAACACGTATCGAGGTAGATGATGCCAGGGTCTGCTGTCGGATCATCCCCGCTCGCGCGGGGAACACGCCCAGGCCCGGACAACGAACCACAGGCCGCGCGGATCATCCCCGCTCGCGCGGGGAACACGTACATTTTCACGAGCCGCTCAACCACGCCCGCGGATCATCCCCGCTCGCGCGGGGAACACGGTCATTTCCACGACGGGCATTCCGCCCGGTCCGGATCATCCCCGCTCGCGCGGGGAACACGCGCGGGCCATGCCTTCTATTATCGGATCGTGCGGATCATCCCCGCTCGCGCGGGGAACACGGCTTCAACGGTATGGAGTTGGTGCGCCTGCGCGGATCATCCCCGCTCGCGCGGGGAACACTTCTGGATCCCGCGCGGGCTGGTGATTCCGTTCGGATCATCCCCGCTCGCGCGGGGAACACTGGTCGCGCAACAAGCAATAACAACTCGACTTTTTGGGCGCTCCAAAAGCCACCACCTTTGCAGGCTGTCAAAGACCCGAAAAACAGCGAATGATCGCAACACAACGAAACTACGAAAAACACCCGCCAGGAACAAGCCGCACGCCCGTAACCTGCCGCCACAAGGGCAGAAGCCCTAGCCGCGCACGCGGGCGTCCTTGACGTTTTTCTTGAGCATCTTCTTCCACTTGGGGCCGTCCAGCGCCTCGGCCAGATACTCGAGCGTGTGCAGCACCGGATGCTTGTCGCGCATCTCCGCAAGGATGCGGTTGATGCCCATCTTGCACGACGGACAGCCGACAAGGATCGGCATCGTTTCCGGCGCGTCGGCAAGATTCTCGGCCAGCGTGACGCGCTTGCGCTCGCGTATCCGGTTGTAAATTGCGGGCGTGGTCATCGCCCCCATGCCGGATTCGCCGCAGCAGTTGGGCGAAAGCTCCACAGGCCGGCCCGTGACCTTGCGCAGAGCCGCCATGTACATGCCCGTGGCCTTGTTCTTCGGCACGTCGGCCCACTCGCAGTGGCAGGCGGCATGGTAGAGGATCGGCGTCGTGTCCTCGGAAACCGGGAACTCCAGACGGCCGAGCAGAAACTGCGTGACGTCCATATGCACGAGGTTCGGCCGCAACGTCTTGAGCTCGTGCTCCTCCAACGCCTCGCGGCAGGT
>JBFXHR010000091.1:0-4534 GCA_050176815.1 Kiritimatiellia bacterium
ATGAGTCTGGGGGGGCATTTGGACGAATTGCGGACCCGGTTGGGGCTGGCCTTGGGGGGATTTGCGGTGGCGTTCTTCGCGGCGCTGTCCATGGGCAAATGGTTTGCGGGGGTCATTCTGTCGCCCTACAAGGCGGCGATGGAGTCGGCGGGCATCGAGGTGAAGTTGCAGGCGATTCAGCCGGCGGAGCCTTTCCTGGTCTACATGAAGGCCGCCATGGTCTTGGCGGCCTTGATCAGCTCGCCGTGGATCTTCTATCAGCTTTGGGCGTTTGTTTCGGCGGGGCTGCACCGGCACGAGCGCCGGTTTGTGCAGGTCGCCGCTCCGGCCTGCGCGGCGTTGTTTGCCGGCGGAGTCCTGTTTTTCCTGCTGGCGATCGGCCCGTGGGTTTTCCGGTTCTTCATGCAGTTCGATCTGGGGATCGACTACCTGACCTATCAGCCGGGGGTGGGCCAAACGGCGGATTTCATTCTGGTCCTGGCGCTGGTGTTCGGGGTGGCGTTCCAGACGCCCATCGCGATCGTGTTCGCCGAGCGGATGGGGCTGGTGTCGGTCCAGGCGCTTGGCAAGGCGCGCAAGTACGTTTTTCTCGGAACGTTCGTCGTCGGGGCGATTTGCACGCCGCCCGACGTGGTTTCCCAGATGGCCCTGGCGCTGCCGCTCTACGTCTTGTACGAGGGGGGGCTGCTGGTCTGCCGGCTGTGGCGGAAAAAGCGGAACGGGGAACAAGCCCGGCACGAGGTCGTGCCGGCTCCAAACAGCCGCTGAATCCAAGTCTTTGGAGCCCCCGACGACCCCGTCGGGGGATGGGAAACGGCGACGACGTTCCGAGACCCGCTCTAGGCTTTTGGATCTTCCTTCTTGGAGGCGTCGTCGGTTTTCTTGGCGGATTCGTCCGCGGATTTGACTTCGTTTTCGACTTCCTTGACGCCCTTCTTGAACTCCGTGATGCTCTTGCCGATTCCGCGGGCGATCTCGGGCAGGCGGCGTCCGAAAATCAGGACGGCGATGATCAGAATGATGATCCATTCGGACCCGCTAGGCAGACTCAAAAAGGCCAGCATTGGATTTGTCATGGGCATGTCCTTTGATTGATGCAATTGAGAGATTGAACGGGACGGGGAGCGGAGTCAACCCAATTGCGGTGGGGGGGGGCGTCGGGCGCCTCTGCGACTGGGTGCACCCGAAGTTGGTTCACGGTGGCGCGGGGCTCCTGTCCCGCGCAGCGCCGCGAATCCGCACGCGACAGGAGCCGCGTGCCACAAAAACGGGCTATTCTTGCCTAAACGGCGATGGAACAGCCGCATGCTAAAGCTTGGACTAAGAATACCTGCTCGTAGTCCAGCCTTTAGGCTGGATCTCTGTACCTGATCGCCGATGTGCCCGAACCCATCCCTGCCTGAATTGGGCGCTTGCCAAGCGGGGCGGTTTTCGGCGAGATAGGCGGGCAATGGAACGGGCGACCCAACGGATCGAGACGAAATCGGCGGCGGAGACGCAGGCGCTGGCGGCGGCGCTGGCGGCGGAACTGCCGCCGGGGACGGTGCTGTGCCTGCACGGCGATCTGGGCGCGGGCAAGACGTGCTTCGTGCAAGGGCTAGCGAAGGCCCTGGGCGTGCGGCGTCCGGTGGGGAGTCCGACGTTCACGCTGATCAACGAATACCGCGGGACGAAACCGCTGGCGCACATCGATCTCTACCGTGTCCGGGGCGCGGCGGATGCGTTCGGGCTGGGGCTGGAGGACTACCTGTTCCACTACGGCGGCATCGTGGCGATCGAGTGGGCGGAACGGGTGGCGGAGCTGCTGCCGGAGGAATGCTGGCACGTGCGGCTGGAGGCGGGGGACGGCGAGGAATCGCGGGTCGTGACGGTGGAGCGGCCGGAATTGGGTTAGGGGCGATTTCGGGGTAGCGGGGCGAGAGAAGAGGGAGCGGGGGGAAGTTCAATATTCAATATCCAATAACCAATATCCAATGTTCAAGTTCGGGCGGAGCGCCGCGTGAGGGCACGCGGCCTACAGCCGGAGAAATCGCATGGCGTAGGCACGGTGCCCCCACCGGGCGTGATTTGCATCCATATCCAATTCTCAAGTCCGGGCGGAAAGCGGCCGGTCAGCGGCGGCGGGCGGCGGCGATGAGGCGGCGGGCGTTTTCGCCTTTCATCTGGGCGCCGAGGCAGCGGACGCTGCCGCCCATCTGCGCGATGCCGCCGGCGGGGACGGGGACGACTTCCCGGTCGGTGGCGGCGCGGATTTTCGCAAGCGCGGCGTTATCCGTGTCCAATCCGTAGACGGGGAGATAGATGAAGCGGTCGGTGACGGTGGCGTTGGCGTAGATGCCTTTGGCCGAACCGTAGAGCGGGTCGAAGGCGTCGTTATCGAACCGCGTTTCGAGTTCGACGATGCGCACGCCCGGGAAGGCGGCGCGGAGTTTGCGCTTCAGGGCTTGTTGGAATTTTCCGCCGTAGCGGGTCAGGGCGACGGAATTGGAGGCGACGAAAGCCGCCATGCCGTCGGCGTGGCCGAGGCGGTCTTCAGGATCGGCGGGGAGGATGGCGACGCGTTCGACGGCGAGGGTTTCGCGGAGGACGGCCGCGGCACGGTCCCGGTCGAGGCCGTTGTCGGCGAGGAAGCGGTCGGTGACGATGGCCTGGTCGCGGCCGTTGTCCACGACGTTGCCGCCGTCGAGGATCCACGGCGCGCGGCGGAATTCGAGTTTGTGGCGTTTGGCGAAACGCAAAAATCCCGCCTGCACCCAGTCGGCGTCTTTCTGTTTTCCGCCCTGCGCGGCGGCGGCATAGCGGAAGAGGACGGGGTTGTCCGGCCGGACGGGGAAAAAGTCGCGCGTCCAGATATCGCGCATGGGGGCTTCGAGCAGGACGTCGTCCGGCAATTCCCGCGCGAGTTCGCGCAGGGTTTTCCGGTCGCCAAGGACGACGACGTTGTCGCGGCCGAGGATGCTTTTCGCGTAGGCGATCTGGAAGTCGAGGATTTCCCGGCGCAGGGGCCGGTAGTAGCGGTCGGAGGCGGCGGGCGCGGCCAGGACGATCAGCGTGCGGCCGGCGTCCGCGTCGTTGGAAGGCGGTTCCGCCGCGGCGGCCGCGGCCCACGCGAGCAGGGCGGCGGAGAGGAGGCGCCCGACCATGGGATTACGGCGCGCCGAGCAGGGCCTTCTTGAGGGATTCCTGCGCGGGGACGTCGCCGAGCCAGATGGCGAAGAGGGCTTTCTTAAGGCCGAGATCCGCGATGGTGCCGAGCTGCGCTTCGGAGCCGTCCGCCGATTTGCGGTAGAGGGTGGCGAGGCGGCCGTCGGCGTAGCGCATCACGACGGAATCGCCCTTCTTGAATTCGACGGCGGCGAACTGGTCGAGGAAGGCCTGCGTCTTTTCCGAGGCGTAGCCGGACTGGGCGGCCTTCGCGAAGCCGCCGGAGGTGGTTTCGACGAAGCGCGCGCGGGTGATCAGGCGGCTTTGGATTTCCAGCACGAACTCCATGGGTTGGTCGGATTCGACGAGGGTTTTGGCCTCGGCGCCTTTCAGGGATTCGGGGACGGAGAGGGAGAGTTCGTACATCGCGCCGAGGATGGGCTTGGTGCGGATGCCGGTGCCGTTGAGGACGAGGCTTTCCGAGGCGGACGAAACGACGGCGAAGGCGAGGAGCAGGGCGAGGGCGGACGCGATTTTCATGGGAACTCCTTTGGTTTCGATCGGGAGCATTTTGCTTGAACGGATTCCGATTTACAACCCCCGCGCGCGCAAATCAGAACAGGCCGGGTTCCCGGGGTCCGAGCCAGCGGTCGACGTAGGCCTGGATATCGAACTTGCGGCGGAGCCCGTTGGCGTTCATGTAGCGGACGTTGCCGAAGACGGGGCGTTCGGTCCAGGGGCGGTCGTGGAGGCCGAAGCACCACGCCACGCCGGCGAAACCGTTGGGGTCGCGCCCGTCCAGTTCGTACTTGTTGTTGAGGACCAGCGCGGTTTCAAACGCCTCTTCGGGGCTGCGGCTCCACTCGAGGATTTTCTTGCCCCAGTACATGCGCATGTAGTTGTGCATTTGCCCGGAGCGGACCATCTCGGCCTGCGCGGCATTCCAGCAGGGATCGTGCGTGGCGCCGGCTTCCCACTGCGCGCGGGCGTACGAAAATTCGCGCTTGTCCTTTCGATGGAGGTCCAGCGTCTTTCGGGCCCAGGCGGGCAGGACGTTGTAGCGGTCGTAGGCGGGGTTGAACCAGCAGAAGTTCAGGCTCAGTTCGCGGCGGACGATCAATTGCTCCAGAAAGGCGTCGGTGGCCACTCGGGGGGCGTCGGCCGCCTGGACGCGCAGGGCGATTTCGAGCGGCGAAATCTGGCCGAAATGCAGATAGGGCGACAGGTGCGAGCAGCCGTCGAGGACGGGATCGCCGGCTTCCTCGGCGTAATCGGCCAGGCGGTGGGCGACGAAGCGGTCGAGGAATTTTCCGGCCGCGGTCCGGCCGCCGACGAGCAGCGCGGCGGGCGGCACGCCGTCGTCCGCGCCCAGCGCGCGGCACAGCGCATC
>JBFXHR010000092.1:0-4521 GCA_050176815.1 Kiritimatiellia bacterium
GATCTGGACCGGCTCGCCGACCAGGCCTATCGAACCTTGCTCTACCGGGGCTTCGCCAAGGAAACCGTGCAATACCTGAGTCCGGTTCCGGAACAGGACGTCGACGGCAACGGGGCGTTCGACGACATCGATCTGGGCAACGCGTTCACGAACGTGGCCGGGACGTTCACGAACTGGGTTGGCAATGCGGACCGGCTGTTCGTCTATCTGGTGGACCATGGCGGGGTGACGGGCACCAACGGCTATTTCCGGTTGAGCGCTTCCGAGAACCTCACCGCCGCGCAGTTGGATGCTTGGCTGGATGCCCTGCAGGATGAACGTACGAACATGGCCGTGACCGTGCTGCTGGATTTCTGCAATGCGGGCAGTTTCGTTCCCGCCCTCGGCTACACGGGTACGGCCGAACGAATCGTCATCGCATCGTGCGCGGCCGACCAGGCGAGCTATTTCGTGGCCGGGGGGCTGGTCAGCTTCTCCGACGCCTTCTTCAGTTCGCTGTTGCTGGGGCTGGACGTGGGCCGGGGCTTCGAATTGGCCGCCGAGGCGATCGGTTCCTATCAGGACGCCTTGTTCGACGACGACAAGGATGGCCAATACCAACCGGGCATCGATGGCGTCTTGGCGGCCGAGCGGTACGTCGGCGGCGATGCCCTGGTGGGTCGGTCCATTCCGGGGATCGGGGCGGCCTGTCCCGACCAGGTCCTGTCGGGTTCCACCCGCGTGCGGCTCTGGGCCGCGAACGTGGATGGCGCCGGCGGCATCGCGCGGGTCTGGTGCCTCGTGATTCCGCCGGGGCATCGTCCCGACCTGATCGATGGCGTTCCCGTCAGCGACGTGCCCGAACTGGAACTGGTTTTCAACCCCGCCACCGGCCGGTACGAAGCGGACTACGAGGGCTTCAGCCAGGAAGGCGCCTACAAGATCCTGTATTACGCGAAGGACTACTGGGAGAGCGTCTCCCTGCCTGTCCAGAGCTACGTGACCCAGGACCGTTTCGACGAACGGGTGGTGCTGGTGACCTGCGGAGACACCAATAGCGTGGACGGCCAGACCTTGAACGGCATCGGCGGCATGGCCTACGAACGCCTGCGCAAGCGGTGGTTCGACGCCGACCAAATCCTCCACCTGAGCAACGCGGGCTATCAGGACGAGGATCGCGACGGCACGAACGACGTGGACGGGGCGCCGGCGCTGGCGGCAGTGGCGAACGCCATCGCCGCCTGGGCTGCGCCGTCGGACAAGCTGACGGTCTACCTGATCGGCAAGGGCACCAACGGCGCGCTGCGGCTCAACGAAACCGAGACGCTGAACGCGGCAACCCTCGACGGCTGGCTGGATGCCTACCAGGCGAGCAATCGGCCCGCGCAGGTCGTGATGGATTTCGACCAGTCCGCCGCGTTCCTCCCGCAGATCATCGCCCCGGCGGGGCGGCAACGGGTGAATATCGCTTCCGCGATCGGCGCCAGCGCGCGCAAGAACGGAGGGCTGGTCGGGTTCACGCACTACTTCATGACGCGCATCTTCGTGGGCGACAACCTGTGGGATGCCTTCGACGGGGTGCGGACGATCCTGAAGCGGGCGGCGGGCAACGGGCAGGTGCCGGTCCTCGACGACAACGGCGATGGCCGGGGGGACGGCACCGACGGCGTGCTGGCCCGGCGGAGCTACATCGGGACCGCCTTCGTGACCGGGGCCGACGGTCCGGTCATCGGCCGCGCCTTGCCGGACACCGTGTTGGACGAAACAACCAGCCTGTGGTTGTGGGCGGAAGACGTGACCGACATGCACGGCGTTTCCAACGTGTTTTGCATCGTCACGCCGCCGGGCGGCGGGGGCGACCAGGATCTGCCTGAAATCGATCTGGCCTGGAACGACGAGGCCGGCCGGTACGAGGCGTTTCATGGCGGATTCGATCTGCCCGGCTCGTATTTCTGCTCCTTCTTCGCCGTCGACGCGAACGGAGACATGTCCGCGCCGGCGCAGGCGGAGGTGTTCTGGGGCGACGCCTACGAGCCCGACGACGCGGCGACGCAGGCCGTGGCCGTTGCGCTGGGCGGCGTGCAGGAGCGGAACTTCCACGCGGCCGACGACGAGGATTGGACGATGTTCTGCGCCGACGGCAACGAGACTTACGAGATCCGCACGCTGCAGATCGGTACGGCGGCGGATACGGCGCTGGCCCTGTACCGCGCCCTGCCGGACGGCACGTTCAGCAACCTGTGGGAACGGAACGCCGCCGGGGCGGGCGCTGGAGTGGGGGAAACCGCCCGGCTGGAGGCGAACGACCACGAGAGCGGGCTATACCTTCTGCGGACGTGGAACGCGGCGGCGACAGAAGGCCCGGACACCCGCTACGATCTTTCGATCGCCGTGCCGTCGGCGGAACGCAAGGTGATCGTGCAGGCGATCAATCGCTTGATCCTGGGGCCCGTGCCGGCCACCGTGAAGGCGATGCTGGGCGGAGAAGAAAAGGCCTTTGCAGGCAAGTTCTCCGTCAGTTTCGACGATCTGCCGGACGGCGACTACGGCGTGACGCTGACCGGCCTGCCCGCCGGCTGGGAATATGTCGGCGGCCCGCCTCAACAGACCGCGCGCGTGCAAAGCGGGGCTCCGGGCGCGGCGGTCTTCCACGTGGTGCCGTACTTCCGCGTGACGGGCGAAGTGCGCGACGGGTGGACCGGCGAAAGACTGGCCGGGGCGGCCCTGCGGCTGACCGGCCGGACCGGGCTCGTCCAGAGCCAGACGGCCGCGAATTGGGAGAGCGAGGCGGAGGGAAATCTGCCGGCGGACGTGAAGCTGGTCTGCGAGGATTGGGATCTGGAAGTGACGCGGAGCGGCTATGTCGCCAAAGCCCTCGTGCTGGAGGGGCGGCTCCTTTACGACGCGGGCGCGACGAACCTGGGCCGGTTGAATCTGACCCCCGTGGATGCGAATTCGAATGCCATCGCGGATGCGTGGGAGGCGTCGTACTTCGCGGAGGGTTCAAACGTGGTCGGAAGCGCCGATGAGGACGAAGACGGTCTCGACAACCGGTTGGAGTACCTGATCGGAACGCATCCGCGCGACGACACGAGCCGGCTCCAGTTCACGGCGCCGGAGGTGGAGCCGACTCAAGGGGTGGTCCTGTCTTGGCCGGTGGCCAATGGCCGGACCTATCGATTGAGCGTGACGGAAAATCTAACCGCGGAACCATGGTCTCTGCTGGCCGGTCCTTGGACCGCGGCCGCCGCGCAGACGAACATGGTCTGGACGAATCTGGAGGCCACGGTTGGAATCTGGCAGTTCCATCGGATCGAAGTGCAACCCCACGAGGAATGAAGCGGCAAAGAGCTTTGCCCCATGAAATGACAAGCCGCCGGAACGGCTGATTTTCCGTCCTGCCAAGTCGTCGCGGAAGCCAAGAAGGGTTAGTCCAAATCCTCGCCCCTGAGCAGGCAAAGGTCGAAAAATACGCGCCGGCTTGCGGAAAAGAAGGCTTGTTGAACGGGGGGAAACTTTCCAAAGTGCGGGGATGAAATCGTTCCGGAAAGAGCTTTGGATGGACGTGCCCGCGCGGCGCGGCTATGTCAATTTGACGCCCGAGGTGGAACAGGCCGTGCGCGCCAGCGGCGTCCGCGAGGGCCTGTGTCTCGTCAACGCCATGCACATCACCGCCAGCGTCTTCGTCAACGACGACGAAAGCGGCCTGCATCGCGACTTCGAGCGCTGGCTCGAAAAAATCGCGCCGGAAAAACCCCACGCGCAGTACGATCACAACCGCACCGGCGAGGACAACGGCGACGCCCATCTCAAGCGCTCCGTCATGGGCCGCGAGGTCGTCGTGGCCATCACCGGCGGGGCCCTCGATCTCGGCCCCTGGGAGCAGATCTTCTACGGCGAGTTCGACGGCTTGCGCCGCAAGCGCGTCCTGATCAAGATCATCGGAGAGTGATGAAAAATAACCGCAAGGAAATCGAGATCCTGGCGCGCGGCGCCTGCGTGAAGAACGGGAAAATCCTCGTCTGCCGCAACCGCAAGCACGGGAACGTCTATCTGCCCGGCGGCCACGTCGACTGGGGCGAGGATTCCAAGCATGCGCTCGCGCGCGAGTGGCGCGAGGAGCTCGGCGTGCCGGCCAAGGTCGGCCGTTTTCTCGGCGTCGTCGAGCAGATCTACAAAGCCCGCAGCGGCCGCACCTGCGAAATCTCGCTCGTGTTCGAAGTCCGCTGCCCGAAGCTCTCCGCGCGGAACCACCCGCCCGCGGCGGAAGACCACCTCGCATTCGAATGGGTGCCGTTGGCGCAACTGGCGAAGTCCGGGCTGCTGCCCGTTGCCATGGCCAAGCAGGTGCCCGCCTGGTGCGCGGCGCCCGCCGCCGCCGCCGCCCGCTGGCGCGGATTCGCGCGCTGAGTCCCGTTTTACGTAGAGGCAGTGTCAAACATCAAGTGCACGAATGTTCGGCATGCAAGGCTTCGGCCGGGGTTCGATAGCCCAGGCATCTCCTGGGCCGATTGTTCAATAGCTCCTCGATGCGGCGGATGT
>JBFXHR010000093.1:0-4506 GCA_050176815.1 Kiritimatiellia bacterium
TCCGCAGCGTCCCACGCCACGTTCAGGTCGAAGAGATAGCCTTCCGTCACGTCGACGTCGGAGAGCGAATAGTGGGTCCAATCCGTGGAATACGGATCCAGCCAGTCGTAGTCTTCCATCTCGCCGCTGCCTTCCGTCAGGGCGTTCCAATAGCCGAAGTTCAGGGTCAGGGCGTCCCACAGGTCATGCTTGATGGGCCGAACCGAAAACTGGACGCCGCCCATGACGACGTCTTTCAGCTCCCAGTCCAGGCGGCTCAACTGCCGTCGGCCGCCATCCGCCGTTTCGTAGTCGTAGACGTGCTCCTTCGCCTCGCCGTTCAGCAGCCCGAACGAGAGCTGGCCGCCGACCGACACGGGGAAATCCCCGTGCGGCGGCGCGATCACGTCCGCCTGGAACGCCCCGGCCGCCAGCGGCAGCCCCATCGTCGCCATCGCCATCGAAACCAGAATCCACTTCTTCATCGTCGTTCCTCCCGCTTGTTTCCAGTTCCCGGCGCTCGGCGGCGGAGCCGGGCGCCGCATTCGATTACGGGCCAGTGTGATACTCCCGCCGGGCACGGTAAAGCCTAAAAACGGCGGCGGGGCTGGATTCCCCGGCGCGGAACCGCGTTCTTTTGCTTGTCCGGCGTCGGGCGGCGAGGCAGAATCGGTTTTCCATGGATGCGAAGATCCACATGCCGATCCTGTTGCAGCCCGCGTACAAGGAGTACATCTGGGGCGGCGACCGGTTGATCCACGAATACCACCGGCGCCTCAACGCCGGCATCTACGCCGAGGCCTGGGAAATCGCCGACCATCCCGACGGCCGCACACGCATCATCAACGGTCCCGACGCCGGCGCCACCCTGACGGAAGCCATCGCCCGCCGCGGGCCGGAACTGCTCGGCACCGGCCGCACGGACAAGGCGTTTCCCCTGCTCGTCAAGCTCATCGACGCCCGCGAAACCCTGTCCGTGCAGGTCCACCCGGACGACGAGGCCGCCGCGCGGTTCGGCGGCGAGGCCAAGAGCGAGATGTGGTACGTCCTGTCCGCGACGCCCGACGCCCACATCTATTCCGGCTTCAAGCCGGGCGTCGGCCCCGCGGATTTCGAGAAAGCCCGCGCGGCCGGCACCATCCCGGCCCTGCTCCAGCGGTTCCCCGCCCGCCCCGGCATGGTGTTCAACACGCCCGGCGGCCGCGTCCACGCCATCGGCGCCGGCTGCCTCCTGCTCGAAGTCCAGCAGGACGCCAACACGACCTACCGGCTCTACGACTGGGACCGCCTGGACAAAACCGGCCAGCCCCGGTCCCTGCACGTCGAAAAGGCCTTGCAGGTCATCAACTGGAATCTCACCGGCAGTCCCGTCGCACCCATCCAGCCCGAGATTCCGCAGGCCGGCGGACATGCCGTGCGCCGCCTGCTCGACGATCCCCATTTCCACGTCGAGGAATGGACCATTTCCGCACCGTGCCAAATCCAACACGACTCCCGCAGTTTCCTGATCCTGTTCCCCGTCGACGGCGACGTCCGCATCAAGACGCCGGGGCAGCCCGCCATGATCCTCCAGCACGGGACCACCTGCCTGCTGCCGGCCGTCCTCAACGCCTTCACCCTCCAACCCGCCCAGGCGGGCAACGGCTCCGTCCGCGTCCTCGCCACCCGCCAGCCATGAGCCCCGTCCAGGACGTCGCGCTCGTCGGCCTCGGCGCCATCGGCATCCTCTACGCCGCCCAGATTTCCGCGCGCGATCCCGCGCGTCTCCGCATCGTCGCCGATGCCGGCCGCATCGCCCGCTACCGGGCGGATCCGCCTTCCTTCAACGGCCGGCGGCTCGATCTGAACTACGTCACCCCCGATCGCCCCGGCCCGCCCGCCGACCTCGTCCTCGTCGCCGTCAAATCCACCGCCCTGCAAGCCTCCCTCCCCGTCGTGGCGTCCGTCGTCGCGGAGCCCACGCAGATCCTGCCGCTGCTCAACGGCATCTCCGCGCAAGACCCCCTCGCCGAAGCCTTCGGCTGGCCCCGCGTCCTCCACGGTTTCGTCTATTGCGAAAGCTCCATGCGCGACGGCCACGCCGTCGTCCAGGGCGGCCGGGACAAGATCGTCTTCGGCGAGGCGACCAACGATCCCCCCGCCCCCCGCGTGCAGGCCGTCGCGGCATGCTTCGACCGCCTCGGCATTCGCTACGACGTCCCCGCCGACATGCGCGCCGCCCAGTGGAAGAAGTTCATCCTCAACGTCGGCATCAACCAGGCCCAGGCCCTCCTGCGCGCGCCGTCGCGCGAAATCCAGCAAAACCCCGAAGCCCTGCGGCTCGCCCGCACCCTCATGGACGAAGCCGCCGCCGTCGGCGTGGCCCTCGGCATCGCGGGCGCGGCGGACGTGCCCGCCTGGGCGGAAACCGTCATCCTCGGCGCCAAGCCGGAAAACAAGACGTCCATGCTCCAGGACGTCGAAGCCGGCCGCACGCCCGAAATCGATCTCTTCGCCGAAACCGTCTGCCGCCTCGGCCGGCAATGCGGCATTCCCACCCCCGCCAACGAATTGGCGGTGCGGATGCTGCAGCCAAGTTGAAAGTTCAATTCGTGGCCGACACGGAGGTCGGCCAGCCATCCGCTTTGCTCTCTGGAGGAACGACCTCCGTGTCGGCCTCCCTCGACCTCAACGCCATGCCAACGGAAACACCTCGCCCTGAAAAGGCCATTCATCCGGCGTTCCAGCCAATCCTTGCCGCACGGAATTCATCCGCACATAGGCCCATTTCTCGTCGTAATGCGCCCGCGACCGCAGCTGCGTGTCCCAATAGTCCCGTTGCCACAATTTGAATGCTTTTCGGCTCTCTGGAGGGACGGGCTCCGTCCCGTCCGGGCTTGCGCCCGAAACGGCCGGCACGGAGGCCGGCCCTCCAGGGCTCGAGGGAAAACGCCGGGCAATCTGGCTTTTCCAGAACTCGACCCATTGCCGCATGCTCGGCATCGGAATTCGTCCCGGAGCGCAAAACAGGTGGATATGGTCCGGCATGATGACATAACGCCCAACGCGCCAGAAATCCGCTGCTTGCCAAACCTCGCGGCAAATCCGGTGGACCGCCTCGCAGGCCAAAACCGGTTGCCGATTCTGAGCGCAAACCGTTGTCAGCAAAATGACCGGATCGTTGAAGCGCTCGATGGGTGGGTGGTGCGCGGGATGTCGGCGATCCGGATGCGCACGATCATTCACGGTTTATCGCCCTGGAGGGACGGGCTCCGTGCCGTCCGGCTAATCGTCCGAAAAGGCCGACACGGAGGTCGGCCCTCCACAAAGCCATTCCGCCATCATCCCCGTCCTACTCGTTGATATGCACCACGGTCGCCGGCGGGAAGCCGTTGAACCAGGTGGAGGACGCGTGGCTGTAGGCGCCGATGTTCTCGCTGTAGACCAGGTCGCCGACGTCCAGATCCGGCAGCTCCTCCGAAAGCCCGATGGTGTCCAGCGCGTCGCACGTGGGCCCGAATACCGCGCACAGCTGCGTCGGTCCCTTCTTGAACGCCTTCACCGGATAGGTGCAGTGGTCGAAGATGATCCCCGAGTAGGTGTGGTACACGCCGTCGTTGACGTAGTAGCACCGCTTGCCATCGCGGTCCGCCTTGCCGATGACTTCCGCCACCGACGTGCACGCCGTCGCGACCAGAAAGCGCCCCGGCTCGGCCAGGATCGCGACGTCTTTCGGGAACAGCCGCTTGCACTCGGCGTTGATCACCTTGGCCAGCTCGCGCAGCGGCTTCACGTTCGCGTCGTAGGGCGCCGGGAACCCGCCGCCGATGTCGAGCTGCTTCATGTCCTTGAAGCCGCGCAGCCGCGCTTCCTTGAAAATGCCCGCCGCCAGGTTCAGCGCCTGGACGTAGTTCTGGAAGTTCGTCGTCTGGCTGCCGACGTGGAAGCTCAGGCCCTCCACGACCAGCCCCGCCGCATGGGTCTTCTCGATCAGGTCCACGGCCTGCCCGGGATCCGCCCCGAACTTCGACGACAGCTCCACCATCGCCCCCGTGTTCGGCACCTTGATGCGCAGCACCATGCCCGCGTGCGGCGCGTACTTCTTCACCTTGCGGATTTCTTCTTCGTTGTCGAAGGTCACCAGCGGCTTGTACGGCTCCAGTTCCCGCAGCGTTTCTTCGGCCTTGATCGGATGGGCGTAGATGATCTTGTCCCAGATGAAGTCCTGGCGGGCTTTCGGCGGCAGGTCCCGGATGTTCTCGTAGACCGTCCGGAATTCGGCGATGGAGGCCACGTCGAAGCTCGCGCCCGCTTTGTAGAGCGTCCGCACGATCTCCGGCAGCGAATTCGACTTCACCGCGAAGTAGGGCTGGACCTTGGGCAGGAACTTCTTGAATTCCGCCAGGTTCTTCCGCAGCTGGTCGTGTTCCACCACGAACAGGGGCGTGCCGTATTCCTTCGCCAGCTACTTCAGTTGCGCCTTCGTGACCATGGTCGCCTGCCTTTCATTATCAACCGCAAATGAACACAAATAGACACAAATTGACG
>JBFXHR010000094.1:0-4303 GCA_050176815.1 Kiritimatiellia bacterium
TGGCTGCTCGATTTCATCCTGCACAGCCCCGAGATCCGCATCACCCATTTCGAAGTCGCTCGCGCGGTTCGTCTCAGCGACCACCTGCCGCTGATCTGCGATTTCGAGGTGCACCCGGCCACCCGCGCGGCCAGCGCTTGAGTCGCGGCGCAAACCGGACAGTTGCTTCTCTCCCGTCCGCTTGATAGGATCGCGGCCAAAGGAGAGACTTCCCATGAATCGGCATTCTGCTTTCCTGCTCGCTTCGCTCTGCGCGGCTCTGGCGGCACGGGCGGACATCCGGACGGATTGGGCCTACCACGCCATCGGCAACGGCACCCGGACGGCCGAGCCGGTTCCCGGCGAAAGCTTCGCGTTCCTCGCCAACGGGTCGGAGCAAATTCCCGACGGCGACACGGTGACGCTCTACGTGCTGACGGCCAAGGATTTCGCCGGCGCCATGGACGAGCAGGTCTTCGTGCGCTGGTGGGATGGCTACATGTCGCATTGGGTCATGGGCATCTGGCTGAAGACCGTCGCGCTGGATGCCGCGCAACCGGCAACCCGGTTCCGCGGATTGCCGGCCGCAGGCGCCGTCGAACTGGATCTCTGGCAGGTCGAAATCCCGGCTTGGATCACCCAGCCCGGCGACAATTTCTATGCGATCCAACTCAAGGGCGATGCGCCGGACGACTCGGAGGAGCGCTATTTGCTCCGGCGGCCCGGCGGCGATTTCTGCCATTCCAACAATTTCGGCCAGGTTTGGTCCGCTTCGGAGGAATTCGACGGCCAGGACTGGCAAGTCCAGATTCTGCCCTAGCGCGGCCGCGCGGGGCCGATTTGCGTATTTTCCGAGCTCCTGCCTTGACTTTGGCCGCCTAAACTCGGCACTGTAGCCCACAAATCGGAGAACATATGCCCCAACCCCAACGTCGCAAGGTGGATAAATCGCTCCAGGGTCGCTGGGGTATTGTCGGTGCGATTCTGGCCATCGCCGGCCTGTTCTGGTTCGCCCAGACCAGCGGGATCCTCAAATATACCGCCGAAACCCGCGAGAATCCGAACGTGAAGATCGTCTGCCCGCGTTGCGCCGGAGATCCCGCGAAAACGCCGACCTGCTCGTTCTGCAACGGCAAGGGTTTCATCTGGGTCGACAAGACCAAATACCTGCCCGGGGAAGTCGTCCCCGCCCCCTAAGGGAGCCGGCGGGCCGCCGGGTCCGCTGCCTTCTGCCGCCGATGAAGTTGGTCAGCCGCTATTTGCTTCGCCATCTGGGCCGGCCATGGGTCTACATCATGGCCGGCTTTTCGCTGGTGGCGATCCTGGTGGACCTGTTCGGCAATTTCGTCGATTTCCTGGAAGCGGCCACGCCGCTGAAGGAGATCGCCTATTATTACGGCCGGCTGCTGGCGACCTATCTGCCGTATCTGTTGCCGATTTCCCTCCTGCTGGCGCTGCTCTACGCGCTGTGGCAACTCGGCAAGAATTCCGAACTGACGGCCATGCGGGCCAGCGGCCTGAGCCTCACCCAGCTCCTCCTGCCGTATCTGACCCTCGGGTTGCTGGCCTCCGTCGTCCTGCTGGGCATCAACGAATTCTACAATCCCGGCGCGACGTACCGGAATCGCCAATTCATCGATTGGCAAGGTTCCCCGCACGACGGGCAAACCCATCTGGCGCCGAACCTCGCCTACAAGAACACGACGGGCCGCCGCGTGTGGCGGATCAACCTCTTCGATCCCCGCCCTTCGGCCTCCTTCGAAATGCGCGGCGTCAACCTGACCCAGCAGCGGCCGGACGGGTCCGACGAGTACCGCCTGGACGCCGCGCGCGCGCGCTGGGTCGATGGGCATTGGTGGTTCGAGAGCGTCGAGACGCGCTACTTCGACGTCCGCAACGACCCCACCGGGCCGGTCGAATCCACGCCCAGCGTCGAGATGACCATGCTGTCCGAAACGCCCAGGGATTTCATCAACGAGATCAAGGACGACAGCGAGCGGTCGTCCTATGAAATCCTCCAGTTCATCGAAACCCATCCGGGGATTTCCAAGGAAACCCGCAACCGCCTGATGGTGGATTTCCATTATCGCCTGGCGGCGCCGTGGCTCTGCCTGATCGTCATTCTCGTGGGCGTGCCATTTGGATTCCACACTGGCCGGCGCGGCATGGGGCTGGGCATCCTGTTCGCGCTGCTCGCGTTCTTCGGCTATTACATCCTCATGGGCCTCGGCCTCGCGTTCGGCAAGCAACAGCTGCTGCCGCCCGCCGTGGCCGGGTGGCTGCCCAACGCCGTCTTTTTCCTGCTGGGGCTCGTCCTGCTCCGGCGCATCCGCTGACCGGCCCGCGGTCCCCCGATTAACTCGTTGCGGGGGCCGGTCGCCTCGGGTAGAATGCCGTCCGAAATCAGGCATTTGTCCAAGGCAGGAGGCACCGCATGGCCACGAAGATCACCCGCGAATTCCTTGAAAAGATCCCCAAGACCGATCTGCACCTCCATTTGGACGGCTCGCTGCGGCTCCCCACCTTGATCGAGCTGGCCAAGGCCGCCCGAGTGCCGTTGCCGTCCGAAACCGAAGCGGGCTTGCAGGAACTCGTCTTCAAGGAAAAATACCAGGATCTGCCCGATTACCTGCGCGGCTTCGGCCTGACCTGCGCCGTGCTGCAGAATCCCGAGAACCTCGAGCGCGTCGCCTACGAACTCGCCGTGGACAACATCGCCGAAAACGTCCGCTACGTCGAGGTGCGCTACGCCCCGCAGTTGCACGTCCGCCCCGGCTTCTCCGTGGAAGAGGTCATCGAATGCGTGAACCGCGGCCTCGAGCGCGCCCAGACGGAACACAACGCCTCCGCGGCCGTCCGCGACGGCGCCGACATCCCCTTCCATTACGGCATCATCACCTGCGCCATGCGGTTCTTCAACCGCCACATGTCGGCCTACTACGCGCAGCTGTTCGACGTGATGCCCCATGCGCCCGCCAAGGAGGTCATGTCCGTCGCCTCCCTTGAAATGGCGCGCTCCGCCGCCGCTTTGGCCCACCAGAAGGGCATTCCCGTCGTCGGCTTCGATCTCGCCGGCGCCGAAGCCGGCTTCCCGGCCCTCGACCACAAGGAGGCCTACCAGTACGCGCACGTCCATTTCCTGAAGAAAACGGTGCATGCCGGCGAAGCGTACGGTCCCGAATCCATTTTCCAGGCCATCACCGAATGCCACGCCGACCGCCTCGGCCACGGCACCTGGCTGTTTGCCGCCGACAAGATCAAGGATCCGGCCATCAAGGATCCCGACTACTACGTGAAATGCCTCGTGGACTACGTCGCCACCCGCCGCATCACCCTCGAGGTCTGTCCCACGAGCAACCTGCAGACCATCCCCGCCATCGAAACCGTGGCCGACCACCCCCTGCGCAAGATGCTCGACGCCAACCTGTCGGTGTCCATCAACACGGACAACCGCCTGGTCTCCCGCACCAGCGTCACCCGCGAATTGGAGCTGGTGTGCACGCATCTGCCGGTCACGCCCGCCAAGCTGCGCAACATCATTTTGGCGGGTTTCAAAGGCTCGTTCTTCGGCCCCTACGGCGAGAAGCGCGCGCTCGTCCGCCAAGTCATCAACCGCTACGATGCGCTGGAAAAGCAATATCTGGGCGACGCCACCGCCTAGGCGCGCCGCCGGGCGGCCGCGGCGAGCGCTGGGCCTGGGACTGGCGTTGCTGGGACTGGCGCTGGCCATCGGTTGCCAGGCCCTGCGGCCGGCCTCGCCCGGCGCCTTGCGCATCGGCGTCGCGGACGAATCGCCGCCGCTGTTTTTCCGCCGGGGCGGGCACCCCTGCGGTCTGGAGGCCGATTTAGGCCGCGCGTTCGCGGCCCGTCTCGGCCTGAAACCGGTTTTCGTCGCCGCCGCGCCCGCGGAACTGGAAGCGGCGCTGCTCACCGGGAAGGTGGACGTGCTGATGGGCGGCACGACGCTGACCGAAGAACGCCGCGTCCAGATGGATTTCGCCGCGCCGTATCTGGTCGTCGGCCAGGCCGCGCTGATCCGCGCCGCCGATTTGCCGCGCTTCAACACGGCCATCAAGATCCGTTCCGCCCGCGCCCGCGTCGGCGTGGTCGCCGCAACGCCCGGCGACGCCTACGTCGCGCGCTATTTCACGCGGGCATCCCGCGGGGTCTATCCGGATCCTGCCGCGGCGGCCGAAGCCCTCCGCGCCGGCCAAATCGACCTGCTGGTCTACGATGGCCCCGCCGCCTGGTGGCTCGCCCTGCGCCACCGCCCCCATCTGGCCTTGGCGCCGGCCTTGTTCGCGCGCGCGGAAGTGGCCTGGGC
>JBFXHR010000095.1:0-4259 GCA_050176815.1 Kiritimatiellia bacterium
GGGCTGGCCCAGCAGCTTGGCCAGATGGTCCGCCAACGGCTTCAAGCTGTACTCGGCCTCGTAGCCCTTGCCTTTCGGGCGGCCCAGATGGCTCATCAGCACCAGGCTCGCGCCCTGCTCCAGAACGTAGCGGATCGACGGCAGCGCCGCCGTGACGCGGGTGTCGTCGCTGATTTTGCCTTCCTTGATGGGCACGTTGAAATCCACGCGCATGACCACGCGCTTGCCCTGCAAATCCACGTCTTTCAAGGTCTTCTTGTTCATGTCCGGAGTCCTTTGGTCTGGCCTGCGATTGCGAAACATTCCGCCGGGGCGCATGCCCCGGCGGAATGGGATGGAGCCGGCGTTGCCTACTTGGCCATCACGCGGATCATGTCCAACACCTTGTTGGAATAACCCCACTCGTTGTCGTACCAGGCGACGACCTTCACGAAGGTCGGGTCGAGCTGGATGCCCGCGCCGGCGTCGAACACGCTCGTCAGGGTCTCGCCGACGAAATCGGTGCTGACGACCTTGTCCTCGGTGTAGCCGAGCACGCCCTTCATCTCGCCTTCGCTGGCGGCCTTCATCGCGGCCTTGATCTCGTCGTAGGTGCATTCCTTCTTCAGGACGACCGTCAGATCCACCACCGAGACGTCGCTCGTCGGCACGCGGAACGCCATGCCCGTGAGCTTCTTGTTCAGCTCGGGAATGACCTTGCCCACGGCCTTCGCCGCGCCGGTGCTGCTGGGGATGATGTTCTCGAGGATGCCGCGGCCGCCGCGCCAATCCTTCTTCGAGGGGCCGTCCACCGTCTTCTGGGTGGCCGTCGCGGCGTGGATCGTGGCCATCAGGCCCTTCTCGATGCCGAAGGTGTCGTTCAGGACCTTGGCCACGGGCGCCAGGCAGTTGGTCGTGCAGCTCGCGTTGGAGATGATCGCCTCGCCCTTGTAGTTCTGGTGGTTCACGCCGAACACGAACATCGGGGTGTCGTCCTTCGAAGGCGCGCTCAGGATGACCTTCTTCGCGCCGGCCTTGAGATGGGCTTCCGCCGTCGCCTTGTCCAGGAACAGGCCCGTGGATTCGACGACGATTTCGGCGCCGACTTCGTTCCACTTCAACGCCGCCGGATCCTTCTCGGCCGTCAGGCGGATCTTCTGGCCGTTGACGACCAGCGTCGTGCCTTCGACCGCGATCGTGCCCTGGAAGCGGCCGTGCACGCTGTCGTACTTCAGCATGTAGGCCAGATATTCCGGCTCGAGCAGATCGTTGATGCCGACGATCTCGATGTCCTTGAAATTCTTGATCGCCGCGCGGAACACCATGCGTCCGATGCGTCCAAACCCGTTGATGCCAACCTTGATAGCCATAGTCCGTGATCTCCGTGTGTTTTCTTTTTAAATTGCCGTTTCGATCCATCCGCAAACCGGCGGAATTGCGCGACACCATACGCCCCGGCTGCCGGCGAGTCAATCCCAGAATCGCAGAAATATTCAAGCAAAAAACGGTTTACCTTGCCGGCCGCGCCGCGTCCGCCCCGGCCGGGCGCCGCGCCGCGCCTTGCAACGGGCCGCGCCGGCTTCGGGGCAGGCGATTCCTCCGGGCACGCCGGGTCCCTGCTCGCCGGCGCCCGCAGCCGGGCGGGGCCGGGCGCGAACGGAGTTCCGTGCGAGAGTCCCGGGGATCCGTCCCGGCTTCCGGCCGGGAGCGGATTTCAGACTGCCCCGGCCGTTCCCCAGTCTCCCGCCGGGGCGGCGGGGCTCCCGCGACAGAGAACCCGTGGCCGTTGCGAGCCGGGCAGCCCCCGTCCCGCAATTTCAACGCCCGGTCCGCCCGCTCGCCCGCGACTTCCCCGCGCGTTCGCTCGGCCATGAAAATCCCGCCGCGGGCGGCGGGGCTCGATTCTGATCTCCAGCGGAGCCGGAACGCCTGCGTCCCGTTTTGCATGCTGGCACCCGCGGGGCCTTGCCGCCCAATTCACGGCCTCGCCGCCCGTTCCCCGGCCGGGTCCATTCATGTGCTTA
The DNA here is from genome assembly GCA_050176815.1 of Kiritimatiellia bacterium. GTDB lineage: Bacteria > Verrucomicrobiota > Kiritimatiellia > CAIQIC01 > Lenti-01 > Lenti-01. Next base: position 2,004 of record JBFXHR010000095.1, read on the forward strand.
TGCGCATATGCGCATATGATGATACACGGGACGGCCCGCCGCGCCGCCGCCCGCGCCCGCCCATCCTTGACAAACGTCCGCCGCCGCCGTTGAATGTGCGGCTGATTCGGCCCGGAAGGAAAACCCCATGTTCAAGCCCGTTTCCAGCAAGTTGTCGTTCCCCCAGATGGAAGAGGACATCCTCCGGTTCTGGCAGGAAAACGGCACGTTCCAGAAGTCCATCGACGAACGCAAGGGCGCGAAGGAATACATCTTCTACGACGGCCCCCCCTTCGCCACGGGCCTGCCCCACTACGGCCACCTGCTGGCCGGCACCATCAAGGACATCGCCCCCCGCTACCAGACCATGCGGGGCCACTCCGTCGAGCGCCGCTTCGGCTGGGATTGCCACGGCCTGCCCATCGAAGCCCTCGCGCAGGAAAAACTCGGCCTCTCCGGCGCCGCCGACATCGTCGCCAAGGGCATCGACGTCTTCAACGAGACCTGCCGCTCCATGGTGCTGACCTACGTCGAGGAATGGCGCAAGACCGTCACTCGCATGGGCCGCTGGGTGGACTTCGACAACGACTACAAGACAATGGACGTCACCTTCATGGAGTCCATCTGGTGGGTCTTCAAGCAGCTCTGGGACCAGGGCCGCGTCTACAAGTCGCACCGCATCATGCCCTATTCCTGGAAGCTCAACACGCCGCTGTCCAACTTCGAGGCCGGCAGCAACTACCAGGACGTGCAGGACCCCTCCATCACCGTCCGCGTCAAGCTCTCCCAGCTCCCCGCCGGGCTCGATCCGCAAGGCTCGCCCGTCTTCGCCCTGATCTGGACCACCACGCCCTGGACGCTCTACGGCAACCTCGCCGTCTGCGCCGGGCCGGACATCGACTACATCGCCGTGCGCGATCTCTCGGACCGGAACGTCTACGTCCTCGCCGAAGCCCGCCTCCCGGCCTATTACAAGAAGGCCGAGCAGTACGAAAAGCTCGCCGCGTTCAAGGGCGCCGAGCTGCGCGGTCTGGCCTACGAGCCGATCTTCCCCGTCTTCGCGGGCACGGAAAACGCTTTCCGCATCCAGAACGACGGCTTTGTCAGCACCGAAGACGGCACCGGCCTGGTGCACATGGCCCCCGCGTTCGGCGAGGACGACTTCCGCGTCTGCAAGGCCGCCGGCATCCCCCTGCGCGACTATCTCGACGACGTCTGCGCCTTCACCGAATCCGTCCCCGAATACCACGGCGTGTTCTGCAAGGACGCCGACAAGCAGATCATCCGCTCGCTCAAGGACGCCGGCAAGCTGGTGCACCAGTCCACGCTCGTGCACTCGTATCCGTTCTGCCCGCGCACGGACACGCCGCTCATCTACCGCGCCATCGAGGCCTGGTATGTGCGCGTCGAGGACCTGCACGACCAGCTCGCCGCCAACAACGACGGCGTCCATTGGGTGCCCCAGGCCGTCGGCGAAAAGCGCTTCGGCAACTGGCTCAAGGAAGCCAAGGACTGGAACATCTCCCGCAACCGCTTCTGGGGGTCCTGCATCCCCGTGTGGGTGTCGGAAGACGGCCAGGACATGGTCTGCGTCGGCTCCATCGCCGAGCTCGAAAAACTCTCCGGCCAAAAGGTGACCGACCTCCACAAGCACCACGTCGACAAAATCACGTTCGCGCTCAACGGCAAGACCTACCGCCGCACGCCCGAGGTGCTCGACTGCTGGTTCGAGTCCGGCTCCATGCCCTACGCCCAGCAGCACTACCCCTTCGAGCGCGCCAACGAACTGGAGAAGTTCTTCCCGGCCGATTTCATCGCCGAAGGCCTCGACCAGACCCGCGGCTGGTTCTACACGCTGATGCTCCTCGGCACCGCGCTGTTCGGGAAGTCGCCCTACAAGAACGTGATCGTCAACGGCCTCGTCCTCGCCGAAGACGGCCGCAAGATGTCCAAGCGCCTGAAGAACTATCCCGACCCCATGCACATCCTCAACACCTACGGGGCGGATGCGCTGCGGCTCTACATGGTCAATTCGCCCATCGTCCGCGCGGAAGACCTGTGCTTCTCCGAGCAGGGCGTCCTGCAATCGCTGCGCCACCTGCTGATCCCGTGGTGGAACGCCTACTCCTTCCTCGTCACCTACGCCAACGTGGACGGGTGGACGCCGCGCGGCGGCGGAGAAAGTCCGAAGTCCGAAGTCCAAAGTCCGAAGGACTCCCAACCTTCAGCCTTCAGCCTTCAGCCTTCAGCCTCTCCTTCAGCCTTCAGCCTTCAGCC
>JBFXHR010000096.1:0-4109 GCA_050176815.1 Kiritimatiellia bacterium
CCCGGTGCAGGAGAGGGCCGCCGCGCGCGAGACGTTGACGGCGTAGTCCGCGTAGCCGCCGGAATCGAAGAGAAACTCGATGTCGGCCGCGAGCAGCGTGCCGTCGGCGCGCGCGGCGAGGCGCACGCGCGATTGCAAGCCGGGGCGGCCGGGACTGGAGAGCAGGTCGGCTTCGCGCGTGTTGGCGAGGCGCACCGGCCGGCCGGGAAAGCGCATGGCCAGCAGCGCGGCGAGGGGCTCCAGCATGATGCCCGCCTTGCCGCCGAAACCGCCGCCGATGGGGCCGGCCCGCACCACGATCCGCCGCTCGGGCAGGCCCAGCGCGCGGGCGAGGAGATTGCGCACTTCGAACGGCGATTGCGTGGAGCTGTCGATTTCGAGCCGCCCGTCGGCGCCGTACTCCGCGATGGCCACGCGCGGCTCCAGCGCCACGTGGTCGCCCGGTGGAAACGAAAATTCGCCTTCCACGACGACGTCGGCCGCGGCGAAGGCCCCATCCGGATCGCCCTTGCGGATCTTCGTGCGGTTGGCGACGTTGGTGCCGGGTTCGGGCAGGACGTCGGGGATCTTGGCGTAGGTGGCGAGCGCGGGATGCAGGATCGGCGCGCCCGGCGCGAGGGCTTCGCGGGGACTGCCCAGCGCGGGCAGCGGCGCGTACTCGACCTTCACGAGCCGCAGGGCGTTCAGCGCGGAGGCTTCGTCGTCGGCCACGACGACCGCGACGGGTTCGCCGTGGTAGCGCACCTTTCCGCGCGCGAGCGGGGGCTTGTCGCCCATGTAGAGGCCGATCAGGATGTCCGGCCAGTCGGCGCCGGTGAAGACCCCGCGCACGCCGGGGGCGGAAGCGGCGGCGGCGGTTTCGATCTGCTTGATGTCGGCGTGGGCGAGGGGGCTGTAGAGAACGGCGGCGTGGAGCGTGCCGGGGCGGATGGCGTCGTCGGTGAATCGGAGCGTGCCGCGGACTTTGGCCGGCGCATCGGTGCGGATCGGCGAAGTTCCCAAATGGGACGGGGGGCTCATGGGCGGCAATCTAAACCGGGTCGATCGAGATTGCAAAAATACAACCGCAAATGGACGCGGATGGACGCAAATGGGGATCGAACGGCAGGGCGGCCTCGCCGAGGGCACCGGGCCGTAGAGTTGTCATCCCGAGCTTGTCGAGGGATCTGGGCTGGAGGCCGCCGGCTGGCCGCAGAGACAAGGCCGAGATGTCTCGACTGCGCTCGACATGACCCGGCTGGGATGAGATCTCAATATCCAATGTCCAACAAGGAATGTCCAATTTCCAGGAGAACAGCCCCGAGTCAGGCGGCAGAACAGCCCACATTCGCCTCAAGCAAAGGACGCGAAGGGCGCAAAGAAGCCTAAGCCGGGGGAGCGCTTCTGGGCGGACTTGGCGCGCTTGGCGAGAGAACGGTTCGGGGGTTCACCCCAAATCCGCTTCGCAATCGATCACGGATTGGGCGGGATCGAGATCCCAGGGGCGGCGGCCGGTTTCGCGGAAGCCGCAGGCGGCGTAGGTGCGCCGCGCGGGCAGAAAAAACGGATGCGCGCCCGTCGTGACCTGGGCTTTCCGGATGCCCAGCTCCCGCAAGCGCCGGAGGATTTCCCGGACCTGCGCCGCGCCATGGCCCCGGCCGCGGAATTCCGGCAGGATGCAATTGTGCCCGACGATCCCGAACGCCGGCTTTGGCCGCGGATCGTACGACCCGAAGCCGACGAGCTCAGCGTCCGCCCAGCTCAGGAAAACGCACGCCCCGATCGTGTCCGGATGCGCGCAGATCTCGCGGTCGAACTCCGCCCACGTCGGCTCCACCCGCCCCCAGCATTCCGGCTCCGCCGCCACCAGCGCCGCATAGCTCCGCCGCAGCAGGGCCAGGATCGTTCCCGGCGGCTGGGCGTGCGGGGAGGTGAAGCGGAGGTGCATTCAATCTCAATATCCAATAAACAATATTCAATCAACAATGTTCAAGTGATCGGCCTGAAAACTGCATGAATCCGAGGGCGGAAACCAACCACGGATGGACACGGATCAACACGGATGGGACAAGGGCAAACTATGAATGGCGCGAATGGGATCTCAGGTAGGGCGGCCTCGCCGAGGGCGCCGGGCTGTTCTGTAGGACCGGGCGGGGGTGATCGTCAGACCTCGAACAGGGACCAGCACGTTTGGTTGCGGCGTTTCTGGTCGTCGAGGACAAGAGTGCGGATGGCGGCGGGCAATCGCGCGCGCTGCCAGCGGCATTCGCGGCGGCCGGCGGCGGCGCGCTGGGCTTCGGGCGCCGCCGCGCGCACGGCCCGGATCGCATAGGCCGCCCCGCCCAGCTCGTGGTCGGCCATGTGCGCCACGGCGACGGCGTGGCCGGCGGCGCGGGCCGCTTCTTTCGCGGCGCCGGTGGCTGCGCGGGCCGCGGCGTGCGCAGCATAGGCGGCTTCGCGGGCCGGCGTCATCGTGATCTCGCCCCGCGCCCAGGCGCGGGCCTGGTCGAGCGCCCGCCGCGGCCGGTCGTCGCCGGGACGCGCCTCCTCGAAGTAGGGCAGCACGTGTTCCGCGCAAACCGCCGCCCACAAGGCCAGCCGCCGGTGGTCGGCGTCCGTCAGCGTTCCCCCGCGCCGGAGGGTCACCAGCCGCGGGTCGCGCTTCGAGGCGAAGAGGATGGAGTGGCTCATGCGGAGGGTTGCGGGAAGCTCGCGGTTCAACGGATCCGGCACATTGTGGAGGAATGCGGGAAAAAATTACTAGGTTACGGGACTGACCCCATCAGAGGCGGGCCTCGTCATCATACCCTATTCAAGCACGACGACCCGAAAGAACGTGCCGGTAGAATACTTGCCATAGATATTCGACCCAACGGATAGTTCTCCCCGTTCCGTGCAGTACGGATCGTCGTAGTCGTTGGTCCACGTGGTTGCGTCCACGGACCGCTCGACTTGAAACACCCGATCGCCACCTCCCCTGATATTGAGACTAAAGCGGTCTCCGGTAACGGAAAGAGAAAGGACGGGGGGGATGGGCGGTTCGATCGGCAAAGCAAGCATGTTGGCGACAATAGGCGCGGTTCCTGAAATCACCATTTCATGAACCAACGGTTGATATCCAAATTCATTGAGCAGCGCGGGGTCAAGTTCGAGGGTCCAGGAGCCCTCCTCCAATTCAAGCTCATAAGCGCCCTGACGGCTGGTGACGTTTGAGGCCACGGCGGTATTTTCTGCCCGAGTTGCGGTTAGGACGGCATATCCGATGCCAAATCCATGCCGGTTGGTTATTGCCCCGCTTACGGTTGCCGCTGCGGAAATGGCGCAGATGGACAGCCAGCAGCAAATGGCACGTGTAAAAACATGGTTCATATACAGACCCAGCAGTTTTTCAGCCAACTTCAATCCGGTCGATCCAAAACATGCGCTTGGGTTTTAACCGCCTAAAGAGAATAAGCTTTTGGCGGGATGGGGTCAATGGCGCGTTGGGCGGCGACGAGTCGCGATGGGTGCGGCATGGCGGATCTCATTCACCCACGAAACGGAGGTGGTGGGGATTTTCGGAGGTAGGGCGGCTTGGCGGGCGGAAATCGGTCAAAACCGGAGCCGATCCCGACTCTTGCGAATGGGGGACATAAATCCGTGTCCATCCGTGTGCATCCGTGGTTGTTTTCGGATTTGGGGCTCGAAGAGGCCTCGGGAGGCTCAAAACGCCTCGAAAATGCCAAAAACGGGCTGAAAATAGCGAAAAACGGCCCCCAAAACACGAAATTTGGCAGGAAAACAGGAAAATTTCACGAAAACAGGAGGCTCGGAGGCTCGATCCTGGGTTCCTGTCCATTTCCTGTTTTCCTGCTGAAAATTCCCGGTTCCGGGGCTGTTTTGAGCTGCAAGCCGCAAAAACGATCCCCCACGCTGAAGCGTGGACTACGTACGAAGAAGGCGCGGGGCTCGGCATGGAGGCCTGGCGGGACCGCGGCGCGCAAAAATGCTCAAAAACGGCCTGAAAACGGCCCGAAATCGTCAAAAACGGGTCAAAACAGCCTAAAAACGGCTCTTCGCCGAATTTCATGGAAGCATGTCGAGCTTGCCGCAGTAGAAGAGGATGCTGGTCCGGTAGTTCGCGAAGGAGC
>JBFXHR010000097.1:0-4055 GCA_050176815.1 Kiritimatiellia bacterium
CCCAGATGGCGACGGTGCGTCCCAAGGTCTTCAAGCAGCCGGCGCCCGTGGCGGGCCGGACCGGCCAGTTGATCGAAGAAAAGCCGGCGCTGCGCGATCCGGTCGTGAAGGTGCTGGAAACCGTCAACGCCATGCAGAACGAGGTCAACGTGGCGGGGGCGGAGTTCATCGTGACGGGCGGCCGCGGGGTGGGCGGACCCGAGAACTTCAAGCTGCTGGCGGACTTGGCGGAAGCCCTGGGCGGCGCGGCCATCGGCGCCAGCCGGGCCGCGGTGGATGCGGGCTGGATATCGAGCTTCCACCAGGTGGGCCAGACGGGCAAGACGGTCCGGCCGAAGATCTATATCGCCTGCGGCGTCTCCGGCCAGATCCAGCATTTGGTAGGCATGAACAGCAGCGACACGATCATCGCGATCAACAAGGATCCGGACGCGCCGATCTTCGGGGTGGCGGACGTCGGCATCGTGGGCGACCTGTTCCAGGTGGTTCCGGAGCTGATCAAAGCCCTGAAAAAATAAGCCCGGTTTCGGGGGCGGCGGTTTTTTTTCTCGTTGTGCTTGCCAGCGCAGGCACTTCCGTGGCAAACTGCTTCTCCATATTTGGAGGCAGGCAAAACTTCCACAACAGGGAGAACACCGATGATGCGAACAGCGAGCGGGATATTGGCGGGATTGGCGTTGGCTTTTAGCCTGAGCGCCTGCGCGAACTGGAACGTCGACGTGGGCCGGCTGCAGCTCGGCATGGAGCCGGAAGCGGTGCGGGAAGCCATCGGCAAACCCTTCCAGATCCGCGCGTCCAAGATCTACGAAGGCGAGGAATTTTCCGAAGTCTGGGAATACCTGCCGCCGGCGTTCACCTGGACCCCGAAGACCTATTGGGTGTATTTCGAGAACGGCAAGGTCGTGCAATGGGGCGAGCCGGGCGATTTCTCCGGGTCCACGGCCGCGGCGGTCAAGGAATACAATCCCAACAAGAGCATCCGGTAAGACGTGCGCGGTCCGCGGCCGCGGGCCGCGGCTACGGCCTCCATGCGCGAGCATTGCCAGACTGCCGGGTTTCGGCATCCCCCGACTGGGCGGAAACGTCGGTTTCCCTCGGCCGGGGGTTGGCTTTGGACGGAGGGGCTTTGCGCCGCCGTCCTGCTGCTGGCGTTGGCGCCGGCCGGCCGCGCGCAGACGTTCCGGCTGGGCGGGGTCGATTTCGCCCTTTCGGCCGCGGTGGAACTGGGCTACGACAGCAACGTGGACGACGTCTATCCCGAAGAAGAGGAGCCGGACCGCCAGAAGGGCGACTTCTACTGGATGCCGGGCCTGACGCTCCAATCCCAGTCCGTGCCGCTGCGGCCGAGCACGACCTACAACCTCGGCGCGCACGTCGCCTACGAGGATTACTTCGAGCGCAACGATCTGGACACGGAACTCTACGACGTCGTCCTCAACTTCCAGACCGCGCACCCGCGGCTGACGCTGGGCGGCATGGCCGCCGTGCGGAACGAAGTCGACGGCATCGAAGACCAGTACGTGCCCGGCTCCGCCAGCCGCGATCCCGTGTTGACCACCGAAGGCAGCGTTTTCGCCAATTGGAACTACCGCAAGGTGCGCCTCGAGGCCAAGGCGGAATACTCCGAGGAACTGCACGAGAAGGAAGAGTACCAGGCGGGCGACCAGGAGGAAACCACCCTGGAAGCGGCGGCCTATTGGGACCTGTTCACCTGGGGCAGCCTGTTCTATTCCTGGGAAAACACGGTGACGACCCTGCTCCAGTCGGAAGAGGAAACCGACGAAACCATCCACACCTTCGGCATCGACGGCGCCATCCCCGTGAGCCTGCTCCGGCGGCCCCAGATCACCTACTCGTTCGGCTTCTCCTACGAGGACGAACAGACCGACGCGACCGACGAGGACGACGATCCCACCTGGGAGCCGACGCACACGATCACGGTCATGGACGAGTACCAGCTGTCCAAGAGCCTTCGGCTGACCTACGTCGCCACGTGGGAAGACACGTGGGAGAACGACTCGCCGTCGTTCTACTGGCCCGGGGAGAAGCGGGGCGAAGCGGAAGACGAAGTCACGTTCGAGTACAGCGTCAAGCTGAACCAGAAACTGGGGCCGCGGGCGGAGCATACCCTGACCTTCACCCAGGAACCCGAGTCGACGTTTGGATCCACGGCGGAAACCGAATCGACCACGGTCGGCTACGATTTCCAGTTGCGGGATCTGCTGGTGTACGGGCTCGACTTCCATGCGGCGGCGGAGCACGAGTGGGAAACCCCGCTGGGCAAGACGGACGCCGAAACCGAAACGGAAGAGACCACGACGCTGACGGCGGGGCTGACCCACGTCCGCCAGCTGTCCCGGCGCCTGTCCCGGTCCTTGGCGTACGAATACACGTGGGAAAATTCCAACTTCCACGACGCCGGCGCCAACGAGAAGCATCTGGCGACCTATTCCCTGAACTACGTTTTCTAGCCGCCGGCGGGGCGCGGGGCATTTCGGTTCAATTCCGCCATTGTCTTGCCGCGGGATGTCGGGTAGATTGCCTCCATGAAGTTCGGCATGTTTTCACGGTGGGCGGGGGGTCGGCGGACGGCGGTTTTCGCGGCGGTTCTCGCGCTGGCGGGCTCCGCGGCGAGCCAGGTCCCGGTCCGCATGGATCCCGCCGCGCGCCGCATCCTGGCGGGCGACCGGCTGAACATTTCCGTCCGGGAGCAGCCGGACATGTCCAAGACCTATGCGGTTGCCGGGGATGGCTCGATCGACTTCGGGTTCGCCGGCCGGGTCGTGATCGCCGAACTCACCTCCGACGAGGCGTCGCGCCAGCTGGAATCGGTGCTGGAAGAAAAGTATTTCAAAGAGGCGAACGTCGCCATTTCCATCGCGAATTTCGTCGAAGGCGACGTGCTGGTGACCGGCGCGGTGCGCGCGCCCGGCAGCCTGCCGTTCCGCGGGGATTCCATCCTGACCTTGGTGGAGGCCATTTCGCGCAGCGGGGGCTTGGTCGAGAGCGCGGCGGGCGACCGGGTGCGCATCTTGCGCTGGACGCCCGGCGGCAGCATGGAGCGGCAGAGCATCGAGGTCGACGTCCAGGGGATGCTGGACACGATGGATTTCTCCAAGGACCAGTATCTGCGGCCCCGCGACATCATCATCGTGCCGTCCCGCGGGGCGGAGGAAGGGCGGAACGAATTCCTCGCCCTGGGCGAGGTCCGTGCGCCGGGCTTCCATCCCTATTCCGAAGGGCTGGACATCATCAAGGCGGTCACGCTGGTCGGCGGCCTGGGCGAATTCGCCGACTGGAGCGGCGCGCGCATCCTGCGTCCGAAACCGAGCGGGGAGTACGCCATCGTGCCGCTGGACCTCAGCCGGCTGTTCAGCGCGGCGGACATGAACATGAATCTGCCGCTGCAGAAGGGCGACATCTTCTTCGTGCCGTCCGTCCGCAATCTCGTGCGGGCCCAGGTCTACCTGCTGGGCGAAGTGAACCGGCCGGGCGCGGTTTCGCTGTCGGCCGGCCCGGGCGCGACCGTGGCGCGGCTGATCCTGGACCAAGGCGGCGCGACCCAGTTCGCCAACCTCGGCAAGGTCCAGATCCAGCGGACGGCGCCGGACGGCAGCAAGAAGGCCTTGGTGGTCGACGTGGGCCGGATCCTGAAGGAAGGCACGTTCGAGGAGGACGTGCCCCTGCAGGAGGGCGACGTGGTGATCGTGCCGGAGAAAGGGCTATTGGGGCTTTGACATGCGCGACATGATCCAACGGCCGGAATCGATGGAAACGCCGCGGCTGCCGGACGCGGAAGGCCCGCTGGGCGCCGCGAAAAGCGTGGACGTCCGCAAGTATTTCTACATGATCGCCAAGCGGCTCTGGCTGCTGCTGCTGTGCTTCATGACCGCCATCGTGATCATGCTGGTCATGATGGCGCGGCAGGTGCCGGAGTACCAGGCGACGGCCAAGATGCAGCTGACGCGCTCCGTCGGCATCCCCTCCAATCTCCAGCAGCGGGACGTCGAGACGATTCTCGGCGACTACACCGAGACCCAATGCAACGTGATCCG
>JBFXHR010000098.1:0-3568 GCA_050176815.1 Kiritimatiellia bacterium
ACTTCCGCGCTCGCCACGCGCTGGAACACCGCCTTCACGCCGAACCTACTGGCCGGCCTTGGTCAGCAAGTCGATCGAACCGGCGTTCACCACGGCCCCGTCCAAATGGCGCAGGATCCGCGACTCGTTCTTCATCTGCCGGAACAGCCCCGCCTGGGTCGACGCATACAGGCGCCCCAGAATCCCCGGCAACGGCAAATGCCCGGCCTTCGCGCCCGTCACGACCAGCCGGTCCCCGTCCGCCCGCGCGCGGAAATGCGCCGTCAAGGTCAGCGGCCCGCGGCCGACGGCCACGAAAACCTCCGCCCGCCCCGGGAAAAACCGCGCGCCGGCGTCTTCCAGCCGGCCCGACATCCCGCGCCGCGGCGGCTGCGCCGCCACCAGCTCCCGCAGGTGCGCGTTGACGTCCTTTTCCTCGATCGTCTGCTGCGCCGGCAGGCCGCGGTTCAGCGATTCGAGCAGCAGCTCGCCTTTCATCCGGTACCGCTTCGCGTCCATCTCGTCGCCGACCGTCCGCGCCATTTTCCCCGGCCAAAGGATCAGCAGGATGACGAGCAGCAGCGCCACGCCGACGCCCGCCTTGGCCCCGCGGACCGCGAGCTCTTTCGCCGTCGGTTCGCCGGCCGTCTTCATCTTCGCCTCGGCCGCCTCGAAATCCAGCCGCGCCCCGCACTTCTTGCAATGCACCACCGGCAGCCGGTTCATCTCGCCGCACTGCGTGCAGCGCATCATCAGCACGTTGTCTTCCATGGCCTTCCCCTATTTTCCCGGCTTGCCGCCGTCCTTCTTGCCGCTCTCCGCCTTTTTATCCGCCGGTTTCTCCGCCGGTTTCTCCGCCGCATGCGACGCATGCGGCGATTTCTTGTAGTCCGTCTGGTAGAACCCGGAGCCCTTGAAGATGATGCCCGCCCCGCCCGACACCACCCGCGCCACCCGCCCCTTGCACTTCGGGCACGTCTTCACCGGTTCCGCCGTGATGGGTTGGAACTGTTCGAACCGGTGGCCGCATTTGCGGCATTCGTAGTCGTACGTCGGCATGGAAATCTGCACTCCTTCGTCGTCGGCGACGGAGGCGCAGGCCTCCCTCGCCCGATTTCCGCGCACCATAGCACAAGACCCGCGCCCCGCGCCAAAAAAATTCCGCTGCGCCCCCTGCCCCGAACTTTTTGACCTTTCCCCGCCCGCATGGTAGATTGCGCCCAACTAAACCGACGGCGGCCCCGCCCCTTGCGGGGAAGCCGGATAAACCAAGAAAGGATCCCCCATGATCAGCAAGAAAATGGCCCAGGAAATCAACGCCCAGATCAACCGCGAATTCTTCTCCGCCTTTCTCTACCTCGCCATGGCCAACGACGCCCTCGACAAGGGCTTCAACGGCACCTGCAAGTGGATGAGCCTCCAGTTCAAGGAAGAGCAGGAGCACGCGCTGAAGTTCTCCAAGTACCTCCAGGACCAGGGCGAAAAGGTCGTCCTCGGCGCCATGGAAGCCCCCAAGACCGACTGGAAGGACATCCTCGACATGTTCAAGGACGCCCTTCTCCACGAGAAGAAAGTCACGGCCTGGATCAACGACCTCTACACCCTCGCCCTCGAGGAGAAGGACTACGCCACCCAGAGCATGCTCAAGTGGTTCATCGACGAGCAGGTCGAGGAAGAGGCCAACTGCAACGAAGCCATCGCGGCCCTCGAAATGATCGGCAAATCCGCCAACGGCACCTTCATGTACGACCGCCAGCTCGGCAAGCGCGGCGGCGACTAATCCGCCCCGTTCCGCCCGCGGCGGGAGGCCCGCGCCTCCCGCCGTTTCCGTTTTTACGTACTACGTACAAATTTTTTACGTTCTACGTAAAATCCGCGAAAAAAGTTTACGTACTACGTAAAACCGCATGATCCACCCCGCGCGCATCCACCGGTTCGACGACCGCCCGCCCGCCCGCGGCAAATGCGTCCTCTATTGGATGCAGCAGGCCCAGCGCGCCGAGTTCAATCCCGCGCTGGAATACGCCGTCGAGCAAGCCAACGCCCTGCGCCTGCCCGTCGTCGCCGGCTTCGCGCTGGCGGCGTTCCCCGAGGCCAACCGCCGCCACTACCGGTTCATGCTCGAAGGCCTGCGCGAAACCCAGAAGCGCCTCGCCGCGCGCGGCATCGGCTTCTGCCTCCGCCGGGGCCCGCCCGAAGAAATCATCCCCGCGCTCGCGAAAAACGCCGCGCTGCTCGTCGGCGACGTCGGCTACCTGCGCGTGCAGCGCCAGTGGCGCGACGCCGTGGCCAAGCGCGTCGCCTGCCCGTTCGTCCTCGTGGAATCCGACGCCGTCGTCCCCGTCGCCGCCGCCTCCGACCACGCCGAATTCGCTGCGCGCACCCTGCGGCCAAAGATCCACCGCCTGCTCGGCGAATTCCTCCAGCCGCTCAAGCCGGCGAAGGTCGCCGTGCCTTTTGCGGAATCCGCGAAAAACATGCCGGATCTCTCCGATCCCGATGCGCTGTGCCGCGCGCTGGGCGCGGACGACGGCGTGCCGCCCGCCGCGCTGCTCGTCGGCGGCCGGACCGCGGCCGGAAAATTCCTCGACCGCTTCGTCGCCCACCGCCTGGCCGATTACGCCGCGGAAGCCGGCGATCCCGTCCTCGACGGCTGCTCGCACCTGTCGCCCTATCTGCATTTCGGCCAGATTTCGCCGCTCGAAATCGCCCTGCGCGTCCAGAAAGCCGACGCGCCGCGCGTCGCCTCCGACGCCTTTCTGGAGCAATTGATCGTCCGCCGCGAACTGAGCCTGAACTTCTGCTGGTTCAACCCCGCCTACGACCGCTACGACGTCCTGCCCGCCTGGGCCCGGAAGACGCTGGACCTCCATCGCAAGGACAAGCGCGAATTTTCGTACGCCCGCGCGCAGTGGGAAGCCGGCGCCACGCACGATCCCTGCTGGAACGCCGCGCAGGCCGAGATGGTCCGCTCCGGGCAGATGCACAACTACATGCGCATGTACTGGGGCAAGAAAATCCTCGAGTGGAGCCTCACCCCCGAAGAGGCGTTCGAAACGGCCCTTTACCTCAACGACAAGTACGAACTGGACGGGCGCGACCCCAACGGCTTCGCCGGCGTGGCGTGGTGCTTCGGGCTCCACGACCGCCCCTGGACCGAACGCCCCGTCTTCGGCAACGTCCGCTACATGAACGCCAACGGGCTCCGCCGCAAGTTCGACATCCAGGCCTACCTCGACCGCTGGCTCGGTCCCCGGGAACCCGGCCTGTTCTGATTTGCGCGCGCGGGGGTTGTAAATCGGAATCGATTCGCGCAAAATGCTCCCGATCGAAACCAAAGGAGTTCCCATGAAAATCGCGTCCGCCCTCGCCCTGCTCCTCGCCCTCGCCGTCGTTTCGTCCGCCTCGGAAAGCCTCGTTCTCAACGGCACCGGCATCCGCACCAAGCCCATCCTCGGCGCGATGTACGAACTCTCCCTCTCCGACCCCGAATCCCTGAAAGGCGCCGAGGCCAAAACCCTCGTCGAATCCGACCAGCCCATGGAGTTCGTGCTGGAAATCCAAAGCCGCCTGATCACCCGCGCGCGCT
>JBFXHR010000099.1:0-3508 GCA_050176815.1 Kiritimatiellia bacterium
GATGCCAGTTCATGGGGTCTCCAAGATGGCCGCTGGGGCCGTGTTCCGGGATCCGCGGACGACGAGGGCATAGGGCTGGGAACCGCCCAATGGCACCGCGCGGGCGGCAACCCGCGCGAGATGGATGCCCGCTTCGTCCGCTTCGAATTCGATCATTTCCACGTTGTTCAAATCGTCGGGGCTCTTGCGCCCGTTGGCGTGCAGCAGCGCGCCGTCCGGCGCCGTCACGGTCAGGTCCAAATCGTTGACCAGTTGCCGGCCGGCGGCGGGCGCGGCCGGGCGGTCGGAATAGGCCAGCGCCAGCACGAAGCGGTCGCCGGCGGCTTGCGCCCGCAGCTCAAAAACGTCGGACGCGCCCGCGGCAAGGGTCTGGCCATCGTACAAATCGAGGAGATCGCCTTCTCCCGCCCGCAGCGCGTTCGCCACGTCCACGAGCCCGAATCCCTGCGCGGGATTCGGCCGCGCGGCGGGTATTTCCCGCTTGGCGCCATCGCCATACTGCCCCGGGGCCAGATCGCGCGCGCCGGAAACCAGCAAGGCCTTCACCAACGCCGCGCTCGGGGCCGGAATTCCCCGCCGTTCCACCAGCCATTGCCGCGCCTGTTTCGCCGCCTCGGCCGCCTGTTCCGCCGCCACGCCCGTGCCGCCCACGTAGATTTCGTTCGTGTTTTCCGCCACGCCCCAGCCCGTGAAACCCGAATCCGCCGGGCGCGGCGCGACGAGGAACGTGCCCGGCGCGACGAGATCCGGCTTGATGCGCCCGTCGGCGCACGGCCCGCGCCCCGAAAACGCCGCGAGCCCCTGCGGACCGTCCGTCTGCGCCATGCGGTCGGTCGCGATCGGCTCCACGGCGAAATCCTCGGGCCAGGACTCGGCCCAAACGCGCGCGACGTCGCGGCGGCCTTCCGCCGCGCCCACGGACAGCGCGTTTTTCGCGGTCGCGGGCGAGCCGATGGATCCCGCATCCACGATGCCATCCGCCGGCCGCAAATCCACCGCCGCGTTGCCGGCGGCGGCCACGACCAGCATCTCCGGATGGGCCCAGAGAAATTCGTCGAGCCTCCGCGCTTCCGCGCCATAAGCGCCGGCATCGGCCGGCCCGCGGATTTCCAGATGGATCCGTTCGCCCCGCGCGAACGCCGCCGGGACGGTTTCCGGATCCTCGTCGGGGAGCGGACGCGAGGCGCCCCACGCGCGCGGCGGCGAAATGGGCTCGATCCATTCCACCGCGCCGCCGTTCGCCGTTTCGTCCACCTGCTTCGGCGCGAGCCAGGCGCGGAATATCCGGCTGTCCGAAAACGCCTCGGACCGGGGCACGGTCGCGCCCCGTTCGCCCAGTTCCCGCACGATGCGCGGCTTGTCGGCGACGTCGAACAACTGGATGCGGTACATGCCCACGTCGTCGACGGCTCCGCGCGCGGCCCGGATCGCGGGCGCCAGCTTGAACGCCGGCAAATATTCCCCGAGCCAAACGACGCCGGCGAGGCCCGCGATTTTCGCCGCCACGTCGGGCGAGGCTTCGACGATGAACCCGTTCTCCGGAACATAGCCGCGCACGAGGCCCCCGGCGGCTTCCACGAGGATCTTCTGCCCTTCGCCGATCCCGTCGGCGAACTGCACGAGCCAAGGCGCCGTTCCCCGGGCGCTCAACCTTTGCACCGTCGGCGCGCGGCCCGAAGATTCAAGAACGCGGAATGCCGCCTGCGAAGCCTCGCCCGAAGTCTCGAGAATTCCCCATTCCAACAAAAGCGGTTGACCCGCCATCGCCGCCGAAGCGACCATGGCGCTGCACGCCAGCCACAACCCCAAGCCTTTTTCCACGCCGTTTCTCCAACCAATGAGAGGGCCAATTATTTGGAATATGTTACGCCGTGGTTTTCCATTTGCAAGTTGATTTATGCGTTGGACGGCCATTTTTTAAGGCCGATCCGCATGCAAAAGCCGAAAAGCCAGCCGCGTGGGGGCACGCGGCCTACAACGGGATAAAAATCAGCGGTTTTTTCGCTATTTTTCGAAAAATGTGGCCGTTTTCATCCATTTTTGGCCTATTTTTCGATATTTTAACCGGTTGGGCCGATTTTTGACTGTTTTTTGACGTATTTTGCCGGAAAACAGCCGTATTCCGAGCTGAAAACAGGCATCACAAAACCTAAATTATGGCTCGTCCAGCAGCGCGCGGATCACGCCGAACCAGCTCGCCGGGGCCGTATTGGTCACAACCATGCCCGGCACCCCCCAGCCCAGATTGGACACCACGAGAGTGCCGGCCTGGTTGGTGATTTCGGTGCAGTATTCGAGCTGGTAGTACCGCGCCGGACTGGCGGGGAAAGAGAATTGGTCCAGATCGGCGCTCAAGCCTTCCATCTTCAGCACGCTGTTGGACGAGGCCGGATCGGTGTCGGCCACGTATTCCTGGTAGGTCGTCCGGCCGTCGCCGTCGACGTCCGCCGCTTCATCGAAATCCGGATCTTCCGGATCCTCCTCCTGGTCTTCCACCCATTGCAGGAATTCGTTGGTGGCGGCCGCCGAGTAGACCTTGACGCTCATCAAGGCCGGATCGCTCGTGCCGTCCTTGTCCGTCGCGGTGAAGCTGAAGACGTTCGTGCCCATTTCGTTCGTGGTCGGAATGAACAGGAAGTCGCCCGTGTTGGCGTCCAGGTCCCAGGTGCCGACGTCCACCGCGCTGGTGCAGGCGAAGGTCACCGTGTCGAGGTCGGGCTCTTGCGCGGTCACCGTGTATTCGAATTCTCCGCCCACGTAGGTGGCCTGCGCCGGAATCGCGTCCATCGTCGGCGGCGTGCCCGCGCCGGCCGTCGTGACGGTGGCCGTCGGCGAATTCGGGCTGGTTCCGCCGCCGCTCACCGCGCGCGCGCGGAAATAGTAGGTCGCGCCGGACGCCAGGCCCGTCACGCTCTGGCTGGTGCCGGACACCATCCGGTTCGAATAGCCGGGAACGTAGACGGGCGCGGCGCCGCCGCCGGCGAACGTGTGCGAGCCCAGATCGTCCTCGACGTTGATGCCCGCGTAGCCGTCCCATTCCGCGGCCGGGTCGAAAGCGTCCGTTCCATTGGCGTCGCCCGCGGAAATGCCGCTCTTCCTCACCAAGGTGCTGTTGGCCGTCGAGGTCGGGTCCGTGCCCCACCCCGTGCCGGGATCGGTGCCGATGACGCCGATGACGTCCACGTAGCCCCCGGCCGTCTTGTTGCTCAAGGCGACCGCATCGTTGCCGTTGAAGGTCAGCGAGCCCGAGGTCAGGTCGATGACCGCGGCATTGGTGGCCGAGGAATTCGCGACCACGAACACGTCGTTGTTCGCCACTGTGCCCGTCAACGCGATGGTGGTGGGCGACGACGAGCCGTTTACGAACATCAGCAGGCTGTAGTTGGTCATGTTCACCGGACTGCCGGTGCCGTTGAAGATTTCGACGTATTTTTCGTTGCCGGAATCCGCCTCGATATACTCGGAAATGAACAGTTCGGAAGCGCCGCCGCCGCCGGAGAAGCCGTTC
>JBFXHR010000100.1:0-3108 GCA_050176815.1 Kiritimatiellia bacterium
CGGAGCGGGGGGGGGCATCAAATGGAAAGGCCGTAGCGCTTCCGGAGTTCCTTCACGTGGTCGGGGGAGAGGCCGAGGGCCGTCCATTGGTCCCACAGCTCGGGATAGGTCGTCCAAATGAACGTGACGGCGGAGTCCTTGACCTGCTCCTGGAAGGCGGCAAGTTCTTCCCGGTGGCGGCGGTACTCGGGAAAATCCCGCCAGTTTTCGGGTTCCCAGAAGACGTAGAGCAGGACGATTTTCTTCCCTTGGAATTCCGGCTGGTTCCGGAGTCCGAGGTAGTGGCGAACGAGCTGGGCGGCGTCCAGGTACTGGTCGGGACCCGCCTTCAGCGCGTTCATGAGATACCACCAGCTCGGTTCCATCTGGGGCAGGTTTTCGCGCGAGTAGCTGTCGGCGAATTTCGGCGGCTTGGGGGCAAGGATTTCCAGGAATTTGGATTCGACGCCGATGACGGTATCGGTGCCGGCGACGACGAGGTCGAGGTTGGGGGGAATGCCGCCGAGGCCGGTGGGGCATTGCTTTTCGAATTGCAGGAAGTCGAAGCCCGTCTTGCCGAGCAGGGACAGCGCCTGCGGATTCTTGCGCCACGGGCCGAACGCGTTGACGGCCAGGGCGGACGAGGAATGCGCGGCGCGGAATTTGCCGTCCAGCTCCTGGCCGCTGCCTTGGGCCAGGTCGGCCCGCACGTCTTCCATCCGGACGCCGGGCAGCAGATTCAACTCGGAGCTGGCCGCGTAGCCGCGGTCGTCCAGTTGTTCGGCCGCGATTTCGCTGAATCGCCGCTGGATGGCTTTTTTGGCGCGCTCGGCGGTGGAAAGGTCGGCCGCGGGTTGCGGCGCGTCGGCGTTCCGGAGCGGCACGGGGAGGAACGTCTCGTCGTCGATGGACATGAAATTGAAAGGGTAGTCCGGCCACGTGCCCGTGGACAAGTAGGCGGCGACGTCGGCGGGATCTTGGACGTCGATGCGCAGGAAGGGGCCTCGTCCGCCGGTCTTTTCGAGATAAAGGCAGCTCTTTTCCCGTTGGAGTAAAACGCCCACGTGGTCGGTGACGGCCAAATGGTAGTGGGTGCTCGCCCGGTGGAGCATGGCGAGGGAGAGGGTGGCGGGAAACCGGATGCCGCAGCGCGTCCAGTGGCGGCGGAGAGCCTCTTGCGTCTCGGCGGCGACCGTGTTCGACGAAGTGCCCAAGGGCAGGGCTTGGTACTGGTAGAGGGCGGCCACGAGCGCCTTGTGTTTCTCGGTCAAGGACAGGCCGAATCGATTCTCCATGAACGGGCCGTACCAGGCGGGATGGGCGGCGGCGTAGACGTCGCCGAGCGAGGCAACGGGCATCAGCCATTCGGTGAAGTTGGTGGTGACCTGGACGGCGAGGAAGGGGCCGTTGCGCGTTTGCAGGTCCGCCGAGATTCCCATGTCCGGCGCGGCCAGAAGCAGGGCCGTGTCGAAGCAATTCAGTTCGAAGGGGTGGTCGAGATAGGAGAGCTGGTTGGTCCCGAGCGCGGAGACGAAATCGCCGATGGATTCGAATTCGCGGAAGCCGTCGATGGCCGGGGGGAATGCGGAGACGTCGAGGGCAAGGGGCGTTTGGTAGTAATGGAGAATGGCCTTTCGGAGCGCGTCGAGGTGGACCGGATCGCATTCGGCATCGGCGAGGATTTCCAGGGTCGCCTCCCGGCTGTCGGCGGTGTCCAGAAAGGACACGCGGACGGGGGCGGCGAAAACGGAGTGGGCGCCCATCAGGGCAACGACGGCCATCCACAAGCGGGTGCGATTCATGTTCATGTCTCCAGGAGTTTTCGCATGGGTTCGAAGGCGCGGTGGTGGAGATCGAGAAGGCCGCGGGGGAGGCTTTCGGCGAACCAGAGGGGGGCATAGGCTTTTTCGAGTTCGTCGAGGAGGGGGCGGGTTTGGGCGGGGGGGGCGCCGGAGGCAAGGAGGGCGTTGAATTGCAGGAACCGGCAGGCGAGGGCGAGCTGGGCGTGGTCGGTTTCGTCGGCCCATTCGGTGGGCCGGAGTTGGGAAAATCCGTCGGCCCAGAGCGGGGCTTGAGCCGCGATTTCCCGCGCACGGGAGGGATCGGCCGGCGGGGGGATGTTTTTCAGCGGAGGGAAGGGCCAGGCGGCGATCGGTTCGGGGACGGAGCCGGCGAGGGAGAAGAGTTCGGCGGGGCGGGCATCGTCGGCGCCGAACAGGATTTTCGAGAAGGCCCGGTCGAATTCCTGTCCTTCGTCGTTGGCGGGATTCCACGCCAGTTGCGCGCCGAGAGCGAGTCCGTGGAGGGCGGCGGGGGGCATGTTGAAATGGCCGTAGTCGCCCCAATCGGTGTTCATCAGGCCGCGCGCGCCGTTTTTCCGGCCGGTGCGGGCGTAGGCGGCAACAACGGTGCGGGCCTCCTCGACGGCGTTGAAAATGCGGCCGAAGCCGCGCACGGAGGGGCAAACCGAGGTGGGCCATCCGCGCGAAATGAATTCGCCGCATTTCTCGAAGTTGTTCGTGGGGAAATAGGCCCAGTCGAGGATTTCGCAGCCGGCGGGGAGATCGGAGATGGCATCGGGGTGGCGCAGGAGCATGTCGCCCCAAAGCATGAGGGACTTGCCGTGGCGCGCGGCTTCTTTTTGCAGGAAGCGAACATGGTCGACGTACTGGCGGGCGACGTCGGCGGGCGTGGCGTCGGGCGTGCGCTGGCCGATGTCGTAGGTCTCGTCGCCGCAGAGATTGAAGCGGGCGGAGGAGAAGCAAGGGAGGAATTCGTCGAGCATGCGTCGGAGGAGTTGCTGCGCGTCGGGGTCGCGGGAGTACAGCGTGGCCCCGCGCAGGCGCTGGAGCCAGGTGGCGGCTTCCCACGAGGGCGCGGGGAATTCGACTTCGGCGAGCTCGCGGTACTGCGGGAGCGAGAGAATGCGGCCCATGTGCCCGAAACAGGTGAAGGAGGGGACGAGTTCGATGAAATGCTCGCGGCAGCAGGCGTCGAGCGCTTTCAGGTCGTCGGCGCCGTAGGCGTCGTTGTCGCCGGCGATGTCGGGGTCGAACCGGAAACGGAAGGGGTGTTCGAAATAGAGCTGGAGATGGTTGATTTTGAGGGCGGCGAGGAGGCGGATGCGGC
>JBFXHR010000101.1:0-3042 GCA_050176815.1 Kiritimatiellia bacterium
TCTGCGGACGTTCGGCGGGCGGAACGACTCGCCGGTGAATGCGAATCGCGAATTGATGGCGGTGGGGGCCGCGAACGTCGCGGCGGCCTTCCTGGGCGGAATGCCTGCCGGCGGAGGAACGTCGCAGACCGCCGTCGTCGATGCGGCGGGGGCGCGCAGCCAGATGGCGCAGTGGGTCAACGCGGCCGTGGTGTTGGCCAGCCTGTTGTTCCTGTCGCGCGTGATCGGGCTGCTCCCGCAGGCGGCGCTCGGCGCCCTGATTCTGGTCGTCGCGTTCTCCATGATCAAGCCTGGGCAATTCCGCGCCATCGGCCAGGTCCGCATGGATGAGCTGGCGTGGGCGTTCGTCACGTTGGCGGGCGTCGTTTGCTTCGGGGTGCTGGAAGGTATTCTGATTGCGGTGGCGATCTCCGTCCTGACGCTGCTGTACCAAGCCAACCATCCGCCGGTGTACGCCGTGGCGTACAACCGCGAGAAGGACGTCTTCCGCCGCGCCGGCGAACACGCGCGCGACGAGACCTTCCCGGGGCTGCTTATGCTGCGGACCGAAGGCCGGCTGACGTTCGCCAACGCCGCGTATGTGGCCGACCGGATGCGCGCCTTGGCGGAGGAGACTTCGCCGCGCGTGGTTGTTTTGGAATGCAGCGCGATTCCGGACATCGAGTACACCGCGCTGGCGATGCTGACCGAGGCCCAACAGATGCAGCAGGAACGGGGCGTGGAGCTTTGGCTGGCTGCGCTCAATCCGGACTTGCTGAAGATGATCGAGCGCGCGCCGCTGGGGAAAGCCCTGGGCCACGAGCGCATGTTCTTCAATCTGACGAAGGCGCTGGACGCCTACCAGGCAGATGAAAAAAACAAGGAAAACAGATGAAAAAGCTCACAACAATCATGGCGTTGGCGGCGGTATTCGCGGGGATGTTCCTGGCGGGCGGGTGCGCCTCGACCCAGGTCACCCGGCAGGAGCCGCTGGTCGGCGGGTATCTTCCCCGTCCGAGCCAGATCCTGGTGCTCGATTTCGCGGCCACGGCTGTCGACGTGCCCGCCGACTCGGCCATCGCCAAGGAATTCACCGTGGCCGACACGCCCCAGACGCCGGAGCAGATCCAGGCTGGTCGCGAACTGGGCACCGAGCTGGCGGAACAATTGGCGGCGCTGATCCGCGAGATGGGCCTGCCCGCCTTGCGGGCCAGGCCGGGCTCGAAGACGCGGGTCAACGACCTCGTAATCCGGGGCTTTCTGGTTTCCGTCGAGGGAGGCAGCAAGGCCAAGCGCGTCGGCATCGGCTTCGGCGCCGGGGCATCCGAATTGCACACGGTGGTCGAGGGCTACCAGGTGACCGCCAACGGGCTGCGCAAGCTGGGATCCGGCAAGGTGGAGTCCGGCGGGTCCAAGACGCCGGGCGCGGCCATGGGCGCGGCGACGCTCATCGCCACCGCCAATCCGGTGGGACTGATCGTGAGCACCGGCATGAAGATCCATGGGGAAAAGAGCGGCAAGAGCACGCTGGAGGGTCGCGCGAAAGCGACGGCCAAGGAAATCGCCAACGTGTTCCAGCAGCGGTTCCAGGAGCAGGGGTGGATCCAATAAACCCGGCGGGAAGCGAAGTTGTAAACAAAAAAAGGGGAATGCGAATGAAAACATTCATGTGGATGGGTTCCATGGCGGCGGTGTTTGCGACCTTGTCGATTCCGGCGCTCGCGCAGGAGGATCCGGCGGCGGAGCTGGCGAAGAAACTGGCCAATCCGATCGCCTCGCTGATCAGCGTGCCGCTGCAGTACAACTACGACGAGAACTACGGGCCGGAAGATGAAGGCTCCGTCAGCCGATTGAACGTCCAGCCGGTGATCCCGATCTCGCTGAACGACGATTGGAATCTGATCACGCGCGTGATCGTGCCGATCGTCGATCAGAACGACCTGCCGGAAAAGGGCAAGGGCGAGACGGGCTTGGGCGACGTCACGGCCAGCCTGTTTTTCTCTCCCAAGGCGCCGACGTCGCGCGGATGGATCTGGGGCGCCGGTCCCGTGGCGTTGCTGCCGACGGCGTCGGAAGACGTGTTGGGCGGCGAGCAATGGGGGCTGGGGCCCACGGCCGTGGCCCTGAAGCAGATGGGGCCTTGGACCATCGGCGGATTGGTCAACCACGTGTGGTCGGTGGAAGGCGAGGAGGATCGCGCGGACGTCAACGCGACCTTCCTGCAGCCGTTTGCCAGCTACATCGTGTCCAAGACCAAGACGACCTTCGGACTGAATGCGGAATCGACCTACGACTGGGAGGCCGAAGCCTGGTCCGTGCCGATCAACCTGACCGTGGCGCAACTCCTGAAGATCGGTCCGCAGATCTTCCAGGTGAGCGTCGGCGCCCGCTATTGGGCCGAGTCGCCCGAGGGCGGGCCGGAAGACTTTGGATTCCGGGCCCAACTGACATTCCTTTTCCCCAAATGATGCAAACCGAATTCCCATGACCACCAACCCGGAGTTGTCAGCATGAAAACCCATGCAAGCATTTCTTTCGTCGCCCTGCTCGTGCTGGCGGTTTCGGCGGGTGCGCAGCAAGCGGACGACGCGGCTGCCAGCGCGGCCGTCAGGGAAATCGCCGGAACCGTGCTGGAGGAAGCCTCCGCGCGGGAGACGACGGTTGTCCAGGTGCCGGGGAGCGTGGCGGCCGTTTCGGACAGCGTGACGGCCACCGTGACCCTGTCGGCCATCGATGCGGCCACGCGCGAAATCACCTTCGTCCGGCCGGATGGCCGATCCGACGTGATGACGGCGGGGCCCGGCGTGGCGAACTTCGATCAGCTCGCGGTCGGCGATCAGGTCGTCGTCACCTATACGGAAGCCGTTGCGGTCTATTTGAGCCCGGCGGAAGCTCCCGAGACCTTTATTGCGGCGGGCATCGAGCGCGCCGAGGACGGCGCGGCGCCCGGAGGCTCGCTGGTGGCCCAGGGGCAGGTGACGGCCCAGGTGCTCGAACTGGACAAGGAAACGCGCCGGGCGAAGCTCCAATTGCCCGGCGACGAAATCCGGACCATCCAGGTCC
>JBFXHR010000102.1:0-2985 GCA_050176815.1 Kiritimatiellia bacterium
CAGGGGGAAAACAGGAAACAAGCGCGCCGGACCGGATCCCGAAAAAGGGATCGGCCGCTGCCTGCGGGAACCCGGGCCTAGGATGGAATCCGTCGCAACGCGACTAGACGGCCGGCATTTCGCAGGGGAGCGTTTGCCAATTCAAATTGGAGCTGATTGCACGCATCTTTTTATACCCTGTCATCACTGACGATGGCCGGAACCTACCGAATCCCCCGTTTTTCGTCAACCCCGCCTCCCTGTGGGGTCAGCCCTTGAATCTTGATTCTAGCGCCTTGCGCCAGCGTTCCGTCTCGGGCGATCCGAGCGCTCGGTCCACCATTCGGCTGACCGCCGAGCCCGTGCCCACGCCAAAGCGTTCGGCGATTTGCCGCTGCGTCAGTCCCGCATATTTTTGCAAAGCCCAGGCCGTGAATCCGCGCACCACCCGCCCCGCCTTGTATTCCTTGAATTGCGCCCAGCACGCGCCCGTCGCCTCGCGAACGACGGTTTCGACTTCGGCCACGTTTTTGCGGATGCGGATTTGGCGGAACGACACGTCTTCGCGCCGGAGCGATGCCGCCGCTTTTCGCACATGCAGATTCTTGACGTTTTCGACGAATCCATCCGAACCGATGGCAATCCCTCCTTCTTTCATCAGGCGTACAAATTCCTCGTCGGTCTTCGCCAACCCCGTTTCCACGAAGCGGGCATAAGCCTGGGCTCGGCCGGCTTTCCGCCCTTCCGCAACCATGGCCAGCACCGGCCCCGTCTCCAGCCAACCGACGGGCGTGCTTCGGCCTGCATACTCCCGGAAACTGCTCCAGGGATAAATCCGCAACAAGCGCAACCGCTCCTTCCACGGCAGTTCTCGCGATTCCTGCACTTGCACGGGATTCAAATGGACGTAGCGGCTCAACTTCAGCAGGTAATCGTTGCCTTCCACCATCCGCGCGCCGTAGCGGCCCTGCATCAAATGCCCCGTACGTCCGTGGCGGTGGTTGAAATAGACGGTGTAGCCCGTAAGCAAGCTGCCCATGAAGCGGTCCAGATTGGCCAGCGGCGTTTCCACCACCAGATGAACGTGATTCGGCATGAGGCAATACAGGTAGACCCGCACCTGATGCGTCGAAGCGCTTTCCTCCAAGCGCCCCAGAAACCGCACCCGGTCGTGGTCATCCCGAAAGATGGCCTGCCGCTCGTTTCCGCGGCTGGTGACGTGGTAGATACCGCCCGCAATCAACGCCCTGGGTTTTCTAGCCATGCCCCGATGAAATCATGACCGGCCGGCGTCGTCAAGAATCAAGATTCAAGGGCTGACCCCGTTGTATATGTTTTCCGTCAACCCCCGCCATGATGAACGCCAGTTCAGTATTGCAATCCGGCGGCCGCGGGGGCATGCTGGCCCCATGCAGATTCCCGGAAGCTCCAATCCCGCGCTGGACCTGGCGTTCGACCACGTGCAGCACACCGGCCGGCACCTGTTCCTGACCGGCAAGGCGGGCACGGGCAAGACCACGTTCCTGCGCTCGCTGAAGGAACGCCTGCCCAAGCAGATGGTCGTCGTCGCGCCCACCGGCGTGGCCGCCATCAACGCCGGCGGCGTCACGCTCCACTCGTTCTTCCAGCTCCCGTTCGGACCCTTGGCCGGCCGCGAAAACGAGCAACCGCACTTCCGCTTTTCCCGCGACAAGATCGCCATGATCCGCGGCATGGACCTGCTGGTCATCGACGAAATCAGCATGGTGCGCGCCGACCTCCTCGACGCCGTCGACGGCGTCCTGCGCCGCTACCGCGACCGCCGCAAGCCCTTCGGCGGCGTCCAGCTCCTGATGATCGGCGATCTCCAGCAGCTCTCGCCCGTCGTGAAGGACAATGAATGGGAGCTGCTGCGCGACCTCTACGACACGCCCTACTTCTTCGGCAGCCGCGCCCTGCGCGAAACCGACTACGCCTGCATCGAACTCACCCAGGTCTACCGCCAGCAAGACGGCCGCTTCCTCGACCTCCTCAACCAGGTCCGCGAAAACCGGCTCTCCCCCGCCGCCCTCGCCGAGCTCAACCGCCGCCACGTCCCGGATTTTTCGCCCGCCGACGGCGAAGGCTACATCACCCTCTGCACCCACAACGCGCAAGCCCAGCGCCTCAACGATTCCAAGCTGCGAGAAATCGCCGCCCCCGCCATCCGCTTCGCCGCCGAAATCAACGGGGCCTTCCCCGAGCTGTCCTATCCCGTCGATCCGCAGATCGAACTCAAGGTCGGCGCGCAGGTGATGTTCGTCAAGAACGACCCCTCGCCGGACAAGCTCTTCTACAACGGCAAGATCGGGCGCATCGTGGCCATCGAAAACGGCGTCGTCCGCATCCGCTGCCCCGACGACCCGGCCGAAATCGCCGTCGCGCCCATGCAGTGGGACAACGTCAAATACGCCATCGACCCCGCCACCAACCGGATCGCTGAAACCGTCGAAGGCA
Source organism: Kiritimatiellia bacterium (assembly GCA_050176815.1). Classification (GTDB taxonomy): domain Bacteria; phylum Verrucomicrobiota; class Kiritimatiellia; order CAIQIC01; family Lenti-01; genus Lenti-01. Next base: position 2,455 of record JBFXHR010000102.1, read on the forward strand.
CCTTCAAGCAGATTCCCCTCAAGCTCGCCTGGGCCATCACCATCCACAAGAGCCAAGGCCTCACTTTCGAGCGCGCCATCGTCGAGGCCGACGCCTCCTTCGCCCATGGGCAAGTCTACGTCGCCCTTTCCCGCTGCAAGACGCTCGAAGGCCTCGTCCTGCGCACCCCCCTGCGCCCACACAGCATCATCGTCGATCCCGCCGTCGCCGACTACGTCCGCCAGATGGCCGCGCGCCACCCCGACCCCGCCCGGCTGCAGACGGACCGCCTGACCTACCAGCGCGAACTGCTCGTCAACCTGTTCAGCTTCCACCTCCTGCGCTACCGCCTCAATGCCCTGCTGGAGCTGGCCGATCTCAACCGCGCCAGCGTCCTGCCCGGCCTCGTCGAGCGCTTCGGGCAACTGCACGACGTCGCGCAAGCCGACCTCGTCGCCGTCGGCGAAAAATTCCTGCTGCAGATCGACCGCCTGCTGGCGGAGAACCCCGACGCCGAAACCAACGCCGCCCTCCGCGAGCGCCTCCAGAAAG
>JBFXHR010000103.1:0-2972 GCA_050176815.1 Kiritimatiellia bacterium
AGGTGACGCTGCATCTGGGGCGCGACGAGTTCACCGGCGGGCTGCTGGACGTGCCGATGGAGCGGGTCGCCGCCACGGGCGAGTGGACGGCCACGTTCGCGGTGCCGGAATCCCCGAAATGGCATTTGGCGTTTTGCTTCTTCGATCCGGAACGGAACCGCTGGCACGACAACCACGCGCGCAACTGGCAGGCGCTGGTGGCGCGCGAGTGGTGAGCGCTGCGCGGCGCGCCAGGGCGCGGGGGCTTATTCCAGCGCGATGATCGCGGCGAAGACGTCGGGCTTCTTGCGGACGTGCTCGTAGAGGCGCAGCAGGCAGTCGCTGTAGGCGAACATCCACTGCTGGCGATAGAGCCGCTCCTGGATGTCGGAATAGAGCGCGGCGGTGAAGCAGATCTTGCGGGCGGCGATGACGGGATCGCCGCGGACGTCGAATTGCCGCTGGATGAACAGGGTCGAGGCGGCGGAGGGCGTCAGCAGCGAGGGCAGGATCCCTTCGATCCAGCGCCAATGGCGGCGGCGGAAGCGCAGCAGCGATTCCGGCGGCATGGTGTAGCGGTGGAGGCGCTGCATGATCTTGACGATGTCGCGGCGGCCGTGGATTTCGGCCGTGCGCAGGAACAGCCGCAGGAAGTCGCGGTATTGGCGTTCCCATTCCAGATGGGGGGCGTTGGCGAGATGCGGGATGATGCCAACCTGCGCCATGCGGCCGATGAGGTGGTCGATGAAGACGCAGGCCATGCGACTGACGAGCAGCGCCTGGGTCAGCTTGATCTGGTCGCGGCTCCAGCCCCAGTGGCGGCCCAGGCGTTCCACGCGGGCCGGCGCGCGCACGATGCGGCGCCAATAGACGAGGTTGAATCCGGGGTGGTGGTCGAGGACGTACTCTTCGCGGCGCAGATAGCGCTGGCGGGCGACCTGGCGATTGTAATTGGTGATCGGATCTGGAAGCACCGGCTCCATGGGCAGGAACCCGGCGGCTAGGCGCCGAGCGCTTCTTTGTACAAGGCCTGGGTCGCCAGGAACCGGGCGAAGCTCTTCTTGCTGAAGGGGTGGGGATAGGCTTCGAAGTGGCGGTGGATGTCGGAGGGGGCTTCGGTGCTGGCGGAGATGTCGCGCAAGCGGGCGCGCTTGGCCGCGGCGTCCTGCCTGCCCCAGGCGCGGCTTTCGAAATCCAGGGCGCCTTGGACGACCGGCGGGGGAATGTCCCGGTAGGCGTTCTTGATCAGGTGGGTGACCAGCAGTTGCAGGGCGTGACCGTAGTTGGCTTCCAGCTCGTCGTTCATGTGCTACTTTCGCATTTGCGCCCAGTATAGGGGGACGGCGGCCGGCAAACAACGGGAAAAACAGGAAATGCGCTTACAGGGCGGCGGCCGGGCGCGGCGCGATCCGGACGGCGGCCAGGTCGCCGAGATAGGCGTCGTGCAGGGCGCCGGCGCGCTCGACGTAGTCCTGGGTCTGGCTCGGCATGCGGGCGAGGTCGAAGCCCGAGCGGCGCAGGCGGCCGGGGCCGGCGTTGTAGGCCGCCAACAAGAGCGAACGCTCGTCGGCCTGCCACTCCGCTTGGCGGGGCAGGATGGACTCCTGGAGAAAGGCGAGGTAGGCGATGCCGACGCGGCGGTTCAGGGCGGGATCGAAAGCCTGGTCGAAGGGCCGCGGATGGCCGAAGAGGCGGGTGGTCATGTCGCGCCAGGTGCCGGCCCGGATCTGCATCAGGCCGCGTTCGCCGTGGCGGCCCACCTTGCGGGCGTCGCCGTTGGATTCGATCTGAATGATGGCGTCCACGAGCCGGGCGGCGTTCTGCTCGGCGTCCCGGGCGGCGGCGGAGGCTTCCAAGGGGGCGGGGGCCGCCGGGAAGCGGTCCAAGCCGACGGCGTCCGGCCGCGGTCGGAAAGCGGTCACGCCCAGCGGCAGCAGGAGAGCCGCGCCGAGAAGAAGTCCGCTTGTGATGGAAGATTTCCGTTTCATCGATAACGTAGGTAAAACGATACACTAAGCCCGGGAATTGGCAAGGGAAAATATCCCATGGGTCTCAAACGTCAAATCGAAGAGCGGGGGCGCGGGAATCCCGTTTGACCTTGTGCCCGGGGGGCAGATGGGGGTATAAAGGGACCTCATGAAATCCTGCGGTCAGTTGGAACTCGTTATAGCCAAAGATGATGCGGACTCGTTTGGCGACTGGGTCCGGGAAAACTGGGGGGTGGAGCCGGTCTCCCTCGAACAGCCGCACGGCGATCAGGCCGTGGTCAAAATCTACTTCGACACCCTCGCGGAGGCCGAAGCCCACCGCCGGAAACTGCCCCGGACCTTCGCCCTGTCCTCGGTCCAGACCATGGCCTGCCACGAGGAGCAGTGGACCACTTTCTGGCGGCACCACTTTCATGTCCAGGACATCGGCCGACACCTGCGGACGGTCCCGGTCTGGGAAAAAACACCGGACCGCAAACGGATCAATATCCGGATCGATCCGGGCCTCAGCTTTGGAACGGGCGGCCATTTCACCACCCGGTTTTGCCTGGAAGAGCTCGAACGGGCCTGCGCCGACCTCAAACCCCGCTCGATGCTCGACGCGGGCACCGGCAGCGGCATTTTGGCCATTGCGGCGGCCAAACTGGGGGTCAAAACCGTCGATGCGTTCGATTTCGACCCCGTTTGCGTCGAAAAATGCGCCGAAAACGCCGCGTTGAACCGGTTGGGGAAGGGCCGCATCCGGTTTTACTTTGGCGACGTCCTGCAGTCCGGCTGGCTGAAACGACCCGCCGACATCGTTTGCGCGAACATTTTGACCCATATCCTGATCCAAGCGGCCCCCGGCCTCTGGCGGGCGACGAAAAAGCGGCTCATCCTGACCGGCATCCGCGAATTCGAAGGCGACTCGGTCGCGGACGTTTTCGTGGCGCAAGGCGCGCGCGAAGTGCTCCGCGACGGCGATGGCGAGTGGTGCGGGTTCGTTTTGGACCGCCCCAAGGCCTG